>NZ_CACVAD010000111.1 GCF_902726545.1 Yersinia artesiana | reverse complement strand
CTACGGCGTTTCACTTCTGAGTTCGGCATGGGATCAGGTGGGACCACCGCGCTATGGCCGCCAGGCAAATTCTGTTTTAATTAACTCGCTCGGTATTTCTACCCAGCCAGCCAATCCAATCTGGAATCATCGCTGAAAATTAATCTCTGTCTCTCAAATCCAAAACACCTTCGGTGTTGTAAGGTTAAGCCTCACGGATCATTAGTACTGGTTAGCTCAATGCATCGCTGCACTTAC
>NZ_CACVAD010000110.1 GCF_902726545.1 Yersinia artesiana | reverse complement strand
CCGAAGGTGTCTTTACAGACAACTTGTGCTGTGATTATTTGAGAGACTCTAATACAGGTTAATCCTTATCTCAGTACATCTACGGAGAGATAAGTTTCAGCTGTATTGTTTCAATTTTCAGCTTGTTCCAGATTGTTAAAGAGCAATATCTTAAACACGACTCGTTAAAGTCATCTTTAAGATATTCAGTGATAATGTCTTTCACACATTATCGGATTGGCGTCCCCAAGGGGATTCGAACCCCTGTTACAGCCGTGAAAGGGCAGTGTCCTAGGCCTCTAGACGATGGGGACACGAAGTTCCGATTAAACCGAAATCTAACCGTTTCGCATCAGCATGAGTCGAAACTCATAACATCAACAGGTGCTCTTGCTCGTTTACATTCATCAGACAATCTGTGTGGACACTACGCAATGCGTATCGTTAGGTAAGGAGGTGATCCAACCGCAGGTTCCCCTACGG
>NZ_CACVAD010000109.1 GCF_902726545.1 Yersinia artesiana | reverse complement strand
CCGTAGGGGAACCTGCGGTTGGATCACCTCCTTACCTAACGATACGCATTGCGCAGTGTCCACACAGATTGTCTGATAGAAAGTAACGAGCAAATAAGGCCGGACTGAGAGATTAGTCGGGCTTTAGTACCTTGTTGGGTCTGTAGCTCAGGTGGTTAGAGCGCACCCCTGATAAGGGTGAGGTCGGTGGTTCAAGTCCACTCAGACCCACCAACTCACCATTCCCTGTTGAGTTGCAGCAATAAGGTGATTTGCTTTTTATATGGGGCTATAGCTCAGCTGGGAGAGCGCCTGCCTTGCACGCAGGAGGTCAGCGGTTCGATCCCGCTTAGCTCCACCATATAAAAAACTATTTCAAAACGTACTGCCGTCGCAAGACACAGTGTGTTGTGAAATATTGCTCTTTAACAATCTGGAACAAGCTGAAAATTGAAACAATACAGCTGAAACTTATCTCTCCGTAGAAGTACTGAGATAAGGATTAACCTGTATTAGAGTCTCTCAAATAATCACAGCACAAGTTGTCTGTAAAGACACCTTCGG
>NZ_CACVAD010000108.1 GCF_902726545.1 Yersinia artesiana | reverse complement strand
TTGACCTCCTCCCAATATCCGTACCAGGCTAAACTAGAGATCCGGACCTTTTTGATGACTTCGGGCAAATTCTGCCGGAGTCAGATTATTTAACGAAGAATGTGGGCGAAAGTGATTATATTCCTGCCGCCAGCATTCAATTTTCTCTTGAGCATCTTCCAAAGAAAGGAACCAGTGTACGTTCAGACATTCATCCCTCAGGCTGCCATTAAATGACTCTATAAAGGCATTATCCGTAGGCTTTCCGGGCCGTGAGAAGTCCATCGTCACCTGATTTTCATAGGCCCAACGGTCCATCGATTTAGAGATAAACTCGCTGCCGTTGTCTGTCTGCAGCCTTTGCGGAACACGCCCCCACGACAGCTTCAACCGCTCCAGAACAGCCACAACATTCTCGCCCCGTAACCCCTGACCGACTTCGATCGCCAGACATTCCCGACTAAAATTATCGACTATAGTTAGCGCCCTGATCCGACGCCCGTTGAACAGGTTATCAGCAACGAAATCCATGCTCCAGCACTGATCTGCAACAAGCACCTGAGGCCGTCCTTTCCGGTGTCTGGCGGTCACATGCCGGCGTGGGCGTTTCGAACGCAGGTTGAGCCCCTCAAGGCAGTAAATACGGTGTGTTTTCTTATGGTTAACCAGCCAGCCCTCACGGCGCAAAAGAATATGAATGCGCTGGCAGCCATAACGGATACGCGTTTCTGCAATTTCCCGTATCCGTTGGGTAATAGCCCTGTCGTCACGATGACTACAGTAATGATAAACCGTGCGACTCTGCATTATCAGACGGCATCCTCTGCGTACACCGATACGGTAGGCCGCCAGCAGATATTCAACTGCTTCCCGCTTCTGCGGCGGCCTCAGAACTTTTTTCGAATGACATCCTGCAGCATCTCCTTGTCCAGACTCAGATCGGCGACGAGACGTTTGAGGCGCTGATTCTCTTCCTCAAGCTGGCGAAGACGGCGTAATTCCGTGACGCCCATGCCGCCAAATTTCTTCTTCCAATTGTAAAATGTCGCCTCAGAAATCCCCATCTTTCTGCAGACTTCCTCGACACGAGTGCCGGTTTCAGCCTGTTTGAGTGCAAAAGCAATTTGTTCCTCGGTATAACGCGTCTTTTTCATAACGAATGACCTCTTTTTGGACGGAAAAGAAGGGCCAAAACTCTACTTTACAACGGTACTGAAAGAAGGGAAGAGATCA
>NZ_CACVAD010000107.1 GCF_902726545.1 Yersinia artesiana | reverse complement strand
GGTTTTACACCGATGCAGCATATTCATTACATGAACTGATTCTACTTATCGCCTCCGCTAAAAATAGAGGAATTACCCTTCACAACCTGCGGGGGACAGTTTCAGATTGAACCTCACGATTCACTCTTACGGATAATCCGTGGCTACGTTGTCCCCGACAGTTTGTACCCTGAAATTGTTCTCAACACACAGTCGGGTAGGGAACTGCTGATAAGACAGCAGGTTTCTTCGCACGTCTTACTGCATACTGGCTGAAACAATCACAGGAACAGCCTCATGTCGCACTGAAAAATCGTGTACAGCGTCTTTAATTTCTTAAAATCACCTCAAGTTGGGATGATAAAAACTGATTATAAACATCCACGACATGGCATGGAGCCGTTTTCATCCATCCAGCCTGAACTTCTGGCCGACTGATTAAATATCCCTGAACACCATTAGCACGCGCAGGACCAATTGCTTGATTTAATTGTTCAGATGTTTCTATCCCCTCAACTACAACCAAACCTGCATAGTTCTTGCACAGACATACGAGGTTTGCTAGTTCAGAGCTCTCTACACCGGAGCAAGATATTGAAGAACGTTGCAATACGGAACGATCAATTTTAATGATATCAGCATGGGCTATCGCTATAAACTCCAGCGTAGTCATCCCTGTGCCAACATCGTCTAAAGCAATGCGAACTCCTGTCTTTTTAAGGAGTCCCAATAGTCTTATTGCGTCGCTAATTTTACTAATCTCTGCAGTTTCCGTAATCTCGAGGATCAGGCGGCTCGCTATATCTGGCATTTCTTCTAGCTGTTCTATCAGATGATGCCAAAACGCGTTATTATTTAGTGATACCGCAGAGATATTAGCCGCAATATGTTGATTAGGCTGATAGCGCAAGAGTTGAAGAATGGTACTGACTACACTATAGTCAAGGTGAGAAATGAGTTTCAGTCTTTCTAGTGCATTTATAGCATCTTCTGGAGCATATGTAGGTTCTGCAATATGACGTAATAGAGCTTCGCTATATATACATACAGTTTCCCCATTAATAAAATGAACAATCGGCTGGAATACAAGTATTAACGATCCGTTACGTAGCCCATTCAATAGATTAGCGGCGTGTTTCATATCGGAACGAAAACGTTGACACCAAGCAGTCAATATTCCTGGTACTAGTGCTGGTCGTCGCGTGGATTGCTCAGCAAGGAATGAACTACGATCCGTAAATCCGTATTGTGTACCATTGATCCGTAGAAATTTAACTTCAACGCGTAGATAAACTTGGCCTTGAATTGTATCAATGCACTCTGCACCGACAATAGCGAAAAGAAATTGTGCAAGTTTATCCTCCTGTCGATCGGTAGAGTAGTTTTCTACATGGGTAACTTCGGATAACACATTTGTTGGCAGCATAGATAGATCTATAGTAACAACCTCATCCTGCAACTCTATAGCAACAGCTGGCAATCCGCCGTCTATTAACCTTTGCCGTACCACTGATATACATTGCAGATGGGTCTCTGGTCCAAATGCTGCAGCGATATCACCAAGATTAGAAATCCATATAATAATAAAATCAGTTGACTGAAACCGATTATTAAACATTATTTACGTCCTTCATTGTAGGGGCTTTCCTATATTTTTGTAATTTTCAGTATTATTTAAAAAAAGGATAAGATGGTTTATTGAGCTAAATC
>NZ_CACVAD010000106.1 GCF_902726545.1 Yersinia artesiana | reverse complement strand
CGAATGACCTCTTTTTGGACGGAAAAGAAGGGCCAAAACTCTACTTTACAACGGTACTGAAAGAAGGGAAGAGATCAAGATACCGGGGCAGCCAATAGACCTTGCAGCCCGAGGGCGATAGCAAATAAAGAGACGTTACGGCAGAGTCTGATTGAAGACATTAATGCCCCCTTCGTCATTGATCGTCTGCCACTGAACCTTGCCGGAGGTGACTGAACTTGGGTAGGTATGATGGCTAAATGGTGCGATCATCAATGCCGCAGGGCTATCGAGTTTGGCGGCCTGATCACCTATTTTAAGGCTGGCGAAACTGACAAAATACGGTGAATTGTTGCTGACTTTAATACCGTCTTTCACCCGGGAAAATTGCAGATCCCGCTGTGCGGCGGCGGATGATGATGGCAATCCTGACGGGCGGTAAAACAACTTGATAATATTGCCGACGCCAAATTGCACCGTTCCACTGACGCCTGCACGTTGATTGCCCGACTCAGGCATGGTGCTGGCTGGAATAGCGCTGGCATGAAAAAAGAAGACTGACTCGTGGTTATTTGGCGCATTCACGTTTTGAGCCACGATACGAATTTGGTTGGTGCTGCCCGCTTCCAGACGAAATAGCGGTGGCGTAACCGAAAACGGTGCCGGTTCATATTTATGCTGCATGCGGCTTATTCCGGTTTGCACCAGATAAGGTGTCGCAGCCAGGGTATTACGAACCGTCACACTAATACTGGGGGCACCCTGAGGATAAATCAGCCGGGTGGCGTTGATACCAAATCCTTCCGCCTGTGCCACGAAAGACGAGGCTAATAAGGACAGCATCAAGGAAAAAAGTGGGAAAAAACGGGGCATTCTACGGCTCCTGTGGGCTAAAAAAAGCGGGCAATAATGCCCGCTTGCGAACAGAGATAAATCAGTTGTAGGCAAAGCTGAACAGGATAGGTGCGCTAACAGCACCAATATCTGCTGCTGTTGCAGAGGTTGAAGCCAGACCAGCTTGTAAGCTCAGAGTCTTGGTATTGAAATCACCAGCCGCAGGTGTAGAACCGGCGGTTGCAACGATCAGTTTGTCATTGTTGCTGATAAAGGCATTCGGAGTAGCAACCTTGCTCAACATGATGCCGGTGTTGGTGCCGGTGGTGTTAAACATGTTCGGGTTACCGCCCAGTGTCTGACCTGTTACTACCAGACCTGCGGTATCACCAGCAGCCAATGGAACCTGACAGTTGTTCAGACCGACAGTGAAAGGCTTAACGCTGGCGGCAATTGGTGTGGCGACAGAAGTAAACTCGCTGCGAGTGTAGTTACCCAGGTCCAGATTATTGGTAGACAGGCTGACGTCACAAGTAGCAGCAACCACGTTGGCAGTGATAGTCATCTGGGCGTTAGAAGCCGCCTGAGCACCACCAGTAGCAGCCAGTAACAACAATGCAGCCGGAGCCAGAGTTAATAAATTCTTACGCATGATATTTCCTTATTTAATTGGTGTACCCGATTACTCGGAATTAGGTGTTATAAAAGTCATAGATAAATAAAACCATAAATTGGCTTATTACCAATGTGTCAGCATTCAACACTTACTTATTCCTCAGACATAACTAATGCATGAATGAGGTTTTCTTCATTTTTTGATGATATTTTATGAGTTAATACGTCTGAACTCTTGATTACTCAAAGAGTCATCAATATAAATATAATCAAAACAGACGGTGAGTTATGTTCCGACTCAACTTGCTGATGGAAAATAATAATAGTTTTAATATGGATAACGAATAAATGTAGGAGAACTGTATTTATCCGTACCCCTTAAGAAGACAATGTTATGTAGTCATAAAAGTGGTACAGCCATAAAAACTATTGAAATGATTATACTCGATTTTTTTATCTGGTAAATACAGCATGAATGGGTGATTGGACTAACAATTCAAAAACATACAACATTTCACTCTGTGAATGTGGTGGTATTGGACAATTTTAGGCTAACTATTTATTTATTGTAGGATTTTAAATTCAATTAACAAGTTAATCCCAGATAAAAAGACTTAATAAAAAAAATTGAAAAATCCTTAAAATCATACATTAATGTAGGAACAATCTAACAATTAACTATTATTTTAAATAAAATGTAAATGTAAAGTTATTTAGCAAATATATTTAACCTATCATTCTGATTTGCATTTATTAATTTAAATTCAGTCAATTAATATACATATACGTAAA
>NZ_CACVAD010000105.1 GCF_902726545.1 Yersinia artesiana | reverse complement strand
AAATAGGATTAAGCGTGATAAATAAAATTCTAACAAAAATTCACATCAAACTATCAGGCGTAATATAAAGCAGAATTTATCTATTTATCAGGATGGATTCTTTAGACGTTTTTTGGATAATCAATTAAGGCAGGAGAAATAACTATTTTATTCATTAAACCACTGCCAAGTGCAGGGCAATGCACCTGGCAGCGTTGAATTCGGAACTAATGCAACTCAGTCTCCCCCTGGGGTAGATCACCGAGAATAAAGTCATTGATGATGCTGTCGAAGTCCTTATCGCTGCTGAAACCTAATGCTTTGGCATAGTGAGCCTCGAAATTTCCAGGCCAGGAGTTCACAATTTTCTCAATCAGTGGATCTTGCTGAACTTTAATCAGATCAACCACTTCAGTACCCGCAATACGCCGTAATGCATCAATCATCTGCTGCACGCTAACAGATAATCCTGGCAGATTAATCACTCGCCCTGACTTAAGCTGACTGGCATCCAGTTGGTGACCGTGGATCAGGTTATTAATCGCCATTTTCGGCGATAACAACCACAAAGGTGTTTGTGGACTCACCGGGCAAATCACCTCAACACCCTGTAATGGCTCACGAATAATGCCACTGGCAAAGCTGGAAGCGGCGCGGTTTGGTTTGCCGGGGCGCACCACGATAGTGGGCATTCTCAAACTACGCCCATCAACAAATCCTCGGCGGGTATAATCTGCCAGCAATAAGTCATTCAAGGCTTTCTGTGTTCCATAAGAACTTTGCGGCGCCCAGACCTGCTCATCGGGTACAACTGCCGGTAACTCGCCACCAAATACAGCCACTGAACTGGTAATAATGACTTTAGGACAGTGCCCTAGTTGGCGCGCCCGTTCCAGTAAGCCGCGGGTGGCATCAAAATTAATGCGCATTCCCAGATCAAATTCCTCTTCCGCCTGACTGGAAACAACCGCCGCCAGGTGGAAAACAGTGTCAACCTGCTGGTCAAAAACACTCGCCAACCATTGCGAATCGGCAATATCACCACAAAAAACCTGCACCCGCTCATCGGTAATCGCACTCAACGGCACCACATCACAAGCCATGATTTTGTGAATACTGCGCTGATTACCCTGGCTATCCGTCAGATAATCCAGTGTTAATAAACGTTCAATTAATCGACGCCCTAAAAAACCAGCAGCGCCCGTTACCATGATATTCATCGTCATATCCTTTTTTATCTGCGCGGTTAGCGATTAACTGTTTTGGCTGGAACTAAAAAGACTAACCCCGCCCCAATAAATAGCATGGTGGAAATAATCAACATGCCGATGGTGGTACTTTGAGTCAGATCTTTTAAATAGCCCATCATATAAGGTGCGGCGAAGCCCGCCAGATTGCCCCAAGAGTTGATCAGCGCAATACCTGCGGCAGCGGCAGTGCCCCCAAGGAATGCCGTCGGTAAGCTCCAGAACAGTGGCAACGTGCTCAATGCCCCCATCGCTCCCATGGTTAATCCCACCATAGCGATGATGATGTTGTCACTGAAGCTGGCGGAGATAATCATCCCAATCCCGCCCAATGTCGCGGTTAAAGCCAGGTGCCAGCGCCGTTCCCGCAGGCGGTCGGCACTACGTGAGACCACGACCATCGTCACTGCTGCTGCCGCATAAGGAATTGCACTCAGTAAACCGATGGACAGAATATCGGTAACGCCACTGTCTTTAATCAGTGTCGGCAGCCAGAAGCCAATGGTGTAAAAACCGGCAATCAGGCAAAAATAAATAAGAGTGAGCAACCAGACGCGGGGTTGCAGGAAAATCTCTTTTAGGCTGCTATGGACATGATGCTGAGTATCATTATCGATATTGGTCTGGAGGATTTTTTTCTCTTCATCGGTTAACCATTTGGCATGTCCGATCCTGTCCGTCAGTTTAAAAATCACCAAAATACCAATGAGTACCGAGGGAATACCTTCCAGAATAAACATCCATTGCCAACCAGCAAAGCCGTGGAAACCATTAAAGGCATCCATTATCCAACCAGATAGCGGCGCACCTATCACCCCAGATAATGGAACTGCAGTGGCGAATAGAGCATACATTCGGCCGCGACGGTTAGTCGGGAACCAATATGAAATATAAAGGATCACCCCCGGATAAAAGCCAGCCTCAGCTATCCCCAATAAACAACGCATCACATAAAATGACATCGGCGTGGTAACAAAAGCCATTCCCGCCGAGATAATGCCCCAGGTGATCATGATGCGCGCAATCCACAACCGTGCTCCAACACGATGCAACATCAGGTTACTGGGAATTTCTAAAAAGAAGTAAGCAATAAAGAAGATACCGGCACCAAAGCCATACACCGCATCAGAGAATTGTAAGTCATCGGCCATTTGTAACTTGGCAAAGCCCACATTCACCCGATCCAGATAAGCCACGACATAGCACAGCATCAGTAACGGTAAAATATGCCATGCCGCTTTACGGTAGGCGTGATTCTCCGCCGGCAACACCTTCGGTATAACTAAAGGTTCGGTTGATGATTCAGACATAGTAGGGCCTCATATTTTAATTATTCGCAGGGAACAGAGATCAGCCATAGCCCTGTCAGCTACAGCTGCTGGCGTTGCACATAAAATGTTAATTTTAGTTATTTAATGTTTATTAAAGTTAAACCTAAGGGATAAGCGGGTCAGTGAATGCGATTTAAATCACAATTATTAAC
>NZ_CACVAD010000104.1 GCF_902726545.1 Yersinia artesiana | reverse complement strand
TAATTTATCTCATTAGTTATTTTATTTTCATAGCCTAGTAGATAACTCGTCTTGTCCTTCGGACATTAATTGAAAGACATCTAATAACATTAACGGATGACATCTTCCTTTAATCTATATTGCGCCGCTTAATTCGGCGTTTTGTTTTCTCTTTATTTACAGTCTTTCATATTAGTTGTATTAATTAATAAGGAGAGCTTTTACATTGTTATCAAAACAATGCCCACTTATACACTCACTTCGTGAGCGTGTGGGGTCTACCGACGGTTGCCTGCCGCAGGCTAAAAGAAAAACCAAGGTCAACACAAAAGTTTTTCTTGCGAAAAACTAACAGCAGCATGGTTATATTTGAGGTGTATATTTTATGGCTATTTTTCATCTGGAGTTTAAAATTGTGAAACGCTCAGAGGGCATGTCTTCCTGCAGAAAGGCAGCTTACCATGCGCGTTGCAGAATAACAGATGATCGCACGGGCAATACCTATGATTTCAGCCACCGTTCTGATTTATTCCATCATCAGATATTAGCGCCTGTTTCAGCGCCCTCTTATATTACTGAAAGCTCAACAGCCCTATGGAATGAAGTTGAAAGAGTCGAGCGCCAGAAAGATGGTCAGACAGCCCGTTATTTTGATGTTGCTATTCCCTGTGAGCTAAACAACGAGGACAAAATAAAACTGGTGTTGGAATACTGCCAAAATAATTTTGTCGATAAGGGAATGATTGCCGATATCGCTTTCCACGATCTGGACAGTAATAATCCCCATGCACATGTGATGTTGACATTAAAGCCAATTACGGCTGAAGGCTTTGGCAAAAAGGATAGAAGCTGGAATGAGAAGAAAAACGTGATCCTATGGCGTGAAGCGTGGTCTACCCTCACCAATGGTTATCTTGAAGCCGCTGGCACTGAAGAGCGTATTGATCATCGTTCTATTGATGCTCAACACAATGAAGCCTTGGAAAATGCCGCTATTACATTGGATGTTGAAGACAAGGCGTTATGGCTTGCCAAGGCAACGTTAACCAGTCGTCCCCCGATGCAGCGTATTCACCGTGCTAAGTGGAACAGCAAGAGTGTTCAGGAAAACCGTGCGGCTGAACAGGCTTTTCGTGATGAACTGAAACAGGAAGCTCAGGTCACCTACCGAACCTTTAAAGATCTGGACCAACAGATCATTGTTGACCTCAGAAGCTTCACCGTGTCCGAGTTGCCTGAGCCTGTTGAAATCGTATTGCCTGAAACGGGTTCGCAGTCATCATCAGAAGACCAACAGCCAGTTCTGGTTGCCCCAGTACCTTATGCCCGCACTAAATTGAGAAACCCATCCTCAGCAAAAACCAGAGCTGGTAAACGCGCTCCTGTTAAGTCCAAGAAGAAAAAAATTGAACCTCGTCAGGATGGTATCTTCAAGCGTTTTACTCTGTTGGTCGTGGATTTCTTCAAGGAGAAATTTATTTGGGCCAAGAAGAAGCCTGTTGCTCTTGATGTTGAGCACGATAAGCGCATTGCTGAAAACTATGTCTTTGATGAGGTGCTGGGTATCTATGTTCCCCGTGCTGAATTTGAGAAACGTGCAAGGTTTAACAGTGATGATTACAGACCGATGAAGGAGGAGATCACTCGTTTTCCAAGTCGTCCTAAAAATGAAAATAATCATATTGATAACAATATAGATCTCACTCCATCCATACAAACCAGAAAAAGTAATGTACCAAGACCAAACCCTCCGGGTTATAGAAATTGATGGCATCTTAAACATTAATTGTTTTTAAATATTATGCAGTGCAATGATTGTTATTTTTTAATGAAATTCATCTACCGCTGTTTATGTCTTATTACGTTCGACGAAACTTAAGATGAGATTATTTAGTTTCTGGTGTTCGTCGAAAGGTAAGAAAAATCATTATTTTTATATTTACTTTATTCCTACGGCGTTGTATTTTATTAGTTACCATTTTATTAAGGTTAAGATATGCTTATTCACTTCACTGGTAGCTATGAAAATATTGCATCCATATTAACAGATAAGGGGTTGTTATTAAAATATTGCAAGGAGAATTTTTTTAATAAACGAGATAGAATAGCGTCTTCCGCAGTACATCCTATGGTGTGTTTTAGCGATTATGACCCTGATGAACTATCAAAAACTGAAATTACCTATGGTGAGTATGGCATTCAGTTCACTTGGCAATGGGTTAATAAAAACAATATAAGCCCAGTCATTTATATGCACAATAACTCTACAGCAGCATCTGGATTAGAGGATCTATTAATAGAAAGAAGAAATAATAAAAATCTATCTAAGAACGCGAGACTTGCAATCATTAAAATAAAATGCTTCACTAAAAATGCATTTGGGAAAAATATTAAAATGAAGAACGATAATTTTAACTTTACAAAAGAGAAAGAATGGCGTTATGTTCCTACTTTATCTCAAATAGCCAATGGACGCATATCGGAAAATCGTTCCAGATATAATAAAGAAAATAAAAACCTAGATAAGCATGTCAAGTCATTTCCTTTGAAGTTTGAAATTGATGACATAGATTGTATTTATATAAAGGCTGATTCACGAGAAAAATTTTTGACCGAATTTCCAGCACTGCGTACCAAGATGAAGATCGCAAACTGGATTGTATAATATAATTATATAAGCATGAGTCACCACCATAAAAATGGTGACCATACGTTATCAGAAAATATTAATCACACTCAGCGTCTAAAAATAACATTATCAGAGAAGATCGCCTTACCAGTTATAAAAGCCACAATAAAAATTATCGGCAGACTGATAGTAGCTCCTGCCATGCCTGTAGACATTCCAATCAATATAGACAGGCCGAAGGACAGGAAGATAGCCAAGACAGCATACCATTGTGGAAAGGTTCCATATAAAACAGTCGCCATGCAGCCGGTGCAGACATGCACTCCTCGCTGACTCTCTTTTAGGCAAAAAGGACACTGAATTGTATTGTTTTTCATAATCCCCCCCTTAGTT
Source organism: Yersinia artesiana (assembly GCF_902726545.1). Taxonomy (GTDB): domain Bacteria; phylum Pseudomonadota; class Gammaproteobacteria; order Enterobacterales; family Enterobacteriaceae; genus Yersinia; species Yersinia artesiana. The sequence continues at coordinate 1,530 of NZ_CACVAD010000104.1, read as the reverse complement.
CGCCTTCCAGCCGTTGCTGGTTTTAACAAGAGTGATCACACTTTGAACAGGCTCATTCATGCCCCTGACGCTGGCAAATGCTTTTTTGTCCACCCATGAGGGGACATCTGCCAGTTTCCATGTATAAGATACGCGAACAACTTTCTGATTACCGTTGCCCGGCTCAGTCCATTCTTTGACTTCTTCCACGACACGACGACCAATGCAAACACCTTCTTTGGCACCCCAGATTTTGGCTTGTTTACCTTCATCTGTTATCCCAAGTGTGTTGTTATCCCAGCCTTTAACAAAGGCCATTAAGCCCTGCTCAACGAGACCATCAAGGATCACAGACCCCGTTCCTGTGCCAGTTTCATCAAATCGTGGCTTAGAGAGCTTAATAGGAAAGCTGACATTGTTGTTATTCAATGAGTAGCAGGTTTTCGTTTGACCAATCTTTGCGTTGATCGCTTTCTCAAAGTCGCCTTTTTCACCACAGCCTGATAACAGAACAGAAAGACTTGCAGCTACCAAAATTTTACGCATAGTTTTAATCCTTTATTAATGGCTGATAGTGCCATTGCTCAACACAACAAGACGAACTGGCATATCAGCATTGTTCACTGTAGTGAAACCACGAACCTCAAAGTTGCTGACTGTTCCAGTGACGCTGACTTTCTGACCTTTCCTGTAAGTAAGAACAGCATCATCAAGGCCAGAGTAGTAACTGATCCACACCATACCGCCGCAATAGCTGGTATCTGATGTTTTGAAGAGCAGGTAATAGTTGGCATGAGCGGCTTTTGGCATACCATTGAGCATATCGCTGGCACTCCTGCCTTTAGTGACTTCAAGAACAGTGGCATTAGCAATTGAGATCCGTTTACCCGTCCAGTTCTTTTCTGCTGCCATTGCATTTTCTTCATAGTCCTTACAGACAGGACCAAGGCCAGCAACTGAGGATGCCGGGCCGGTATCTTGTTTTGCTGTGGAAAGACCTAATACGTTATCTACTGTTCCGTTCAATGAGGATAACGAGGTATTAATCGCCCCATTGACCTTATTCACGCCTTCATTAAGTTGCTGGCACCCTGATAAAGCTATAACCGTCAGTGCCAGCGATAGCGCAATGCTTTTACTCATACACACCCTCGAAAGAAGTCAGTTTGAGAGGATAAAGGCCGTTCCGGCACCAGTAAGAAGGCTCTATATGAGGCATCGACTGGTATGAGGGAACAAACCATCTTTTTAACCAATTGATAGGATTAAATTATTTTTGTTTTTCGTCATATCGTTTGTAACGATCAAAATCAAACTTATGATAGTTATTGCCTATCATAGATTAACTATCGATCGTTATTGTCAATTAAAAACCCGATCGATTAGAGCTTATCAATCGTTAAAAACTATCGATATCGATTTATAAATCGTTTAAATCGATCATTTTCTTGCTATATTGAGAGTGGATGAGTAGAGTAAGCTGAAACTCAGAGAGCGATTTAATGGCTATTTGAGTAAAACAGATGAAAAAATCATCTGACAATATGTAGT
>NZ_CACVAD010000103.1 GCF_902726545.1 Yersinia artesiana | reverse complement strand
GCCGAACTCAGAAGTGAAACGCCGTAGCGCCGATGGTAGTGTGGGGTCTCCCCATGCGAGAGTAGGACACTGCCAGGCATCAAATCAAGCCGAGACCCCATGCCAAAAGCGTGGGGTTTTTGCTATGTGGGAAATAAAAAGCCAAAGAAAGAGCCTTCTGCCATGCAGAGGGCTTTTTTATGTATTCACTTAAAACAAAATACAATATGAGTATTATGATCGGTTAGACTAGCGTTAGAGCTAGTTAGAATGAGTATCCAATGTAATGTCGAATCAACGTTCCCCGCTAAAACATCTCAACACTTTTGCACTATCGGCCTACGCGAGCAATGTTATCAGTGCTAGTTCTACACAAGAATTGATTGATGCATGGCATGAGTCTGTCTCTAAGCATCGGCCTGTACTCTTGCTTGGGGAGGGCAGTAATGTGCTGTTTATTGAAAACTACTCAGGGACAGTATTACTTAACCGTATTAAGGGTATTACCTGTACGGAAGATGATACTGCCTGGCATCTGCATGTAGGTGCCGGGGAGAATTGGCATCAATTGGTATGCTACTCGTTGCAAAATAACATGCCGGGTTTAGAGAACTTAGCTTTAATCCCTGGCTGTGTTGGCTCTGCTCCAATTCAAAATATTGGTGCATATGGTGTTGAGCTGCAAAAAGTATGTGAATACGTTGATTTGCTGGATATGGAGAAGGGCACAGTTCTACGCCTTTCTGCTGAAGACTGCCAATTTGGTTATCGTGACAGCATATTTAAACATCACTACGGTTATGGATTTGCCATTGTAGCTGTAGGTATTCGATTAATAAAATCTTGGGTACCGACATTAGGCTACGGTGATTTAATGCGTATGGACCCATTGACTGTGACAGCAATAGATATTTTCAACTCTGTCTGTGCGATGCGTCGGAGTAAATTGCCTGATCCGACTGTGACTGGCAACGCCGGTAGTTTCTTTAAAAACCCAGTTGTGGATGCAACTGTGGCTGAAGATATTGTGAAACGCTACCCCAATGCACCTCATTACCCACAACCCGATGGATCTGTAAAGCTGGCTGCGGGCTGGCTTATTGATCAGTGTGCGCTCAAAGGATACCAGATTGGCGGGGCTGCCGTGCATCAGCAGCAAGCTTTGGTACTGATTAATCTTGCAGAGGCTACTGGGCAGGATGTGTTGGGGCTTGCCAGTCATATTCGTCAGCAGGTCGCAAAGAAATTTTCCATCTGGTTAGAGCCAGAGGTGCGCTTTATCGCAAGTAATGGTGAAGTTAATGCTGTGGAGCGTTTGTCGTGAAAGATATAAAAGTCCCCTTGCGATTAATTGGTGTACTTGCCGATGGTGCTTTTCACTCAGGTGAGCAGCTAGGTGAAATGTTGGGTATGAGCCGTGCCGCAATTAATAAGCACATGCAAACTATCAGAGAATGGGGACTGGATGTTTTTACTGTGCCTGGCAAAGGATATAGCTTACCGGCACCTATCCAATTGCTTGATGAACAAACCATATTAAGTTATTTACCCGCCGGTCAAGTCGCTGTATTACCGGTAGTTGATTCGACGAATCAATATCTGTTAGATCGCATCACTAAACTTAAATCTGGTGATGCTTGCGTTGCTGAATATCAGCAAGCTGGCCGCGGTAGACGTGGTCGCCAGTGGGTCTCGCCTTTTGGTGCTAATCTTTATTTATCAATGTTCTGGCGATTGGAACAAGGCCCTGCGGCCGCGATGGGGCTAAGCTTAGTGGTGGGCATTGTGATGGCAGAGGTACTGCATAAACTGGGTGCAGAGCATGTTCGCGTCAAGTGGCCGAATGATTTGTATTTAAATGATAAGAAGCTGGCTGGAATATTAGTGGAACTCACCGGTAAAACGGGTGATGCAGCACAGTTGGTTATTGGTGCCGGTATCAATTTGACCATGCGTGAATCAACGACCAATGTTATTAGCCAGGACTGGATTAATTTACAAGAAGCTGGCGTTATTATTGATCGTAATAAGCTGACAGCTGAATTGTTATCTGAATTACGACTGGCAGTGGTTAAATTTGAAAATGAGGGACTATCCGCCTTTATTTCACGTTGGCGGGAAATGGATAATTATCTTGATCGCCCAGTAAAATTGATTATCGGAAACCAAGAAATATTTGGTATTGCTCGCGGTATAGATCAACAAGGCGCATTATTGTTAGAGCAGGATGGGCATATAAAATCTTATATCGGTGGTGAAATATCTCTTCGCGGAGTTAATTAATAAGTTAAGTGGGCAGCTATTACTGCCCACTATTTGTTATTTTCTTAAACGCACACTTTCGACTGCATGATTGGCACTTTTAGTCATTATTAGGCTAGCGCGTTCACGCGTTGGCAATATATTCTGTTTTAAATTCAATCCATTAATTTCTTTCCATAGCTGGGTTGCAATCTTCACTGCCTCTGTTTCTGGCAGTTTTGCATAGTTATGGAAGTAAGAATCAGGATTAGAAAATGCACCCTGACGGAACTTAAGGAACCGGTTGATATACCAACTTTGCAACAAGTCTTCAGGCGCATCTACATATATAGAGAAATCTACAAAGTCGGAAACAAATACATGATGTGGATCATGAGGGTAATCCATGCCACTCTGTAAAACATTTAATCCCTCTAATATAAGTATGTCCGGCTGTTTGATAATCTTATTACCATCAGGGACAACATCATATATTAAATGGGAATAAACTGGCGCGGTAACATGGTCAGCACCTGATTTTACCTCAGAGACGAATTTCACCAAGTTGTGCATATCATAGGATTCTGGGAATCCCTTTTTCTTCATCAGCCCGCGCTCGTTCAGCACTTTATTTGGATAAAGAAAACCATCTGTAGTAATCAGTTCGACACTACGATGCTCTGGCCAGCGGCTTAACAACGCCTGCAGTAAACGAGCGGTTGTACTTTTACCTACCGCAACACTGCCCGCAATACCGATAACATAGGGAATACGTTGGCCATCAGTTCCAAGAAATTGCTCCAGAACCGCCTGGCGACGCAAATTAGAACTGATATAAAAATTAAGTAGTCGTGAGAGTGGCAGATATATTTGTGCCACTTCATCTAATGAAAGGTCTTCGTTAATCCCTTTGAGTTTAACGATTTCTTCTTCTGTTAGCGTCAATGGTACTGAGTCGCGCAAAGCAGCCCACTGAGTACGATCGAACTGTAGATAAGGCGTCGCTAAAGATTGATCTCTTTTTGTCATAAGCCAAATTCTGCCTGTTAACGCAGGTTGGGAAAGGCGCTGGACGCCAACTCCAGATAAGAAACAAGCTGCATATTATAGGCAGCTTGCTTTTTGGCGTAGACATTTTTGTGTTTAGTGAGTGATTTCTTTGATGTGTGTTGCTATTCCGATCAATTAAGAAGGGCTATGCCAAGCTTCTACTTTGTAGTTCATTGCATTTATAATTATTAGCTTGCTATGGATGTATGTGTTTGATTAACAGAGAATAAACGTTTGAAATAAATAGCAGTTGGATGATAGTAACCATCTGGAGTACAGGCATAATCAGGGATTTCGCCCATACATCGGTACCCTTGTGCACGATAGAAAGACTCAGCGGGGGAGCCAGCTTCGGTATCCAGGTATAACAATCCGCGACGAAGTTGGACCGCAGTATTTTCCATCTCAATAATTAATTTATGTCCAACCCCTGTGCGGCGGCTGCGGCTATGGACTAATAATTTCTGTACTTCGGCTCGATTTAAACCATTCGGTTTTTGGCAAAGGTCTAATTGGATGGTTCCAACAATTCCGACTTCATCACGAGCGATCCACAACAATAATGTACCTTTTGTAATCGCCGGGCGAAGGCCATGATAGTAGCTCTCAGCCTCTTCTTGTGAGAGGACTCGAGTGCTATAACCGATAGAGGCTCCATGAGAAACAGCGTCAATCAGCAAATGTGCCAGCTCACTTCGGTATATCGGCAATGTCGCGGCATTCAGTAAAACTATCTTCATAATAAAGCCCCTGTCTGATATCTGGCTTGCACGTATATTTATGTTTAAGCAATAAATAAGCCAAATACGGAACTGTGTGATAAATGGCGTTAGGCCAGGATTTTTTTAGCTTCTAATGCACCTTTTGGGGTCGATTTCCCCATAGTGGGGCACAAAGTTGAATTTATTTTCGCTTTGTGGACGATAGAATTGTTTGGCAGTGAGACATGAGCTGCTTTTTAGGTATGTTTTTCATTCATAGGTTTGGTTAAAATAGTGAACTACTGAGTGTGAATTGAGCCAACTATGGTCAATAATACATCTGGTGTTTAAAAAATGGCTGTTTTATGAGCGAAAGGGCAATTTGTGCAATTTTTTTGTTGCATCATAGGCCCACTCTACCTAGAATGCGCTGCACTTGATGCCGGCATAGCTCAGTTGGTAGAGCAACTGACTTGTAATCAGTAGGTCCCGAGTTCGACTCTTGGTGCCGGCACCATTCAAGTATTAAAATTTAGGTGGGGTTCCCGAGCGGCCAAAGGGAGCAGACTGTAAATCTGCCGTCATCGACTTCGAAGGTTCGAATCCTTCCCC
>NZ_CACVAD010000102.1 GCF_902726545.1 Yersinia artesiana | reverse complement strand
CAAAACACCTTCGGTGTTGTAAGGTTAAGCCTCACGGATCATTAGTACTGGTTAGCTCAATGCATCGCTGCACTTACACACCCAGCCTATCAACGTCATAGTCTTTAACGTTCCTTCAGGGGGCTTAAAGCCCCAGGGAAGACTCATCTCGAGGCAAGTTTCCCGCTTAGATGCTTTCAGCGGTTATCTCTTCCGAATTTAGCTACCGGGCAATGCCATTGGCATGACAACCCGAACACCAGTGATTCGTCCACTCCGGTCCTCTCGTACTAGGAGCAGCCCCTCTCAATCTTCCAACGCCCACGGCAGATAGGGACCGAACTGTCTCACGACGTTCTAAACCCAGCTCGCGTACCACTTTAAATGGCGAACAGCCATACCCTTGGGACCTACTTCAGCCCCAGGATGTGATGAGCCGACATCGAGGTGCCAAACACCGCCGTCGATATGAACTCTTGGGCGGTATCAGCCTGTTATCCCCGGAGTACCTTTTATCCGTTGAGCGATGGCCCTTCCATTCAGAACCACCGGATCACTAAGACCTACTTTCGTACCTGCTCGAGCCGTCACTCTCGCAGTCAAGCTAGCTTATGCCTTTGCACTAACCTCACGATGTCCGACCGTGATTAGCTAACCTTCGTGCTCCTCCGTTACTCTTTGGGAGGAGACCGCCCCAGTCAAACTACCCACCAGACACTGTCCTCACCCCAGATTATGGGGCCGAGTTAGAACATCAAACATTAAAGGGTGGTATTTCAAGGTTGGCTCCATGCAGACTGGCGTCCACACTTCAATGCCTCCCACCTATCCTACACATCAAGGCTCAATGTTCAGTGTCAAGCTATAGTAAAGGTTCACGGGGTCTTTCCGTCTTGCCGCGGGTACACTGCATCTTCACAGCGAGTTCAATTTCACTGAGTCTCGGGTGGAGACAGCCTGGCCATCATTACGCCATTCGTGCAGGTCGGAACTTACCCGACAAGGAATTTCGCTACCTTAGGACCGTTATAGTTACGGCCGCCGTTTACTGGGGCTTCGATCAAGAGCTTCGCCTTGCGGCTGACCCCATCAATTAACCTTCCAGCACCGGGCAGGCGTCACACCGTATACGTCCACTTTCGTGTTTGCACAGTGCTGTGTTTTTATTAAACAGTTGCAGCCAGCTGGTATCTGCGACTGGCTTCGGCGCCGGGAGCAAGTCCCTTTACCTAATGCCAGCGTGCCTTCTCCCGAAGTTACGGCACCATTTTGCCTAGTTCCTTCACCCGAGTTCTCTCAAGCGCCTGAGTATTCTCTACCTGACCACCTGTGTCGGTTTGGGGTACGATTTAATGTTACCTGATGCTTAGAGGCTTTTCCTGGAAGCTTGGCATCAACTACTTCATCACCGTAGTGACTCGTCATCACACCTCAGCGTTGATAAGCAACCGGATTTACCAAGTCACTCCGCCTACATGCTTAAACCGGGACAACCGTCGCCCGGCTAGCCTAGCCTTCTCCGTCCCCCCTTCGCAGTAACACCAAGTACAGGAATATTAACCTGTTTCCCATCGACTACGCTTTTCAGCCTCGCCTTAGGGGTCGACTCACCCTGCCCCGATTAACGTTGGACAGGAACCCTTGGTCTTCCGGCGTGCGGGTTTTTCACCCGCATTATCGTTACTTATGTCAGCATTCGCACTTCTGATACCTCCAGCCACCCTCACAGATGACCTTCAACGGCTTACAGAACGCTCCCCTACCCAACAACACCTAAGTGTCGCTGCCGCAGCTTCGGTGCATGGTTTAGCCCCGTTACATCTTCCGCGCAGGCCGACTCGACCAGTGAGCTATTACGCTTTCTTTAAATGATGGCTGCTTCTAAGCCAACATCCTGGCTGTCTATGCCTTCCCACATCGTTTCCCACTTAACCATGACTTTGGGACCTTAGCTGGCGGTCTGGGTTGTTTCCCTCTTCACGACGGACGTTAGCACCCGCCGTGTGTCTCCCGTGATAACATTCTTCGGTATTCGGAGTTTGCATCGGTTTGGTAAGTCGGGATGACCCCCTAGCCGAAACAGTGCTCTACCCCCGAAGATGAGTTCACGAGGCGCTACCTAAATAGCTTTCGGGGAGAACCAGCTATCTCCCGGTTTGATTGGCCTTTCACCCCCAGCCACAAGTCATCCGCTAATTTTTCAACATTAGTCGGTTCGGTCCTCCAGTTAGTGTTACCCAACCTTCAACCTGCCCATGGCTAGATCACCGGGTTTCGGGTCTATACCTTGCAACTATTCGCCCAGTTAAGACTCGGTTTCCCTACGGCTCCCCTATTCGGTTAACCTTGCTACAAAATATAAGTCGCTGACCCATTATACAAAAGGTACGCAGTCACACCACGAAGGTGCTCCCACTGCTTGTACGTACACGGTTTCAGGTTCTATTTCACTCCCCTCGCCGGGGTTCTTTTCGCCTTTCCCTCACGGTACTGGTTCACTATCGGTCAGTCAGGAGTATTTAGCCTTGGAGGATGGTCCCCCCATATTCAGACAGGATGTCACGTGTCCCGCCCTACTCATCGAACTCACAACATATGCATTTTTGTGTACGGGACTATCACCCTGTACCGTGCGACTTTCCAGACGCTTCCACTAACACATACGCTGATTCAGGTTCTGGGCTCCTCCCCGTTCGCTCGCCGCTACTGGGGGAATCTCGGTTGATTTCTTTTCCTCGGGGTACTTAGATGTTTCAGTTCCCCCGGTTCGCCTTGCATGGCTATGTATTCACCATGCAATAGTGCAACGAATTGCACTGGGTTTCCCCATTCGGGTATCGTCGGTTATAACGGTTCATATCACCTTACCGACGCTTTTCGCAGATTAGCACGCCCTTCATCGCCTCTGACTGCCTAGGCATCCACCGTGTACGCTTAGTCGCTTAACCTCACAACCCGAAGGTGTCTTTACAGACAACTTGTGCTGTGATTATTTGAGAGACTCTAATACAGGTTAATCCTTATCTCAGTACT
>NZ_CACVAD010000101.1 GCF_902726545.1 Yersinia artesiana | reverse complement strand
CATCAGACAATCTGTGTGGACACTGCGCAATGCGTATCGTTAGGTAAGGAGGTGATCCAACCGCAGGTTCCCCTACGGTTACCTTGTTACGACTTCACCCCAGTCATGAATCACAAAGTGGTAAGCGCCCTCCCGAAGGTTAAGCTACCTACTTCTTTTGCAACCCACTCCCATGGTGTGACGGGCGGTGTGTACAAGGCCCGGGAACGTATTCACCGTAGCATTCTGATCTACGATTACTAGCGATTCCGACTTCATGGAGTCGAGTTGCAGACTCCAATCCGGACTACGACAGACTTTATGTGGTCCGCTTGCTCTCGCGAGTTCGCTTCACTTTGTATCTGCCATTGTAGCACGTGTGTAGCCCTACTCGTAAGGGCCATGATGACTTGACGTCATCCCCACCTTCCTCCGGTTTATCACCGGCAGTCTCCTTTGAGTTCCCACCATGACGTGCTGGCAACAAAGGATAAGGGTTGCGCTCGTTGCGGGACTTAACCCAACATTTCACAACACGAGCTGACGACAGCCATGCAGCACCTGTCTCACGGTTCCCGAAGGCACTAAAGCATCTCTGCTAAATTCCGTGGATGTCAAGAGTAGGTAAGGTTCTTCGCGTTGCATCGAATTAAACCACATGCTCCACCGCTTGTGCGGGCCCCCGTCAATTCATTTGAGTTTTAACCTTGCGGCCGTACTCCCCAGGCGGTCGACTTAACGCGTTAGCTCCGGAAGCCACGCCTCAAGGGCACAACCTCCAAGTCGACATCGTTTACAGCGTGGACTACCAGGGTATCTAATCCTGTTTGCTCCCCACGCTTTCGCACCTGAGCGTCAGTCTTTGTCCAGGGGGCCGCCTTCGCCACCGGTATTCCTCCAGATCTCTACGCATTTCACCGCTACACCTGGAATTCTACCCCCCTCTACAAGACTCTAGCTTGCCAGTTTCAAATGCAGTTCCCACGTTAAGCGCGGGGATTTCACATCTGACTTAACAAACCGCCTGCGTGCGCTTTACGCCCAGTAATTCCGATTAACGCTTGCACCCTCCGTATTACCGCGGCTGCTGGCACGGAGTTAGCCGGTGCTTCTTCTGCGAGTAACGTCAATCACAAAGGTTATTAACCTTTATGCCTTCCTCCTCGCTGAAAGTGCTTTACAACCCGAAGGCCTTCTTCACACACGCGGCATGGCTGCATCAGGCTTGCGCCCATTGTGCAATATTCCCCACTGCTGCCTCCCGTAGGAGTCTGGACCGTGTCTCAGTTCCAGTGTGGCTGGTCATCCTCTCAGACCAGCTAGGGATCGTCGCCTAGGTGAGCCATTACCCCACCTACTAGCTAATCCCATCTGGGCACATCCGATGGCGTGAGGCCCGAAGGTCCCCCACTTTGCTCTTTCGAGGTCATGCGGTATTAGCTACCGTTTCCAGTAGTTATCCCCCTCCATCAGGCAGTTTCCCAGACATTACTCACCCGTCCGCCGCTCGCCGGCAAAGTAGTAAACTACTTCCCGCTGCCGCTCGACTTGCATGTGTTAGGCCTGCCGCCAGCGTTCAATCTGAGCCATGATCAAACTCTTCAATTTAAGATTTGTTTGATTTGCTATGAGTTAACATAGCGATGCTCAAAGATTACTTTCTGCAAATATGCATTCGAACCGAAGTTCAAATGTGTACTGCTTTGGTCACTCTTCAAGACTTTGATATTTCTTCTGCCTGTCGAAACAGGCTTCGATATCGTCTTGCGAGTGCCCACACAGATTGTCTGATAAATTGTTAAAGAGC
>NZ_CACVAD010000100.1 GCF_902726545.1 Yersinia artesiana | reverse complement strand
CATATGGTGCATGTCTATTTTTAGCTATTTAAGAGTAATATGATCTCAATCAATACATTTATAATATGATATCACTTAAAAACGACCTATCCGCAGAGCCATTATCACGTCACATTATTATTTTATTGTTAAGATTTTATTTATCTCTAATTAATTATCATTGGGTCTACCCTGTTTTTATCATCGCCAAACCAAGATGAGGTTTAACCACTGGCCGTGGATAAAGAGGCTTTTCACTCTCTCGCTCAGGTATCCATATACGTGAGCACACCTTTTCCAATAAAGATTTATTATGACTGAAAACAATTAGGCCTAACGGCCGACGAGCGGATTCTTCCAATAGCACTTGCCATATTTGGGCCTGAATATGGGCATCAAGTTGTGCGGTAACTTCGTCGGCAATTAAATAGCGGGTCCGTGGATCGAGGGCGCGCAACAGGGCAATCCGCGCGAGTTCTCCGCCAGATAATTCATCGGGCCGGCGTTTTAGCCAAACCGGATTCACAGCCATTCGTTCAAGCCACAGTGCATCGGGTCGCCAGGCATCATGCAAACTCTCGCCAGTTGTCCGATAAGGATTGAAACTTTGCTCAGGGTGCTGAGGTACTAATTGAATGGGGCAATAACCTTTTTTAGCCAGCGGTGCGCCGCCTATTAGAATTTGCCCGGATGTCGCCGACTGCCATTGTGCCAACACCCTCCCCAAGGTGGTTTTGCCAAACCCACTGGGTGCGGAAATCCCCAATCGCTCTCCCGGTTTCAACGAAAATGAGACCGAATCCCACAACCGTTTCCCCCCTTGATCAATGGTCAGATTATCGACACTAAACATACTCGGCCACCTCCGCCGGTGACATTTTCTGGCTGACAAACTGTTGCTCCGGCAATGCCGCCCAAAGCGACTGTAACCACGGGCTGCCGCCGTTATTTTTCAGCTCTTCAGCGCTCAGCGTTTCGTGTAGTTCGCCTTGATGTAATACCGCAATCTTATCGGCAAAGCGCGCCGCCAGAGCTAAGTCATGAGTAACCCATAAAATACCGCGCCCTTGTTGACAAAAAGCGCGTAAATGGGTCAGTAACTGGCAAGCATGCTCATCATCGAGCCATGAGGTCACTTCATCCGCCAGAATATAACGAGCATTAGTTAGGGTTGCACAACTGGTCAGCACCCGTTTTGCCATGCCGCCAGAGAGCTGCCGGGGGAAATCATGGACTAACCCCGGTGCGAGATTGTAGGTTTGCAGTTGCAGCGCGACATCTTCCAGCCGCAGTTTTACCCCGCTGAGTTGGGCAGCGCGGGTCATCTGTGACCCCACTTTTATCAGAGGATTCAGCGCGCTAACCCCTTGCGGGACATAACATAAGGTCTTGCCACGCCGTTCAATTTTATCTTGGGCACACAGAACTTCACCATCCAGAATAATCTCACCACGGCAACGCATGTTTTCCGGTAACAAGCCCAATACACTTTGCAGTAACAGGCTCTTCCCTTCGCCACTCCCCCCGACCAACGCGACCAATTCCCCTGGGTTTACTTCCAAAGAAATATTATTCAGCAAAGGGTGCCAGCTTTTCCGACCTAGCCAGCGATAATGGGCAACATCAATGGCAAACCTTGAAAATCTCAGCATCAGGCTATCCTCACCCACAGTTGTTGCAGTGCTCGGGCAAACTGGTCAAATATCAGAACTAACCCGACCAAAATCAGACCTGGGAAAAATGCCAGCCACCATGCACCACTGCTCAGATAACGAAGTGCATCGGCCAATAAAATCCCCAACGACGGTTCATGAGGCGACAACCCAAAACCTAAAAAACTCAGTGCCGCACTGTGTAACACCGCATGGGGGAACATCAGCAGCGTGCCAACAATCCATTGTGGTAGTAATAACGGTAGCAGATGATGACGCCAACGGTAAAAATTACTGTTACCTAAGCGATGTGAGAGCATCACATAATCAGTTTCACGAATACGTAAAATCTCAGCGCGTAAAATCAAGGCCAGTTTGGGCCAGTGAGTTAGTGCTACCGCCAAAATAACGCCGTGCTTCCCTCCCCCCAAAGTGAAACAGATCAGTACCAATAAAAGTAAATGCGGTAAGGCCAGCATGCTGTCAATTAATCCGCGGATCAGATAATCCAGCGTTTTATTTATTGAACATAAGCTGGCAGTAAGCATCGCTAGCAGGCCACTGGCAAAGGCCGCAATCAAACCGATTTGCAAACTGGTGGTCATTCCCTGAAAACAGCGTAACCACAGATCACGCCCTAAGCTGTCGGTGCCAAACCAATAAGCCGGTGACGGCGGCTGGCGGCGGGCCATTAAATCCATTGGAATTTCAATGGGGTATATTGCCCATCCGTAAACAACCAATGTGGCTAATAGCGCTAAAGAAACAAAAAGCCGGAATAAAGCTCGGTTTGGGTTATAAGTCATAATTGTCGCGCAGCCCCCCTGTTCAAGCGGTGTAACAGGGTATTGGCGATGCTGTTACCACAAAAAACCAAGATGGCGCAAAACATCACAATCCCCATCAATAACGGAATATCGCCGTGTAACCCGGCATCAATAGTCGCCTGCCCCAACCCAGGGTAAGCAAAGACTTTCTCCGCTAATAAAGATCCGCCCAACAATTCGCCCACCGAGGCAAATTGCAGACACAGCGCCGGGGTAATGGCATGGCGCAAGATATGGAAATTGACCAAGGGCCACCCTTTATCCCCCTGCGCTTGCGCATAGCGGATAAATTCACTGTTCATCACTTCAGCCACGCGAGCACGGGTATGCAGCGCAATATTACCGACCCCCAGTAATCCTAACGCCAGCATCGGCAGAATAAGATGATGCAGTTTGTCACTCCAACTGGCTGTTTCAGCATGACTCCCTGGCGTCCAGGCGCAGCAAATCGGCGCCCAGTTCAGTTTGACTGCAAATAATGACAGCAGTAATAGACCAATCCAGAAAGTCGGCAATGAAGCTAATAAATAAGACAGGCTTGAGATAACACGATCCGGCCAGCGGTTAAGGTAGCGCCCCGCCGTCAACCCTAGTAATAACCCGACAATGCCGGAGAATAACCATGCCGAAAATAGTAACGCGAACGAGGTCGCAAAACGCTCTCCGATAACTTGTGAAACCGGCGCGTTATATAACATCGAATAACCGAAATCCCCTTGTAATACTTGGGTAAACCAATGCAGGAACCGCTGCCACAAAGGTAAATCCAGCCCCCAACGTGCTGCAATCAGTGGATACTGCTCCGGTGGCACATGCAGTAAATCACTGCCGATATAGGCGCGTATTGGGTCAACGGGAGAGAAACTCAGTAACGTAAAGGTGCCTACTGCGGTGACCAGCAGCAGACAAGCTAAACGCAGGATAAATAGCGAAATACCTTTCATTACTGACAAGTCCATTTCCAGCTATCGAGGCTATTAAGCAGTGACCACGAGCCGTGGATTTCCGGTGCGCCTTTGCCTAAATCAACACAATTATTGGCCAGATACGTATGCTGGATATTCAGTAACCATGCCCATGCCGCATCGCCCCGAATACCAGTACCGGTGGTGCCGTCCCAACCCACTTGTTGCCAAAATGGCACGGCTTGCTCCCAGGTTTTGGCATCCAGCGCTTGTTGCAGATGTTTATCCACCACCGGGTTTTGATAGTAGCCCGGATTATAATATTCCACCCCCGCCGCTTTGCTGCTGTAGTGGTGATACAGCTCCATCGGGTCAAGGCTGCCCCAGCCAAACAGAGTAGGATTAGCGTGCATATTCCGCTCTACCGTTTCCCAGCTACCGGATTTCAAATCCACCTCAATGCCGATAGGTTTGAGCATGGAACGTACCGCCTGCGCTAAGTCGCGGCGTGTGGTATCACCGCTGGCATACCAAAGTGTGATTTTAGCCGGGACGCCATTTTTCTCTCGAATACCCGCGCTGTTCAGCTTCCAGCCAGCCTGTTCCAATATCTGTTTGGCTGTTTCAATATCACCATCTTTGATGGCTGAGTCCGGATTATTCCATGGCAACCCCTGCACACCGCTATAGGCAGGGATGGCATGGCCTTCCATGATTTGGTCAGCCAGCAATTGGCGGTCAATGGCGTAGTTAATGGCGCGGCGAATCGCGACATCGGCGGTGACATCATTACCAATTGGGTAACCCTGTGCATCCTTTTTACCCGCTGGCGTGGTCGGGAACACGATACCCCGATTTTCCACACTCGGCCTGACCCATAACTTCATGTTATTAACCGGGCCAACCGCCATAGACGGAGGAATACGAACTACGCCTAACTGCCCACTTTGCGCGGCAGCAAAAGCGCTGTCCTCATCAAGAAACACAAAAATAAGCTTGTCGAAATCATTTTTGTTGCCCGCATAATAAGGGTTTGCTTCGACAATCATTTGTTGACCCGGCTGGAAGCTCACTAAGCGGTATGGGCCGGCACCAATAGGTTTTTGCGCATAGGTTTTAGCATCATATTTATCCGCTGAAACAATCCCCAGTGAGCCCAATACGTTCACAAAGGTGCTTTGTGGCGCTTTCAATTGAACGCGAACATTAAGAGGGTCAATGACTTCTGCACTGACGAAGTTACCCATATCAACCTTGCCGCCACTGGCAGCCGCATGGTTGTAGGTAAACGCCACATCTTTGGCGGTCAGAGGTGAGCCGTCGGAGAATTTGAGGTCTGGTTTGAGTGTCAGAGTCCAGGTTTTGCCATCATCACTGGTTTTATAATCGCTCAGCAAAAAACCATTCCAACTGAGATCTTCATTTTGTTTGAGTAACGGGCTGTGCAGCAGCAGATAACTGCCATGACTCCAACCTAACATGGGGTCAAAACCTTCGGTTGGCTCGTCACCAATAGCCAGTTGTAGTGTGTGAGTTGGCGTTGCAGCACTGACTGGAAGAGAAAAAGCACTTAATAGAGCAGTTGTCAGCAAGGTATTTCGGAGCCATAGACGTTTAGACATGAATCATCCTTTGATAAATTAGCTAGCGAATATAGGGCATTGCCTGTCAGACAAAGATTCAACAAGTAATTAAGCGTAGCACTAAACATTAATATGGGTATATGTGCATCTTATTTAGCATTAATGACCAATTTTCTGCTCACTTATTAGATATTTAAAGCATTTATGTGACAAATGTCAGATTTAGATGAGGCAAATCAAAAAAAACCAAGGTAGAAATAAAAT
>NZ_CACVAD010000099.1 GCF_902726545.1 Yersinia artesiana | reverse complement strand
TACTAAGGGAATGCTACAACACAGTGTTCTGTGAAAAGACAGCACAATTTGGTTTTCAGTTTGTTTATGGAGAAACTCGCTACTTCTAAATTTGATTATCTAAAATATTCTTTATGCATCCGACTATATAAAATCGTGCAATCATGGATGCTAGCGATTATCACTCGCGTTATAGTCAAAAACAGAATAATTTCATTTTCAATGGTACCACCAGAATAGGCCTGGTTCAGTATGAACTCACAATTCTACTTTAACTCTATATTTAATATGTGAAATTTATTACTTTCTTATGAGTCAGGCTGAATGTTTTTATATTAAAAATAGACTCTGTTAGAAAACCAGAGTCTATTTTAGGTATGTGCTTAACTCACATATAATGGGGCTAGCACAAATTAATTATAACGACACAAATCACGATCCATTTTACTCAGAAACTCAAAACCGCTATCGGTAATGAGAATCATATCTTCCAGCATAATCGAACCAATCCCGATACCGTAATAAGGTGTTTCCAGGCTTAACACCATACCTGGTCGGAATGTTTCCGTTGCCAATGTGCTAACAAATGGTGCTTCTTCCAGCCCTAAAAATACACCATCGCCATGGCCAAGATGGCCACGGTTATAATGCGGTAAACCGGACTTTTTAATCACATCCATAGTGCTATCAAACACGTCTTTTAACTTAACGCGCGGAGCAACCATCGAGAGCATATGCTCATGACCGATTCTGATAGTGTCATATATCTGTTGTGTGAGTTCATCTGGTTCCCCCAAGACAAATGTTCTGGCAAGATCGGCACCATAACCCGCCACATCAACCCCACAGTCGAACTTAATTAAGTCGCCAGGCTTTGCCGGGGTTTCATCAGGGAACATTTTAGGTGAGAAATTATCGCCAACTGAAATAAGATTAAAGCGAGAGAAATTGGTCTCAGGGAAAGTCATGACGGCAGCTTTAAATGCCGCGGTCAATTCGGCAGCGGTGCAACCCACTCGAATATGCTTAGCCGCACTGGCGATACCAAATTCGGTGATTTCAGCACTTTTTCGCAGGTGTTGAATCTCCCACGAGCTTTTAATCATTCGTATTTCATTGAATAGCGCTGTCGAATCAACCAACTTTAACCCTGGGGCCACTTTATCTAACACGTTTTTGCCGCCGTTAGACATCGCCTGTAATTCAATCGCAATGGTCTTATCCAACACTCCTGCGCCCTCAAGGGCATCTTTCACCAAAGCAAAAACAGCCTCAACTGGAGGGCCAATAGGGCGTTCACGTTTTTTATGATGATTCAGTGGGTTGCGCGGATCAGCCACGTCCACCCACACCGGGAAGGTTTTCAGTACCATGTTGGGCATATCAAAGTGCGTACTGGCAGCTTCAAACTCGTTCATGATGATTTGAGACGGAATGTTCTCATCACGAAACATAATCGCGACAGCAGCACCGGTATGTCGGAAGGTATACATAAAGAAACTGGCAAAACCGGTCAGGTAATAGAAGTTATCGCAGACGGTGACAACCAGAGCATCAAGCCCTTCTCGCTCCATGACCCCACGAGCTTTGCGACTAACCGCATTTAAATGGGCAATTTTTTCTTTATTCACCGAAATATCCTTCAAGGCTTACTTTATCTGTAAGTTGAATGATATACCGGTTATGGGCGAGATTCTAACGGGCAATCAAGACAACTGCCGACACCAGGAAGTTTATTACGTTGGCAGCAAGTGCGGCGCTCCATTCCCCCATTACGAGGAATAACAGTGCGATAGAGTGGGTTATCTCTTCCATCAGGCAAGCTTGAGGTGAGAAAAAGATTTTCAATAATGGCGTTATAGCCCTCAATGGGGCCTAACTTATTTGCGAATTCGCGCAGATACCAAAACATCAAATAACCTATGTTATTCCATATCAGCCGGATATTAGCTTTTGGCTGGCGCTCTATTCTCTTCATGACAGGAATAATATGATGATCGAGTAATAAATAGAGCCGTTGCAATAAAGATGACGGTGATTTATCTAACCAGTCATGTTGATAGTAGATAGCTTCAGGTCGTCCTGTTGCGTGAAATTTAATGCGAACTCTCTCCGGACGGGTATCTATCGTTGCAGGTAATGCCAGTAACATCAAGATCATAGGGGGAATAACCAAACCGAAATACCATTGCCCCCATAATGAGTGCAGCGCTTTATGATTTGGATTAAGCCCAGTATCGCTGTAATAGTGATTTTCATAGTTTTGCATCAACGCGGGCAGGCTATTTTCTGCCGCCCACTGCTCAAGCAATATGCTGTCTTTAGGGATTTCTACCGCATCAACATAAAAGGATTCGGAGAAGTGCACAAATGTACGGGCGAACAAACTGGCGACTTCATCAGAAATCGCCATTGTTGAAGGGTAAATCACTTCAGCTACATTCGCCACAATCCATACTCCACGGAACTTATATGGATGATATTATTACACTCAGTGATAATGATTATCAATGAAGTTGATTAATAATTCTCAACAGCATTAAAGGATAAAATAATCAGGTCATCTCAGAAATTGCTTATACCTTTTATGTTCACAGGCTAATCAACCCGATAGTTGACTGACATAACGCCTTTCTTCTCCGAGATTGACTGCACAGTAACCTTACCCAGTACGCGCGATGAGCTGACATGGGTACCACCGCAGGCATAAGCCGATAATTCACCAAAACCAACTTCACGAAAATCACCTTGTACTGAAGTCTGTCTCGGTAAATCTTGCTGGATAAATTGTTCCAGCGCCGCTTGAACAATATCAATATCAACCACCTGGGAGTCTTGGGTCCGTTTAAATGACACTCGCCCTTCCCCCGGCCAATGATGCGCTTTCACCGGTAGCCAACCATAACTTTCACCAATATTGCCGATAAGATGCCCCGCTGAATGCATACGTGTATTTAACAGGCGGCGCTCATTATCCACACGAGCATAATAACTTCCCGGCGCTATGGGCTTCGCCAGATAATGAATTAATTGCCCCTGCTGCTGAACAACCCGCAACACCTGATTAGCGCCGATGTAACCGGTATCAGAAGGTTGTCCCCCACCTTGCGGATGAAAAATAGTCGCCAGTAATATCACGGCAAACTCCTCACCAGCCGGCGTGCAGCTCAGCACCTCAACATCCATTGCCAGCGTATCGTTCTCAAAAAATAGACGGGTTGTCATAATCATTACCCTTTTATCATTTCCATTATGATTATATTGATGTCAGTCTGACGTGATAATCCGTCACATACTCAAAGGACTATTGCGCTGTGAGCACAAATCTTCCACTCGCGTTGCTGAGTGAAATGGCTATCTTCGTTAAAGTTGTCGAAACAGGCAGTTTTTCAGCGGCCGCCCGCCAATTGGGGCTTTCACCTTCGGCGATTAGCCGCAGCGTCAGCAAACTCGAAAAAGCACTGGCAAGCCGTTTATTGCAGCGAACAACCCGTAAATTGCGTTTAAGCGAAAGCGGCGAAGAGGTCTTTAAACGCTGCAACGCCATGCTCAATGCCGCCAACTCGGTGATGGAGATCAGTGACCAATATAGTCAAGAGCCGGAAGGTCTTATCCGTATCAGTGTGCCCAAGGCGGTGGGTCGCTTTGTAATTCACCCCCATATGCCGGAATTTTTACAGCGCTATAGCAAAATAGATGTGCAGTTGATATTAGATGACCGCTATGTTGATTTGATTGATGAAAATGTGGATCTGACCATTCGAATTACTGACCAACCCCCACCGGGGATGATCGGGCGGCAACTGATGGATATCGAACATCTTCTGTGTGCAACCCCCGAATATCTTGCAGCCCAGGGTACGCCGCAGCATCCCCACGATTTAGCTCAACACAGTTGTATTTATCTCGGAGAAACACCGGGGGACGCGCGCTGGAAGTTTCGTCAAGGAAGTAAGGCTATCACGGTCGCAGTAAAGGGCCGCTACGCCGCGAATCACACGGGGGTCAGGCTAGATGCAGTATTGCAGCATATCGGCATTGGCAGTTTACCCTATTTTACCGCCAGAACAGCCTTGCAACAGGAGCAGGTGGTACAGGTATTACCGGAGTGGCGCTTTATCAGCTCATACAGTGGCGGTTTATGGTTGCTCTATCCTCCAACACGCTATTTACCCCCGAAACTTCGTGTCTTTATTGATTATATTGTCGATCGATTACGTGATGAACCCAACTTACCGCTCCGCTAAATAAGAGATTACTCAGCGGAACGTTGAATATTACGCGGTCGCCAGTACCATTACGGCTTTTTCGCCAGCAGGGTTGCAAAACGCAGTTTTATCCGGTTACCTTGCGCATCAGTTTTATGCAATTGCCCAACATCTTCGTTGTATTTAATGATGTCCCAATCTTTATAGTAATGGCGTAATTCACCCGATTTTAATGTGAAGGAAAAAGGCACCGTACAAGGGAAGTCATCAGTCGACATCGCGGAGATAATCAGGTTGTAACCACCAGGTAAGGTACACTCTTGCATATTCTTGATAATATGCGGGATTCTTTCTGGCTGTAGGAACATTAACACGACGGTTGAAAGAATAAAGTCGTAGCGATTATCCAGGCTGGCTTCATTGATGTTATAAGTGCTGGCGGTAATATTCGACCGTTGTTCCTGCTCAATGATCTGCTGCAAGCGGCTGATACTTTCATCATTTTTATCTACAGCGGTCACATCAAAACCCAATAAGTTCAGATATAACGAATTACGTCCGGAACCACAGCCTAAGTCCAGCGCTTTTCCGGGTTTGACTGTTTTCACCGCCTCAATCACTTCGGAATGAGTCGGTGTTAAATTATATTTCTTATGATAATAATCTTCTGCCGTACAATAAAAACCAAGTTGGCATTGTAGATCATCTGAACACGCAGCAATACGGTGCCAAACTTGTGGTTCAATAAAGGGAGGCTGATTCTCACCAGAGAAGGTGTGCCTTTCCAGCGTATTACCCGCTTCATCAAGGATCAAAAAATCCATTTCTCCACGCAGAATCGTCAATTTCGCCCATGTTCCGGCTTTGGTATTGTGCTTTTCACGAAACATCGCGGGTACGCCAGCGCTATTCCAGACAGGTAACTGCTTGTAGCAAAGCAAGGCTGATGTATTTTCCATACTGATATTCCTCAGATAATTTAAAGATGCATTTAATATGCAACATATAGTACAGCATAAATCTTATTAAATGAAGCTACCCTGCCAGGCAAGCTCACAGCAAAACTTGAGGTTAATGACAAAGTGCCCGTAACGGTGAAAACAGGCAGATCGTAAAGACGCCGTAAACCCCTCCCTGGGGGCT
>NZ_CACVAD010000098.1 GCF_902726545.1 Yersinia artesiana | reverse complement strand
TATATATTCTAACTTGGAATATATATTGTTTTTTAATTACAGTAAGATCTTAAAATAATATTTATTCCTCAGCGGTAAATAGATATTATTTTTTTTGGTTAACCACTAATACCGCACAGTTTTAATCACGCAACGTTAATATCATTCACTTTGTCAGTCTATAGATATCCCCTTTTCGTATTGAAAATGAGCTGACGCCCACATTTCCTTTCCTTTATAGCATGGTCAGATGGCAGCTCTTCTATCATTAAGATATCGATTCACCACTCAGCGCATTAAGTAAGTCTCTAAATCAACATCTTTTATGCGTGATCTGTCGCCCAAAAAAGAAACAAAACATCTCCTCACACTATAATTAACTTTTGATTGACATATTATTAACAATCTCAAGGAGAATGATGATGAGCCAAATACATAAGCACTCTATTCCAACTGCAATTGCAGAGCATGCCCTGATAAACCCAGAACAATATCACCAATACTATCAACAATCGGTTCAGAACCCTGATGAATTCTGGGGTGAGCATGGCAAGATTATTGATTGGATTAAACCCTATAAAACGGTGAAGAATACCTCTTTCGATCCTGGTCATGTCAGTATCCGTTGGTTTGAAGATGGCACGCTGAACCTTGCGGCAAACTGCCTGGACCGCCATCTGGCAGAACGCGGTGATCAAACAGCGATTATCTGGGAAGGCGATGATCCTAATCAGTCCAAAACCGTTACATACAAACAACTTCATCATGATGTATGCCAGTTTGCCAATGTGCTGAAAAAGCTGGGCATCAAGAAAGGTGATGTTGTTGCTATCTATATGCCAATGGTGCCAGAAGCTGCCGTGGCGATGTTAGCCTGCGCCCGTATTGGTGCGGTTCACTCGGTAATTTTTGGTGGATTCTCACCTGATGCCGTCGCTGGCCGAATTATCGACTCTAACTCAAAATTGGTGATTACTGCCGATGAAGGCATCCGTGCTGGTCGCGCCATTCCCCTGAAAAAAAATGTCGATGAGGCGCTGAAAAACCCTGCCATTACCAGTATCAAAAATGTTGTTGTGTTCCAACGAACCGGCAATGCCAGTTATTGGAACGATGGGCGAGACCTGTGGTGGCACGACCTGATTAAAGATGCTTCGGCCGATTGCCCACCAGAAGAAATGAATGCGGAAGATCCGCTGTTTATCCTGTATACCTCCGGCTCTACCGGTAAACCGAAAGGGGTATTACATACCACCGGCGGTTATTTGGTTTACGCCGCACTGACTTTTAAATACGTTTTTGATTACCACCCTGGCGATATCTATTGGTGTACTGCTGATGTGGGTTGGGTGACTGGTCACAGCTATTTACTGTATGGCCCGCTGGCTTGCGGTGCTATTACCTTAATGTTTGAAGGTGTCCCGAACTATCCGGGCGTCAATCGTTTGGGTCAGGTCATTGATAAACATCAGGTCAATATTCTGTATACCGCTCCTACTGCTATCCGCGCCTTAATGGCCGAAGGTGACAAAGCCATCGAAGGCACTAAACGAACTTCGCTGCGGATCATGGGATCGGTTGGGGAGCCGATTAACCCAGAGGCATGGGAATGGTATTACAACAAAATCGGTAACAGCAAATGCCCAATAGTTGATACCTGGTGGCAGACTGAAACCGGTGGTTTCATGATAACCCCACTCCCAGGTGCCACCGAATTGAAAGCAGGTTCTGCAACTCGCCCATTTTTTGGCGTTCAGCCAGCGCTGGTAGACAATCTGGGCAACCCACAAGAAGGTGCCACCGAAGGTAATTTAGTCATCACCGACTCGTGGCCCGGTCAGGCCCGCACCCTGTTTGGTGATCATGACCGTTTTGAACAGACCTATTTCTCTACCTTTAAAGGCATGTATTTCAGTGGTGATGGCGCACGTCGTGACGAAGATGGCTACTACTGGATCACCGGCCGGGTTGATGATGTGCTGAACGTATCAGGCCATCGTTTGGGTACCGCTGAAATTGAGTCAGCGCTAGTTTCGCACCCAAAAATTGCTGAAGCCGCTGTCGTTGGGGTTCCGCATAACATTAAAGGGCAGGCTATCTATGCCTACATCACCTTGAATCATGGTGAAGAGCCAACGCCTGAGCTGTATACCGAGGTGCGCAATTGGGTGCGTAAAGAGATTGGCCCAATCGCCACACCCGATATCTTGCACTGGACCGATTCATTACCAAAAACACGTTCGGGCAAAATTATGCGCCGGATCCTACGCAAAATCGCCGCAGGTGATACCAGCAACTTAGGAGATACCTCAACGCTCGCCGATCCGGGTGTCGTCGACAAATTGCTGGAAGAAAAACAATCAATGCAAGCGCCATCGTAAATTATGCCGCCTCCGGGCGGCACCTTATTTAATGCCTCAAAGGAGAGACTCTGATGAATGACAACATTTATCAAGAGATTGAAAATAACCCGCGTTTCAAAGAGTTGGTGCAAAAGCGCAGTCACTTTGCCTGGCTACTGTCGCTGATTACCTTGGCGCTGTATGTCGGTTTCATTTTCCTTATTGCTTTCGAACCACAATGGCTCGGCACCCCGCTATACGCAGGTGCGACCATTACTCGCGGCATTCCCGTGGGTGTAGGCTTGATTGTTATTTCTTTTGTTCTGACAGGTATTTACGTTATTCGTGCTAATGGCGAGTTTGACCGTCTGACGGCAGAAATTCTTCGCGAGGTGAAGCAATGAAGACTCGTCATTGGTCCGTACTTTCCTTATTGACTATTCCTGCGCTGTCACAAGCAGAAGCAATTACCGGTGAAGTCCATCGCCAACCACTTAATATTCAAGCAATTGTAATGTTTGTGCTGTTTGTCGGCGCAACACTCTATATCACCTACTGGGCATCTAAACGAACCCGCTCACGCGGAGATTATTACACTGCGGGTGGGCGTATAACCGGTTTCCAGAATGGTTTGGCGATTGCCGGTGACTTTATGTCGGCGGCCTCATTCCTCGGTATTTCTGCATTGGTTTATACCTCCGGTTACGATGGCCTGATTTATTCCATCGGCTTTTTAATCGGCTGGCCAATCATTCTATTTTTAATCGCTGAACGTCTGCGTAATCTGGGCCGTTATACTTTTGCCGATGTGGCATCTTACCGGCTGAAGCAAAGACCTATTCGCACCTTATCTGCTTGTGGCTCGTTAGTTGTCGTGGCTTTATATCTGATTGCACAAATGGTCGGAGCAGGTAAATTAATTGAGTTGCTGTTCGGTTTGAACTACCACGTTGCCGTCGTATTGGTCGGTATCTTGATGGTGCTGTACGTCCTGTTTGGTGGCATGTTGGCCACAACATGGGTACAGATAATTAAAGCCGTATTACTGCTGGCTGGCGCATCCTTTATGGCTCTCATGGTGATGAAGTCGGTTAACTTCAACTTCAATACACTGTTCAGCGAAGCAGTTAAAGTTCACCCTAAAGGCCTGTCAATCATGAGCCCTGGGGGGTTGGTATCCGACCCTATATCCGCCTTGTCTCTTGGCCTGGCATTGATGTTTGGTACCGCTGGCTTGCCACATATTCTGATGCGCTTCTTTACTGTAAGTGATGCAAAAGAAGCCCGTAAAAGTGTGTTCTATGCGACAGGCTTTATCGGTTACTTCTACATATTGACCTTTATTATTGGCTTTGGCGCGATCCTGTTGGTAGGCCCAAATCCAGCCTTTAAAGATGCGGCTGGCGCATTGCTGGGCGGCAATAATATGGCGGCAGTTCATCTGGCTGATGCTGTAGGCGGTAGTTTCTTCTTAGGCTTTATCTCAGCGGTTGCCTTTGCAACTATTCTGGCGGTGGTCGCGGGCCTGACATTAGCGGGTGCATCTGCGGTTTCGCATGACCTTTACGCCAGCGTCATCAAGAAGGGCAAAGCAAATGAGCGTGATGAACTGAAAGTATCGAAAATCACCGTGGTGGTTTTAGGATTTGTCGCGATCGGCTTGGGTATTCTGTTTGAAAAACAAAACATTGCCTTCATGGTAGGCTTAGCATTCTCCATTGCAGCCAGTTGTAACTTCCCAATTATCATCATTTCGATGTATTGGGAAAAACTGACGACTCGTGGCGCGATGATTGGAGGCTGGTTAGGATTACTGACTGCGGTCATCCTGATGATTTTAGGCCCAACAATCTGGGTGACAATACTGGGCCATGCAAAACCAATCTATCCCTATGAATATCCTGCACTATTCTCAATGATAGTAGCATTTGTCGGGATCTGGTTCTTCTCCATCACCGATAACTCAGAAGAGGGCCAGCAAGAGCGGTTGCGCTTCAAAGCCCAGTTTGTACGTTCACAAACTGGCTTGGGTGCCTCTCAGAGCAGCTCTCACTAATTCGGTTGATTTCACTCAAGGCCCTGCGGGGCCTTTTTTTATGGTTTGAGCCAGCGATCTAACCACGGGAACACCACATCTTGCTGTTCTTGATAAAATACATGCCCTAATGCTGGCCAATTACGAGTGACCAACCGTGACTCTGCATTTTGTGAACGCCAAATGGCATGGACTTTGTTATATGCCTCTTGCACAGCATCCGATGGGAATAGCTTATCTTTTCCGCCGTTAAAAAGTAGCATCGGTTTTGGTGCGGCTAAACTGGCAATATCTGGAAAATCTAACTTATTAGCAATGCCAGGGTGCAGCATATAGAAAGCGGATTGTCCCCGAAGTACATTATTCCCCGGAGTCATCAGGCCCTGGTAGTTACCAAACCAAGATATAGCCGCAGTTGCAGCCACCTTATCGGACAATGCGGCTAGCTGCCAGGCGCGATAGGCACCCATAGAAAAACCTACAACGCCAATACGTTGCGGATCAACTGACGGCAATGTCGCCAGAAAATCAACAGTTCGCATATCCTCATAAGCCATTGTTCCCGCTAATGATCGACCAAGATTAAAGAAGTTACTGGCTACAGCTTGTTGCTGCTCATAGCTGATAGGGCCTCTATCACCCCAACCAATAGCATCGATGGATAGCACCACATAACCGCGTTTTGCCAATTCATCGCCAATGAATTTGCCACTGAAGAATTTATCCGACCACGCTTGTGCAGAGGCAAGTTGTGCACTATCTCCCCATGGACGGATCATTTTCTCTTTGCCGATATCAAACTTGGAGCCATGATCATGCAATAAAACAATCGCCGGATGAGGCCCTTTGCTCTTTGGTGTTAATAGCAACCCCTGTACGCGGCTTTCATCTGTGATATTAAACACTATCTTTTCAGCAATATAACTACCACGCTCTTGCTGATCGATCTTTTCTGCGGAGAAAGCAATTGTTGAGTCAGGAGTGAGTAATGCCTGGCGAAGAACTTTTCTGGTATCACTCTTCCACAAAGCAAAATCAGTATATTTGCCTGCTAACCATGAGTTTTGGTAAGTCATTTGCTTTTTTAGCTGTGGATAAAATACCGGTAGGTTGTTTTCAGTAATGGCTACTTTTTGGTACGTCACCGGGCTTGCCTGAACCGCTGTACAGGTAAGCGTCGTCGCCAATATTGCGGTAATTGCGGTATATACAAAGAGACCAGCATTCATTTAGACCTCAATAATCAAAACATTGTTTCAATTTTGTAGTCAATAATTCTAAGGAAATGAAGCTTTATTTCTGTGGGCGTGGTTATAAAAATGGCAGAAAGATGATTAATATGGCGGGAAAATTGTCTTTATATACAAGCATTCTGTCAGCTTAGAGATATCCAATGACCATATACCTGCATATGTGGTTCATATATCGTTAAGTCGCATCCAAATTTCAGATACAAAAAAGCCCTCTGCATGGCAGAAGGCTCTTTCTTTGGCTTTTTATTTCCCACATAGCCGAAACCCCACGCTTTTGGCATGGGGTCTCGGCTTGATTTGATGCCTGGCAGTGTCCTACTCTCGCATGGGGAGACCCC
>NZ_CACVAD010000097.1 GCF_902726545.1 Yersinia artesiana | reverse complement strand
CGGCAGAATTTGCCCGAAGTCATCAAAAAGGTCCGGATCTCTAGTTTAGCCTGGTACGGATATTGGGAGGAGGTCAATCTGCGGTGACACTCAATTTCTCGGCGGTACTGAATCCGGGGACTTGCACCTTGAGCCTGAATAAAAGTGTCCTGTCACTTGGCCCGATAGCTCAATCTCAACTCACCGCCAATGCGCTGGTGAGAGCCGAGCCTTTCACTCTTAATGTGCAAGCCTGTAGCGGCACTCATGCCAGTTATACGCCAGTGGTGAATGTCAGTGGTGAAGGGATGATTCAGAGCGGTAAGTGGCTGTTTCGTAGCAGTGATTCTGTTGCCAGTGGGATGGGCGTGATGTTGGTAAAAACAGAGACTACCCCTAATTACAATCAACTCGAAGTCAAGAATGGTGACGATATCCCACTGGCAGCCACAGGGGTAAATCCAGTTAACCAGAGCATCACGTTTTATGCCGGTGTGACCTGCGGCAACGGTGCAGAGTGCGCCAACCTACGACCTGGCGAATTGAACGCCCGCGTGCTCTTTAATCTTGTTTATCGCTGAGGTCACTATGCTACTTGTTCGCGCAACCTTGCCAGCCAGAATCAGCGTATTTTTGCTACTGCTGCTGGCAACTGAAAATACCATCGCAGCCAATGTGGGCGGTATCAGCCTGAGCCAGACGCGCATGGTGTTTTTGGCGACGGACAAAGCCCAGACACTGACCGTCAAAAACAGTGATAACCAAACTTATCTTATCCAGAGTCGGGTGCAACGTAATCTTGATGATACTGCCTCCGCTCCTTTTGTTATCACACCGCCGCTTTTTCCATTGCGCGCTGATAACCGCCAGTTGCTGCGTATTTTGCCGCAGGATACCGCAGACTTGCCCACGGATCGTGAGTCGCTGTTTTACCTCTCGGTAGTCGGTATTCCGGCACAAACAGAACAGAACAGCGCCAGCAACCAGGTATCTATGGGGCTGCGCTTTATGATTAAGCTGTTTTATCGCCCAACGGGTCTGGCTGTTTCTCAAGATGCCGCCGCTTGTGGCCTGGAGTTCAGCGCGACAGCTCAAGGCGTTCGCGTGAACAATCCAACACCTTACTACCAGACGCTGGGGCAACTGGTGCTGAATCACACCACTATTGATTTGGATAACCAACCCTCAATGGTGGCCCCGATGAGCACTGCGACTTATTCAGTCTCCGCGCCCGTGACACAAGCTAAATGGCAAACCATCAATGATTTCGGTGGGCTATCGACTGAATGTCAGCAGGCGGTGTCGTCAATCAAGGAAACATCATGAGTTTTGTCTTTCCCAAACACCTCCTTGCTTTTGGGCTGTGTTTATTCACTCTTTTTTCTGGTTTTGCGGCGGCCCAAACGGCCGCCAATAAGCCGGGGATTTCGTTTTACGTGCTGCGGGTTATCTACCCTGAGACCGAGAAAAAAGGCGTCAGCCTGACGGCCTATAACAAAAGTGCCGCGCCGTACTTAATGCAGTCCTGGATACAACCCGTCGATCCGGTTACCGGTGATGTGAATATGACCAACACGGATCAGGGAGCGATGCCCTTTATCGTCACACCGCCACTGGCACGGCTGGAAGCGAACAGTGAGCTGACATTGCGTATCCGGCGTAACGGTGAGCCGCTACCGACCGATCGCGAATCAGTATTTTTTATCTCGATGAAAGCCATTCCAGCGCAGCAAGAGACTGACAAAAATGCGCAAGCCGGGCAGATGGCGCTCACCGTGGTGAGCAATATGAAAGTCTTCTACCGGCCTGAAGGACTGGCTAAACGAGCGGTGGCCGATGTGGCGTCACAACTGAGTTTTCGCCGCGAAGGCAATGTGCTGATTGCAGACAATCCGACACCTTACTGGCTGACTTTTTCCCGGCTTCACGTCGGGGCGAGCGAAATGGATAAAGCCCAGCTTCGCTTGATGGTTCCGCCTAAAGGCCAACGTCAATACCGCTTGCCAGAAGGCGCTACCGGCAAGGTGAGCTGGCAGTTAATTGATGAAGATGGTTGGGATACGCCTTTCAAGCATCAAAATTTGTAGTCCTTTGATATGACCTCTGACTTTTGTAATGGCCTGACTTTGTAATGGATAGAAGAAAAATGAAAATCCGCCACGCTGAATTAACAATACTGCCCTCGTTGGTCGGCGTTGCTTTCCTGACAGCAACGACGCCTGCGAGCGCGCGGGATTACTTTGACCCTGGTTTGCTGGCGCTGACCGGCGGGCAATCTGCCACCACGGACTTGAGTGCTTTTGAAACCGCAGGCCAGATCCCTGCGGGAAGTTATCTGGTGACACTGTTTGTCAATCAGGTGGATTTAGGCCAGCACCAGCTGATGTTTAAAGCCGATAAACAAGGGAAAGTGGCGCCGGAATTAACCCCCGCATTTCTACATGAGATGGGGGTAAATACTCAGGCGTTGCCCGCTTTTGTCGGATTGCCGCCAGATGTTGCCATCGACAATATCAATGAGCTGATCCCCGAGGCCCGCGTCCGGTTTGATTTTCCACAACAGCGGTTGGAACTCAGTATTCCACAGATAGCCATGCAGGCTAATAGCCAAGGTGCAGTTGATCCCGCCTTATGGGATCAGGGTGTTCCGGCCCTGTTGCTTAATTACAGCGCCAATGGCGGGCGCAACTGGCAGGATGGTCAATATGACGGCGGGAATACCGTGCAAACCAACCTGTTTGCCAGTGTGCGCGGTGGGTTGAACTGGCAGGCATGGCGGCTGCGCAGTGATATGACTTACACCTATAACGAGAGTCGTGGTGGCAACACTGATAGTCAGAGCAACCAGCAGACCCAGTTTTCCAACACTTATCTGCAACGGGATATCGCCGCTCTGCGTTCAGAAATATTGGTGGGGGAGAGCAATACTGAAAATGACGTTTTCGACAGTATTCCGTTCCGAGGCGTCAAGCTCAATTCCAGTGACGATATGCTGCCGATTAGCCTGCGCGGCTTTGCTCCGGTCATCTCCGGAATTGCGCAAAGCAACGCCAGGGTCACTATCAGCCAGAACGGCAATGTGGTGTATCAGACCTTTGTGGCACCGGGGCCTTTTCGTATCAATGACCTGTTCCAAACTGGGCAGGGCGGTGACCTGACGGTAACCATCACCGAAACTGATGGCACCGTTCGAACCCAAACAGTGGCGCTGTCATCTCTGCCGGTGATGCGCCGCCCCGGTAGCCTCAAATATGAGCTAACCACTGGGCGCTACAACGGTGGGATCACCACCAGTTCGAAAGAATCCGATTTTGTGCTCGGCACCTTAATCTATGGCCTGCCTTACGACGTCACCTTGTATGGCGGCGGGTTAGTGGCGCAGGACTATGCCTCTATGGTCGCCGGTAGCGGCGTGTCATTGGGGAGTTTCGGTGCGCTGTCGGCGGATATCACCACCTCAAGCACCACGCTGTCTGGGCAAGATGGCCGCCAGCAAGGTAGTTCTTACCGGATTCGTTATGCCAAGAGTTTGCTGGAAACTGGCACCTCGATAGATCTGGCGGCTTATCGCTATTCCACCCGCCATTATTACAGTTTCTCCGATTTTAACAGTCAGGGCTATCAGCTCAGTGAGGGGCAGGTGCCTTGGGCGCTGGAGCGGCAACGCTCTAATTTCCAGGTGCAGCTCAATCAGCAACTGAAGTCATGGGGTTCAACCTATTTGTCATTACAACGCAATGATTTTTGGGGTAATGACAAGGTGATGAATACGGTATCGGCGGGCTATAACGGCAGCTACCGTGGTGTGAGTTATGGGATGGCTTACAGCATTAATCGGGTCAAAGGCGAGGGCAACTGGCCGGAAGATCGTCAATTGTCGCTGAATATGCAAGTTCCTCTGAACCTGTTTAGCCAGGCGCAGTCGGCTAGCCGCAGTTATGCCCGTTACCAGATGACCCACAATAATCAGGGGCAGGTACAGCAGCAAGCCGGTATCAGCGGCAGCGCGATGGATGATCGTCTCTCTTATAGCGCGATGCAAGGCTGGTCAAATGGCAATACCCCGAGCACCAGCTCGTTGAACGCCGGTTATCAGGGCAGTAAAGGCATGGCCAATATGGGTTACAGCTATGGCAGCCAAGCGCGCTCATTAAATATGGGCGGTAATGGTGCGTTGGTGGTGCATCCGGGCGGCGTGACACTCAGCCAGATGTTGGGCGATTCGGCCGCCATTGTGAGTGCGCCGGGGGCGGGTGGCGTGAGTGTGATGAACGGCAATGTGCGCACTGACAGCCGCGGCTATGCGGTGGTGCCTTACTTGTCGAACTACCAAAACAACAGCATTAGTTTGAACCCGACCACCTTGCCGGACGATGTGGATATCACGCACTCCAGTTTGAATGTCTATCCGACCAAAGGGGCGGTGGTGATGGCGAACTTTGCCACCCGCGTCGGTTATCAGGCGCTGGTCACCTTGCAACAAGGCCATCAGCCACTGCCTTTCGGGGCGCTGGTGACGGTTGATAACGCCAGTGATGGCGAAACCAATACCGGTATTGTCGGCGATAGCGGGCAGGTGTATCTGAGCGGATTACCGGAGAAAGGCCAGTTGAAGGTGAAGTGGGGCAGCAGTGCCGAACAACAGTGCCGGGCGGTATTTAATCTAAATAAAGTTGAAGCGCCATCAGCCAATAACCCAATACGCACAGTGACCGCTCGCTGTGAGGGAGCATAAATATGCGCCTGACATTATCAGTTACTGAAAACAGCACGGAATATGATCGAATGAAAACACCAACAATAAATGGCCAAATATATCGAAAAGGGTATTTATACCTACTAACGCTATTACTCGTTTTAATGGGCATAACTCAGTCGGTTAGGGCCGAGACCATAACTATTGGTAAGGGCCGCGGTATTCTTTGGGAAGGGCTGCCTTTTAATCAAACTCTGTCTGGGGCGATGGGTAGTGCGAGCTTGGCACCGTACTATGGTTTGCTAGCTATATCTAATAGCACTAGTGTCTGCATGAATAGGAATTCTCTCGCCTATATTGGTGGTTATATGGCATACAAGATTGCTCCGGGGGTGGGGCTAATTCCTAGGGCGAGTGGGACAGCGAGCTACACATTGTCTGATAAGAGCACTGAAAGCTTAGACGGGACCCTTGGTTTACCCAAAACTGGGGGTGTTACAACTTCAAATATAATGGTGGCCAGTCCGAGTGACCGTGAGTGGTGTTTGCCGCCAAGAATGTCGAGTTACTCTGGTTTTTATGATACATCCGGATCTGCTACCCGAACGGCCCGCCTTTCAGGCACTTGGGTACTAGTGACCGACGGCACTCAAACTAGCAGTGAGGCCATTATACCTCCAATGTATTTTGGTAGTTTTTCTTCTGCTTCTTCGGGAGATAGGTCAACCACTATTTTACCGAGCAACATCACATTACGTATCTCGACGTTGGAATGCACAGTCTCAACACCCACCATGATTAATTTTGGTAGCGTCGAGCGCCTGACGCAGGTGGGGGCGGAGTTAGCCACTTACTCTTCTGCCATAACCACTGCTTGTTCGCAAACATCTGACCGAATAAATGCCAATATTAATCTGCAATTCAGAGCATTAACCAGTTTATACGAAAATCAACGAACTCGTTTGGCACTGGCGCAAGGTGGCGGTTATATCACTGGCGAAATTAATAATGGCGTGACGGGCAGTGGCGTATGTACTGGTACCAGTGGGCTGCCTTTTGATAATTCAGTGGTCAAAATAGGCAATATTCTGGCGACTGAAGCGACCACAGTTATCAATAATCAGGTGACCTGGCGTTTGTGCTCTGGTGGTGCCAGCTTACCGGTGGGGAATGTGACCGCATCGGCGGAAATGCTGGTGACATTTAATTAACTATCGCACCTGTTTATTGCTGTAGATGATGTTTAGCAACAGCTCAAATAGATATAAAACTCGCATTTGAGCTGTTCAACAGAGTCAATATGTTTTGCCATCAGCACCACTCTTTGAGCTGTAATAATACATTGCTCGGTATATTGCCATATTTAAAATTCAACAATTGAGCTAAGGTGTGTCTAATATAATAATATTTAGCAAATACGATCTGATTAGATACTTTTTTAATGAAATAATAAC
>NZ_CACVAD010000096.1 GCF_902726545.1 Yersinia artesiana | reverse complement strand
GAATGACCTCTTTTTGGACGGAAAAGAAGGGCCAAAACTCTACTTTACAACGGTACTGAAAGAAGGGAAGAGATCACAATTCGGACAGTATTTGGTCCGGTGTTTTATCCAATATCTTGCCACTAAATTTTTCATTTATTTCTGGGCTAACGACCACAGGGATACCATAATTCACCCCAAGATCATTCAACAAATCAGTAACTTTTATGCCTCGACTATAAATAAAAAAAGGCTCCCCCAGCCAGGGAATAGCTTTCCCAGAAGCCTGGGACATAAATAGTAACAATATCACGCCCGCAAGCGCTTTCATGATACCACCCTGTGGGCGTCTATTTTATGCTTAGTTGAAATATGCGCCTTAGGAGTATTCATTGTGCCTTCTAATGAATTAAGTATCTGAATAAAATAATGAATTCTTTCTAGCGCTATAGACAGTCTTTGGCGTTCATGATCAATACTATTTCTCTCATCGGGAGTATGTCGATACCAAAGCCACCAATAGTCACGTTCAACCTGTAATGCAAAGTCCTGCGTATCTTCAAGTGCCACCAGCATGAGAGAAATATAATTAACAACTGAATCAGATATCATTTTCTTTTCAATAAAAACAAAGCCAATACAAATAGAATGGCCGTAGTTTATCGCCTTAGCAGGAATGCCATTGAGCGTAAAATGCATAATATTGGCATCAGATAAATCAACATCTTTGATTAAAGGCTGCATTTTCAATACTTCTAACATCAATTGTTTCTCCAGCAACACCACGTTCTAATTATCCGCGACCTTTAAATACCTGACATAAGGTTAAAACCTGCTTTACTCATTATTCATAATTAAATGAATCTATAACGAGTAGTAATGAAATCAGTGTAATTCTTGATATCAAATTTTGACTGTGGCGTACTAAAAAAAACAGTCAGGTGACTTTATGGAAAAATCATCATCACTCGTCACTCGATTGACACTATTACTGGGTATGACCTTAACGGCTATTTGGTTAATTTCAATTGCTATGACCGCATTCTTCTCATATGAAGATACGCGCCAACGTTTGGTACATGAGTTGACACACATAGCATCATTACGGGCAGATTTAAGTAATTACCAATTCGAAGGGGCTGAAAGGGATGCTGTTTCATTGATCAACCGCCAGGATCATAACCAAATGAGCTGGGGATTCCCTATACCAATCAAAAATGAGAGCGTAAAAAACAATACTCTTATTAATTCGATAACTTGTTTCCCCACTCAATCTAAACATGATTTTCAGATAAAACAGGCTTACGGCACGTCAGGCCAGACCTATTACCTTGATAGTTTTACGATTAAGAATCATGACGGTATTACTATCTTTAAACCGCAAAATGTTTCCAGCGACTATTTGAAACAACGGCGTAAAGAGCTGCTTTTGCTTCCTATATTTCCTACCCACAACAATATTTTTTGGGGAATTCCCACTTATACTAAACAAAATGGCTGGCATGTTTCTGTTGCTGCGTGTGATCAAATGGGGTCATTAGCGGGGTTTTCATTAAAACTGAATGAATTAGTGACTAACAATCAATCATTTGATCAGCGGGATATCAATTTATTACTGGATAAAGAAGGAGAATTATTACCTCTTTCTCAGCAGAACATACCGTCAAATCAGTTATATGAAATCCTCCGCCAACTGAAAAATATTCATTTACACGATGGCTGGCAACAAACGCCTGATTATTTGGTACTAAGAACTCAGTTACAAGGCCCAGGTTGGCAGCAATTAGTGATTTATCCACGGATAGGATTCGCTTGGGAGGCAGCAAAGCCCGCATTACATCAACTCCCCTTTGCACTGGCTATTTTACTGCTCCTTACCTTAGCGCTTTCTTTATTACTGCGATATTACCTGGCCATTCCATTATGGAACTTTGTCAATATTATCGGTGCTACCGGCCCGCAAGCTATGGAGCCACGATTACCTGTTAAACGTATGGATGAATTAGGTCACATTGCTCGTGCCTACAACGGTTTATTAGACAACTTGAATGAGCAATACGACACATTAGAAATGAAGGTAAAAGAACGCACGCTGGCATTGGCGAAATCAAAATTGGCTGCAGAACAAGCAAATCATCGCAAAAGTATACATCTGACCACCATAAGTCATGAGATTAGAACGCCCTTAAATGGGGCTTTAGGTGCCGTCGAGTTATTACAAAATACGCCCTTGGCACCGGAGCAATACCGGTTAGCAGAGACTGCGCGTCAGTGTTCACATTCATTGCTGGCAATAATCAATAATCTTCTGGACTTCTCGCGTATTGAATCCGGTCAATTAACCTTGTCGCAAGAGAAAACAGCGCTATTACCTTTACTGGATCAGGCAATGTTAACCATACACAGTCAGGTCTTAAATAAATCTATCGCGCTCTCTACTTATGTCAGCTCAGACGTGCCTCTGGAAATTGAGCTGGATAGTCAGCGCATAAAGCAAATTCTGGTAAACCTATTGGGTAATGCCGTTAAATTTACGCGGCAAGGTCATATTAGTCTGACTGTTGAACGCAAAGGTCAGCAACTCTGTTTTACCGTTGAAGATACCGGCTGCGGTATTGATTCACAGCATCAGGAGAAGATATTCCGCCCCTTTATACAAACTTATGACCATGGGCAAGGAACCGGACTGGGGCTGACTATTGCAGATAATCTGGCAAAAATGATGGGGGGAAACATTACGCTTTACAGTAAACCCAGCTGTGGCAGCCGTTTCTCATTAACTCTGCCGTTTAGAGGGACAACTCCAGCAATGCCTTTTAAGGGTGTGTGCTATGCTCCCCCCTCATCGTTACAGGCACAATTATCCGCCTGGGGCATCACCAGCCAACCGATGAATCATAAATCGGTTAGCCTGCCGCTGGAGTTATTCGCTGATAAAGAATTGTGTTACCTACCGGGCCGTTTATATACCAAGATAAAACACTATCTAGAGAATAAAGGATACGCCCCCTCTTGCCAGCAAGAGATACCATATAATCTTCCGCTACAACCCTGGCATATGAGTATATTACTGGTCGACGATGCAGAAACCAATCGTGATATTACCGGCATGATGCTGCGGCAACTGGGGCATCAGGTTACGCTAGCTGAAAGTGGCGAAGCTGCGCTGCATATCGGGCAAGGCCAATATTTTGATCTGGTGCTGATGGATATTCGTATGCCGGGCATGGATGGCCTAACAGCTACCCAGCATTGGCGTAACGATACAATTAATTTAGATAACCGCTGCATGATAACGGCGCTTAGTGCAAATACTAATCCGGATGAAAAAATAAAGGCCTATCAGGCAGGAATGAATCATTATATTTCTAAGCCCGTGACGTTCAGTCAATTGGCAGAAGTTCTGGATTTGACAGCACAATTTCAGCTCGAACGAGGGATTAATCTCACTCCACAAATAACCCCCGCTAAACCATTATTGAATCTGGCGGACAGCTCACTCCGATTAAAATTATCGAAATCACTGCAAGAGTTACTGCAACTGGCAAGAGACTCTCTCACTCATATTCCCACACTATCTAACCATCTTCACACTTTAAAAGGATGTGCCGGGCAAGCAGGATTAGTTGAATTACAAGAAGCAGTTATTCAACTGGAAATAGCCATTGAAGCAAAGGAAAGGATTACACAACAAGATATCACTCGCCTCGACGAGATAGTTCATTGGCTATTTCAGCCACGGAGCCCCCATAAGGCCATTTAAATCATCAGGTAAAGGAATAACTTTATGAATACAAAATTATTAATTGTGGACGATCATGAATTGATTATTAATGGCATCAAAAATATGCTTGCAGCTTATTCACGCTATCAGGTTGTCGGTGAGGCAGAGAATGGGTTGGAGGTGTATAACTTATGTCGCCAAACTGAACCAGATATCGTCATTATTGATTTAGGATTACCCGGTATGGATGGCCTTGATGTCATTATTCAACTTCTTCGCCGTTGGCCAGGCATGAAGATTTTGGCACTGACCGCTCGTCATGAAGAGCACTACGCCAGCCGAACACTGAATAATGGTGCACTAGGGTATGTTCTGAAGAAAAGCCCACAACAAATTTTGATGGCGGCCATCCAAACTGTGGCTGCTGGTAAGCGCTATATTGATCCTGCGCTCAATAGCGCTTTGTTGAGCAAATTGACTCAAAATAGCGAGACGAATAGAACTATTTTAACACCACGTGAGCGGCAGATATTAAAACTGATCACCGAAGGTTCATGTAATCGTATTATCGCGACTCAACTTTCTATCAGCCAGAAAACCGTTGAAACCCATCGCCTTAATATGATGAAAAAACTGGATGTGCACAAAGTCGCCGAATTGATTCAATGGTCATACCGCTTAGGTTTAAACGAATAATGCCAGTAAGTTATCGGCATACTTATGTTTTATTATTAATGAACAATAAAGCCCCCTGTTGGTCTATCTCCAACAAGGGGGCTTTAGCTGATAAGAGAAAACCTGATGGTTTGTTTTGAATCGGTATTAGCTTTGAACCGGTGTTTGCTTCGGCGCAAACAATGTTTTCTCATAAGCCTTGGCTTTCTTATGATCAAACTGATGTTCCCACTTGGCAATAACCAACACGGCTAATGCATTCCCTACCACATTCAGTGCAGTACGCGCCATATCCAGAATACGATCAACGCCGGCAATAAAGGCCAAGCCTTCCAGTGGAATACCGACACTGCCTAATGTTGCCAGCAAAACAACAAAGGAGACACCCGGAACACCGGCGATACCTTTTGAAGTCACCATCAAAGTCAGCACCAGAATAATCTCTTGCCCAATCGACAGCTCAATGCCGTAAAGTTGGGCAATAAATATCGCTGCAATACTTTGGTATAACGTGGAGCCATCCAGATTAAATGAATAACCGGTTGGTACGACAAAACTGGTAATTGCTTTTGGCGCGCCATAAGCTTCCATTTTTTCGATAATTCGCGGCAATACAGTTTCAGAGCTGGCCGTAGAATAGGCAAGAATCAGCTCATCCTTCAGAATCCGAATCAATGTCCAAATACGCAGTTTACATAATCTCGCCACGGTACCCAGTACCACTAAAGCAAAGAAAATAATAGCGGCGTAAACCAGAACAACTAATTTGGCGAGCGGAATCAGTGATGCAAAACCAAATTTGGCGACCGTTACCGAGATCAGGCCAAACACCCCGATCGGCGCATAACGCATAATCATGTGTGTAACTTTGAACATGCTTTCAGATACTGCTTTAAACACATTCAACAGTGGTTCTTTGGTTTCTTTTGGCAATGAAGACAGCCCTAAACCAAACAACACTGAGAAGAAAATAATTGGCAACATATCGCCTTTTGCCATAGAAGCAAAGACGTTAGCAGGGATCAGCGACAAAATGGTGCTTACCAGGCTGTGGCTACTACTTTGTACTTGTTCGGTGGTTTTTTCGTACTGAGATATATCAACTACAGTCAACGCAGACATATCAATACCGTGCCCTGGCTGGAACACATTCGCCAAGGTGATCCCGACAATAATGGCAACGGTCGTGATAACTTCGAAATAGATGATGGTTTTCAGACCAATTCGCCCAAGCTTCTTCGCATCCCCAACACCGGCAATACCTACGATCAATGTTGAAATAACGATCGGTACCACAATCATTTTAATTAAGCGGATAAAGATATCGCCCGCCGGGCTTAAAATATTATTAACTAACCATTCTCTTGACTCAATTTGGTTATGCAAAACTGCACCAACCAAAATACCTAATACCAGTGCAATGAATATTTGCCAGGCCAGACTTATTTTTACACTTTTCATACCCTAAAAATTCCTCAAAGCATTCTATAAAATGCAAGTCACCAAGCATCTCAAATAGAATACTTAATCATTAAGTACGGGGCTATAGTTGATAAAACTTATGGCCCAGCCTCCCGTCAGCCGTCCACGTTATAAATCAGTATCATTTTCAGGCACTCCTCTGCAAGCCTTGTTTACACTATGCCTACATCGCACCCGTGCTTAAAATCAGCCAAAAAAATCATTAATCATCAGTAAACATTTGTTATTAAAAAAGTAAAATACATCAATGGCAAATAACAACCTAACCGATCAGTAGGAAAAATGAGCGAAATTAAATTATTGTATAATTCATAATTATGTTTTGTTTTATGGTTTATTTTGTTTACACCTTGTTAATTAT
>NZ_CACVAD010000095.1 GCF_902726545.1 Yersinia artesiana | reverse complement strand
ATATTACGGGAATAAAAACACAGCATAACATTAACCTAAAGAAGGTCAGGAGATATAGCTATGGGTATTCTCGGCTTATTGCCAAACAAAGTTGATGAAGATGAGTCTATTGAAAATAATGAACACCTTACTTGTTTAACAGAAAAGGAGTTGGCTGAACTGGATAGTGAATAGCATCATAATTAAGGGGGCTTAGGCCTCCTTAATTAATTGTTAACAGGAGATATATTAATGGGATTACCTTATGAACGTGAAATTACATTAGCCGAAGCCAAAAGACGAATTTTGACTGAATTTCAGAATAATGCCATCACTCCTCATATAGAAAATCTTGGTCTGCATATCATTACAACCACATGTAATATTTATGATAAAAATAATAATTTACTCAGCCAAGGTGTGGGCAAAGGTATTGATGGTGCGGCACTAACTGGTGCTTTTTATGAAGCATTTGAACATTATATTTCAACAAATCACCAAAAGTTTGGTGAAATGACATTATGCAAAACCAATAAACTGCAACATACATTAGGCGGTACTGATTTCGTTAGAGATGTGCTACAAACTCAACCCAATACAAAAATTGCTTGTCGCCATTATAGTAATATCACTGGCGATATTTCGATTTATTACCCCGTCGTTTTTTCAACACCTAATTATGCAGATTGTCCTCTTGAAGGCGATAATTTTGATTATCAGGTATTGCGCCGCTATTCCAGTAACAGTGGCACAGCTATTGGTTCTTCTTTTCAGGAAGCCGCGCTGCATGCCGCCAATGAAAGTATTGAGCGTGAAGATTTGTCACAATTTTTGATTAATTATTTTTATCAGGATAACAACCGAGCATTACGCCTGGTTAACCCTGATTCGCTACAAGAAGAACTTCATACTTTATGGTTAAATGCTCAGGCTGAAATAGCAGATCACATTACAGTACTCGAAATCAGCCAATCTACCGGTTGTCGAACATTCATCGCATTCGGCCATAAAACCTGTCAGGCAGTACATTTATTTGGCGCTGGAACCTCCCTCTCACCTTATTACGCCATATCCAGGGCAATAACAGAACTGATCCAGTTTCATTCTATTGTCGCCCGTTTTCCTTACCTTATTGAGACACAAAAACATTCTTTACGGCGATTAGCACAGTGGCCAAAACTACGCCGTAGTTGCGAAGCCTATCTGCCTGGATTATTAACGGATAGAACCTTACATAGTGTCGATATTCCAGAAGATGGCCCCATTGCGCCAGTGATTGAGCAATTATTACAAGTGGAGCGGGAGTTAAACATGCGGGGTTACCAACTGCTGGTTAATATTCTCTATCAAAGTGCTTCCGGTTGTACTGTTGTCAATGTGTTAATTCCCGGCTTTGAGCGTTTCTTTCTTATTAACAGCGGCAACATTGTGGTGCCCTGGATGGGTTATCAATATCAAAACGGTTAGTGATAATTGGCTGAAAGTAAAGCGACAGATAGCCAATAAAAAAGGCAGGAACGATGACGCTTCTGCCTTTCTGCGGACGATAACCCGCCCCTGGATGTGTATTGATAAAACAACAAAAGATAACAACTCTTACTGCCGGTTTATTCGCTTATGCCTTACGCAGCATAGCATCGATAAACTCTTTCCACGTACCTAACTCAAAATCAACCATAACTTCCTCTCTAATTATCGCGATCAATTATACGCCTGTTTTTTGAACAGTCAAAGTTGGAGCCCACTTAAATTATTGTGGAAATGAGATCTGCTTCAGAGATATGGCATTTGGTCTTTTGACTGTGTTTCTCTGGCGACGAGCACTTTACTTGCCTGTTGGTTGATTCCGGAGTAGCGTGCTCTGATATATATAGGGGTAAATGCCGTTTCCGACAAAAACCATTATTGGCAAAATGCAGAGTAAAACCATGAAACACTCTATTGATTCGCTGAAAGAGTTGGGCCGTTACGGTGATGCGGTGGCAATGGCGCAAAATTTACTGCGCAGCGACCCAGGCAACGCCAGCCTACTGTATAAAATTGCCTCTCTTTATGATGTACAAGGGCTAGAGTTGCAAGCGATCCCCTTCTATCGTGCTGCTATCGAGCATGATTTGGCGGGAAAAGAGTTGCAGGAAGCTTACCTTGGGCTAGGTAGCACTTACCGGGCGCTGGGGCTATATCAGGAATCATTAAATACCTTTGACGCGGCGTTAGTCCGTTTTCCGCAAGCAAAAGAGATAACCTTGTTTCGTGCCATGACACTGTATAATCTGGGTGAAACCAAAGAAGCAGTCGCAGCATTGTTGATATTACTGGCTGAAACCTCAAATCATCAGGATATCAGCCTCTACCAAAAAGCTATTCGCCAATATGCCGCTGACCTTGACCGAATTGGCTAAATCCCTCGGCTGATGTGCGTATTTACGCACTAAACACCCCATAGCCATCTGGATTCAAACCCCATTTTCCCGCATTATGGACAAACCAGGCAGTCACATCAGTGACTAGCTTTATATTTATCCTGCATAAGCGCGCCATTCTAGCCGAGGTATTATTTTTCCATGTCAGATAACCCAGCAACTCCATTATTGCGCCTTTATGGCATTAAAAATTGTGACACCATAAAAAAGGCCCGCCGCTGGCTGGAAGAACAAAATATTGCCTATCAGTTTCACGATTATCGCGTGGATGGATTGAGTGACGAACGCCTGCAAAGTTTTATCGATAAACTGGGTTGGGAGCCATTACTGAATACTCGCGGGACAACCTGGCGTAAATTGCCACCAGCCCAGCGCGATGCCATTACTGATGCACAATCGGCCAAACTGCTGATG
Organism: Yersinia artesiana; assembly: GCF_902726545.1. Classification (GTDB taxonomy): domain Bacteria; phylum Pseudomonadota; class Gammaproteobacteria; order Enterobacterales; family Enterobacteriaceae; genus Yersinia; species Yersinia artesiana. The sequence continues at coordinate 3,471 of NZ_CACVAD010000095.1, read as the reverse complement.
CTGGAACAACCTGCTATCATCAAGCGTCCGCTGTTGGAAGCGGCCAATGGTGAGCTGCTGCTGGGCTTCAAAATTGAAATTTATCAACAGTTTATTCAGCAACATCTTCAGAAAGTGATCCATAACCAAAACGCTATTGAGGTGCAATAACATGATCTGTCCGGTAATCGATCTGGCCCAACAATTAATTAAACGCCCGTCGCTCAGCCCTAATGATGCGGGTTGCCAGGAGATCATGATTCAGCGCTTAGAAGCTATCGGTTTTACTGTCGAACCGATGAATTTTGGCGACACCCTCAACTTCTGGGCCTGGCGTGGCGAAGGCGAGACACTGGCGTTTGCTGGTCATACCGATGTGGTTCCTACCGGCGATGAAAGTCACTGGAGCAGCCCACCGTTTGAGCCAACTATTCGCGATGGCATGCTGTTTGGCCGTGGTGCTGCCGACATGAAAGGTTCACTGGCGGCGATGGTGGTTGCGGCTGAGCGCTTTGTGGCCGCACATCCTAATCATAAAGGTCGCCTGGCATTTATGATTACCTCCGATGAAGAAGCCAAAGCTATTAATGGCACCGTTAAAGTGGTTAACGCCCTGATGGCGCGTCATGAGCGGCTGGATTACTGCCTGGTGGGTGAGCCATCCAGTACCGAGCGCGTCGGTGATGTGGTGAAAAATGGTCGCCGAGGCTCGATCACCGCCAACTTACACATCCACGGTATCCAAGGGCATGTGGCTTACCCTCATCTGGCTGATAACCCCGTTCACCGTGCAATACCCGCGCTGAATGAACTGGTGGCGACACAATGGGACGAAGGCAATGAGTTCTTCCCCGCCACCAGCATGCAAATCGCTAACTTGCATGCCGGTACTGGCAGCAATAACGTGATTCCCGGTGAGTTCTATGTGCAGTTCAATTTCCGCTTCAGCACTGAACTGACTGATAGCATGATTAAGCAGCGGGTTGAGGCATTGCTGGAGCGTCATCAACTCGATTACACCCTGGAATGGGTTCTGTCTGGTCAGCCATTCCTGACTGCGCGTGGCGCGTTGGTTGATGCTGTGGTTAATGCCGTTGAGCATTACGCCGAGATAACGCCGCAATTGTTGACCACTGGTGGTACCTCTGATGGCCGGTTTATTGCTTTAATGGGTGCACAAGTGGTTGAACTGGGGCCAGTTAATGCCACAATCCATAAAGTGAATGAATGTGTTCACGCTGCGGATTTACAATTGCTAAGCCGGATGTATCAGAAAATCATGGAGCAACTCATCGCATGACAACTAATACATTGACCCCGCAGATGATTACCGGGCGCTCAACGGAACATTTAGTGGTGTTAACCGGTAATCACCGCATGCAGCCACAGGCTGTTGCTGCCTTTCTCGCCATGCAACAGGCAGCTAAAGAGGCCGGTTTTGATTTGCAACCAGCCAGCACTTTTCGCGATTTTGACCGTCAATTAGCTATCTGGAATGGTAAATTTCGCGGTGAGCGACCAGTATTAGATAAAGATAGTCAACCGATAGACATTTCTCAGCTTGATGCCGCCAGCCGTTGTGAAGCTATTTTGCGCTGGTCTGCCCTACCGGGAGCCAGTCGTCACCATTGGGGCAGTGATTTGGATATTTACGATCCATCACTGTTACCCTTGGAGGCAAAATTGCAACTGGAGCCGTGGGAATATCAGGCAGGTGGATATTTTTATCCGCTAACTCAATGGCTTGATGCACATATGGCTGAGTTTGGTTTTTACCGGCCTTTTAGCGCAGACACCGGCGGCATTGCCGCTGAACCTTGGCATCTGAGTTACCGCCCTCTGGCGACAACTGCGGAACATTTACTGACACCTGCCATCTTGCTGGAAGCCTGGCAATCACAAGATGTGGCGGGTAGTGAGTGGCTTACCAGCCATTTACCCATGATTTTTTCACGATTTATAACGATACCTGATAAATTTCAAGATGCAGCTAACACATAGCAATTTGAAAGATGACAGGTAAAGGAATTTAACCATGCATTGGCTCGCAGATTACTGGTGGGTAGTTCTAATCATACTTGTCGGCATGATCTTAAACGGCATCAAAGAGTTACGCCGCCTTGATCATAAGAAATTTTTGAGCAATAAGCCGGAGATCCCGCCCCATCGCGACAATAATGCGCAGTGGGATGATGACGACGACTGGCCAGATAAAGACAAGAAAAAGTAAATGGGAGAGAACGAAGCTCCCCCCTGATTAATTTCCCGCAAGATCGTGGTGCAAATGAGCAATCGCTCGCGCCAGCATGGGTTGATTAATCCCATGTCCGGTATTGGCATCCAGATCCAATGTCACCAAACATCCCAACGCCGTTAAGCTATTCGCTGCGGCTTTGGCCTGTCCTACCGGGATAACGCCATCCTGTTCCCCATGAATCAGATGAATGATGACATCAGCAATAGGCTGCTGTGGTAAGGTGGCGAAACGCCCACTGAATCCGACGACCTGCCCAGCCAACTGCGGCTGCGCTTTCACGCCTTCCAATGACATAATCGTGCCCTGTGAAAATCCCACTAATGTCGTCTGCGCGGCACTAAGCCCACTTTGTTGCTGCCAGTGGCGCACCGTGGCAATAAATTCGGGCATCACTTCATCAATGCGCCCTTGCCGCCCCTGCTCAGTTATCCCTTGTACGGAAAACCACTGCCGCCCATTGCCTATACTGCTGGAAAATGGCCCATCAATACTGACCACCAATGCCTGTGGGAAAGCTTGAGCAAAATGGCTACCGACCGGTGCCATCCCCGCAGCACTGTCGCCAACACCATGAAATAACAAAATTAATTGCTCAGGTTGTACTGATTGCTGCACCACGATATGTTTTTGATTCATTGGGGGCCTTAATTCATTGAGTAACGATACATTACTATACGACCACGAGTGCAAAAGGGATATTGGGTTTTATTGAGTGAGTTATTGGAAATTATTGATGATAATATCTGGGCACCAATGCATCTATATGCTGTCGCGTTTTTTGAAAGAAAAATCAACTCTATTATAAGATATTAATTAAAACAACAACAGAGGGAATAATATGAAAATGCATAGCCTAAATGGTCATAATCTCAATGGAAATGACTATAAAAATTTATTCAAACACACCAATAATAAGAAATCCATTGAGCTAAGTCTTTGGGATAAATTTTGTGATCTATTTAGAAGCAACAAAAAGCAGGATGTTATTAACCTATTTTACAATCTAATCACCCCTTTACAAGATGAAAGTCTGAATAGCGAATTGAAAATTAAACTTGAACAGTTTGAAAAATTAAAAAACATGGCCGATCCTGTTAATAGAGAACTATTTAAAACCCATATTCAGGAACTAGATAAAGGGCAAAAAGAGTACACGTTCTCCATTGATGATACTAATATATATAAATTTGTTTCAGAAAATAATTGGAACTCCCTCTCAAAGATAACATTAGGAA
>NZ_CACVAD010000094.1 GCF_902726545.1 Yersinia artesiana | reverse complement strand
ATCTATGCCATTAGAAATAACTCCAGCAATGCCAATATCAATGGACGTTTCTTTATTAGAAAAAAATGATAAAGGTAATAAACCCAACAATAGAAGTGAAGCAATAGAGCATATTAAAGAATTAACAAAAGACTCATTTAGCAGCCAGTTTTTTTCTGAGAATACCATTGGGGATTTTATGGGTGAAAAGGAGTTCCCGCTTAAAATGGTTGAACTTGCAAATGGCGAAAAGCAATATTATGTTACAGCAAACATGGATCGTAGATTCTCTTTCTACATGGAAGCCAATAACTATGAAGGATGGAAATTTAATATGTTACATATAGAAAACCATGGTATGAAACAGGTGGTTTTTATTTTTGGACCTGAACTATCTTCCGACATTATGCATACTGACATAAAGCTAATAACAAAAAAAATCGAAAATGAAAATGATATTTCTTATGTACACTGTCATCATGACATTATTTTTTCTTTACATGACTCACGACTTACCGAGACAGAAATAGGCGACAAAGCAGGGTTAATAAATAGTCTTCAACTCGAACCAAAAACAAAGGAAGAACTCATAAAATTATTAGAAAACTGCACATCTAGAAACCAAAATAACTCTAATGAAGATGCAGTAAAACTTTGCACCACATTTCCTTTCATTTTTGAAAACACGGAAAAAATAACATCTGAAATGCAAATAAATGCTCTTAAACTGGCAAATACGCTGTCAAAAAATCATTAATTCATAAGGGAGCCGAAGCTCCCTTATCTTTATTTATTAATTACTCTTCACGTAATGCTTTAACATCCTCAGCTTTGATATTCAAAGTCGGTTGACCAAACTGTTGCAACAGATAATTGCTCAAACTAACCACCTGTTCATCCGTTAATGTATTGGCAAAACCGGGCATAAAGACCTCGCCATCATTGGTTTTGCGCGCCACACCGTGAAGAATCACATTAATCAGGTTATTTTGCGTGGATGCCCCGACCACCGAGTTCTTCATCAATGATGGGTAATAACCGTCTTTCACCCCTTCACCGGTAAAGCTGTGGCAACTGGCGCAATTCCCCAGATACAAACGCGCACCGTCGGTATTGTTATCTGCGGTGAAAGGCATGCCGCGTAAGGTATTAACACTGGTTGCCGACTGCCCCCAATCCGAGCGGCTCTTGGTTTCATCATCGGGATTCAATGGTTTCAGCGTGCGCAAATAAACCGCCATCGCATTCAGATCACTGTCAGTCAGATGGCGGGTACTGTTTTCGATCACTTCTGCCATCGGCCCGGCAGCTTGTGCTTTACCGTCAACATGCCCGCTACGCAGATATTGCACCACCTGCTCCTGACTCCAGCCACCAATTCCGGCATGCGGATCAGAGGTAATATTGAATGCTGTCCAACCATCAATATCGGCACCAGAATAAGCTTTGCTGTCTTTCATCCCCATAGTGATATTACGCGGGGTATGACATTCACCGCAGTGCCCGAGCGCTTCAACAAAATAAGCCCCCTGATTCCATTGTGCATCCTTACTGGTATCGGGCTGGAAGCGCTGCCCCTCAAAATTCACCAGATTCCAGAACCACAACCCCCAGCGCTGATTGAATGGGAACGGCATGTCATTGTCGCGATTCGGCTGATGCACCGCAGGCAAGCTGAACAAATAAGCTTTAATCGCTTTAACATCATCATCAGTCAGCAAGGTATAAGAGGTGTAAGGGAATGCAGGATAGAGATTTTCGCCATTTTTGCCTTTGCCTTCATGCAATGCGCGCAAAAATTCCTCATCCGTCCAACTGCCAATCCCGGTTTCTTTATCAGGTGTGATATTCGGTGAATATAAGGTACCCATCGGGGTTTTAAAGGCTAATCCGCCGGCAAAGGGTTTACCCTCTTTGGTGGTATGGCACGCCACACAGTCCGCGGCTTTAGTCAGATACTCACCACGCGCAATTAAATTAGCATCTGCACTGGCATAGCCGGTTGCAGCTAATCCGAATGCGATAAACAGGAATTTCATCGAGTGAGCCAAGGTTTGCTTTTTCATATTACACCTCAGCCTTGAGTGTTTCAGCGATACGCAGAGAGAGCGCGGCAATCGTCAAAGTACAGTTAACAGAACCGACAGTGGGCATCACGCTGCTACTGGCAATAAACAAATTTTTGTGGTCATGGGTGCGGCAATCACTGTCCACCACTGAATCTTTCGGGTCATTACCCATAATAGTGGTGCCAGTAATATGGTTATTATTGGCGAAGTTATTGTGGAACTGCACTTCTGTACCGCCCATCAGCCTGGCGGCCTCAGCATAGACTTGCTGCGTGTGCACCGCACTTTTGCGCACATAATCATCCATCGCATAGTAAAACTCTGGCTTCGGAATGCCGATGGCATCTTTCTCGGTCGGGCTGGGAATAATGCGATTTTCTACATGCGGTAGGATTTCATGGAAACTATCGAACTGCACAAAGCGCGCCGCCCGATCGCGGATTTTCGCATCCAACTGAGGCCCAAGCTGCAATTCCCCCTGCTTGAGTAACTCAATAGTGACCTGATCCGTGCGCGACAAGTTGGATAAATGAATCTTTTTCGCCGCATATTCGGATCGAAATGCACCATCCCGAAAACCAATCAAAGAGGTCATTTCCTGCGGGCCACGCCCCGGCCACAACGGTTCATTAGCCATAAAGGTCACGCCAGTGCCTGGGTGATCCATCAGATTGCGCCCAACCATATCGGAGCTATTCCCAACGCCAAGCGGATTTTTATCACTGGTGGACATCAGCATCAGTTTTGGCGTTTCAATACCATTGGCCGCCAGCACAAAATACTTACCCTCAGCGCGATGCTCATTACCCTGCGCATCCTTAAACAGGGCGGCGGTGACCTGCTGTTGGTCATTGACTTCCAGTTTATAAACCACGGCTTGTGGGCGGATAACAGCACCAGCAAGCTCGGCTTTTTCAACATGGGTAATAGCGTTGTACATCGCCCCTATCGGGCAAATTGGCATGCAGTTATTGTTGCCACAACAGGTGGGACGGCCATCATAAGGGCGGCTGTTGCGCGCCACAGGCTCGGTCACCACATCAAAGGGACTGCCATTGAGAGTGTGGCTGTTTAGCACGGTTTTAATGCGCTGTTCATTCCACGACAGCGGCAGCGGTGCCATTGGATAAGGCGCACTGCGCGGTGAACCAAGATCTTCATCACTCGGCCCCCAAACACCTAACTCCTGCTCTGCGCGTAAATACCATTTTTCCAGCGCTGCGTAGTCAATCGGCCAGTCGCGCCCAACGCCATAAATTGTTTTTAGCTTGAAATCATTTGGCAAGAAACGCCAGGCGGATGCTGCCCAGTGCCAGGTGGTGCCGCCCACAGCGCGAATATATTGCACATCATATGGGTGTTCACCCTTTTGAATCAGATAGTTATTATTTGGGTTAGATTCAGGATGAGGGGCATAGGATGTGGAGGGATAAGGTGCCATATTGTCTGACTTGTCGGGTTGATTGCGGAAGTTTTCCACAATTTCCCAGCGCGAAAGGCGCGGACCTGCTTCTAAAACCAATACTGATTTGCCCGCCATAGCCAATTGATGCGCAACCAAACCGCCAGCAACGCCCGAACCAATGACGACGATATCCGCCTTGAGTGTGTCGGCCATAAATGTATTCTCCAAAATTATAAGGCGACATCAGGCTTTGCAGCCCAGTATCCGGGTTTATTCGGGCAATAAGAGCGAATAACCAGCACATCGGATACCGCATCGAACATTAACGCATTTTCATAACTGATAACTGCCGCATCAGTTCCTTCACCAATGACACCCACATACCAACCTTGCAAAATCTGCCGGGCAATCTGCTGCTGTAATGGCGACCATTGCTGAGGCTCACCAGCGGGTAGCGGTTGTAATAAGGCGAGTTTTTGGTCAAAACCACCGATTTTACCGAGTAAGACCTGATAGATACGCTGACCAACCTGCGCATTAAGCTGGCGTTTGCCCGTCAGTGCGCGGGAAACCAACATGAATCTTTCCAAATTCTGCGGTAAGGTTTGAGTTGATGCGGCGAAAGCATCCAAAGAGAGGGGGTTCATCAGGCTGCTGACCAGCCCGACACCAACATACCCTAGCAGGCGACGACGCGAAATACCGCGCAACTGAGGTATCGCAGAGCGAGTTACCGACATGTTTTTTCTCCACAAAAGAGCACGCGCGCAGTATTCATCTGTTGAATAAATGGACATGCTATCGGCATGGCGTTAACAGATGCGGGTTACTGCGAGCTAAACTGCCGTATGAAACACCCTGCGGCAGTGGCAATCTTGACTAGTAATGAATGGACTTCCCGCCTGATGGCGATGTGAGTTATAAGATAAAGATGTTAAACATTTAGTTTAGTTGTAAAGATTCGTCAAGATTATACCCCCATTTGTGAGTGGGCAAAGTTAAATGTGACTTACATCACATTTTGTCATCATCGTCACTCGCTCACTGTGCTTCTCGCAAGAAGGGAATCTATCCGATTTAGTACATACGCAACTTGATGCCAGACTTGTTCATACCCGGTGGAATGATAGTTCTGCAAAAACTCGACGAACAAATTTTTGGCTTGTTGTAATTTTGCGTTATCGGCGGGTTGCTCTTTATGCTGCTCGAAAAAGGTTTCCAGAGTCTCAACTTTTTGCAAAAAAGCATTCAATTCATCTGTCCATTCTCTGGAGTTCAATTTATGGGCGACTTGCGACAACATCCAGGGAATATAGTAGCGGCTAAGAAGGGTGCTCAGCACCCCACTATCGATTGAAGACCAGTTCTTATTCAGTTCCGCACAGTGAGTGCCGTTATCATCAGTTACCCCACTCAACATACAAACTCCTTTTTCAACATCCAATAAATATGCTAATGCCGGATTATTAATAAATACCGCATCGTGTGGTGTTCTTTTCTCAAAATTCACGGCCACGCCAATCAGAGCGCCAAGTTCAGGGCCAGTCAACACACCAAGATAATTCTGGGTTAGAGGCTTATCATTAACATAAAAGTGAAGCGTTTTATTTTCATGCCCATTAACCAAATAGTGGTGTTCCCAATCAGCCATGAAATACCATCTTTTGGTGTACATATTATAAGCCACACCGTTGTCACAACGATATTCCAGGCTATTGTCACTATAATTATTGCGATGATAAGTAAAACTGACAGGTGAAGGATGGTCAGTTCCGTCATCCAATAATGAAAGGCATGAGGACTCAATTAATTCTCTACCATCACTTAATTTATTGTAAGCCGTCAAAGATTGAGTTTCAGCATTATAATAAATATGCCTCTTACTTCCTTTTTTCCCCAAATAGATATAAGTATCATCAGGCTCATCCAGATGATGGACAATTTCATCGCGCTGATCATTGTCATTTATAGACTCTAGTATTTCTTTATATTGGAGGAAGGGCCTGACTGCATTTTCTTTCCACCCCTGGATTGTAGACTCATCAAACCATAGTGCATTTTCATCAACGGTTATCTGTTGCGGAATATGTTGTTCTATTCTGCCAGGTAGATTATTTACCGGGCTAACATGTAAACTGACATAGAAACCAGTATGATCCAGAGATAGCGCGGTGCCGGTTCCATGGTTAATTAATACTGTTTTTTCTGCTACAGTCGCCGGAAACCAGTTTTGTCCCGTGTTATTAAAATCACAGTAGGTAAAAGCCACATCAGCATTTAAGCTGCTGCTCCGCCGGTCGGTGGGCGTGAGACAGTATAGATTGCGTTCAAAACCCAACCCGAAAAAGGCGGTCATTATCTGCCCGGCGTGGCTGTAAAAGATGTATGAGCTGTGCCCATCAATACCAATAGGCTGTTTCTGTTTTACCAAAAACATACTGTGCCCGCTGTTAGTATAATAATTATAACTGAAATAATTTTCAGGTAAGTTTTCAGAGTGAAAATTGAATACCACTCTTTTACTGTCTGGATAGATATTTCTTGGTAACACCCGGTAAGAGCTTATATCGCTCGTCAATCCATGAACAGCTAAAGCAGCAGAGTTAGTATCACTATAAAACGTAGCAGACTTTCCTGTGAAGGAATAATCACTGAAAACATCGACCTTTAAATATGGCGGAATTTTAATCGAAGAAATATTATTATTCCATTGATTAAACAACCATTCATCCTCAGTATAGTATGGAACACAGAATTTCTTACCTCCCATTTTTTCAGAATAATTATCATTAGAATAAAAACAAACATTATTATCACTATGATTCCCTGCCATTGCAGATGGTATAGTGA
>NZ_CACVAD010000093.1 GCF_902726545.1 Yersinia artesiana | reverse complement strand
GGAAAGTGATGATGAAAATTTTGGCTAAAAAAAACCTATTAATGGCTATTCTTCTGGGGTCCTCTCCCTTTATTTATGCTGCGGAAAGCCAGCCATTATTATTAAAAATGGATGATATTAACTACAGCATTGAACAAATTAAGCAGAACAACCCATTATATGAAAAATCCTATAAAAATCTGATAGCTAAGGCTGACAAGGCCTTGAAAAAACCGCTCTATTCCGTCATGGATAAAAGCCTGTTAGCCGCCAGTGGCGACAAACACGACTATTACAGCTTCCCACCTTATTGGTGGCCGGACCCAAGCAAGAAAGACGGTATGCCTTATTTGCGCAAAGACGGCGAAACAAACCCTGATGCCAACAGTGATGCGACAGATAAAAAGCGCATGAACAACTTCAGTGAAGATGTCTATTATCTGGCACTGGCTTATAGCTTTACCGGCAAACCGGAGTATGCCGACAAAGCACGCGAACAATTAGTCAACTGGTTCGTCAATCCGAATACCCGAATGAACCCAAATCTCCAATATGCTCAAGCTATTCCAGGAATCAATGAAGGCCGAGGTATTGGTCTGATCGATAGCCGGGCACTGGTAGACGTGATAGATGCGGTTGAATTGATAAGGCCCGCCAATGTTCTCACTGAAGCCGACTATCAAGCCATCAAACTGTGGTACAAAGATTTTTACCAATGGATGACCACCAGCCAGAATGGTTTCGAAGAGGATAATTGGCACAATAACCACGGCACCTATTTTGATATGCAGGCCGCCTCTTTTGCGCTATTCAGTGACCAAAAAGCCGCAGCGCAAAAGCGCCTGGAAATCACTCAACTACGCCGAATTCCATCACATTTTGATATCCAGGGCCGTCAGAATGCTGAGCTGGAGCGCACCCGTCCGTGGCATTACAGCAATTTCCATCTCGAAGCTTACAACAAGCTCGGTCGACTGGGGGAAGTTGCCAATAAAGATATCTGGAATTTTAGCCTTGACGAACACAGCCTGAAAAAAGGCTATCAATATGTCGCGGGCTTTATCAATACCGACCAAGCCTGGCCGTATAAAGATCTGGATGGCGTACAAGATAAAAAAGCACTGATCAATATGATGACTGCCGCCCGTGCCTACCCAACTGATCCTGATTTCCAGCAGAAAGCGCAATACCTGATGGCCAAATACCCGGATGCCGTCGAAATCTTGCTCTACCCGATAACACAGCCCCTAATCGCCAAAAAATAAGCACCGTCGAGGACACACCAGATATGAAGCAGTTTACGGACAGGCAGATGGCTAAAATCCGCCAGCGCGTGATGCAACAACAGGGAAATAGCGTGCAGCAGTCCGAGATTATTGCCACGCTGATTGAGGATAATCAGGTGGTTCTGGGCTCAGACACACTAGTCCCTGCCACCGGTATCGCCACCTGGAATCATTACTATTATTGCCCCGATCACGGTGTGAAGTTGGCGTGGGATCGCTATTCACCGACGCAACACCGTTGCCCGATAGACTCTCATTTGTTTAGCGGAGAACCCTATGATGGCGCCTGGTGGCGGGCGCTTAACGGCTTAAATGCCAAGGCCTGTAATCAGCTCGGTTTGCTGTGGCAACTCACTGGCGAGATACGCTACTTCGAAAAGGTACGGGATATTTTGATAGATTATGCTCGCTACTATCCCGACTATGAAGTGCACGGCGGTATCCCTTACAACGGGCCGGGCAAAGCCAATGCACAAACCTTGTGTGAGGCCAATTGTCTGCTCGATTTTGCCTTGGGTTATGATTTTATTGCTGATGCGCTCAGTCAGGAACAACGTGATTGCATCGCCGGGCGCTTGTTACGCGAAGGGGCTGATTTCCTGATGCAACATCGCACCCGTCAGTTGCATAACCATGAAGTAAAAATTAGCAGCGCTATCGCGGTAATCGGCCTGATCCTCGAAGAGGAACACTATGTTGAGTTTGCGGTGAATGCTGAGTATGGCCTGCGTTATCAGCTAGAACATGGGTTGTTCAATGAAGGATTGTGGTTTGAAGGCTCGGTACATTATCACTTTTATGCATTGCAAGGCTTCTGGTCATTTGAAAAACTGGCCGCCGGGAGCCGTCACAGTCTGCTGGCGTTACCTTATTACCGCGATATGCTCAGTTTCCCTTTAAAATTACTGATGCCCGATGGCACATTCCCTCGTATCAATGATTGCACTGTGGGTCAGGAGCAGCTCAATCATGCCCATTTATATGAATTTGCCTTTAAAACCTATGGTAATGATGAATACGCCGCCGCCCTACATCATATTTATCGCCAGGAACCGCGCTTAAATTTGGATGCGCTGCTGTACGGCGTTGAAGAATTGCCACCACCAATGATTGATGTCATTCCAACAGATACACTGCATGCGCCAGATTGTGGATTGACCATTCTTCGCCAACCGCAATCTGGCCGCGCTTTGCTGGTAAAACACAGTCCATACGGGGGTGAACATGACCATTATGACCGGCTGAATCTCATTCTGTTTGAGCAAGGGCAAGAGATTCTACCGGATTTAGGCACTACCGGTTATGGCGCACAACTGCATTATGGTTATTACAAAAATAGTGCCACCCACAATACGCTCAGTATTAACCAGAAAAATCAGCCGCCCGCTGTGCCAGTTATTCATCACTGGCATCAATCGGCAAACTTTAGTTGGTTGGATACCGAGGTCGACTGGAGCCAAAAAGCTCCTACGCTGGACAGCCATACCCGAATTCAATGGGATAGCGAGGCTTACCGTGATGTCAAATTCCGCCGCCGCATTTTATGGTTGGAAGACACAATTATCGATATCAGCAGCATCGTCAATCCACATCAACAACAGTGGGACTGGACACTGCATATCGACGGGTCGGTAATTGAATCGGTAGGAGAAAGTGCGACCTTCTGCGATAGCGGGCCACTACAATATTTACATCAAGTTACGGCCCAACCACTGAATGGCGTGATTCAGTGCCGCTATCAAACAGCGGCTCACCCGCTAACACTCTGGCTCGCCGCAGATGCCACTCTGTTTCAGGGATTGGCTCCGGCAAACCCGTCCGTGCGTGATATCAATTATCTGATTTTGCGTCATCATCACCCCGAATCACTGGTCACCTGCGTATTTGATATGAACAACCTCGACCCGCTGCTAGACGTGCAAGTGGACAATGATGGCGAGATTTTATCTCTCAAATTGACTCGTCAACAGCAGGTTATACAGGTAAAAATTCCCTTTACCGACAGTAGTCTACCGCTATTCAGTTAAATCCCTGCTCACAGGGGCAGCTTTTGCCCCTGTTTTGCCACATTTATCTCTAACGACAACAAGATGACAAGCATATCCTTCCTAGAAATAGGGATTTAGACGAGCAACAGCCTGATAACGTGATTTAGCTAACATTTACTGCATATGCTTGATTTGAATTAATATGCAATATTTCCGTATAAATTGGGATGTAACAAATAATTTTGGCTTAACAAATAAAATACAATTTCAATTAAGAACCCGCTCTCATTGCTAATATCGCATAATAATAGCGCTGACGATGTATCTGCCGTGTTAAATATAACTCTACTGTTTTGCATAACACCCAGTACAGTTTTGAATAAACAACGTTTAAAACGCATAAAAACGATGTTTTATTCACGTTCTAGTCAAAAGGCATTTAAAAATCGGCTAAAAACATGATGTGAGTCACAGAATGAATAAGTGTTATGACTAAAATAGCCGCCATCAACCTGGTTTTTAAAGACCATGTTTAAAACTAAAACTTCTTTTTAAAAAAAGAGACCTTACGCAAATGGAAAATAACAACAAGAAAATGGCGCATATAAGGCGGACAACGCATTTAATGATGCCGGCACACCGTAGTTATTTTAATTTTTCTTATTACCATTATAGATAATACCCTTCCTGCGATGGCATCCGATTTTATTGGATAGTCATTGTCTATGCACAATTTTAACCACAGCGAAAATCTCGTGATACTTTTTCGTTATGTTAACTATTGTCTGCTTTCTCCGAAATGACCAACACTTGATAATATTTCAACGCCTAACAGATTGTTGATAATTATAACTCAATCTCTATTGGCCTGGTGTTTAAGTCTTTCAGCAGAAACATAGCTATCCTGTAAAAATTAAATGTCACCTTTGTCATTAATGCTAAATGACATGAGGATTACTGCGCCTTAAATTCAGTCCTTTTTTATATAAAGGTAATGAGTGATATAAAGGCAACGTGTTACGCAGAAAAGCAGTTTCATTTATTAATGAATTTAAATTCATTGATACGGACTGCTATACCAAAAATTTAATAAACGACTAAATCCAACTTGCAAAAATGTTGGACGGGTTCATATACCCTAAATAAAATAAAAGAGAAATCATGATGAAAAAATTAAATATCGCGGCAAGCACATCAGCTATAAGCTGTTTCGAATCACAACGTGAAGTTGTGGATGTTTTACACACTGACTTTACTGATGTAGCTGCTGTGGTGCTTTCTGTTCAAGACATTAATGATGGTGTTATTGAAGGTATTCATTCATTAGGTTTGGATATTCCGATTTTTGCCGCTGTTTGTTGTGAAGAAGAACTGAATACCGATGTATTACCGTCTTTAAATGGGGTATTTGAACTGTGCGGTGACAATACTGATTTTTACGGTAAACAACTGGAATCTGCAGCTGAAAAATACGAAAAAGAGTTGCTGCCTCCATTCTTCAATACATTAAAAAAATACGTCGAAATGGGGAATTCTACTTTCGCCTGCCCAGGGCACCAAGGTGGTCAATTCTTCCGTAAACATCCGGCTGGTCGTCAATTCTTTGACTTCTACGGCGAAACTATTTTCCGTTCTGATATGTGTAACGCTGACGTCAAATTAGGCGATTTGCTTATTCATGAAGGCGCACCTTGTGATGCTCAAAAACATGCGGCAAAAGTATTTAACGCCGATAAAACCTATTTCGTGCTGAACGGGACTTCCGCTTCTAATAAAGTCGCCACCAATGCCCTATTAGCCCGTGGTGATCTGGTACTGTTTGACCGTAATAACCATAAATCCAACCACCACGGCGCACTGATCCAAGCAGGGGCTACACCGGTTTATCTGGAAACTGCCCGCAACCCGTTTGGCTTTATCGGTGGTATTGATGCCCACTGTTTTGAAGAAAAATATCTGCGTGAACAAATACGTAGCGTAGCCCCGGAACGTGCCAATGAAGCGCGCCCATTCCGCCTGGCGATTATCCAATTAGGTACTTATGACGGCACCATTTATAACGCTCGTCAGGTTGTGGATAAAATCGGCCATCTTTGCGACTATATTCTGTTCGACTCGGCTTGGGTCGGTTATGAGCAGTTTATTCCTATGATGAAAGATTGTTCACCATTATTACTTGAACTGAATGAAAACGATCCGGGTATTATCGTTACGCAATCAGTACATAAACAACAAGCCGGTTTTTCGCAAACCTCACAAATTCATAAGAAAGATAAACATATTAAAGGCCAGGATCGTTATTGTAACCATAAACGTTTTAATAATGCCTTTATGTTGCACGCCTCCACCAGCCCATTCTATCCATTATTCGCAGCATTAGATGTTAATGCGAAAATGCATGAAGGAAAAAGTGGCCAGCGCATGTGGTTAGATTGTGTTAAGACCGGTATTGAAGCCCGTAAAATGATCTTAAATACCTGTAATATGATTAAGCCGTTTGTGCCGGTAGAAGTTGATGGTAAACCTTGGCAAGAATATAACACCGAGGCTATGGCTCAAGACTTACGCTTCTTTAATTTCATTCCAGGCGAAAAATGGCATGCTTTTGAAGGTTATGAAGCGTCACAATACTTTGTCGACCCATGTAAATTGTTATTAACTACACCAGGCATTGATACCAATACCGGCGAATATACCGCCTCAGGTATTCCGGCGACTATTCTGGCTAACTTCCTGCGTGAAAATGGCATAGTGCCAGAAAAATGTGACCTTAACTCCATTCTGTTCTTATTAACGCCAGCAGAAGACTTGGCGAAAATGCAACATTTGGTAGCACAAATTGCTCGATTTGAACGTTTCATTGAAGAAGATGCATTGCTGAGTGATGTATTACCAACAGTTTATCGTAATAACGAAACTCGTTATAAAGGCTATACCATCGGTAAATTATGTCAGGAAATGCATGATCTTTATGTCAGCTATGATGTTAAACAACTGCAAAAAGAAATGTTCCGCAAACAATATTTCCCTAAAGTCATGATGAATCCTCAGGATGCCAATATTGAATTCGTTCGTGGACATGCTGAATTAGTTCCATTGTGTAAAGCAGAAGGCCGAATTGCCGCTGAAGGCGCACTTCCTTACCCACCGGGAGTATTGTGTGTTGTCCCTGGTGAAGTTTGGGGGGGCGCTGCTCAACGTTATTTCCTGGCACTTGAAGAAAGTATTAACTTATTGCCAGGCTTTGCACCTGAATTACAAGGTGTTTATTTACAAGTCGATGAAGACGGATGGAACCGCGCATACGGCTACATGATGAAAAATAAGTAAAAAAGAAGACTTCTATTATACAACACCAATAACTCAAACCTGCGGGAAATATTCCCGCAGTCTCTGAAATTTAAAAAGAGATAATAAAAATGAGTAAAACAAATAATAAGATGGGAGTAGTACAGCTAACTATTCTGACCGCCGTCAATATGATGGGGTCTGGCATAATTATGCTACCAACCAAACTCGCCGAAGTTGGGACGATTTCTATCGTTTCATGGTTAGTCACCGCAGTTGGCTCCATGGCGCTGGCTTATGCATTTGCCCAGTGCGGGATG
>NZ_CACVAD010000092.1 GCF_902726545.1 Yersinia artesiana | reverse complement strand
GTCATTAATAATGTATAAAAAAATGATAAATATCAATCTATTATTAGATATTTATATGTTTTTTAGATCATAAATAATACAAAAAAACAGTACGCAGTGTATGATTCTTAGACTATATTTTGATCTAATTAAAAATAATTCTAATATTGTTGTGGGTAAGGAAACTAACTATGTGATGTAGCCCCCTGAAACACCAGACAGTAGCTGTATCTCCAGATAAGAGATAGGCTTGAATATATGTCTAACACTAACGCCAATTTTGAGATGACCGGGATCCTGTTAGGGCAAGAAGTCCGTAAACGTAAAACTCCTCAGGAGAAGATCGCCATTATCCAGCAGACGATGGAGCCGGGCATGAATGTCTCCCATGTCGCCCGCCTGCATGGCATCCAGCCCAGCCTGCTGTTTAAGTGGAAGAAGCAATATCAGGAAGGCAGCCTCACCGCCGTTGCGGCCGGAGAAGAAGTTGTTCCAGCTTCTGAGCTTACTGCTGCTCTGAAGCAGGTCCGGGAGCTTCAGCGCCTGCTGGGCAAGAAGACGATGGAAGTTGAGATCCTGAAAGAAGCCGTGGAGTACGCTCAGTCGCGAAAATGGATAGCGCACGCGCCCTTGTTGCCAAAGGACGGGGAATAGCCCTGGTCAGCCGCACCATGGGCGTGTCGCGTGCGCAGCTGTCACTGCGAATTAACCGTTCTGCCGACTGGCAGGACAGGCGCTGTAACCGGCGTGATGACGAAGCAGACGCTGAAATACTGTCAGAGATCCTCGATATCATCAGCGATATGCCCAGTTACGGCTATCGCCGTGTGTGGGGCATCCTGCGTACGCAACGTCGTACAGAGGGACAGCCCCCCGTGAACGCCAAACGGCTTTACCGGCTTATGAGCGAGCATAATCTGCTGCTACTGCATGACAAACCAGAGCGGTCGAAGCGTGAACATAAGGGCAAAATCGCGGTGGCAGAAAGCGATATGCGCTGGTGTTCAGATGGCTTCGAGTTCGGCTGCGACAACGGTGAGAAGCTGCGGGTCACGTTCGCGCTGGACTGCTGCGACAGAGAAGCCATAGACTGGGCAGCGAGCACAGGAGGCTACGACAGTTCGACGGTGCAGGATGTGATGCTGAGGTCGGTGGAAAAGCGCTTCGGCGACGGGCTGCCGACCACACCGGTTCAATGGCTGACGGATAACGGTTCAGCATATACCGCGCATGAAACGCGGAGGTTCGCCAGAGAGCTGAATCTGGAGCCGTGTACAACAGCGGTGAGCAGCCCGCAGAGCAATGGCATGGCCGAACGATTCGTGAAGACGATGAAGGAAGACTATATCGCGTTCATGCCAAAACCAGATGTGAGAACAGCCCTGCGAAACCTTGCAGCAGCGTTCACACATTACAATGAAAACCACCCGCACAGCGCGCTGGGATATCACTCCCCGAGGGAATATCGGCGGCAGCGGACATCGTTAACTTAAGATACAAAAGCTGTCCGGAGATGGCGGGTCAAGATCAAAGGAAACTAACTATGCACCAATTAGACATAAATGATAAATATGAAAAGATTGCTATTCTGCGTGATGAGATGAAGAAAAAAACTTCAGGGGTAATGGTAGTTGAGGGTGGGGAGGTTGGTGTCGCAAGGATATCAAACGTTGGTGTTGGAGTCGACTCTTTCTCATTTTATTGCGAAGATAGTTTTATAATAAATGAAGTCATTGAACTTAAACTGTATAGTGATATAGGTCAAATAAACATTTTATCCAAGAGCATAGGAAGATATGGTGCCCAAGGGGAATATATGGAAGCCAGCATACCTATCAAAATGATTATTACTCAACGCCGTAAAGAACGGCGATTTACCCTGAGAAAAATTGACAATTTCTATTGCTATGGTAAGTTCAGAAACGGTGAGAGCTATAGATATGATATCTCTGATATATCATTGGGGGGATGCGCTCTAATAAGTTTTCAACCAAATATGCGATTTTTAGTTGATGGAGGTATCCTGAAAAATTCAGTAATTTCCCTCCCAAAGAAGGTAAGCTTGAATATCTCATTAAGGATAGCATCTATTTCATATAACACTATCATACATGACGATAAAATAATTAATTTCGTAACTAAAATATCTTGCGAGTTTCTTTTTCAAAATGACTATCAACGTAATACCATAAATCAGGTAATATTAGACTTAACCAATAATATCCGGAAGGGACATAATAGATACTATTAGTTGAGCCTATCCGTAATTTTGTGTAACTGTCACTGTATTAAAGGTGACGGCTCAGACGGTCACTAAACTCGATTATAAAACGACTCATTGCCAGTCGCCAGTTCTGGATCGGCATATTCCATGATCCTACCCAGCAATAGTGGATACGCAATTAAGTGAGTAAACTCTCAACCAGAGGTGACTCATGACAAAACTAGCATCAACAAATAAAAAGCCCCGCAAACAGCACACGTCTGAATACCGCAACGAAGCCCTAAAGCTTGCGGAACGCATTGGCGTCGCTGCTGTCCGCCAAGCTCAGTCTTTATGAATTGCAGCTCTATACCTAGCGTAGTAAGCAACAGCAACAAATGACCTCTTCAGAACGTGAAAGTGAGGTGGCCGCAAAAAATGTCCGGTTAAAGCGACAGCTGGCGGAACAAGCTGAGGAACTGGCTATCCTCCAAAAGGCAGCGACATACTTCGCGAAGCCTGAAATGGTAATTCCTCTATTTTTAGCGGAGGCGATAAGTAGAATCAGTTCATGTAATGAATATGCTGCATCGGTGTAAAACCATTCAGTGCCATGTTCGGTCGTTCGTGATTATAGAACCATTGCCATTTTGTCGCATAGTCCTGCAATTCATTCAATGATGAAAACAGGCTCTGTCCCAGCCAGTCATAGCGTATTGTCCGGTTATAACGCTCAATATAGGCATTCTGCTAAGGTTTGCCCGGCTGAATAAAATTGAGTCGAATATCTTGCTTTTCAGCCCATGTTATCAGTGTATTACCTATATACTCTAGACTATTATCACAACGAATTGAAGCCGGTTTTCCTTTCCATTTAATGAGCTGCTCCAGCGTTCTTATGACAAGGATAGCTGGCAGGGAAAAATCAACCTCAATAGCAAGGCTTCACGATTGAAGTCATCAATCACATTGGGTAAACGGACAGCCTGGAACAAGAGTTCCGACTTCAGCTTGTTTAAGAATGGCGATGATCTGACTGTCAGTAAAACGTGATCGTTGAGCTTAGCTGCCCTTCGGGTCATAGAAATCCTTTTTAAATCAAGTTAGTAGAAAATTATACTTATGAACATACCGATTTTTCGAGGGGATTACCGATATCGATTTGAATCCCAAAATCGGCGCAAACTGGCAGAAAAAGGGAGAGCAAAAAGTTATTCCTACACCAGGAAAAAATGAAAAGCATTACCTTGCCGGGATCCTTTATGCCGGAACTGGACGAGTGGATTATGTCAGTGGGGCAAGTAAAAACTCAGATTTATTTATAAGGATGTTAAGTCATTTAAAAAGCACATATCGAAGTGCAAAAACGATCACGCTGATCGTGGACAACTACATCATTCTCAAGAATAAAAAGACGCTGAAGTGGCTGAAGGAAAATGCTAAATTTATTATTATTTATCAGCCAGTTTACTCCCCGTGAGTGAACAAAATAGAGTTGCTTTGGCTGCCGTTACACGAAACGGTAACGCGTAACCACCGTTGCCGGACAATGTGGCAATTACTGAAAAACGTCCGGCAATTTATGAAAGCCACATCACCTTTTCCCGGCAATAATCATAGGGTAAAAAAAGTGGAGCGTTAATAGGCGCAGTTATTTAGTATGCTAATTTTTTATTCAGGGAAAGCTCGTTTCACTTACCATTCGATACCCTCAAATTAAAAATTTAGAGCGATAGGAGACAATTTTGACACTGAGAAATTACCTCAACCCCTTAGACACTATTTTTAGTTGATTTTTTTATGATATCCTGATCAACAACTGTTATAAGTGAACGGGATATCAAAAAATTAATAATCTCCGTAGCCTTCGATGTGGCAGATGGATTTGTGCCAAATGTCAGTAGTTCACGTGCTGAATGGTAAGCGATCGGATATAAACCTATTTCAATTGCGTTGACCATTATCTCATAATCAATCCAGTTATCGTATATCACATTATCAAGGAAGAGAAAGTTACCTATTGGTTTTTTTATTTCCTTAGCCATTTTAGCGAACCTAAATGCCAAGTTATTTTTCCCAAGTGAACGATATATTCTTGCCAAATGGTATAAACTTTCTGCCCTGAGGGGATTTTCTTCAAAGGCCTCTAGTAAAAAAGGGATAGCATCTGAAATTCTCCCTGAACGCTCATGAATAAGGCCAATTCTAAGCAGACTAAAATACCGTTCTTCTGTGAAGCCGGACAACTTCAGGCGCAGTAGATACCATTCAATAGATCTACTATACAACTCAGACCTGTTTTTCTCATCCTGCACTGCAGCATCATGGTATGACTGTGCGCAATAAAAAGCATATCTGGGCATTAAATCTTGTTCTTTACACTGATGATATGCTGTTGCTAATATCTCTGCATCGCGATGATACTTTCTACATGTATTGTTACGCGATCCAGTACGCCCTGAAATGATGAAATGGTCGCTATTAATAGTTCCGGTATCATGGTATTTATCTTCAAGATACTCATGTAACACACCACGCCATTTGAATGATAATCCGTTGCGGACGAGTAGTTTCCTGTAATAAGTGACAGAATGTGTTTCATTACTCATTTTCAGGAAATAACTATGATGGGTTAGATTAGATGTATCAACTGTTCCCTCAATTCTGTCGTCTGCGTCGAAAAAGAGTATATAGTCAGACATGCCATCGCATCGGTTTAGTGCCAAGTTTCGGTTATGTGAAAAATCAATCCATTGATCGTGATATAATTTACCAGGTACCTTCCTTTGCGCAAAAAACTCCCTAATCAGTTTGGGAGTATTATCTGATGAACCAGTGTCACAAATGACCCACGATGAAATCGGTATTTTATCTAAAATATTAGAAAGGGTCTTTTTTATAATGTGCGATTCATCTCGCACAATCATGTTAAGGCAGATTGTGACCACAACTGTTCCTTTTTTGGAATCCGGGAGTGTGATTATATACCAATTATCTCTAATGAGGTTGAGATATATATGTTATCGACAGGGTTTATCTATGGAAGGTGCGAATAAGCGGGGAAATTCTTCTCGGCTGACTCAGTCATTTCATTTCTTCATGTTTGAGCCGATTTTTTCTCCCGTAAATGCCTTGAATCAGCCTATTTAGACCGTTTCTTCGCCATTTAAGGCGTTATCCCCAGTTTTTAGTGAGATCTCTCCCACTGACGTATCATTTGGTCCGCCCGAAACAGGTTGGCCAGCGTGAATAACATCGCCAGTTGGTTATCGTTTTTCAGCAACCCCTTGTATCTGGCTTTCACGAAGCCGAACTGTCGCTTGATGATGCGAAATGGGTGCTCCACCTTGGCCCGGATGCTGGCTTTCATGTATTCGATGTTGATGGCCGTTTTGTTCTTGCGTGGATGCTGTTTCAAGGTTCTTACCTTGCCGGGGCGCTCGGCGATCAGCCAGTCCACATCCACCTCGGCCAGCTCCTCGCGCTGTGGCGCCCCTTGGTAGCCGGCATCGGCTGAGACAAATTGCTCCTCTCCATGCAGCAGATTACCCAGCTGATTGAGGTCATGCTCGTTGGCCGCGGTGGTGACTAGGCTGTGGGTCAGGCCACTCTTGGCATCGACACCAATGTGGGCCTTCATGCCAAAGTGCCACTGATTGCCTTTCTTGGTCTGATGCATCTCCGGATCGCGTTGCTGCTCTTTGTTCTTGGTCGAGCTGGGTGCCTCAATGATGGTGGCATCGACCAAGGTGCCTTGAGTCATCATGACGCCTGCTTCGGCCAGCCAGCGATTGATGGTCTTGAACAATTGGCGGGCCAGTTGATGCTGCTCCAGCAGGTGGCGGAAATTCATGATGGTGGTGCGGTCCGGCAAGGCGCTATCCAGGGATAACCGGGCAAACAGACGCATGGAGGCGATTTCGTACAGAGCATCTTCCATCGCGCCATCGCTCAGGTTGTACCAATGCTGCATGCAGTGAATGCGTAGCATGGTTTCCAGCGGATAAGGTCGCCGGCCATTACCAGCCTTGGGGTAAAACGGCTCGATGACTTCCACCATGTTTTGCCATGGCAGAATCTGCTCCATGCGGGACAAGAAAATCTCTTTTCTGGTCTGACGGCGCTTACTGCTGAATTCACTGTCGGCGAAGGTAAGTTGATGACTCATGATGAACCCTGTTCCATGGCTCCAGATGACAAACATGATCTCATATCAGGGACTTGTTCGCACCTTCCCTATTTATTTTATCAAGTTACACATTGTTTCTTTAAAAATTACCTGAATAGAATCTAAATAGATTATATGGACATCGACCCAATGCAAGTAGAGCTGCCCTTTCCCTTACAATGTAATTACATGATCTTACCCGCCAATAGTGGACACGCGACTAAGTGAGTAAACTCTCTACCAGAGGTCGATCACATGACAAAATCCGTATCAACCAGTAAGAAGCCACGTAAGCAACATACGCCTGAATTTAGCAACGAAGCCCTAAAGCTTGCGGAACGCATTGGCGTCGCTGCTGTCCGCCAAGCTCAGTCTTTATGAATTGCAGCTCTATACCTAGCGTAGTAAGCAACAGCAACAAATGACCTCTTCAGAACGTGAAAGTGAGGTGGCCGCAAAAAATGTCCGGTTAAAGCGACAGCTGGCGGAACAAGCTTAGGAACTGGCTATCCTCCAAAAGGCAGCGACATACTTCGCGAAGCGCCTTAAATGAAGTATGTCTTTATTGAAAAACATCAGGCTGAGTTCAGCATCAAAACTATGTGTCGCGTCCTCCGGGTGGCCCGCAGCGGCTGGTATGTCTGGTGTAGTGGATCACAAAATCAGGACACTGGAATAACCTGTTTCCATTTTTCCTCATGCAAACATGGGGGTAAACCGCCGTTGTTGGTGTGAGGTCGATATGCATTGTAGTAACCATTTATCCATTGGTTTATATCGCTCACTGCATGACTAAAATAACCATACCCCCCTTTCGGGATCCATTCGCTTTTAAGGCTGCGAAAGACCCTTTCCATAGGGGAATTATCCAGGCAGTTCCCTCTGCGGCTCATGCTTTGTATTACGCCATAGTGCCAGAGCAACTTTCTGTATTTGTTGCTTTTATATTGAACGCCTTGATCTGAATGGAACAGTAGACACCCATTATGTGATCGTGTTTCCAGCGCATTACGCAAGGCTCTACATACCAGAGCTGCATCAGCGGTTAATGAAAGTGCTGAACCGATAATTCGGCGTGAATATAAATCAACGACAAGCGCCAGATAGCACCATTTTCCCTGCAGGCGAATAAAACTGATATTGTAAGTATCCCTGTTTTAGTTCCAGACACTTTTTGAGGTTTCCGGTTTTTGACCTCCTCCCAATATCCGTACCAGGCTAAACTAGAGATCCGGACCTTTTTGATGACTTCGGGCAAATTCTGCCG
>NZ_CACVAD010000091.1 GCF_902726545.1 Yersinia artesiana | reverse complement strand
TCATCGAAATGATTAACCATATGTTTTTAAATAAAAAACATATATGACGCCATTTAAAAAACCACGAAAAGCCCAATTCCATGCAGTAGGAAGTATAAAAATCAGACAAATGTTAAAAATAAAAATTTTAAGCTGGTTATATTGAAAACAATAGCACTGTAAACTACACAAAAAGCAAAACAACAACATAATTACCTGCAATGCAAATAATGAGCAATACATAAAACCTGTCATTAATCTTAATATTTGAGATTCTGACAGATTTTTCCCCCAATTAGGGAGTTAATGACCATGTTTTCAACTGGGTCCCGTCTGCGTAGTGCCGCAGCCGATACTTTTGCACTTGTGGTGTATTGCTTTGTCATCGGTATGATAATTGAAATAGTGATCTCTGGAATGACATTCCAGCAATCACTCTCTTCCCGGCTGGTCTCAATTCCCGTCAATATTCTGATTGCCTGGCCCTACGGCGTGTATCGTGATGCGTTCATCCGTTTTGCACGTCGCCATGCAGGCGAATATATGTGGGCGAGGAACCTTGCCGACTTACTGGCTTATGTCAGTTTCCAGTCACCCGTCTATGCCGTGATTCTGTGGTCTGTTGGTGCGGATTTAGAACAAATCACCACGGCAGTCGCGAGTAACGCCTTGGTTTCAATGGCGATGGGGGTGGCTTATGGCTATTTTTTGGAGTATTGCCGCAGGCTGTTTCGCGTCGCAGGATATGTTTGATTGTGGTGACTTGCAATCAGGGCCTCGGATGAGCCCTGATTGACTAAAACGTAAACTATTTGCGGCTTAAGCTACCGCGGCGGAATAAATTGCGTCGAATGCGGGTTAACCCCGGTTTCGGTTTATGTGGTTCATCCAAACTGGCTAATACCAGCTCCAACACACGTTCAGCGACATCGCGGTGACGCTGGGCCACTGCCAATACTGGGCATTCGAGGAAATCTAACAGCTCATTATCACCAAAAGTGGCAATCGCCAGATCACTGGGTAAACGCCCACTTTGTTTTAAAGTGACATCCATGACGCCCTGCAATAGCTGGAATGAGGTGGTAAACAGCGCTTGCGGCATGGGATGAGTCTTCAGCCACTGCGCAAACAGCGCCCCAGCAGCTTCGCGCTCGTAACTGTTGGCATACAGGTAATCAACCTTACGCGGATCGTCTTTCCATGCCTCACGGAATCCCATCTCCCGCAGGAAACTGACCGACAACTCTGGCAACGCGCCCAGATACAATACCGACTCTGCCGGGAATGTACGTAGTTCTTGAGCCAACATCTGTGCATCTTCTTGATCCGCGCCGACGACACTAATGAAATGTTCCCGATCAAGCGCGCGATCGAGTGCGATTATCGGTAATGGATCATTTGCCCAGCGCTGGTAAAAAGGGTGCTCAGGTGGCAGCGCAGTAGAAACAATAATGGCGTCAACCTGGCGCTGTAACAAGTGCTCGATACAACGCATTTCATTATCAGGTTGGTCTTCCGAGCAGGCGATCAGCAGTTGATAACCCCGCTGGCGAGCCTGACGTTCCAAATAATTCGCGATACGGGTATAGCTGGTATTCTCCAAATCCGGGATAACCAAACCAATTGAACGGGTTCTGCCCGCGCGCAACCCTGCCGCAACAGCATTTGGGTGATAGTTATGTTCCCTGACAACCGCCATAACTTTGTCGACTGTTTTATCGCTGACTCGGTACTGTTTCGCTTTGCCATTAATGACATAACTGGCCGTAGTGCGCGAAACACCTGCAAGGCGCGCGATTTCATCCAGTTTCACATAGACCCCTTATAAACCCTGTAAAGTAATATTGTAGGCTAGACTAAGAAGTCTATAGACATAGTTTAACCATGGATATGATCTAACAGCAGAACTCACTATTGAGCAACCGCTTTAACCCTCATATAACGCTATCCAGGTTAAAAAATAAGAAAAAAAAAGCCCAGCATACTGGCTGAGCCTGATAATTGGAGATTAGTCAGTATTAAATAACTAACGCATGATCTTGTCACCGCGGGAAACACCGACAATACCGGAGCGAGCAACTTCAACAATTTCTGCCACTTCCCGCACCGCATTTAAAAATGCATCTAATTTGTCACTGGTGCCAGCAAGCTGCACGGTGTAAAGCGTCGCGGTAACATCCACAATCTGCCCTCGGAAGATTTCAGCACAGCGCTTCACTTCTTCACGCCCGTAACCGCTGGCCTGCAATTTCACCAACATGATTTCGCGCTCAACATGTGAGCCGGAAACCAGCTCGCTAACACGCAATACATCGACTAATTTATGTAGCTGTTTTTCAATCTGCTCCAGAACCTTGGCATCGCCCACGGTCTGGATGGTCATTCTCGACAGCGTAGGATCGTCGGTCGGTGCTACCGTCAAACTTTCAATGTTATAACCGCGCTGAGAAAACAGGCCCACCACTCTTGATAAGGCACCTGATTCGTTTTCCAGCAAAACTGATAAAATCCGGCGGCGCATAATTATGTCCTCTCCGTTTTACTAAGCCACATTTCGTCCATGCCACCGCCGCGAATCTGCATCGGATAAACATGTTCTGTTTCATCGACAGTTACATCCACAAATACCAGACGATTGGTCTCAGATAATTGTGTCAAAGCATCGGCCAGTTTACTTTCCAACTCATCCGGTGTGCGGATAGAAACGCCAATATGACCATATGCTTCGGCCAATTTGACGAAATCAGGCAGAGAATCCATGTAAGACTGTGAATGTCGGCCAGAATAGATCATATCCTGCCACTGCTTCACCATGCCGAGATAACGGTTATTCAGGTTCAAGACCAATACCGGCAAGTTGTATTGTAGAGCGGTAGATAATTCCTGAATATTCATTTGGATACTGCCATCACCGGTGACACACACCACAGTTTCATCCGGTAGAGCCAGTTTCACCCCAAGGGCCGCTGGCAGACCAAAACCCATGGTGCCCAGGCCGCCGGAATTGATCCAATGCCGTGGTTTATCAAATGGATAGTAGAGGGCGGCGAACATCTGATGTTGGCCAACATCAGAGGTGACATAGGCATCACCTTTGGTCAGCCGGTGTAGTGTTTCAATCACCGCCTGCGGCTTGATTTTTCCACTGTCTTTGGCGTAACTCAGGCAATCACGGGCGCGCCATTGTTCAATAGATTGCCACCAATCACGTAAACTATCAAAGTCTTGCGCGCAATCAATCTGAGGCAACAAGTCCAGCATTTGTGTCAGAACTTGCTTGGCATCGCCAACAATCGGGATATCAGCTTCCACGGTTTTTGATATAGATGTTGGGTCGATATCAATGTGCACCACAGCAGCATTCGGGCAATATTTCGCCAGATTATTGGTGGTACGGTCATCAAAGCGCACGCCAACGGCAAAAATCAGGTCCGTATTGTGCATCGCCATGTTGGCCTCAAACGTCCCGTGCATCCCCAACATACCCACACTTTGGCGATGCGTCCCAGGGAAACTCCCTAATCCCATCAGGGAGCTGGTGACCGGTAAATTAAGCTTTTCAGCCAAAGTCAGTAACTCTTCATGACAAGCTGAGTTAATGGCCCCGCCGCCGACATACATGATAGGTCTTTTAGCCGCTAAAATGGTTTGCAGTGCGCGTTTAATCTGCCCGCGATGGCCTTGTACCGTCGGGTTATAAGAGCGCAAGCTGACTTGCTCAGGGTAGGCATAAGGCATTTTCACTGCTGGACCGACGATATCTTTTGGTAGATCAATAACTACCGGCCCTGGGCGGCCTGTCGATGCCAGATAAAATGCTTTTTTCAATACGGTCGGGATGTCTTCAGTTCGTTTAACCAGGAAGCTGTGTTTGACGACTGGCCGGGAAATCCCCACCATATCGCACTCCTGGAAAGCATCAAAGCCAATCAAAGAGCTAGGGACCTGACCAGAAAGCACCACCATCGGCACTGAATCCATATACGCCGTTGCAATACCGGTTATGGCATTGGTCGCACCGGGGCCAGATGTGACCAGCACCACCCCAACCTCACCTGTGGCACGCGCATAACCATCGGCCATATGTACCGCACCTTGTTCATGGCGCACCAGCACGTGATCAATGCCTCCGACCGTGTGCAGGGCATCGTAGATATCAAGTACGGCCCCGCCGGGATAACCGAATACATGCTTAACGCCCTGATCGATTAACGATCGGACAACCATCTCGGCTCCTGACAACATCTCCATGGGTTTTGCCTCCAGGCTTAGTTTGCTCAGTGGATTATGGGAAATCATTTCCACAAAATCCGGTAGGAAAGGCACAACGCCCTGTGTTCCTATCTTTGTTTGTTATAGTTCTAATGTTTATTAACATAACTAACTTATTAACATAACGTCAGAATTTCTGGCAGGCAAACAGCAATTATCTGCATTAAAGGCAATTGTGTTGGTCACAAACTGGATTTATCTTCCTCAGAAAAATAAAACACTGCCTGAACCTCCGCAGCCCTGTTTTTCGCGCCGCTTTATCCATTAATTAGAGAACTAAATCAGGCTGAGAATTTTTACACCTTGGGTGCAGTAAAATAGCTACCGTAAACAAAGAGAGAGGAGAAGAGAGACGATTGGTTAGAAAGGCAGCAACGACCTTTATCGTCAGAGAGATATCGGCCGTTGCTGTGAAAATGATGTTGGGTCAGTCGCGGTACATGGAGTCAATTTCATTCTGATAACGCTGAAGAATGATTTTGCGGCGTAATTTCATGGTCGGAGTCAATTCACCGGTTTCCATCGTGAAAGCCTGCGGCAACAGAGTAAAACGCTTAACTTGCTCGAACTTTGCCAGCTCTTTTTGCATATCTTTTAGTCGTTGCTCGAACAAACTGACAATATGGCTATGGCGCAACAGTTCCAATCTGTCATGGTATTTCAGGTTTATCGAATGAGCATATTCTTCCAGTGACTCGAAACACGGAACAATCAGCGCCGAAACAAATTTGCGGGTATCGGCAATAATCGCAATCTGCTCGATAAATCGATCCTGACCTAAAGTGCCTTCAATCATCTGCGGCGCAATGTATTTTCCACCGGAGGTTTTCATCAAATCTTTCAGCCGTTCAGTGATGAATAAATTCCCCTGAGAGTCTAATGCGCCAGCATCACCAGTTTTGAGCCAACCATCTTCCGTAAAAGACTCCGCCGTCTCTTCGGGTTTATTTAAATAGCCACGCATTACAATCGGGCCACGCACCTGAATTTCATTTTCAGCCCCCAGACGCACCTCGATCCCCGGCAATGGCTTACCGATAGAGCCAAAACGGAAATCTTTTTCTTCCCAACAAGAAACGGTGGCGCAGGTTTCTGTCATGCCATAGCCGTATTTGATATTGATACCAATTGCCTGGAAAAACAGAATGATATTATCATCCAGTCGTGCGCCTGCGGCCGGTAAAAAGCGCACTTTCCCACCCAAAACGCCGCGCAATTTACTTAATACCAAACGATCGGCCAGCTTATACAGTTGCTCAGAGAGCCACGATGGGGTTTGCCCATTTTGCACATTTTGGAATTTGCGCTCGCCACACCCTACCGCCCAGCGGAATAGCATCCGGCGATGCCATTTTGCCAAGGCAACTTTGTCGTTAATAGCACTAAACACTTTCTCGTAAAAACGGGGAACCGCACACATGACTGTCGGTTTTACTGCCTGCATCGCTGCACGTACCCAATTAGTGTCACTGATATACACATTTTGCGCGCCAGTATGCATGACATAAAAACCCCAGGCCCGCTCAAATACATGGGACAACGGCAGGAAGCTAAGAGAAGTATCTGCAGATGTCAGGGTCAAACGTTGGTCATGTAAGTAGAGCTGAGCGGCCATGTTTCGGTACTCCAGCATTACACCTTTCGGTTCCCCCGTGGTACCTGAGGTATAGATCAAGGTGAATAAATCACTTAAATCGCAACCATCTATACGTGCGGTTAATAAATGTTGTTGTACCGCATCTGGCTGTTGTTCAAAATCAGCCAAATGTTGGGCATATTCACAACCACGTAAATCAACACCAGGATCTAATACGACAATATGGCTAAGCTGCGGACACTGCGGCTTGAGTGTGATCGCAACATCAAATTGTGCTTGCCCACCGACAAATAAAATACGCACATCAGCATCATTCACTACGTAAGCCGCTTGAGCCGTTGTATTGGTGGCATACAACGGCACACTCACGCCACGTATCTGTAAAATAGCTAAATCTGCTAATGACCAGGCCATGCTGTTATTAGCAAAAATCCCAATACGCTCTTGGATGGCAGCGCCCAAGGACAACAAAGCCGCAGAAATCCGCGTCACGTGCGTATCAATCTGCCGCCAGGTCAGCTGACTTTCACCTTCTGGCGACCATTCACGGAAGGCGACTTTGTCGGTTCTCTGGCTTATTTGTTGGCGCAAACGGCGCACAAGGTGGTATTGATCTAATATTTGAGTCATAGCATCGCAGCTCGCTGAGAAATCATTCGTTAAAGTGTACCGCCACTTTTTGCCTGTTAGCTTTCAGCTTACATGCGTTCACTTTTTTTCGCGCAGTCTACTCACTCTATAGGTTATGGCAAATAAAATTCGGTGCAGAAGTGTGAGCTGAAATCGATTTTGACGAAAAATACAGCAGCCCGGGCAAGGGAAAGAGAGTTGAAGTGGATAAAAGATTTAGCTGGATGGAATAATAATTCAACACCAGAAATAATGATGTTAAAGGTGACTGCGGCCCTTGCCTGCCACTGAGAATAAGACAGCTTCAGTAGCAGGACTTAACGATAATAATTAAGAAGGAATACTAAGCTGACTGAGTAGTTCTTTCATCCACTGATGTCCCTTATCTCTATCCGTTGATTCATGCCAAGTGAGATAACATGGGCGACATGTATCTTCCCAAGGTAAGGAAATCAGTTTCAGATTAAGCGCTTCACTATATGTTTGAACCAACCAGCGAGGAGCAATGGCGACAAAGCTAGTTTGAGATACAATATTCAGCACACTGTTCATATCAGTGCTTTCATAAGCAATACTTTTAGTGCTAATGGCTGATTCATAATAAAGCTGGCTGAAAGAACCCACTTTATCCAATGAGACAATCGCATGTGATTCAGAAAGGAGTTGTTCTTCTGTAATTGAATTATCAATCCGTGGGTGATTTTTAGATACAGCTAAAACCAATTCATCACTGGATAATGAAATATGATGAAAATCGGAACGCTCAAATTTAGTATAACCTATCACAAACTCAGTTTCTTGATAGCGTAATTGATGTTCAATGTTCTCATTAAGATTAGATCTAACAATGAGCTGAACATTAGGTGCTAATTGATTAACCCGCTGTATAATCGGTGCTATCAGTCTAATATCCAGAGGGCTGCAAATAGATAATTTAAATACTCTCTCACTATTTTTGGCTTCAAATCCCGTACCTGGCAGCTCATTTTGCACTAATTGCAGTGCTTGCCGAATGGGGCCAAAAAGCTGACGCGCTTTGGCTGTTGGCTGAATACCTCGACCATAACGAACAAAGAGCTCGTCATCAAACATCACCTTAAGGCGAGCAAGCGCGTTACTGACCGCTGGCTGCGACATTCCCAGTAACTGTGCTGCGCGTGTGACATTATGCATTTGCATCACAGCATCGAAAACAGTTAATAGATTGAGGTCGACACTGCGTAAATGAACATCACTACCTTCCTTTTTGGTGACTTGACAGTCGGTTACTAAGTTGTGTTCAAACATGCTTAACTCCACTAAGCTTTATGCAGATGGCGTGATTAATAAAAAACCTCATTGATATTTATCGCTGTTTCAAAATACCTTTGAACACTTATTATTAATGATACCAATATTCTCTTTAATACCTCTGCGAGGTAAAATCGAGTCTCATCCTTGTATAAGTGTGAAAATATAAACCACACCCAATGCATTTGGTTACCAGTAAATACCCATAGATAAACATATAAATAAGAAACATATGCAAAGTATTTTGCATGGTGAATAAAACTAATCTACATTATCAATACCAAGAGAACGTCTTATCAGCATTAAAATATAACCTTGACATGATCACATCACAAAATGAGAACATTAACAACTATGGCATTAATGAATAATAAATTCTCCACTTATAAC
>NZ_CACVAD010000090.1 GCF_902726545.1 Yersinia artesiana | reverse complement strand
CTAGATAAATATTCGTTCAAATAAAAAGAAAGTATTTCATTTGGCGTTTTTAATCTAATAAAAAGGCTTCCTGTGCCGCAAAACCATCCATCCTCTTTATCATTAATCAGTGCACAACGACCCATTTCTCCTCTTCGGCCCATTATAATGTCACCTTTTTTTAAATGATATTCTTTTAGTTTGTCATATTTGTGGCGATCTACGCATAGTTTAAAGTTGGGAATGATAATACCATTTTTAATATTTGTAGGGTTAATTAGTGGTATACCATTTTCAACATAATCTTCCTTATGAAGCTGGGTTCCAAATGGTCCAGTTTGGATAAATGCTATGTCTTTTAAATCTTTCAACTCCCAACCATTTAATAAAAAAGTTTCATCATTGAATTTTTTTTGAAACGTAGTTTTTAAAAAGTTATCAGCCAGTTTGTTAGCTTGCTCACGTTTTTTGCATACTCCATCGGATTTATCGAGAATAGCAACGATTCTCTCTTGCTCATATAGTGGAGGAAGAGGCATTTCATGTTGCCAGAAAATACTCATTACAACCCTAGGCATTTTTGCACCAGAGACTTGGGTAGATACCCACTCGACAAATGGCTTTGAACGCAGGTAGTAGGATAAATATTTTTTATTTAATCTCTTCTGGTCCGGCTTCATTGGCACTAATTCAGTAGTTGCGATACCCAACTCATCCGGGACAACTACTTTATTTAAATAAGGGCGTAATTTTGAGTACAGAACATGTTCATTATTGAAAAAATGAGTAGATGGGCCTGCACTTGATAAAGGTTGTTTAACTTTATCAATGATTTTTCCTGTATTGGATTCAACTTGATCAAGATTTAACTGCCAAACCAGTTCATCTTCGTCCAAATTAACATTTTTAATTGGAATTGCAGGTGCTACATCCCCTAACTTCACCATCGGCCAACTCACAGCATCCCCTCCAGCTCATCCAGATCCGCCAGAATCTCTTTTTCCAGATCTTTTAATCGCTTCAGTATCACCTTCGGATCTTCATACTCTTCCGCCTGATACACCACTTCTTTATAACGATTAATAGAGAGGTCGTATTTCTGCGCAGCAATATCTTCTTTTGGTACAACAAACGCCGCCTGAGTGCGATCTTTAAAATCAACGTCAGCATCAATCCCTTCTGGGTACTGCTGTTTCAGCAACGAGGCTAATTTCTCGCCCATAAAGTTATCAACCGGTAGCCCGCGTAAAGTACGGTAATGCTTCCAGCTTGCCAGTAGATGCGGCAGATCGTTGTCTTTTATCGGGTTGCGCTTGTCATCCAGGCTGTAGCCGTCATTTTGTAGATCGTAGAACCAGACCTCATCCGTCTGACCGCCTTTGGTGAAGATCAGGATCGCCGTCGCCACGCCAGCGTAAGGTTTAAATACGCCGGAAGGCAGATTGATCACCGCTTCCAGTTGGTTATCTTCCACCAGCGTTTTACGCAGTGACTGGTGCGCCTTACTGGAGCCAAACAGCACGCCCTGCGGCACGATAGTGGCACTGCGTCCGCCAACTTTCAGCATTTGCAGAATACGTGCCAGGAACAGCAGCTCGGTTTTCTTGGTTTTCACCATTGCCGACAGCGTGGAGTCGATATCTTCCTCATCCAGTGAACCGGTAAACGGCGGGTTCGCCAGAATCAGGTTGAAGGCGTTTTTACTGGCCTGCGGGAAGTTAGTGCTGAAACTCTGGCTCATTGTGTCCTGATAGTGAATATCAGGCGCTTCCACGCCGTGCATAATCAGGTTCATGGCAGCGATACGCAGCATGGTGGTATCAAAATCGTAACCGTGGAACATATTGTTATCCACATGGTTACGCCATGGCGTCAGCAGATCGCCGGTAAAGATTTTTTGTTCTTCCAGCTCGCCACGCTCGTTGGTGCCAATCTCAGTATGAATGGATTCCAGCGAGCTGTACTTCTCCAGCAGATATTCATAGCTGGTCGCCAGAAAGCCACCGGTGCCACAGGCCGGATCGCAAATCGTCTCGTCGCGGGCGGGATTCGGCTCCATCATTTCAACCATCGTGCGGATAATGTGGCGCGGTGTGCGGAACTGACCGTTGATCCCGGCAGTGGTCAGCTTGCTTAACAGGTATTCGTAAAGGTCGCCTTTGGTATCGCCGCGATCCAATGGCAGGTTTTTGATCACCTCAACCGCTTTGGTTAGCAATGACGGCTTAACAATCTCCAGACGGGCATCTTTCATAAAGTTGCCCAGCAGCGTTACCTTCGACGCATCGGCCTGGCCGAGCTGACGAAAATGCTGGAATACGCCATCGCGCACCACTTCCATCATCTCATCCGAGCCAAGATTGCTATAGTGACTGAAACGGAACTCCTGCTGTTCTGGCGTAAAACGCGGTTTAAAATCAATACCCGCGATTTGTTTACGCTTCTCGTCACGTTGTTCCTGAGTATCCAGCATCCGGGAATACATTAGATAGGTGATCTGTTCGATTACGGTCAGCGGGTTGGTGATACCACCCACCCAGAAATCTTCCCATAGTCCGTCGATTTTACTTTTTAAGTCACCGGTGATCATTGTTAGCGTTTATATCCTGTTTTAAATACAAAAGCCCCGCTGCCGGGGCTTGTCATGCGTGTATTATACCGTCGCTGCGTCGGTCACAACACCCAGCTCTTCGACTATCTTTTGCAAGCGGGCGATCTGCTCTATATCAGGGAACACACCGGTAACGCCTTCGTTGTGGATATGCGTAAAAGGCTGTTCAAAGAGCTGCCGCATTTCAATGGTGCCGTAATCGCGAATGTGGTTTTTCAGCAATGACAGGAAGCGCAGTTGTTGGCTGGTCAGACTGTTATCAGCGGCGAACTGAGCAAAGCGCACTTCCACCGCGTCGCTGTCCATCCCGATGATGGTACGCAAAAGTTTATCCAGGCTGGCAGTTGCCTGCGGATAGAACTCTTTCAGCGCACGAATATCAACGTTGGGGTTCTGGATCAGCACAAGCTTCGCCAGCTCATCCAGCTCGTTTTGCGTGACTGGCTCGCCGTTGCGGATTTTCTTCAGCACCGGATTTTGCTGGAACAGCGGCTCCAGTGCCCCCTGAACCTGCTGGCGATAGAGTTTGAAATCAATCGAGCGGATATTAGTTTTGCGGGTTTCTGTCTGGATGAGGTTCGCATCTTCGGTAATATCCACCTGTATCGAACCAAATTTTGGCGTCGCGTCTTTTTCCATCAGGTGCATGATCCCACGCAGATGAATGCGAATATCCTCCAGCTCTTCCAGGCTGGCTTGCTTCCACCAGCCTAGATCACGAAGCTGATTGATTCGTTGTCCCTGTTGCTGCACCTGCGCCAAATGCGGCGGCAGGCGCTCCACTTTTTCGACGATGACCGGCCAGAGCACATCCAGCTCTTCCGGGTTGGTATAACGGGCAGTTTGCGCCGCCAGAATATCCATATCAAAGCGTATGGCATCGCTTTGTCCGCGCACGTCCAGCCACTGCATCAGCGGGGCCAGAACAGATAGCAGATCCTGCTGTGTTTTCGGAGAAAGCTGGCGCAGCACCTTTTCATCACTGTACTGCGCTTTTTGCTGCCACTTTTCCTGTACGGCAATCGACTTTTCATCCAGCGCGTTGATCTGCTCGCGGAGCTGGTGAGCGACTAAATCCACCGCCTGTTTGTCGAACTTACGCTGTGCAGCAGCCCCCAGCATAACCCACGCTTCGAAGCGTTTTTGCGCCAGCGATTTTGTAGCTGTTACTTCGGCCTCTTCGGTATGCAGTTCGTGATACTCAAAGTTGCCCCAGTGATCGAAAATACGGAATTTCTGTTTATCCAGCGGCTTGCCGTTTTCATCGTTGCCGTAAAGCCCCGAGCAGAGGCGTGTACCACGGCCAATCATCTGCCAGAACTTCACTTTCGATTTGACCGGTTTGGCAAAGACCAGATTCACAATCTCCGGGACATCAATACCGGTATCGAGCATGTCAACAGAGATAGCGATGGTCAGCTCTTTATTGGTGCTTTCATCCAGCCCTTTAAAATCGTCAATCAGTTGCTCGGCGCGGGGATCGTAGTTGTCGATGACCTGGCAGAAACGTCCGGCAAACTGCGGGTACATGTCGTCGAACAATTCATTCAACAGCAGCGCGTGTTTGTGGTTACGGGCGAAAATGATGGTTTTACCTGGCAGTTGGCCGTCCCGATCTTTCAGGCCATTTTCCATCAGGTTACGCAGGATATAGCGGTTGGTGTCTTTGTTGTAGATCGCCTCATCCAGTGCCTTGCCATCAAATTCCAGCGTATTGGGGTCGATACCCTGTTCTTCCAGCTCACGGATTTGTGCGTCGCTTAATTTCTCCCGTTTAATGCCTTCGCGCAGGAATTCCGTGGTGTGCGTAACGACTTCATAAGGCACCAGATTGTTATCGGCGATAGCATCTTCCAGGCTGTAGTTGGCGGTAGGGATGCGTCCTTCACAACCAAACAGACCGAAAGTGGTTTTGCTCACCATGTCGATCGGCGTGGCCGTCAGGCCAATCTGGAGGGCATCAAAATACTTAAATAGATCGCCGTAGACGTTGTAGATAGAGCGGTGGGATTCATCGGCGATGATCAGATCGAAATAACCGACATCGAAATGGTCCATGATTTTCATCATGCCCGGATAGGTAGCGATGTAGATTCTGGCATTCTGTCTGTCTGCTTTCTTTGATTTCCCGACCACATACAGCGGCTCATTGGTGAACTGATTGAAGGCATTCGCCGCCTGTTTACGCAGCTCTTTACGGTCGCAAAGAAACAGGACGCGTTTTACCCAGCGAGCATCAATCATCAGTTTGCTTAGTGCAATTGCCACGCGGGTTTTGCCTGTACCAGTGGCCTGTACAATTAACGATTGTCGGTACTTGTTGGTAAACCGTTCGCTGACGCGGGCGATGGTTTCAAGCTGATACAAACGTCCGGCAACGGCCTTACCTTCGTTGTCTTTGACATGCGGCACACTATTCAGCGGCAGACGGGTTTCACGCTGCTGAATAAGATATTGCAGGCTTTCCTTGCAATAGAAGCCAAATACCCGGCGCGGAGGATAGCCATGAGTTTTATGGTCGTCCCATAGCCAGATATCGTAGCCGTTGGTGCAGAAGATGACCGGACGCTGACCATATTCTTTTTCCAGCCAGTCTGCATACAACCGGGCCTGAATTCGTCCTTGTTCGGCATTGACGCTGGTTTTTTTGGCTTCCACTACCGCCAGCGGTTTGTGCGCCTCATCCCACAAGACATAATCCGCATAACCGTCGCCGGTTGCGGTAGGTTGTTCTTTAACTGGATGTTCCTGCGTAACCTGATCGGTGTTGTTAAGCTCTTCCCCTACATTCCAGTCAGCAGCAAGCAGGCGGGAGTCAATCAGGCGGCGGCGGGTTTCCGCTTCATCAATAGAAAGAATGTCGACAATATGCTGGTTGCGAGCTCTGGCTTCATTCAGGCGCTGAGTAAGGTGTTCGGCCTTTTCCTGCTCTTGCTGTAGTGCACGTTGTAATGCCAGTTCGCGCTCACGGCTTTCATCTTGAGCCCTGATTGCATCTTCCAGACGTTTTTCATCAGCACGTCCTGAAGATTGTGTTAATGGTGGGAGAGAGAATTTGGGGCAGTCATCAACATTCCCGTGGGCATAGCGAACATACAGCCAAACCCCCAGTAAATATGCTTCTTTAAGCAGCCAGTAAGTATCTTTAGCTTTGATACGTCCGCCGTGCGCGGCGCGGTTACCGTGGATACGTAGCGCATCCATTTTCATGATGATGGCTTCCGGCATCATGCTGGCGAAGACATCGGCGTTCATTAAATCATACAGATTCGCTTTGATACCTTCCGGCAGTCGCTCCTGACGATATAACCAACGCACCATCAATTCGGTGTAGTTACGCAGTTTCACCAGACAGCTTTCTGGATCGGTGTGAACATAACGTTCCGCCATTAATCCCAGCTCAGCCAGTTCCGGCCACTGGCTGCGCAACATTTCAAAATTGAGAGACTGCTCCATCAATCATCGCCTTATGTCGTGGATACAACAGGAATTCTGGAAAGAATATCACACTAATTTAGCTGGCAAAGTGAGCCCGATGACATATGGCAGGAATGAATAGACTGGTGGAGAAGTTATCTCTATGGCAAAGAGAGGAAAAGCTAACTTATTAAGTTTAAAAGGCTAATAACGCGTAAAAACCACATACTCATCCATCAGCTTCGTCAGCGCCGCATTTTTCTCCTGTCGTTGCCCCAGCCAGAAGCAAATTTCCACATGATTCATCCGCTTCAGGTTCTCCAGCCAATCGGTCATCGAAGCCCCCTGCATCAAATCGTGCCAGCACAGCCA
This sequence comes from Yersinia artesiana, assembly GCF_902726545.1. Lineage (GTDB taxonomy): Bacteria > Pseudomonadota > Gammaproteobacteria > Enterobacterales > Enterobacteriaceae > Yersinia > Yersinia artesiana. The sequence goes on along the minus strand of NZ_CACVAD010000090.1, from coordinate 2,663 downwards.
GATCAGCTTATGACGAATCTCACGCGCCTTAAATCGCGCGGAAAGGCTGATCAACTTATTGGCTATGCGGCTTTGCTTCAATCTGACACACTCACTCAGTAAAACCCCTTCCATCCCGGCATGGGTGAACAGAAGTTCATTTTCGGTTTCAAGACTTATTTGCAAATCGTTTTGGATAGTCAACGGTTCTGGTCGTGCTTTACCATAAATAATCCGGTAGAGGCATTGCGGCACGACCGCAACCACTGCGCCAGTCTCAGGAAAATGTAACGTTGAGAGCGTAAGAAGATGGCTTGATTGAATATCCGGATGGCACATGCCGTTTCGGACTGCGATATTGGTTAAATCGGCCAACCAGCGTTGGTAGGTGTTAAGTAAATAGTCGTAACGGGCAATGGTTTCTTTCATCGGTAAAGAATCCTTCATCTCTGTAAAACAGACAGCCAGAAACCTCCGCAGCAGGCGGATCGTTAAGCTGGCTGGGAAATATGTGGCAAACACCGGAAAGCGTTACTGACGAGATTGAGCGATACGCTCCTGTAGCCATGCTTCCACTTCACTCTGTAGCCATCGTGAACTTCGCCCCAATTTGATAGGTTTGGGGAATATGCCACCTTTGATGAGTCGGTAAATCCACTTATCACTGACCCCCAGCAGGCGGGTGATGAAAGCCATATCAACAAAGCGATCTTCAAGTAGGGTTGGTTTAACTGTCATGATTTGATTCTCCGGTAGCTAAATGGAAACCGAAGTCGGGGTTATTCTGCTGCCCGCTCCGGCATAGCAACCGGTGCTGCTGTTAAAAACTAACAAAACTTTCTTGGTCTACCCTGCCTTGCAGGCGAGGGAACCTCATTACATCCCCAAATTAGATAACCATATTTTTGGTCTTCTTTTGTTAGATAACTGGCTATACGTCTGAGACTGTTTATGGCTTCGTTATTGTGATATTCAACAACATTGTTAATGTTGTCCTGATGATATTCCTTTGGTTTGCATCGCTGGTATTTTCCCTCGCCATAAGTAATTTGATGCCACAGTTCTCCTGCCTGTGAAATGAATGGGAATGATTTCTGATGTTCCCGGCCATTAAGATAAAAAATAGCATGGGCATGAACTGCCCCTTCTGATGTCCATTCCAGTACCCAGAAGCTACCGATAACGCCAGGAAGGCTGATCATTGCCTGAGTAAGCTCTCTGAGGTCATCTTGTATTTCTATCGAGGAGTTACGAATGAATCGATTCGTACCACGCTGATAATCAAAATCCATTCGAAACGCCAGTATCTTGGCGTGACATGCCAGGATCTGATTGAGATGGTGATTAATCAAATTCAGCAGGAAGTCGTTAGGGATGATTTTCTTTAAATGTGGGTAATGTCTTTGCATTGCTCTGTTCCTTTGGATGAATTCAAAGGAACTAGTGCATCTGTTTTTTCTGTCAAGCAGGGTTCAATCACTTATGACGGATATGTATCATCCCGAGGTTGGGATGTTAGATGTCTATCAATTGGGATCTACTCTCTATAATACCAATTAACCTTAATTATTAATTTTATGAACTTACTCTTGGCTATTAAGACTTTTTATCATCCTCCGTACTCTATTCTCCCTTGTATAATAAGAGGTAACCTACTGGACCATTCCGATAATAACTATACAGGTGCGTTGGTTGCGCCCACCCGCTCCAGTCACATAGTTATCTATGCTCCTGGGGACTCGCGGGCTGGTCATCGTCCTGTAACTCTAAATCGATTGGGTGTAGATAGCCACTGGTATGTGCAGACGATGATGCAGGGTACATGATTCATCAATTTCTTAAACTGTAAGCATGTGATAGGCTTTTTTAACAGCTACGGACAAGCCTTTCCTGGATTTTTTCATTACCATTTTATTACCTATTGATTATCATTTGGTTACTGTTTTATTATCCTTTAATTACTTCAATGATGAGTGTGTAGAAGGTACGATGAAAGGACGATTTAGCTCAGATTCAGATTACGATAGTCGCTTATGCGGCTACATCAGTCAGGCGTTGAAAAGCCAGTCCATTACATTCACGAGCCATTTAATGAAATCAGGGGTGGACAATTGGATAAGGTTTCTACATAAAGAAATACCCGAAATTAATACCGACATTGATGTTGAACAAACAAAATTATTACTGGATAACATAGTTAGTTCCGCATTAGAAAATGTATATAAATTCAGTGATTTCTCTTGGATTGAGGACAGTGACCGGGCTTGTTACTGGATGTGGTGTAACATTTACACAATGCCTGCGCTCTTTTTTTCACCACCTATTAAGAAACCAGGCGTAACTCCTTATATTTTTTTGGGCTGTGATCCCCTCCCTGGAAATAGCAGGGCACGATTCTTTAATATTGTGAATTTTTTTGATCGATGGATTAACCCTCAAGGCAAACGTAGATTTTTAAATGAAATGAGAAATTCTTACAGACAGATTACTTGTAAAAAAAACGCACTATCATTTCTGTCGCCCAAGAAAAAAGATGATTGTCTGTGGGCATGGAATTATCTTAGTGAAAGAAAAATGATTGGTGAATACATTACGCCCATAATGGATAACCCACATGACGTTTATCTGGCTGTCAATGCAGCATTTGATATATGGTGTACTTCCACTGTTTTACTTGATGAAAC
>NZ_CACVAD010000089.1 GCF_902726545.1 Yersinia artesiana | reverse complement strand
GTAACACACTAAATATTAACAAGAAGAAATAACGTCATGGATATAAATATTGAGCAGAGAAAAAACAAAAATATAACTGCTAAGTTAATTATTTTTTTCGTATTATTAGTTATTACTGCTTGCCTTTATTATATTTACTCTTTATCTACAGCTCAACGCTCTTTACTCATATCTCGGGAGGATACTGTTTTTCATACTATTCAATCAGAAGTGTATCAGGATGTACTGACAACCCGAGCTATCGCGGTACCTAAAGAAAGCATAATTGTGTCAAGTGAACGAGGAGGAAAAGTCACTGAAGTCGCCAAACAGGCTTTCGATACTGTCGCGAAAGGCGATGTTATTATTCGTTTATCTAACTACGATTTTATGCTGGAAGCGACATCCAGAATAGTGAATATTACCGAGCAAATAAACAATCTACGCAATATGAAAATACAATTGGAACAGGATAATAGAGAGACAAAACTTAATTTACAAGAGGCTCAGCATCAAATAACGACTATATCGAAAGATTTAGCAAGGCATCAAGTCCTCGACATGAAATCAATGATTGCAAAATCCGAACTGGAAAACCAAGTCGGTATGTTAAAAAACTGGCAAATAAAAAGTGAAATTTTAAAAGAACACGATAATAAAAACAAAGAGTCATTCCCTCCACAGTTCAAAAGTATAGATGATTCTATATTATTACTGGAGAGAATGATGGATATCATAGAAAACGGAATGGAACAATTAGTTATAACAGCTCCAATTGATGGGACTTTATCTATTCTTGATGTAGAACTGGGTCAACAAATAAAACCTGGCGAAAAAATTGCTATCATAGATAACCTACAATCATATTATTTTAATGTTTACTTCAGTGAGTATTATCTTGATAAAATCAAACCAAGAAGTCGAATCGTTGCAACAATAAATGGTCAGGATACGCCACTGCTGATTGAGTCAGTATCAACTATTGTAGAAAATGGTAAATTCAAGGCAAAACTGATCCCGCTGCATGACACAACCTCTCTGCTTAAAAGAGGGCAATCTATTGAAATACAAATTCCATTACAAGAAAATAATAGTCCTGCGTTGATGGCACCTACTGATAGTATAATTTCCGATAATAATGGAAATAATTTCATCTACATATATCAGCCAAAAGATGATCTTGCTATTAAATCTAAAGTAGAAATAAAACGCCGAAGCCCGATGAAAACAGAAATAATAGCAGGAATAAAGGCTGGGGAAATCATTGTCACCCCCCCAGAAACTAACAATAGTGAATACGATATTATTGAGTTCAAATAACATGCTAAATATACAAAATGCTGAAAAATGTTATACTACCAAAACAATTAAAACCAAGGTTCTTAATCATCTAAACTTCAGCGTTGAGAAAGGTGATTTCGTTTCTATTATGGGGCCATCTGGTTCAGGTAAATCTACATTACTTAATATCATTGGTCTGTTTGACTGTCTTGACAATGGTTCATTCACACTAGCTGAAAATGATATTATTGGCATGAGCTACTCACAAAAAATAATATTAAGGAGATTATTAATAGGTTATATATTTCAATCATTCAATCTCATTTCACACTTATCTATTTTTGATAACGTTGCCTTACCACTTAAGTACCGGGGTATTGGCAAAAAGGAGCGTACAGAAAAAGTTAACCAAGTTTTAAACTTGTTCAACATTGATAATCGAAAAAATCATAAACCAATGCAACTCTCAGGAGGTCAACAACAACGAGTAGCCATCGCCAGGGCGATGGTATCTAACCCGGCATTACTCTTAGCTGATGAACCTACTGGCAATTTAGACAGTAAAAATGCCCGTTCTGTATTACAGCAATTAAAATATATAAACCAAAAAGGTACAACAATTATTATGGTTACACATTCAGATGAAGCCTCTGAATATGGTAACAGAATAATAAATATGAGAGATGGAAAACTTACATGAATAAATAGGAATATACTATGGATAATATGATTCCAGTAAAATACATTGATTGCATTAAGATAAACGAAATAGATCTCAAAGAACTGGAAAAACTTGAGACATGTGAATACAAAATACTATCATCCTATCTTATTGGTAAAATACCTGCAAAACAATTACTTGATAGTGATGAACTAGATATATTCAACGAAGAGATAAAAAAAAGTATTTCAGTGAAAACGGTTAAAGCAAAAAAATTGGTTGTTGTGTTGAAGGCAACCCGTTTATGTAATCTTCGTTGCACCTATTGCCACTCGTGGGCAGAAGGCCCCAATCAGACGGTGTCATTTCATACACTCGTCCGTACGGTGCGGCAGATCCTTGCCATCCCTAATGTAAATAGATTTGAGTTTGTCTGGCATGGCGGCGAAATCACACTGCTAAAGCCAGCATTTTTTAAAAAGCTTATTTGGTTGCAGCAACAATTTAAGAGGCCAGAGCAATATATAACCAACACCATGCAGTCAAATGTCGTCAATATATCAGATGAGTGGTTAACCTTTATTAAAGGTATTGGTATGAATGTCGGAATTAGTCTTGATGGTGTACCTGCTGTGAATGATAAGCGGCGGGTGGATTATCGGGGAAGAAAGACATCTGATCGCATAGCAAACGGAATTAAAAAACTTCGTCAGTATAATATTCCATATGGTGCTCTTATTGTTGTTGACCGAGAAGTTTATCAAACTGACATGAAAGAAATGTTGGACCATTTTATCTCAATAGAATTAACCCACATTGAGTTCCTTAATATAGTTCCTGATAATAGACTCGTGAAAGGGCAGTATGTTGGCGATGGATTTATCAGTTATGCTGAATTTATCCAGTTTCTATCAACGTTGTTTACTATTTGGGTAAACGGTTATCAGGGAAAGATACATATTGCTGTTTTTGATGATTTTATTCGTGTATTGAAAAATGCAAAAAATAAACCGGCCGCATGTTATTGGTCTGGCAATTGCTCGCAAGAAATTATCACCTTAGAGCCCAATGGCGACATCTCTCCCTGTGACAAATATGTGGGCGATAAAGGTAGCATCTATGGATCTTTGTTAAATACTGACCTGGCGGATCTTTTAGCTCATTCATCGCATAATCAACAAGCCATCAATGAGGAAAAAACCGCGACTGAAAAAATGCAACACTGCGAGTGGTTTTCTATTTGTCATGGTGGCTGCCCCCATGACCGGGTTATTAACCGTCGACATACCGAAGGATATAATGATACATGTTGTGGAACAGGGAAATTACTGGCGACTATTCAGCAAAATTTAGCCAAAACTTACTGACGCCACATTATAATAGCTTGAATTGTAACATGATAACTTAGTATTCTGCCCTTCAATAAACAGACAGAATGCTGACAATATGGGGTTATTAGGATGGATTTTTAGGCTAGAACGCAGACCCTGGTTGTAACAGAAAAGCCTGCTCCTCAGCGCTGGATACTCGCCCAAGAATATGATTGCGATGTGGGTAGCGGCCGAAGCGATCAATAATTGCTTTATGGCGCAATTCATAATCGAGCTGAGTCTCATTACCTAGCTCGGTATATAGCTTCAATGCTTGCTGATGGATTAATGCGGATTCAGAATGCATAAAAGGTAAATAGAGGAACCCCCGCTGCGTATCTGATAACTGCTCGGTTTTGCCGCTGCTGACCGCCTCCTGTGCCAACACCAAAGCCATACCATCACAGGAAAATGAAGTCGGTAAATCGCGGAAGAGATTTCGGCTAAATTGATCCAATATCAGAATTTCTGCCAGCCGCCCCTCAATATTCAGCCGCCAGTGCGCCAGTTCCCCCTTAGAGGCAGCCTGCCAAATGGCACCGAAATGCTGACGTAAATGGGCGTCAAAATCCTCATCTTTTTTGAACCACAATGCGGGGTCCATCTCACTAAACCAGAATTTCAGAATTTTTTGATATTCCATATTACCTCCAGTTTCACCCGACAAAGAAAATGCCAATAAAAAAGAATGACACAACTCAAGACAATATCAGACTGTAACCTCTTTGCCCCCCATCAATTCACCCGCATAGCAATCTCTGCCATAATGGCGCTCTCAATTGATTATTGCCGCGCACCCGTTATAGCTTCTGGCGACGGTGCCATCAGACCACGGAGTCCCGCATGGATCACTGTAATACCTCGGATTTACTCTCTCTGGAACAAGCTCTGACCAAAATGCTGTCACAGGTCACGTCATTACAGGCCACCGAAACCATTGCACTCACTGATGCTGCGGGGCGTATCACAGCCAGCGCAATAACATCCCCGATTGCCGTCCCCCCTTTCGCTAATTCAGCCATGGACGGTTATGCTGTGCGCTGTAATGAGCTTAGCAGCACAATGCCGTTACCGGTGGCAGGTAAAGCTTTCGCTGGCGCGCCGTTTAAAGATGAATGGCCGGCAAATAGCTGTATTCGAATTATGACGGGCGCGCCTATCCCCGAAGGTGCCGATGCAGTTATCATGCAAGAACAAGCTGTGGTGAGTGAACAAGGTGTCACCTTCAGTGGCAACGCCCAGGTTGGGCAGAACATTCGGCTGGCAGGCGAAGATATCCAGCAAGGGGCGGCCGTTTTCCCCGCTGGTGTCAAACTCGGTGCGGCGCAACTTCCCCTCTTGGCATCATTAGGAATTGCTGAACTGACTGTTTTCCGCACATTGAAAGTGGCAATTTTCTCTACCGGCGATGAGTTGCAGCCCGTTGGACACCCCTTGGGAGAAGGGCAAATTTACGATACCAACCGCTTTGCAGTTCGTTTGATGTTGCAACAGTTAGGTTGCCAAATTATTGATCTGGGTGTTATCCGTGATGACCAACAGGCATTACGCAAAGCATTTGAGCAAGCTGATGCCGCAGCTGATTTGGTCATTAGTAGTGGTGGCGTTTCAGTGGGTGAAGCCGATTACACCAAACAGATGCTGGAAGAACTGGGTGATATTGGTTTCTGGAAATTAGCGATAAAACCGGGCAAACCTTTTGCTTTTGGTAAACTGGATCATGCCTGGTTCTGCGGCCTACCGGGTAACCCAGTCTCTGCGGCGTTGACATTTTATCAGTTGGTACAACCACTGATTGCGAAACTTTCCGGTCACTCTCAATGGCAGCCACCATTGCGCCTGAAAGCAAAAACAATAACAAGGTTGAAAAAAACACCGGGCCGTTTGGATTTCCAGCGGGGCATTTTCTCAACTAATTCTCGTGGCGAACTGGAAGTACGCACCACAGGCCATCAAGGTTCACATGTCTTCAGCTCATTCAGCCAAGGTAACTGTTTTATCGTGCTTGAGCGGGAACGTGGTTCGGTAGAAGTCGGTGAAGTTGTTGAAATAGAGTTGTTTAATGAACTATTACGCTAGTTGATTATTGGCCCAATAAATTACTGAGAGCCTGATATGTTGCCTGAACTTTCCGATGCGCAAGCCCTGCGTTATAACCGGCAGATTGTCTTACGTGGTTTTGATTTTGACGGTCAGGAAAAACTGAATGCTGCTAAGGTATTAATTGTTGGATTAGGTGGCCTCGGGTGTGCCGCAGCACAATATCTGGCAGTGGCAGGTGTGGGCCATCTCACACTGCTGGATTTTGACAAGGTGTCTCTTTCCAATCTGCAAAGGCAGGTTCTGCACCGCGATAACCGTATCGGTATGTCTAAGGTGGCTTCTGCGGCACTGACGTTATCAGAGATGAATCCCAGCCTGGTAATCAAAACCATTGATGCTCAGTTAGATGATGAGCAACTTGCCATTGCCATAGCTGAACATCAATTGGTGTTGGATTGTACTGATAATGTCGCCAGTCGTGAACAACTTAACCGCCTATGCCATGTGCAGCGTAAACCACTGGTTTCAGGTGCGGCAATCCGCATGGAGGGGCAAGTCAGTGTCTTTACCTATCAAGAAGATCAGCCCTGTTATCGCTGTCTGAGCCGGTTATTTGGCGATAACGCCCTAACCTGCGTTGAAGCCGGAGTCATGGCCCCATTAGTGGGTATTATTGGCAATCTGCAAGCGATGGAAGCGATAAAACTACTGACTCATTATGGGCAGGTGATATCAGGCCGCATATTAATGTATGACGCCATGACAGCTGAGTTTCGGAGTTTAAAACTGGCAAAAGACGCCAACTGCGAGGTTTGCGGTACGGATTAGTAGAATAGCGGGCACAAAAAAAAGCTGATGCAACGCATCAGCTTTCTTATCAACACGCAGTCAAATAATCAGGACTGAATACCCTGACTACGCAGATAGTCTTCGTAGTTACCGGTAAAGTCGATCAGTTTTTTCGGTGTCATTTCAATAACTCGGGTTGCCAGTGAACTGACGAACTCACGGTCATGGGAAACGAAGATTAACGTGCCTTCGTACATTTCCAATGCCATGTTAAGAGCTTCAATCGATTCCATATCCAAATGGTTGGTTGGCTCATCCATTACCAGAATGTTAGGGCGCTGCATCATCAGCTTACCAAACAGCATGCGCCCTTTCTCACCACCAGATAGAACTTTAACTTTCTTCTTGATATCGTCCTGGCTAAACAGCAAACGACCCAACACACTGCGCACAGCCTGCTCGTCGTCCTTTTCCTGTTTCCACTGGCTCATCCAGTCAAATACCGTCAGATCAATTTCAAAATCGCTGGCGTGATCCTGCGCATAATAGCCAATTCTACTGTTTTCAGACCATTTCACGGTACCGGCGTCCGCTTCATAATCCCCTACCAGGGTTTTCAGTAAAGTCGATTTACCAATACCGTTCGGCCCAAGAATAGCAACTTTCTCACCCACTTCCAGGCGCAGATTGAGGTTTTTAAACAGTGGACCGTTATCAAAACCTTTAGTCAACATTTCAACTTCCAGCGCATTTCGGAACAACTTTTTATCCTGTTCAAAGCGGATAAATGGGTTCTGGCGGCTTGAAGCTTTCACTTCATCAAGCTGAATTTTATCAATTTGACGAGCACGTGAAGTGGCCTGTTTGGATTTAGAGGCGTTGGCACTAAAGCGGCTGACGAAAGATTGCAGCTCAGAGATCTGGGCCTTTTTCTTCGCGTTATCAGAGAGCAGACGCTCGCGAGCTTGAGTCGCCGCAGTCATGTATTCGTCATAGTTACCCGGATAAACACGCAGTTCACCGTAATCCAAATCCGCCATGTGGGTACAGACCATATTCAGGAAGTGACGGTCATGGGAAATAATGATCATGGTACTGCTACGTTCGTTCAGAACTTGTTCCAACCAGCGGATAGTATCGATATCCAGGTTGTTGGTCGGTTCGTCGAGTAACAAAATTTCTGGATCTGAGAACAAAGCCTGTGCCAGCAATACACGCAATTTAAAGCCAGGCGCGATTTCGCTCATCAAACCATAATGCTGTTCAACTGGAATACCGACACCCAGCAGCAATTCACCGGCACGGGCTTCTGCGCTATAACCATCCATTTCACCGTAGGCAACTTCCAGATCAGCGACTTTATAGCCATCTGCTTCGCTCATTTCAGCCATGGCGTAAATGCGGTCGCGCTCTTCTTTCACTTCCCACAACTCGCCGTGCCCCATAATAACGGTGTCCAGCACGGTGTTGTTTTCAAAGGCGAATTGATCCTGACGCAACTTACCCAGACGCTCATTAGGGTCAAGGAATACGTTACCGGCGCTCGGTACCAGATCACCACCAAGGATTTTCATGAATGTGGATTTACCACAACCATTAGCGCCGATCAGACCATAGCGATTACCGCCACCGAATTTTACTGAAATGTTCTCAAACAGCGGCTTGCTGCCGAATTGCATGGTGATATTGTTAGTACTTAGCACAGAGCTCGCTCTCGATTGGATTACTGAATAGGGGTATTCAAGAATACTAGAAAATGTGATTCGGCGCGCATTATGCCACAAGATGGCAAGAGTATCGCCTCCAGTTTGCATGAAATCTCAGCAGGGGTGGAAAGTGAGCAAGATTTGGGGCCGAACAGCCCCATTAAATAAATGAGGTATTAGTCTCAAGCGTCATTGGTACATTGAAGCGCGCTGTATTTATCCAACAGGAAAGGCCGTAGATACCCTACTGTATTGGACATCGGTAACACCTCTTCGCTGAGATGAATATTCAGTATGTTACTGAGGTAATCACGCCGCTTTTGTATTCTTTGCCAAACATCGGGGTAATGCGCGGCCAGTTCATCACGCAAATGTTGATCAGCCAATGCAATACAATCCTCAGCACTCGCACCCGCGTAACCTTGTACCGAAGGAATGATATCGATTTGGAATAACATTCCACTGCGAATTCTTTCTTCCGAGCCATTATAAATAGGCGAACACAACCATTCTTCATCCGCGACCAAATGCCCAGGGTTTAATGACCAATAGTATTGTGACTTCGGTAAAACAGCTTCAATTGCTGCATACATCTCTTTGCCTGACATGCCAATACGGATATTTTCCAGCCAGGTTACGACTGCGGCGTAATAAGGAATAGCAACTCTCTCGAGATAATCCCTTTGTGCCAAAGGCAACTCATCGCTGTGATGTACGGCATAACCCGCTCTACTGCTTAGGCCACCTTTATACCCGGTGGTTAATGATATTTTATCACCAGGTTGCACAACTTTATCACCAGGATACAAATTAGCCTTTTCAAAACGATCGCCGGTTGCTGCAATCATCACAACAGTATTCGGCTGCCCCTCATCTGCCAGATAAGAACCAAGTTGCTTCTCAGTTACGCCTATATCGACCGCAGTTAATGCATTAAGAATACAATTAGAGGCCAGATTAGCCCCATATTCGTAATGAGCTAATTCATTGGCATTATTAGTGACTCTGGCTGCTGTATCACTACCAATAAATAGGCTTGTCGCGTTAACGACTAAAGTTGACGATGAAACTGTTTGCTTTATTGCAGATAAAATAAAGTGTGGAATATCAAATAATTGATTATTATTATCCAACTTGCTGGTAAATAACTTCCATCCAACAATGCCGATTTTTTTAGCCTGCTGCACGCCAGTGTCCGCCAATAATTCAGCTAACGTTTTGCTGTTCTCCATGGGTTGATTCGGTAGCGAAAAATAGGGAACATGAATAGCTGTATTGCTCACCCGCGCATATTGAGACAGTTTTAAGTTCTCGTTGCCTAGCAATAAAAAGACTTCCCCTGATGCATGTAATACCAAAGCGGCCTCTTCAAATCGGGGGATAAATCCGGTCAGATACTCAAAGTTACCACCATGTTCCTTATCAGCATAAACCAGCAAATAATCGATATTAGCCTGGGCCATATTGGCGATAACTTTAGCTTTTCGAACAATGATTGTTTCATCGCTAATCGCTACCTTAGTGACAGCATTGAATCTCGGTGGTGCATCAATAGGGCTAAGTTTAATATGGCGTTGAGCGCTCATTTTTATTACCTCGATTAGTTAATATAAACCACCTGCCCCATGGCTGCTTACGCTACAACCATTTAGGATTGCGGGTAAACGAGATGGTTAGCCAGCGATGTGGCCCAGATTCACCAATCGCGTGAGAAATTTCATCGCGTATTTTGTCAAAATAAGATACGCCGCTGTTTTCCATTTCGGGTGGAATAACCACATGAATCTCAACAAATAAGCCACGGCCAATGCGGGTCGCGTAATGCGAATAATCGATAAATTGATATTTCGCCATCAGTTTATCCATCAAACTTTCCATCGAGGCATCCAGTGTATCCGGTGTCATTTGTAATACTTCGCGGACAGCCGCGATGACGGTCTTTATCGGAACAGAGATTAATATCAGCGTTAACAGCGCCAGTACGGCAGGGTCAGTATAAACAATCAAATGTTCATAACGTGTGCCTTCCATACTCCAGGAAAGTAAAAAAGCCACTAATAAAGCAGAGCTAATACACGCAGACATCAACCAACTTTTGGTATCCAATGCGATTAACTCGGACTTAACACGTTTATTCAAACGGCGTTGCTTTAAAAAGATAGTAAAACAGAAAACACTGACGACTAACGCATACACAATCGCCCAACCCAGCTCTAATTCACGTCCACCATCAATAATACCTTTAATCGCGTTAACAAAAGCATACAGACAGAGAAAGGCCAGTAAACTGCCATTGAAAGCCAATACCAGAGGTTCTACATGCCAGAAACCATATTGAAAGCGCCGGCTATTGGGTTGGCCAAGCAATCGGGATACCAATAAAGATAAACTGCACATACCTGCATCTAAAGCAGAGAACATACCATCAAAAATAATCGACATCGACCCACATACGATACCGAAAATAATCCCCATTATGGCAATGAATAAAGTGCAAAAAATCGAACGCCGCAAAATCTGTTGTTCAAGTTTAGTATCATGCAGCATAGGTGCTGCTTGTTCACTCAGTGTCGTCATGATTACAACCTATTTTATCCCAACCTATTGTTTTATAAAATCTATTATTATTCATCTAGCTTTATGTGCAAATCACGACTGAGACAATGAAGGCAAATCAAAGCTAATAATAGTGTGTCATATTATTCCATTTTTACCAGTAAATTACGTTGTAATATCCAAATAAAAAACTTTGTTAATATCTTGTTTTTACTTATATAAAATAAGATGTTTTTGATCAGAAG
>NZ_CACVAD010000088.1 GCF_902726545.1 Yersinia artesiana | reverse complement strand
TATTTTTCAGATTATAGAGGGAACCCCTGTGATATGTACGATCCAGGAAGTTAAACGCAGAACCACAACAACCTATTTTATAAATGCCGGGCGGCGCAGATGATTTTGTGAGTGCTAAAAATAAAAATGACAGGCTTCGCCACCTTAACAACCATAACTCATTGATATTAGCTAAACTACACACACAAACCTACTAGGTTATTTTTTTGCCATAACTAACCTAGTAGGTTATATTTGTTGGGTGAAACTTGCTCAAGGATGGCAATGAAATGGAGAAACGGACTCCGCATACTCGTTTACTAAAAGTAAAAGAATTGGTATTGAAAGGGAATGTTAAATCGACTCGCACTGCCAGAGATGGCGCTGAGGAGCTGGGGCTAAGTTTTAGGGATATGTGTGATGTAGTTTGCGAACTGACTAGCGCCGATTTTTATAAAAGTATGACGACACATCAAGATTATACAATTTGGCAGGATGTTTACCGCCCTATGCTTTCTTGCGGTAGAGTTTATTTGAAAATCACGGTTATCGATGATGTTTTGATTGTCTCGTTTAAGGAGGTTTAATGATGAAATGTCCAGTTTGTGGTGGTGCAGAATTAATCCACGAAGCGCGTGACGTTCCCTTTACCTATAAAGGGCGTAAGCTCATCGTCGAAAGCGTGATAGGGCAACATTGCCCGGCATGCGGTGAAACAGTTCTGACTGAAGCTGAGTCCGATAGCTATGTCGCAAAAACGATGCTTTTGCGAAAAATGGTCAATACAGAATCAATTGCACCCGCATATATTGTGCAAGTGCGAAAAAAATTGGGCCTAAACCAGCGGGAAGCCAGTGAGATTTTTGGAGGTGGAGTGAATGCATTTTCGCGTTACGAAAAGGGTAAGGCCTTGCCACATCCATCAACGATAAAATTGCTGCAAGTGCTTGATAAACACCCAGAACTATTGAGTGAAATTAGATAGTTGTTGGAGAACAGCAAGATACTTTGTAACGTAATTTTTGCGGCTGAGGGGATAGGGGTATAACGCAACGCCTCAAATCCCCCCCCACTATTCACTCCGTTCATACTTAGCAGAAAGAGGGGTTTATTCCAGATTTTTGATAGTCAGTGCATCAGAGAAATAGTATCACGATGATTCTTGTATTTTCTGATGCCGGATAAAACCTTATCTCTTAGCTACGCCCTCAAATAAATATGTTTTTTCGAATATGTTCCAATCTTCCAGTAAGCTGTGTAAGCTACTAAGTCGTGATTACGGAGAACATCATGGCATTAACTTCCCTGCAACTATTCAAAAACCTGTCCGATGAAACTCGTCTGGGCATTGTGTTGCTGCTCAAAGAGATGGGAGAGCTGTGCGTGTGTGATCTCTGCACGGCGCTGGATGAGTCACAGCCCAAAATCTCGCGCCATCTGGCAATGCTGCGGGAAAGTGGGCTGTTGCTGGATCGCAAGCAGGGGAAATGGGTTCACTACCGCTTATCCCCGCATATTCCTTCATGGGCGGCTCAGGTTATCGAGCAAGCTTGGTTAAGCCAGCAGGACGACGTTCGGTCCATCGCCCGTAAGCTGGCATTAGCCAACGGCTCTGGTAGTGGTAAGGCAGTTTGTATCTAAAAAAAAAATTTACCATAATATATATGGTTTTTCGAATGTGAAAATAAAGGATTTAACGGCATATGACTCGTCTATGTATTGCAGTACGGGTGTCAGTGGTTTAGGTACAGAGCTACTGATTTGGAATAGCATGGGTTCCGGTTCTGGCGGCATAGCCCACTGGTATTGATACATTCAGGCAACTCGTAAGTTAATTTTTAATTATACAGGGCGGTGCTGCTGCTCTATCAGGAGATTTTATGTTACTGGCCGGAGCCATTTTCATCCTGACCATTGTGTTGGTTATTTGGCAGCCGAAGGGGTTAGGGATTGGGTGGAGCGCCACGCTGGGTGCCATATTGGCATTGGTTTCAGGTGTTGTACACATTGCTGATATTCCCGTGGTATGGAATATCGTTTGGAACGCCACTGCAACCTTTATTGCCGTCATTATCATTAGCCTGTTGCTGGATGAGTCCGGCTTTTTTGAATGGGCGGCATTGCACGTTTCCCGTTGGGGCAATGGGCGAGGGCGCTTGCTGTTCACTTACATTGTTCTGCTGGGTGCTGCCGTGGCGGCTTTGTTTGCTAATGATGGTGCCGCGCTGATTCTTACCCCAATAGTTATTGCCATGCTGCTGGCGCTTGGGTTCAGTAAAAGCGCCACGCTGGCGTTTGTGATGGCTGCTGGTTTTATTGCCGATACTGCCAGCTTGCCGCTGATTGTATCGAATCTGGTTAATATCGTTTCGGCTGACTTCTTTCATCTGGGGTTCACGGAATATGCCTCGGTGATGGTACCTGTGGATATTGCCGCCATTATCGCCACGCTGGTGATGCTGCATCTGTTCTTTCGCAAAGATATTCCACCAACCTATGACCTGGCCCGACTGAAAGAACCCGCGCTCGCTATCAAAGACCCGGCGACATTCAGAACTGGCTGGATTGTATTACTCCTGCTGCTGGTCGGTTTTTTTGTACTTGAGCCGATGGGTATTCCGGTGAGTGCTATTGCGGCAGTGGGGGCGGTAATCCTGTTTGCAGTGGCGAAAAGAGGTCATGCCATTAACACCGGCAAAGTGTTGCGTGGTGCGCCGTGGCAGATCGTGATTTTCTCACTGGGAATGTATCTGGTTGTTTATGGGCTGCGCAATGCTGGGTTAACAGAATACCTCTCTGGCGTATTGAGTTTCCTGGCAGACAACGGCCTTTGGGCTGCCACGTTTGGCACGGGATTCCTGACCGCGTTCCTGTCATCCATCATGAATAATATGCCTACAGTGCTGGTTGGCGCACTGTCTATTGATGGCAGCACTGCGTCTGGCGTTATCAAAGCAGCAATGATTTATGCCAACGTCATTGGCTGCGATCTGGGGCCAAAAATTACGCCGATTGGTAGCCTGGCGACACTGCTCTGGCTGCACGTACTCGCACAGAAGAACATGACGATCACCTGGGGATACTACTTTCGCACCGGGATTATCATGACTCTACCTGTGCTGTTTGTCACTCTGGCCGCGCTGGCGCTGCGCCTCTCCCTCAATCTGTAATGAGACTCTGATATGAACAATATTGCCATTTATCACAACCCGGCCTGCGGCACCTCGCGTAACACGCTGGAGTTGATCCGTAACAGCGGTACAGAACCGACCATTATTTACTATCTTGAGACACCGCCCTCACGCGATGTACTGATTAAACTCATTGCTGATATGGGGATCAGCGCACGGGCGCTGTTGCGTAAAAACGTTGAGCCGTATGAAACGCTGGGGCTTGCTGAAGATTGCTTTACTGACGATCAGTTAATTGATTTTATGCTGCAATATCCGATCCTGATTAACCGCCCGATCGTGGTGACGCCGCTGGGAACCCGCTTGTGTCGCCCGTCAGAAGTCGTGTTGGA
Organism: Yersinia artesiana; assembly: GCF_902726545.1. Lineage (GTDB taxonomy): Bacteria > Pseudomonadota > Gammaproteobacteria > Enterobacterales > Enterobacteriaceae > Yersinia > Yersinia artesiana. The sequence continues at coordinate 7,142 of NZ_CACVAD010000088.1, read as the reverse complement.
GATTCTTTCTGATGCCCAAAAAGGGGCTTTACCAGGTTAGAGTTGAGAGGCAGTTTATGGCTCGCTGCGAAAAAAACTGAAATCAGTGGCGATTGATGTTTGAGAAACGGGCCACTACGAATGTGGCCCGCATACATTGATTAAACTAGAAGTTATATTTGACGCCTACAACCGCAGATGTATCACTATAACCTTTACCGCCCACCTGTTGGCCGACGTTTGCCCAGAGATTTAACTGAGGTTCCCATTGAGCTTCAACACCGGCTTTCAGTTCACCGATATTTCTGGTGCCATCCTGTTCAACTAATTTGCCCCCCATGCTGCCACCAAAACTTTTACTGTTATGGATCCAATTGGCTTCAACAAAAGGTTCAAATACGCGCTGTTTATCTTTATCAATATCACTATAACCATTGATATAAGAACGAAGCCCCAGGCGGGTCAGAATATTACCATCACCTTTACTACTTACCTGAGTATTGTGCGCATCGCTAAAACTATCGGCTTTGACGCCCATCCAGACAACCTGAGCTTTCGGCTGAAGATAAAATATTCTGTTATCTTCCGGTGATTCGCTCATTTTGAAGGTATATCCCACCTCGGCCGAGGCCGTGACACCGCTGGACTTATAGTTTTCACTGGCGAAACTTTCACCGCTAACCGTATTATTAAACCAGTTATATAGCGCCCAGGTATCAACATAAGTGCCGTTCTTATCGGCATCATTGTCATACCAGGTGCCATATAACCCGGCACTATAGCCGTCAACTTTACCTTTGGACCCGATACCGGTAACCCGTGAGTGGGTATTGCTTTGCTGATTGGCATAACCCGCCATCACCCCTAAATGCCAGCGATTGAGATTATCATCACTCCATTGGGCAATATCACCGCCTAACTGCAACACGTAACGATTGCTTTGGGTTTTCAATTGTCCAGATGTATCACGGGAGCGGTTATGCCCACCGACCTGGCGCATCCACAGACTGGTCACTTTCTCTTCGCCCGTTAAGGCATCGATATATTGAGTTTCACCTAAGCGGTCATGCAGTCGGGTCATAAATAATGTATTGGCCCCGGCAATATTTGCCGCATAACTGCTTATCTCAGGCCGTAAAATTGATGGTTTTGAAGGATCTAGCGGATCGATTAGCTCTGTCGGGGTATCGTTTAGCTGGCTGGTCAAATACCAGTTGCTTGCATTCACTCCATTCCCACGACCTAAGCTATATTCATAAGCCCCTGCAACAATACGGCCATTTTGCGTAAACGTTCCGGCAGAATCGCCACCAACATGTACAACCTCAATACCATTGAGAGTTTCTGCGCCCTGACCACTCATATTAGTCACGGTGACTACAGTATTGCCTTGAGTGTTACCGTCAACAATGAGTTTATCTGTCAGTGAGTTATCATCACCCAGAACAGTATTAAGATACAGATTGCCATTATTCCCTTGATAATCGCCACTGACATGCAGTTGATTACCGGCAGACGTTGATGCTGAACCAATATAAGTTGAACCGCTATTAATGAGATTGCCACCGACCATAAAAGTCGTCGCTGGTGATAATGAACGGGTGACCGCTCTGTCACCTACGTATAACGAACCCAGATTATCAATATGACCGGCAACACCGCCATAGCCTGACATAAAGCTATTATTGGCAATATTGACTTGCTGACTTGCCAGTGTGATTGGTGTATGACTATTGCCTAATGTGACCCCACCCTGTTGAATATCTGTCAAGCCGGTGTAAGTCACATTTCCCATTAAGGTCAGCACTGCCTGGCCTAATTTAGTTAAATTACCAACACCACTGACATTATTTAACAACGCCCAGTGAGAGTTGGCATTCAATACCAACTCCCCGTTATCTTCAACATCAGCACTGCCAAGATGTTGGGCCTGAGATGCTATTAATACAGCGGTATTATCAATTTGATAGCGTCCGGAGAATGATGTGTTATTACCTTGTAATTCCACCCGGCTATTGTTCAGCTTAACATCACCGCTGTTGCTAAGATTATTAACGAAATCGCCGGTTGCTCCCGTCAGATTAAGTTTACCGGCATTATCAATATCACCTGTGCCTAAGCCGCTGATATGATTCAGACTAACTTGAGCGATATGGGCAATCTCAGTTTTGGCTGAGAGTTGCTCATTAGCACCATTTACTGTTAGCACATCATCCGCAACGGTTAAGGTTCCTGCTCCAGTCAAATGACCATCAGAAATACCACCTTGATTAATAGTCAGGTGACCACCACTCAAGTTAACCCATGTTCCCAACGCGCTTTCAAGTTTACCAATGGCCTGACTAAAAGCGGCCATTTCAAATATACTTTGATTGCTCAACTGCAATTTTTCAGTATTACCCAGTACGTTATTCGCCTTCATCAATAAGGTTCCAGAACGAATATCAGTAATACCGGTATAGCTATTAAGTGCGTTTGATAACGAAACAGTTTTTCCAACACCCGTATCGATGGATAAATCTCCGCTACCCATTATTTGGGCACTAAGATCAGCGGCTACGCCGGTTTTTCCACCCGAACTGAGAGTTAAAGCATTGGCACCATCGCTTAACAATTCCACCTGGGTTAAGCCATAGTTCACATACAAACCATCATTATTGGCTCCGTTTGTTAATCGATAATCGTAAGTACCATTAGCAACGTGCACGCCATTTTGCTCGATGTTTGCCATTGTTTTATCAGTTATTACGGTATTAGTCCGATTATCAATCAGTTGTAATGCTCCACCACTACCAGTGACAACGCCAAGGGAGTCCGCCAGTTTGAGCAGCAGATTGCCATCATCTTGTTCCATTAACGCAGTTACATCGGCCGACGGCGTTGAAGATGGTAGGTAGCTTTGGACGCTTTCAATATTAATGCCGACTTTGCCGGTACCTGCCAGGTTCAATATATTACTGGTCTGGATTTGACTTTTTTCCGGCTGACCCGGTGTACCGGTATTGAAATTAAGGGTACCGCCGTCAAAAATCAGCCCGCCGATATTTTGTTGGCTATCACCAACGTGAGTCACACTATTTTGCCCTAATTTCAATGTGGCTTGGGTTAGCGCCTCGGTATTACCATCCTGCAATTGGAAAGTGCTGTGCCCCAATGCCACTGTGCCAGCAAAACCATCGGCATAGTTATTCGCGGTGAAATCAAAACTCTGGCCGGAAGTATTGACACTAAGGACACCAAGGCCCGATAAATGGCTATTGAAAGCTACGGCATTATCATTAATAACGGCAAGCTCGCTGCTGGCATCAATGCTATAACCTGTATCCGCAGAGTCATCTTTAGCATCACCCAATGCCAATAAAGTGTTGTCTAGTGTCATTGTCGAATAATTTTTTAATTCAACTTGCTCCATGTTCAAAATAGTATTGGTATTCAGAACACGATAAACCGAATTATCCAGTTGCAGAGTATCGTGGCCAGCACCGCCATTCAGTGTGTGGAATAACGTACCTTGCTCGCTGGCCTTGATATCTTTTAAGAAAAATCGGTCATCGCCAGCACTGGTTTTAAAGTCAGTACCCTTGCTGCTACTCATCAGCGTAATACTATTATCCAGGTCATTCAGCAGGTTGACCTGACCACTAATAATAGCGTTCGCCGCATTAGTAAATGCGACCGCCGGGCCGGATAAGGTTTGCAGAGCTAATTGTGTGGCGCTTGCCGCTAAAATTTGGCCGTAATTAGTAAAGGTACTGACGTGACCATTATTGATATCAACGACTGAAACGCCATTTTCTGTGGATTTTGATTGTAGATTACCGTGCTGATTCACTGTACTGCTGATACCAGCCACGACTAATGCTGAACCGCCTGTTGTCTGATTAACATTTATATTGGCTCCGCTGGTAACATTGGCGGAAGAATTGGTCATCAAACCTTGCCCACTGGCTGAATTAACGTTAATCGTTAGCCCGTCAGTGCCCGCTAAATTCAGCTCAACATCAGTCATTTTATTTCCGGCGATATTCTTCTCAAATAAGAAGCCGGTGCCGTTAGTCCCTTCGACATTGATGGTCACATTATCAGTTTGTGCTAACGCGGTTGCTGTACGTATCCCCGCGCCTGAACCAACATTAATGATGGCATCACTCAATTTGATCTGACTAATTTCAGCGGTGTTTTCTATGCCGTTTCCGCTTCCAAGCATATCAATAATTGCGCGCTCGATAGTCAAGCCCTTCGCACCGGCCTGTAATAGCACGCCATGAGCGGTGCCGCCTGCTTTTGTCTGACCCGTTCCGTTCAGGGTCAGTGAAGCACCGCTATCAATTAAATAGGCGGCTGTTTCATCTGTCGCTTCAATGGTGCTGGTGTTATTAACTTTTGCGCTCTCACCTTTAATATGAACAGCAGTGCCTTTAACCTTTATGTCTCCCTGATTATCCAGTATTCCATTATCGACCAGCACTCCGGTCTTACCTGTTCCACTGGTTGAGAAATCAAGGCTGCCTTTATGAATCAGAGTTCCGTTATTACGGGCAATATAACCAAAAGCACCATCAACAGAATGGGCCGAACCTAATTGAGCGAAGCTGGTTAAAATAGAATTGGTGCTGAAACTCTCCGGCATTTCAAGGCCATCAATACCATAATATTTACCGTCAACAACACCGGCTGTCGCACCATTACCTGCGACCCGAATAATATCGGCAGTTGCGGTGATAGTAGCGCTTGCTCCACCTTCTACGCGAATACCGGTAGAACCTTCGCCGTTAACATCCATTTTTAGTTTACCCGAAGTGAAGTTACTGGCAGTGCCGGTATCTTTATCCGTTCCTGTTACTAAAAATAGAGTGGTATCTTTTGATTGAGCGGTCAGTTGTGAAGATAAATCAATGACATCAGAGCCGACAAAACTGGCTCCGCCGTCCAGGCGATATAGTGTTGAACCATTAGTCGTTAAGGTTTGAGCTTGAGATGTACTATTGAGAATCTGAGAACCCAGGCCGTGAACGAAATAGCCAATCTGATTATCGCCATCAACAAAATTAACTTGGGCGTTACCTTTGACATCAATCTTGGCACCATTACGGGCATGTACACCGATGGCACCTTCGCCTTTCAGATTAACTTGCCCCTGTATTTCAGCGGCAGCGTCACGGCCTTCAACCCAAATACCAAAGTTTCGCGTGCCATTAGAAATATTGGCACCACCTTCAATATTAATACTGCTGGTTGAACTGGTGCTTGCCGAGGCATTCTTGTTGGTGGATAACACTTTTAAAGCTACGGCATTAACGCCATTAAGTTCGATAAGACCATTATGATGAATATCGGTATCACCGGTGTTTTCGGCCCACATCGCCACATTTTGTAACGGATGATCTGATGCATCACCATTAATAATGATTTGACCGTTATTCGCCAGAGAGGTGCCGACTTTGTCTCCAGTCGCAATCATCCCGATTGCATTTTCAGTTTTACTACCAATGGTAATACGACCATTATTGGTCGCCGTTCCTTCAATCAGGCGAATACCCTGTTGTGAGCGTTTATTGGCGGTATCACTGACATTCTCTGGGTTATCAATATCATATTGTGCAGCCCGGCCAATATAAATTTGCCCACCAGAGTCATTGGTAAATGCAGTGCCGATGCCATCAACAATGACACCTGCAAGATCGGAATCAAGAAAGTTATTGTTAACACCAATATTCATTATTCCGTTATTACTCGCCGTTGCACCGGACGTTGTTTTAATCAGATAATTGGTATCGAGTATTGAACTGGCATTTTCAGCATAGCTCCATCCGGCCAGGTTCATAATGCCATTGTTGGTAAAACCGGCATTTGCACCCTCAACTGTGACGGCAAAACCTTGTACATAAGCGAAACTATTGGGGTGCGGATGCAGTGATGTGGTATCCCAATTATCACCAACGAGGTAGCCACTCGATATAATTCCGTCATTAATCCCAGAACTATCCTCCATAATTCTCATCAGGTAATACTGGCCGGAAAGTTGTGCACCTTGTTCGACTTCAATATGGCCGCCATTTTTAGCGACCATCGTGCCTAAGTAGCTAATTCGCGTATCTAACTGCCCACCATCCTTAATAATTCCTTTTGCGCCATGACCATCGGCAACAATCACCGCGCTATCGCCAACGGCCATAGTGACTTCATCACCAGGAGTGACGCTATAGTCGAAACTGCCGTTTTTTTCGGTAAAGGTGACGCCCTGCGCTAATGCCGTATCGTAGGCTTGTTGTGATGTTAATTTGCCTTGTTTTAGAGCTTGAATAAGAACATCGTTATAAGCTTTTAACTCTGCCGCATTATTGACGGTATAGCTGTTGTTATCAAAACCGATAAAAGAGCCTTGATAGTTGGGCGTGCTATATTCGAAATGCGTGGTGCCAATTCCAGCTTGTGCCGGGCTCCAAACTTCAAACACCAACATATTCTTTGATGTCCATTCGACGGTGCTATTGTTCCCTTTAGCTACCGTTAAGAAACTCTGTTTGGCGGCCATGGTTATTTTGTTTTCATCAGCCGTTGACGGTAAGGTAGAATCACCTAAATTAACGACCAGCGTCCCATCTTCGACAGTGCCGAAACGTGTGTTTATATATTGCTGTCCATTAACATCATGCGGGGTCGCAGTAAACCAATAATTGGATGCTCCCCAATCTGATGAACTAATTTTACTGCTATCATAGGTCGCAACAACGATATTTGATCCAGTAATATTATCCCAGGTGGTCACGCCATTGGTTTTATCACCCAACATTAAATGTTCTTGACCATTTGCAGCCGAATAAAGCTCGCCAAGCAACTTGCTGATATATCCCGTTTCGCCTTGAATAATTGTAGAAGGATCACCAATTAGTGTGACTCTATCCCCATTATTGACATAAACGGCTCCAACTTCGTTATCATTTGTCACAGGTGCATATTGGTTCGTAATGGTACAACTACCATTATTAGTTACAGCTATACCACCTTGGGTGCCATCCGCAGTTTGGCAACTGGAGGCATTGGCGGTATTTGAGAAGTGCAGCGCGCCACTACAGGCGATAATAACACCTATAGCGACTTTAGTGAGTTTAATACCACTGATTATATTACCAATGTTCAGAAAAGAGTTATTTATTAAATGA
>NZ_CACVAD010000087.1 GCF_902726545.1 Yersinia artesiana | reverse complement strand
ATATTAATGTGAATAGGGTGTTCTTATTTTGTTTTTATCTTGGCATAATACGAAAAGTTAATCGTTGCTTACCTGCATTATAAAAAATAGGGAATTATTATGTTGAAAACAGAAATGGCACAAAAGCTCAATGAGCAGCTGAATCTGGAATTTTACTCTGCCAATCTTTATTTGCAGATGAGTGCCTGGTGCAGCGATAAAGGCTTTGAAGGAGCTGCTGCATTTTTAAAAGAGCATTCTCAAGAAGAGATGCAGCATATGCAGCGTTTGTTTGAATACCTAAGCGGAACAGGATCCATGCCGGTATTAGGCACTATCAGTGCACCGCCGGTCGATTTTGCATCATTGGCAGATGTATTCAAACTGACCTACGAACACGAGCAACTTATTACGACTCAAATTAATGAACTTGCTCATGTTGCAATGACCACACACGATTACTCCACATTCAATTTCCTGCAATGGTATGTGGCTGAACAGCATGAAGAAGAAAAACTGTTCAAATCTATCCTGGATAAACTGGCGTTGGTGGGTAACAGCGGCAATTCATTGTTCTTCGTCGATAAAGATTTGAAAACAATGGCAGCACAGAGCCATGTTCAGGCCTAATCTTTGAGCTTGATTTGAACTTGCCGCAGTTTCTATCCATGGCTAAATGGAACCAGAAACTGCGGTTTTTTATTGTATATACGCCATACTCACTGCGGCTATTTCCTCTTAATTTTATTGTTTTGTGCTAATAACATATTGTTTAGTTATGGTTTCTTGTCTTGCTATATTCAAATCGTTATCATTTATGATAAAAGGTGACGGGCAGGGGAAGGTTAATTCCCGCTCAATTATTGGTTATATTTCAATCGCCGCTCATAATTTGGCGTTTTATTTTGTGCCCTACCTCACAGGTAGTGCAATTGACTGGAAGTGATAGGGGTTCGCGCTGCCAATATAGGATATGGTTGGTAGCAGATTGATTCTTCTCCCCATCGACTAAGGGATATTATGTTTATTCACAAAGTACGTTCTTCTTGCCGCATGCTTTCGGCACTTATTGTGTTATTTGTTGGGTTATCCAGCCAACAAGCTCTGGCTCACGCGCATCTGAAAATTGAATCTCCTGCTGCTGATGCCACCATCGGTTCAGCGCCAGAAGCCGTGACACTGGGTTTCTCTGAAGGGATTGAATTAAATTTCAGTGGCGTGAAGGTGACAGGCCCTGATAATGATGTGGTGAAAACTGGCGAACTCAAATTGGATCCAGCCAACAACACACAATTAATTCTACCGATCGATAGTGCATTGAAAGCAGGTAAATATAATGTTTCATGGCATGTAGTGTCTGTTGATGGTCATAAAACCAAAGGCACTTACAGCTTCACAGTGAAATAATATGTCACTGGCGACTCTATTCGTTCTGTGTCGCTTTCTGCATTTTTTGGCGGTGATGCTGATGTTTGGTATCAGTATTTTCACCGCCTTACTCGCACCAGACCGTTTTTCTTCGATACTCAAAAACCGTTTATCGCCGCTTCTTATCTTCAGCACCTTTCTGGGGCTAGTTTCCGCTATTGGGCTTTTGGCTATTCAAGCTGGCATGATGGGTGATGGCTGGTCTGATACCTACAGGCTGAGTGTGTGGTGGGCGGTATTGGGTACACGTTTTGGTGAAATATGGCAATGGCACCTCGGCTTATCCATATTGAGTATGTGGGTAGTATTACTCGGCACAACCCGTTTTTACTATCAGTTAATGGTGGGTTGCTCAACCTTGCTACTGGCTAGCCTGGCATTTACTGGACACGCTGCAATGCATGGCGGCGTACTGGGCTGGATTCACCAGACTAACCAAATTATACATTTGCTCAGTACCGGTTATTGGTTGGGATGTTTGCCCGCGTTGCTGGTTTGCCTTGCATATACAGGTCGGAATGATGTTAAACGTGAAGCCATCACGACGTTGATTCGGTTTTCAACTTGGGGGCATTTGGCAGTCGCGTTGGTATTGGCGACCGGGGTGATTAACAGCATTATTATATTGCGTGAGACTTCTTTAACGCTGACATCTGTCTATCAGATGCTATTACTTAGCAAGGTAATATTGGTACTGTTTATGATTGTGGTAGCGGTCATTAACCGCTATCTGATTGTTCCCATGCTGCGCAAATTGCCAGTAAAAGCCCACTATTGGTTAGTGGTTAACAGCTGTGTCGAGATTATCCTTGGCGCTGCGGTATTACTTTTAGTGAGTATTTTTGCCACGATGGCACCGGTATAGTGACAAGTTATACGCGATAGTTATTGCCGTTAAGCTTGCATCGACTCCTCTGTATGCGAGAAAATCAAAATAATCAGTTAATTGAGGATGATTGAAATGAAAGGTTTGGTGCTGACGTTATCGTTACTGATACTATCCGTGAATGCTTTTGCTGCTGGGAAAATAGTGACTGTCAGTAAGTTTGAATTTGGCAAACAATGGGCATTTACCCGAGAGGAGGTGATGTTGGAATGCCGCTCAGGCGGTGCTTTGTTTGTGATAAACCCCAGTACATTAGCGCAATATCCACTCAATGATGTGGCAACTGAACAAATGAAAGCAGGCCATGTTCTCGCGAAACCATTAGATACTTTATTATTAGATGATAGTGAGAAGCCTGGTCAAAAGATGAGTTTGGCACCTTTCCAGCAGCGTGCGATGACGTTGTGTCAAAAGTAAATTTGGCAACAAAACTGTGCATCAAATTGATTTTAAAAGAAAAATAAAAAGAGACCGAATACGATTCCTATATTCGGTCTAGGGAAATGGCTCTTGGGAGAGAGCCGTGCGCTAAAAGTTGGCATTAACGTAGGCTTGTTCAGCCATACTCTTTAAGAGTAGTCGAGTACATGTGATTCGCCAACTTAGCTACAGAAGTAATTAATAACGGTTGCGAACTAATTCAAATGATGAAAATCAGCGTTAATGAAAAGAAAGGCAGCCTAGTAAACGGTTTATAACAAAACTCGAATGTTTTAGCCGTTCACTAGTAAAAACTCTATTCTCAAAATCAAGATGGGACATACAGACAAAATAAGGCCCCGAAGGGCCTGGTTGGATAAAAACGCATTGAGATATAACCGCCAGATTTTTATGCAGCGAAAAGGCTAACCAATAGTCATCAGGCTGGCATTCCCACCGGCTGCCGCAGTATTGACACTCAGTGAGTGCTCAATGAGCAAGCGCTCCAGCAGAATATTCGTCTCGCCGCGGGCAAAGCCTTGTACCGAAACAATCGGCCCATCAATTTGCGCTATCTGCTCACACAAAATGCGGAGTTGATCAGCATCTCCATGATAGATAACACCATCAAAGTCGATATGAGCTGTTTGCCAATCTTTCGTGAGCGTAATCCGTGATTTTACAACCGCCGGTAATGTGCGGAATAAGTCATTTTGTACTGTGCTATCCGGCCAGATAACTTCGCTACCCACGGCCAATACCGCCGCCAGCTGTGTCAGGGCATCCGCCTCGGTATCCGCCAGACACAGGATACGCTGACGCGGTAATAGCGCGTAGGTGTTACGTTCGCCGGTTGGCCCCGGTAACACTCGCACGGTGCCACCTTGTGCCAGCTCGCCATAACGCCGCGCCAACTGCGCCACACCGGGTTGTTGCTGTTCATCGGCCCATTTGGTCAATGCATGGTGGGCTGTTTGCAGTGCCTCTCGGCCTGAGACATTCTGTAGCTGCCCGCAGTCATGATGGGTGAGGGTATTCACCACGGCATCTTCCGGACGGCTACACAGAAGGCGATACAAATACAACGGGCCACCGGCTTTAGGACCAGTGCCTGATAAGCCTTCGCCACCAAAAGGTTGTACGCCAACCACCGCGCCGACCATGTTGCGGTTAACGTAGAGATTACCCACTTTTGCTTTTTCAGTGACCTGAGCAATGGTTTCATCAATACGGGTATGAATACCCAAAGTTAAGCCATAACCAGAGGCATTTATTTGATCAACCAACGCAGCGAGATTTTGCCGCTGGAAGCGCACCACATGCAGAACCGGGCCGAAGACCTCTTTTTGCAGTTCATCGAAGCTATCCAGCTCTATTAATGTCGGTTTGATAAAGGTACCGCGCTGCCACTCTTTTTCATCCAGATTATTGGCTTGGGCGGCTTGATACACTTTGCGACCTTTGGCGCGCATGGCTTGAATATGCCGCTCAATACCGGCTTTGGCATCAGCATCGATTACAGGCCCGATATCTGTAGACAGGCGCTCGGGGTTACCCATACGGCATTCCGCCATGGCACCACGCAGCATTTGTAACGTGTGTTCAGCCACATCATCCTGAATGCAGAGAATACGTAAAGCCGAGCAGCGCTGACCGGCGCTATCAAAGGCCGACGCCACGACATCAGTCACCACTTGTTCAGTGAGCGCAGATGAGTCAACGATCATGGCATTCAAGCCGCCGGTTTCCGCAATCAGCGGGGTTGGGCGGCCTTGCGGGTCAAGTCTACCGGCGATGCTGCGCTGTAAAATAGCCGCAACTTCGGTTGAACCGGTAAACATCACGCCGCGCACGCGAGTATCATTTACCAAGGCAGCGCCGACACTATCACCTTGGCCTGGTAGTAATTGCAGCACACCTTGCGGAATGCCCGCTTCCAGTAGGATCCGCACGGCCTGTGCTGCAACCAGTGGCGTTTGCTCAGCCGGTTTTGCTAACACACTATTACCAGCAGCTAATGCCGCGGCAATTTGCCCAGTGAATATGGCCAGCGGGAAGTTCCACGGACTGATACAAACCACTGGCCCGAGTGGACGATGGCTGTCATTGGCGAAGTTATCTCGCACCATTCCTGCATAATAATGTAGGAAATCAACGGCTTCACGCACTTCTGCAATGGCATTGTTGAAGGTTTTACCGGCTTCACGTACCAGTATCCCCATCAATGTTTGCATCTGGTTTTCCATCAATTCTGCGGCCCGCACTAAAATTGCGGCTCGCTCAACGGGCGGGGTGGCAAACCAAATCGCACCAGCGCTGGCGGCGGCATCCAATGCGCGGCTGACTTCGGCCTCTGTTGCTTCACGAACATAACCAACAATATCAGCCGGTTCTGCCGGGTTGATAACAGGGTGTTCCATGCTATTGCCCAGCGCTGTGCCACTATCAAGCTCGGCATCAATCAGTGGTTCTGCTCGCCACACTTGGCTGGCACTGGTCAGCAGTGCACTGGACAGTGAGGCCAAACGGTGCTCGTTTGACAGATCCAAACCACTGGAATTGGCGCGTTCTTTGCCATACAACTCACGCGGTAATGGAATGCGGGGGTGCGGTAAACCAAGTTGGCCTTCGCTGGCGGCGATAGCCTCTACTGCACTGACCGGATCCGCGACTAATTCATCGAGCGGCAAAGTGGCATCGGCAATCCGGTTGACAAATGAAGTGTTAGCGCCATTCTCCAACAGGCGGCGTACCAGATAAGCTAGTAAGGTTTCATGGGTGCCGACTGGTGCATAGATACGGCATGGGCGGTTAAGTTTGCCATCGGCAACTTTCCCGACCACTTGCTCATACAGTGGTTCACCCATGCCATGCAAACATTGGAACTCATACTGGCCGGGATAGTAGTTCTGTCCGGCAAGATGATAAATCGCCGATAAAGTATGCGCGTTATGTGTCGCAAATTGCGGGTAAATCAGGTTAGGAACCGCCAGTAATTTGCGCGCGCAGGCCAGATAAGAAACATCGGTATAAACCTTACGGGTATAAACCGGATAACCTTCTAAACCATCAACTTGAGCGCGTTTAATCTCACTGTCCCAATAGGCTCCTTTCACCAAACGGATCATCAAGCGACGGCGGCTGCGCTGCGCCATATCAATCACCGCATCAATGGTGAATGGGCAACGTTTCTGGTATGCCTGAATAACAAAACCGATGCCATTCCAACCGGCCAACTTTGGCTCAAAACAGAGTTTTTCCAGCAGATCGAGTGAAATTTCCAGACGATCTGCTTCTTCTGCATCAATGTTAATGCCAATATCATACTGACGCGCTTGTAAGGTCAGCGATAACAATCGCGGATAAAGCTCATCCATTACCCGCTCATATTGAGCGCGGCTATAGCGCGGATGCAGAGCCGAAAGTTTGATTGAAATCCCCGGCCCTTCATAAATACCGCGGCCATTTGACGCTTTGCCGATAGCATGAATAGCCTGCTGGTAAGAGAGTAAGTAGGCCTGAGCATCTGCTTCCGTCAATGCAGCCTCACCCAGCATATCGTAAGAGTATCGGAACCCTTTATCTTCTAACTTGCGCGCATTGGCTAAGGCTTCGGCAATGGTTTCGCCGGTGACAAATTGCTCGCCCATCAAGCGCATCGCCATATCCACACCCTTGCGGATCAGCGGCTCGCCTCCTTTACCGATAATGCGGTTCAATGAGCTGGAAAGCCTGGCTTCATTGTGGGTAGAAACCAGATGGCCGGTAAACAATAAACCCCAGGTAGCCGCGTTGACGAACATGGATGGGCTGCGCCCCAGATGGGAGTGCCAGTTGCCATTGCTGATTTTGTCGCGGATCAGCGCGTCACGGGTCGGTTTATCAGGGATACGCAGCAGCGCTTCTGCCAGGCACATCAATGCCACACCCTCTTGAGAGGAGAGGGAAAACTCTTGCAACAAGCCTTGCACGATACCAGCACGGCCATTGGCACTTTTTTGATTCCGCAATTTTTCGGCAATGGAATAGGCGAGCTTATGTGTCGCCTGAGCCAAATCTTCGGGTAAGCGCGCTTGTTCCAATAACATCGGAATAGCTTCGGTTTCCGGGCGGCGATAGGCCGCTGTTATGGCTGCGCGGTTAACCGATTGTGGCAACACTTGTTCGGCGAAATCTAAGAAAGGTTGGTGCACACTTTCAATGACTTGCGGCATAATGTCGTCCGTTTCCGACGAGGAGGATAATGGTGTTGTCGGAAGCTCTGGTAATTCGCTGTTATTTTCCAACCGTTCCAGATAGTTAAAAATGGCCTGTTTGATTAGCCAGTGCGGTGTACGGTCAATACGCTGTGCGGCGGCCTTAATGCGGTCACGTGTCGCTTCATCGAGTTTCACGCCCATGGTGGTGCTACCCATACTATCTGGCTCCTGAATTAAGGGGAGTTATACCCGTCATTCTTCGAGCTCCAGGTGCGTTGGCTACGTTTAATAACCTGAATCACTTACTTATGTAAGCTCATCAGGGTTCTTGCACTTGCCGCCTTCCTGCAACTCAAATTATTTAGGGTATATGATTTTATTTCAGACAATATCAGGCATGTTGCAACTTTGTGCAACCGTGTTAAATCAGGTGCGTAATCGAAGTGTGAATTCAGTCTTGTTTTTAACAATGATCAAAAGATTAACAATGTTCAAAAATGAAGTAGTGAAGCGCTTACCGCTAATAATGGCAGGGTTTTTCGGGGAGTAACCTCAGGTGTAACTCATTTTCTTATGTTTGGTGTCACTACTGACAGTGTTTAATGTGATGCAGGGTGAATTTTTTGTAAAAAAATTGTTTAAAACCTTGTGGGTCAAGAAAAGACTCCTCTAGGATAGCAACCGCATGCTAGTCATTGGCTAGCGAATAGTTGTGTTGGTAGTCAATTTCAGATTTTAGCGTTCATCTCTGGTGCAACTCAGTGTCACGTTCCGACCAGCCAGAGATAAAGCATGATGCCGTATTGCGCGGTAAGCATGGAAAAAGCGAGATATATTAAAACGATAATATGCACTATGGAGATGTTGCATGACCATGAACACGCCAATGCTGGTGACTTTTTTAGTTTATATTTTTGGGATGATACTTATTGGGCTAGTGGCCTATCGTGCAACCAAAAGTTTTGATGACTATATTTTGGGCGGCCGCAGTTTAGGAAGTGTGGTGACAGCGTTGTCAGCCGGTGCTTCCGATATGAGTGGCTGGTTATTAATGGGGTTACCGGGAGCGATTTTCCTGTCGGGGATATCCGAGAGTTGGATAGCCATCGGTTTAACCATTGGCGCTTATTTTAACTGGAAATTGGTGGCTGGCCGCTTACGGGTTCATACTGAAGCGAATAATAATGCGCTGACATTGCCGGACTATTTCACCAGCCGTTTTGAAGATAAAAGTAAACTTCTGCGCGTCATATCGGCCGTGGTGATTTTAGTCTTCTTTACGATTTATTGTGCTTCCGGGATTGTTGCCGGTGCACGGTTATTCGAAAGTACCTTTGAGATGAGCTATGGCACGGCCTTGTGGGCCGGTGCAGCCGCCACCATTGCGTATACCTTTATTGGTGGTTTCCTGGCGGTGAGTTGGACAGACACTGTGCAGGCGACACTGATGATTTTTGCCCTGATCCTGACGCCAATTATCGTGATTTTAGCCGTCGGTGGTATTGATACTTCGATTATGGTTATTGCGGCGAAAAACCCTGCCAATATTGATATGTTCAAAGGGCTGAATCTGGTTGCTATCCTTTCTCTGCTCGGCTGGGGTTTAGGCTATTTTGGTCAGCCACATATTCTGGCACGTTTTATGGCGGCAGACTCCCATCGTACTATTCGCAGCGCTCGCCGCATTAGTATGACCTGGATGATCCTGTGTCTGGCGGGGACTATTGCCGTCGGGTTCTTCGGCATTGCCTACTTTGAGAACAATCCACAATATGCGGGAAGTGTGACGCAAAATGGCGAACGCGTATTTATTGAATTAGCCAAGCTGCTGTTCAATCCGTGGATAGCGGGTATTTTACTGTCGGCCATTCTGGCTGCGGTAATGAGTACGTTAAGCTGCCAGTTACTGGTGTGCTCCAGTGCATTAACCGAAGATTTGTACAAAGCGTTCTTACGTAAAAAAGCCAGCCAGAAAGAATTAGTCTGGGTGGGCCGTGCCATGGTGTTGCTAGTGGCGTTGATTGCCATCGCGTTAGCAGCAGACCCCGATAACCGGGTGCTTGGTTTGGTGAGTTATGCCTGGGCGGGCTTCGGTGCAGCATTTGGGCCAGTGGTTCTGATTTCAGTTATGTGGCCGCGGATGACCCGCAACGGTGCGCTCGCGGGGATGCTGATCGGCGCGATTACCGTGATTGTCTGGAAGCAATATGCCTGGTTAGATTTATACGAAATCATCCCTGGTTTTGTGTTTGCCTGTATCGCGATTGTGGTAGTGAGTTTACTGGGCACGGCACCGAGTAGCGCTATCACAGAACGTTTCCGTCAGGCAGAAGCGGAGTTTAAAACCGTCTAAAATACCCGTCATGAGGACAAAAAATATCTATCGTGGTAGGGGCACTCTAAAACCGGGCTTGATTGCCCGGTCTATGTCAATCCGGTTGTAATCTCTTGTGGTATTCCCGTCTATCGTGCTGATGTATGAAGCCAAAATAAGCCAGCCAACTAATGTTTACTTTTGCTAAAAAAAGAAGAATATTCCGGTTTTATATTCTATAGCTTTATTAATCATGGATAATAACTGTTGAATAGAATGGTCGGAATGGTCAAAGCCTTTCTCAAGTATGTTCTTGGCTTTGACTAAAGTATCTACTCCAATTAAAGACTCATCTTCATAAATATCAATATTTACTCCAAGGAAATCATTTAATTTATCAAACACACCCGAATTCCAAATTTTTTCAAACCCAGGCTCATCAAGGTTCATTTCAATTAAATCACCCTCCACGCACTCATCAAAATCAAGGCGACTCATTGCCTCAGTGCTCACAGGTACGGTAATTGATTTCATTTCTTATTCCCCTTTGATTTTAAAGTGAGTTATTTCGTTATACTCGCTTTGGTTTCTGCCTGTAAGCTTCCCATTCTCAAGCGCTTTGTTATTAGGAATATTTCCTTCAAGATCTAAATATGCTCTTCTCCCCGCAATTGATGGGTCATAGATCCTAAAGTACTTCCCGCTCATATCTTCTACCACCTGAATACCTGTTTCCGGGTTAGTATATATGCGTTTTCCTTTATCCGTTGTGGTTACAATAGGTGAAGTGCCTGCAAACTTGTGCACTGCCGTACTTAATTCACCCTCAGGCCAATTCTTAGCGAATTTTGCAGCTCTTTCGGCACCTTTGAGCGATTTTTGTAACTTTTCAGTTTCATCAAGAATATTTACTGATCTGACACTTTTCATACCCAACAAGACAGAGGATGCCGCTATTGCAGCACCGACTGTTTGCTTATTCAATACCTGCTCAAAACCTTTATTCGCATCGCCGCCTAAATCTTGGGCCGTTTTTGTATAACCCTCAACATTTCCGTTATAAACGCCGCCGGCAGCCAGCAGACGCCCTGCAGCCTTGGTATTAATAGTACGGAAGGCTTGCTGTGCTGGCCAATCTGGTACAGAAGCGCGCACCAAACGTTGAACCTGTGTTGGCCTTGGTTTTCCTCCAGAGCGACTATAATCCTTTCGACTCACCGAGTTATTGAATTCAGCGATAATCTTTTCCGCACCATCAAAACGAAAGCCAAGTGGATCAGTGCAAACCAGCTTACCGTCGTCATCAATATAAAACAGCCGGGCAGGGCCATGAATGTCGCTAAGCATGACGATATCGCCGGAAAAGACCATTTTTTCCAGTTTGTCTTTTTCCCGATCCCCACGCGATGGCCGCAAATGTGAGGCAGCACTGCTTTCACGCATATTAATAATGTAACGACCATTATTATTACGGTCATCAAATTCATACTCACGACAGATACGCGACCATGCAGCATACGCGCTTATTATGCGCTCATACTCTTCGGGGGGAAGATTATCACGTGACAGATAATACAAATCATTGCCGGGTAAGCTAAGACTCAT
>NZ_CACVAD010000086.1 GCF_902726545.1 Yersinia artesiana | reverse complement strand
TTTCAATATCATCCTTTACTGGTGTGCTTTCATTAGTGCTACTGCTGCCTTGTTCATACCGTTTGGCAAACCAAAAGTTAAATCCTTATTTATTGTTGTTTCACCTTCTGCCATTCGATTACTATTTTTTATATGGCGAAATTGACCTGTTTTTATTAGTTTCATTTTTGCTTTATCTTACCTTTATCAATATTTATGATATAAAGCCTCCCACATGTGACCGTAGAAAACAGCTTGCTTCAGCCTTACCTAATGAGTATCCATTTGGGTTGGCACTGGTTTGTTTTGGCTTATTATACCTGAGCTTTTTTCTGATTTTTGAATTGGATGATGCCATTATTTTACTCATGGCGTTATCGTGGGTTTTCTTTTTATTAGCCAAGTGGCATTGGCCGGTTGTGATATTGAATATATTAGGTGCTGTCGGCGTATTTTGGTTTTTTTCATCAGGGTTTGTAGAAGTAAAACATCATCAGAATATTATTATTAATGCATTAATTAAAGTATCTTTACTGGATAGTATTTTATTCTTAATCTTCTCGCTAAGTTTATTTATTAATATGCTGTTTTGGCTGGAAGCCTGGCAACGGGAGCGGCAATGCGTGTCGATGTATCAGCAGGGATATCAGCAGGATTAATTAATCTATTGGTCATAAAAAATGCCGGTCTGGTTGCCCCATAACCGGCATTTTTGCGTGCTAGTGTATGACTACTTCACCTGCATACCTGGCTGAGCGCCATTGTCTGGGCTGAGCAGGAAGATATCTTTGCCACCAGGGCCAGCGGCCATCACCATGCCTTCTGATATTCCGAAGCGCATTTTGCGCGGAGCCAGATTTGCCACCATGACGGTGAGTCGACCTTCCAAAACTTTAGGATCAGGGTAAGCAGAACGGATACCTGAAAAGACCTGACGGGTCTCACCGCCAAGATCCAATTTCAGTTTTAATAGCTTATCTGAGCCTTCGACAAAATCTGCTTGTTGAATCAGCGCGATGCGCATATCCACTTTAGCAAAATCATCAAAACTGATGGTTTCCTGAATCGGGTCATCGGCTAATGGACCGGTTACCGCGACTGTTGCCGCCATATCTTCTTTAGAAGAGGCAACCATTTCGTTCACCTTCTCCAAATCAATACGGTTAAACAGCGCTTTAAAGGCGTTAATCTGATGGCCTAACAGTGGCTGTTCGATGCTATTCCAGGTTAATTCAGTGTTGAGGAAAGCTTCAGTGCGTTCAGTCAGCGCGGGCAGTACGGGCTTGAGGTAAGTCATCAGCACGCGGAACAGGTTGATACCCATAGAGCAAATAGCTTGCAAGTCGGCATCACGGCCTTCTTCTTTTGCCACGACCCAAGGTGCCTGTTCATCAACATAACGGTTGGCAACATCGGCCAGCGCCATAATTTCACGAATCGCTTTGCTTGATTCGCGGTTGTTATAGGCATCGGCAATACTGGCTGCTGCATCGGTGAAGGTTTTATATAACGCAGGGTCAGCAAGGTGATCGGCTAACTTGCCCGCAAAACGCTTATTGATAAAACCGGCATTACGCGAGGCCAGATTGACCACTTTGTTGACGATATCGGCATTGACGCGCTGGACAAAATCTTCCAGATTCAGGTCGATATCATCGATACGAGAGGATAGCTTGGCGGCGTAGTAATAACGCAGGCAATCGGCATCCAGATGTTTCAGGTAAGTGCCCGCTTTAATGAATGTGCCACGAGATTTCGACATTTTTGCGCCGTTTACCGTGACATAGCCATGGACGAATAGATTGGTTGGCTTGCGGAAGTTGCTGCCTTCCAGCATGGCGGGCCAGAACAGGCTGTGGAAGTAAACAATGTCCTTACCAATGAAATGATACAGGTCGGCGTCAGAATCTTTACGCCAGAACTCATCAAAATCTAAATCGCCGCGCTTGTCGCACAGGTTTTTGAATGCGCCCATATAGCCGATAGGGGCATCAAGCCAGACGTAGAAATATTTACCTGGCGCATCAGGTATTTCGAAACCAAAGTAAGGGGCATCGCGGGAGATATCCCACTGCTGCAGGCCCGATTCAAACCATTCCTGCATTTTATTCGCAACTTGTTCTTGCAGTGCACCGGAACGTGTCCAGGCTTGCAACATATCGCTAAACGCAGGTAAGTCGAAGAAGAAGTGCTCAGATTCGCGCATGACCGGTGTCGCACCCGAAACCGCAGATTTTGGATCGATAAGTTCAGTTGGGCTATAAGTCGCGCCACAAACTTCGCAGTTATCGCCATATTGATCCGGTGATTTACATTTCGGACAAGTGCCTTTGACAAAGCGATCGGGCAGGAACATCCCTTTCTCAGGATCATAGAGCTGAGAAATCGTCCGATTCTTGATATAGCCATTCGCTTTCAGGCGGCTGTATATCAGGCTCGACAGTTCACGGTTTTCATCACTGTGGGTAGAGTGATAGTTATCATAACTGATAGCGAAACCGGCGAAATCTTGTTGGTGCTCCTGGCTCATCTCGGCAATCATTTGCTCCGGTTCAATACCCAGTTGCTGAGCTTTCAGCATAATTGGGGTGCCGTGGGCATCATCTGCACAGATAAAATGAACCTGGTTGCCGCGCATTCGCTGGAAACGGACCCAGATGTCTGCCTGGATGTGCTCGAGCATGTGACCGAGATGAATAGAACCGTTAGCGTATGGTAGCGCGCACGTCACCAATATTTTTTTCGCGACTTGAGCCATAGTGGGAAATTGCTTTCTTTATGTCGATTAAAGGGTCTTTGATGTTAACCGATATACTGGTTCGTCGCTAGGGTAAGGCAGTTCATGGATAGCCTTAAGTCATAACAATGTTGTTTTAGACGGTTTTCAGCATATTTGGTTATTAACAATTTGGTTATTAACAATTCAGTTATGTGGGCTGAATCTGTTTTCTCTTTATTAGGCTCACACAGGTGTGACGGAGTTCTGGTACACTATTATGGTCTAATAACGATAAGTTCTGTTGGTTAATAACGATAAATTCAAGGAGCCGGGATGAACCCAAAATCCCCCGAGCAGACCACCCCTGACCTGCTGCAATCACAAATTTCAAAGGTTCTTGCTGCCTTTACACACCCAACCTTGCAAAAGAGCCTGACCGAGCTGCGTGCTATCCATCACTGTGCCTTATTGGACAATGTGCTACATATCGAGCTGGTGATGCCTTTTGCCTGGCAGTTCGGCTTTGACATATTAAAAGAGTCCGTCAGCGGAGAATTGCTGGCAGTGACGGGTGCCAAAGCCATTGACTGGAAACTGTCGCATAATATCACCACACTGAAACGCGCCAATGATCAACCCGGAGTTAAAGGGGTGCGTAATATTGTGGCGGTCAGTTCCGGTAAAGGTGGGGTGGGTAAATCCAGCACCGCCGTGAACCTGGCACTGGCTTTGGCTGAAGAGGGCGCAAAAGTCGGTATTCTGGACGCTGATATTTATGGCCCTTCCATTCCAAATATGCTGGGCACCACAAATCAGCGGCCAACTTCCCCTGATGGCAAGCATATGGCACCGATCATGGCCCACGGTATCGCCACTAACTCGATTGGCTATTTGGTGACCGATGAGAACGCCATGGTGTGGCGCGGCCCGATGGCCAGCAAAGCCTTGATGCAAATGTTGCAAGATACCTTATGGCCGGATCTGGATTATTTAGTCATCGATATGCCGCCGGGAACCGGTGATATTCAATTGACCCTTTCACAGAATATCCCTGTCACCGGAGCGCTGGTGGTAACCACCCCACAGGATATTGCCTTGATTGATGCCATGAAAGGTATCGTGATGTTTGAGAAAGTGCATGTGCCAGTGCTGGGCATTATTGAAAATATGAGTATGCATATTTGCAGTAATTGCGGCCATCTGGAGCCTATTTTTGGTACCGGCGGGGCAGAAAAGCTGGCGCAAAAATACCATTGCAAATTGTTGGGACAAATTCCGTTGCATATTTCACTGCGCGAAGACCTCGATCGCGGCGAGCCAACGGTTGTCAGCCATCCTGATAGCGAATTTGCTGATATCTATCGCCAACTGGCATCCAACGTTGCAGCAGAGATGTATTGGCAGGGCGAAGCCATTCCGACGGAAATCTCATTCCGCGCGGTGTAATAACCCCTATCCCCTAAATAATTCGGGGTGCAGGAAGGCGGCAAGCAAGATACAAATCGGTCGGGAACCGATTTGAACAGCATTTATGCTGCTCGTAGGGATGAGGCTCATTAATCCCGATAAGCTTACAGTCGTAAGTGATTCGGGTTATTGAGTGTAGCCAACGCAGATGCAGCTTGAAGTATGACGAGTATAACCTCCTGTGTTGCCGAAGATGCAGGGGGTTAATACTGGCATCAAACCCGTTAACTCCTTATAATTGGCGCGCTCGAAGCACCTTGCGTGCTTTGTCTCCCTTCACACTTCGTAATCAGGTCTTTAATTTTATGACTGACAAAGCACACCAGTGCGTCATTATCGGGATAGCGGGTGCCTCAGCCTCCGGGAAAAGTCTTATCGCTAGTACGCTGTATCGTGAATTGCGTGAACAGGTAGGTGACCAACATATTGGTGTCATCCCTGAGGATGGTTATTACAAAGACCAGAGTCACCTGTCGATGGAAGAGCGGGTCAAAACTAACTATGACCATCCCAGCGCCATGGATCACAATTTATTGTTAGAACATCTGCAATCGCTGAAAGCGGGCAAGCCGATTGAGCTGCCACTTTACAGTTACACCGAACACACGCGAAAAAAAGAAACCGTCCATTTAGAACCGAAGAAAGTGATTATTCTGGAAGGGATCTTGTTGTTGACCGATATTCGTCTGCGCCAGGAGATGAACTTCTCTATCTTTGTCGACACGCCGCTGGACATCTGTTTGATGCGTCGAATGAAGCGTGATGTCAACGAACGCGGCCGTTCTATGGATTCGGTGATGGCTCAATACCAGAAAACTGTGCGTCCAATGTTCCTGCAATTTATCGAGCCTTCTAAGCAATATGCTGACATTATCGTCCCTCGTGGCGGTAAGAACCGCATTGCGATCGATATTCTTAAAGCAAAAATTAGTCAGTTCTTTGAGTGATGTTCGTCTGGACCTTTGCTTCTTAATATGGCAGCTTTCATAAAATGTGAGCTGTAACATACGAATTTTGATGGGGATTTTAGCAATGAGACTGTGCGATCGTGACATAGAAGCCTGGCTGGATAGCGGCAAACTGGGGATTGACCCTCGCCCGCCAGTAGAACGTATTAATGGTGCCACAGTCGATGTCCGCTTAGGGAATCAATTCCGTGTTTTCAATGGTCACACGGCAGCATTTATCGATTTAAGTGGCCCGAAAGATGAAGTCAGCGCAGCGCTGGAGCGGGTGATGAGTGAGGAGATCAATTTACCGGAAGGGGAGGCATTCTTCCTGCATCCCGGTGAGTTGGCGCTGGCGGTAACTCTTGAATCGGTGACGATCCCCGATGATTTGGTCGGCTGGCTGGATGGCCGCTCTTCATTGGCCCGTCTTGGTTTGATGGTTCATGTGACTGCCCACCGAATTGATCCCGGTTGGCAAGGCAGGATTGTGCTGGAGTTCTATAATTCAGGTAAGTTGCCGTTGGCATTACGCCCTGGCATGCTAATTGGTGCGCTGAGTTTTGAGCCACTTTCTGGCCCGGCAGCACGTCCTTATAATAGTCGTCAGGATGCCAAGTATCGTGGTCAACAAGGCGCTGTAGCCAGTCGGATTGATAAAGACTAGCCATTTTTCTTGCTGATTTCTTAGCCTGTTTGGACGTTTTAGCCTGATTAGACAAGAGGATGTCATGAGACGATTACTAACGACGTTAATTATCCTGCTAGTGGTATTGGTAGCTGGGATGAGCGCATTGGTATTGCTAGTAAATCCTAATGACTTCCGTGCTTATATGGTCAAACAGGTCGAAAGAAAAAGTGGTTATCACCTGCAACTGGAAGGTGATTTGCGTTGGCATGTTTGGCCGCAACTGAGCATTATCGCCGGCCGAATGGCCTTAACCGCGCCCGGTGCTGCTACACCTGTAGTCAGTGCTGAAAATATGCGTCTTGATGTCAAACTTTGGCCACTGTTGTCGCATCAACTTGATGTTAAACAGGTAATGCTAAAAGGGGCGGTTATCCGCTTAACCCCTGACAGCGAAGCACAACAGCAACCAGGGGCACCGGTTGCGCCGACTGGCAATGCGCCGGTTGATGAGCACCGCGCCTGGAAGCTTGATATTAATAAAGTTCAGGTTGCCGATAGCCTGCTTATTTGGCAGCGGGCAGATAATGATCAAGTAAATGTTCGCGATATCAATCTTGAACTGCAACAAGATGCTCAGCGCCAAATACATGTCACGCTTGCCAGCCGTATTAATCGTAATCAGCGAGATGTCACTTTCTCCATGGTTGCTGACGTAGATATGAGTCGTTATCCGCAGCAGTTCGGCGCAAATGTCAGCCAGTTCACCTATAAGTTAGAAGGGGCGGATATTCCGGTGGGGGGCGTAAGCGGAGAGGGGTTATTACAAGCCAGTTATCAACATAATATTCAGCAATTACTGCTCAATAAGCTCAGTTTCACGGCAAATAACAACCAATTGGCCGGGAGTGCCAAAGCGACTTTTGGCCCAGTTCCTGAATATGTTATTAATCTGGCAGCTGATAATCTCAACCTGGATACCATTTCCGGTTGGGAGCCAAAAAGTAGCATCAGCACTAAAGACAGCGCTAAACAGCCAGCGGTAACTGCACCGGTTATTGCTATCCAGGCGGATGATGATGTAGGGCAAGATCTACAGGCATTACGTAATTTTACGGCGCAACTCACTCTCACCGCGAATAATTTGGTGTACCGCGCCATTCAAGTTAGCCAACTCAATTTACAAGCATCAAACCAGCAGGGTGATATCCAGATTAGCCGGTTGACTGGCAATGCATTGGGCGGTGATTTTTCGCTGCCAGGTTCGCTGGATGTGACCGGTAAGAAGATGTTCACCGCTATCAACCCGGTGATAAACCATATGGAATTAGGCCCAGTATTGGCAGCCGCTGGCTTACCGCAGATGATGACCGGTAAATTCACCATGAAAGCGCAGCTGTCTGGTGATGGAATTAATGTTAAGGCGTTTAACCATCGTTGGAAAGGCAACGCTGAGTTCAGCATGAATGATGCGAAGTTGGAGGGGCTGAACATTCAACAACTAATCCAGCAAGCGGTCACACGTAGTTCCAGCGATGTTAAAGGTCAAGACAGGTATGAACGTTACACCGAGGTTAAACAGCTGCAAGCCAGTCTGGCCCTGAACCGAGGGCGGGTGAATGTAAGCAACCTCGGTGCGGATTCTTCCTTGATTTCCATTAAAGGCGACGGAGAACTTAATTTGCCGGCGCAGCAATGTGATATGAATCTGTCAGTGCGAGTGATGCAAGGCTGGAGTGGGCAAGATAGCCTGGTCAGGATGCTGCAAAACACGGATATTCCCCTGCGTATCTATGGCCCATGGACTCAACTGAGTTATCAACTGAATGTTGAGCAGCTTTTACGTGGTGAATTACAGCAGCGGGCCAAAAAAGCACTTAATGATTGGGCTGAACGTAATCAGGAAAGTCGTGGAAGCAAAGATCTTAAAAAGCTTATTGATAAACTTTAATACGGCATCACCTCCGATAGTCATAAGCATATCGGGGGTGATAGTTTCTCTTTGTTATTTTCCTGTTGTTGAATTGTTCGCCAAAATCGCCTGTCTAAATATAAAATCCTCTCACCTGCTCACAAACTAATATTTGTTTCTAAAATCTCTGTGAATTATTGATAGATG
Organism: Yersinia artesiana; assembly: GCF_902726545.1. GTDB lineage: Bacteria > Pseudomonadota > Gammaproteobacteria > Enterobacterales > Enterobacteriaceae > Yersinia > Yersinia artesiana. The sequence goes on along the minus strand of NZ_CACVAD010000086.1, from coordinate 3,446 downwards.
TCATAAACTCGCCGGTGGACTTTGGGCAGAGTGCAGAGCGATTTCTGCGTTTTAACAATAATAATGACTGATACCTAAAATCATAGGCATGCCGCTGCTTGCGATGTCATGCCGAAAGCAAAGGGTATTTAGCAACAAACGAGTATTTGGCGAGAGAGGGTATATGTTAGATCTTTTGATTGGGGTTGTAGTAGCCATCGGTGTCGGCCGTTATATTATTAAAGGCTACTCAGCCACCGGCGTACTGATGGTTGGTGGTTTATTACTATTAATTATCAGCGCGTTAATGGGCAAAAATGTATTGCCTGCCAGTGCAACACCAACCGGCTGGCGAGCGACGGATATTGTTGAGTACGTCAAAATCTTGCTGATGAGCCGTGGTGGCGATCTCGGCATGATGATCATGATGTTATGTGGCTTTGCCGCCTATATGACCCACATTGGCGCGAATGATGTGGTGGTCAAGATTGCATCCAAACCACTGCAAATGATCAACTCACCTTATTTATTGATGGTCGCCGCTTATATTGTGGCCTGTTTGATGTCTTTGGCGGTGTCATCGGCAACTGGGTTGGGCGTATTGTTGATGGCGACATTGTTCCCAGTGATGGTTAACGTTGGCATCAGCCGGGGGGCTGCAGCAGCAATCTGCGCATCACCAGCGGCGATCATTTTGGCACCAACCTCTGGTGACGTCGTGTTAGCAGCAAAAGCCTCTGAAATGCCTCTGGTCGATTTTGCCTTTAAAACCACATTACCGATCTCCATTGCTGCGATTGTCTGCATGGCCATCGCTCACTTTTTCTGGCAGCGTTATCTGGATAATAAAAGCCAGGAAAAGCATGAAATGATGGATGTTAATGACATCACAACCAATGCTCCGAGCTTTTACGCCATTCTGCCCTTTACACCCATCATTGGTGTGTTGATCTTTGACGGTAAATGGGGGCCGGAACTACACATCATCACGGTATTGGTTATCTGTATGCTGATTGCCGCAGTGATTGAGTTCTTACGTAGCTTCAATGCGAAGACGGTATTTACCGGCCTTGAAGTGGCTTACCGCGGAATGGCAGATGCATTTGCTACTGTTGTGATGCTCTTAGTTGCCGCTGGGGTATTTGCACAGGGATTGAGCACTGTTGGTTTTATCAGCGGTCTGATTGGATTAGCGCAATCATTTGGTACCGGCGGCATTATTATGATGTTGGTATTAGTCACCATCACCATGCTGGCGGCCATGACTACCGGCTCTGGTAATGCACCATTCTATGCGTTTGTTGAATTGATTCCGAAACTGGCGGCGCAAATGGGGATTAATCCGGCCTATCTGGTGATCCCAATGCTACAAGCTTCAAATCTGGGTCGTACATTATCTCCGGTATCTGGTGTGGTGGTTGCAGTGGCTGGGATGGCAAAAATCTCTCCGTTTGAAGTAGTAAAACGTACCTCAGTACCGGTATTGGTTGGGCTGGTTGTGGTCATTGTTGCCACAGAAATCCTGGTTCCTGTGCACTTATAACGTCGGCAAATAACAATAAAAAGCCGGGCAACGAAAAGTGGCCCGGCTCTATTCTTTATCATTATCTCAGTCTGATATTTTATACTGCCAGTGCATTACACTTCATAATCAGGGTCTGGAACTTTCAGCGGCGTTATCTTCACCTTTAAGATGCGATGGCTGCTGACTTCAAGCGGCTCAAACAGATAGTCACCAATTTTCAGCTGTTCACCGACTTTAGGTATCCGCTGGGTATACTCCATCAACAATCCGGCCAATGTATGATATTCGCGTTTATCATCAATCGGTAGTGGCAGATAGAGCACCAAATCTTCCAACGGCATATAACCATTCGCTATCCAGCAGCCATCATCAGTTTGCTGAATGTCATGACGGGCATCGAGCTCTTCACCTGCTACTGGCAGATTACCTGCAATGGTTTCCATCACATCGGTGAGAGTTACGACCCCTTCAATCGAGCCAAATTCATCCACTACAAAGGCAAAATGGGTTTGCGCCTGACGGAATTGCTCCAAGGCCATCAACAGTGAAACCTGTTCTGGGAAGATTAATGGCTGGCGAATCAGCGCCCGTAAATCGAGTTTTTCGTTCGCTAATTGTTGCTTCAGCAAATCAATGACGTGAATGACACCCAGAGGTTCATCTGTTGAACTATCTTCAGTAACCACAATTCGGGTATGCAGATTTTTTGTCAGTAACTGAGTGAGTTTTTCTGGCGGGTCATTCAAATCGAGATACTCGACATCATGACGAGAAGTCATGATGCTGCTGACTGTCCGTTGCGCCAGCCCCAATACCCGCTCAATCATCCGGCGTTCTTGCTCGTTGAACACCTCTTGACCGACACTGGTATTATCAGCAATCAAATTGGCGGTATGGTTATCCAATTCAGCTTCTTCGTGTTTGCCACTGAGCATGCGCAGCACTGCTTCTGCTGTCCTCTCCCGCAATGGGCGAACGGTCGACAGGAAGCGGCGGCGGTTGAATTGGGCAAACTGATTCAGCGATTCAATAATGACTGAGAAGCCAATAGCGGCATACAGATAGCCTTTCGGAATATGGTAGCCAAAGCCTTCAGCCACTAAACTAAAGCCGATCATCAGCAAGAAACTCAAACACAGAATGACAATCGTGGGATGTGCGTTTACAAAGCGAGTTAATGATTTACTGGCTAACAGCATCAGACCGATGGCGATACAAACTGCTGCCATCATTACCGCGAGGTGATCGACCATACCAACGGCGGTAATCACCGAATCGAGGGAGAAAATAGCATCCAACACCACGATTTGTGCAACAACCGGCCAGAACCGTGCGCCTTTGCGCTGCTGGTTTTGTTGGTGATCCTTGCCCTCAAGCCGCTCATTAAGCTCCATCGTGGCCTTGAAGAGCAGGAATACCCCGCCGATCAACATGATTAAGTCACGCGCACTGAACGGATGGTTAGAGATCGTGACTAATGGTGCGGTGAGTGTTGCTAACCATGAGATACTTGCCAATAGCACCAGGCGCATGAGCAATGCGCACAACAACCCCGTGACTCTGGCCTTATCTCGTAGATGACGTGGTAACTTCTCCGCCAAGATGGCAATAAATATTAGGTTGTCTATACCTAACACAATTTCGAGCACAACCAGCGTTGCCAGCCCCGCCCAAATAGTAGGATCTGCGATCCATTCCATATTTCTAACTTCACCTTTTATTTCGACGGCTTATGCCACTAAAGCGAATAATGAGCCTATAACATCAAATTTTCAAATTTAAATATAAGAAATGGATCATATCAATTGTAAAAAAAACAAAAATATAAAAGAAAGAAAATAATCGTAACAGATTGAAAATATTGTTTTTTATGTTAGTTTGTCCAGCCTTGAAGCTGAATAAACTAACAGACATTTCCTAGTTAAAATTAATACTATATAAT
>NZ_CACVAD010000085.1 GCF_902726545.1 Yersinia artesiana | reverse complement strand
CAATTAGCCTGGCTAATATTTTTTATAAATATAAAAACGCTCTAAATAAGTGCAAGCGGACTAATAAACAGCACCATTACAGGGAATTGAATTTTTAATTAATAAAAGCATAAAGTTTTATCTATGACTGCCGATGACTCTCAGTAATTATTGTATTCTACTGTTAGAAATAAAATCCCCCATTTACTGAGGTTATTATGCGAGTGAACAAACCTGTCAGCCGGCAGGAGTATCCCATTGGTCGCGATACCACCTTGCAGTCAACAACTGATATTCAAGGTAATATCACCTACGCCAATGCTGCCTTTGTTCGTGCCAGCGGTTTTGAATATCAGAGCTTGCTGGGTCAACCTCACAATGTGGTGCGGCACCCGGATATGCCTCCTGCTGCATTTGCTGATATGTGGCAGACCTTAAATGCTGGATTGTCCTGGTCATCATTGGTCAAAAATCGTCGTCAAAATGGCGACTATTATTGGGTGCGCGCTAATGCCACCCCATTACGTCATGATGGTCGTTTGACCGGTTATATTTCAGTGCGAATTGCGCCCACCCGCGAAGAAGTTAAGCAAGCGGAGGCGCTGTATGGCGATTTCAACTCCGGCAAAGCCAAACAACGCCGCATTGCATTGTATCGCGGGTTGATTGTCCGCACCGGCTGGCTCTCTTTTCTTTCCTTATTTCAAACGCTGCCGCTTCGCTGGCGTTTGCGTGGTGCATTACTGATTGCGGCACTGCTACCGACGGTGGCAGCCAAAGGGATGGGTATTTCCGGTTTGCCCTTACTCGGGCTGGGAGCAAGCAGTCTTTTCAGTAGTCTGATCACGTCGTTTTGGCTTGAGCGCCAGGTCTCACGCCCGATCGCGGCTATTTTACAGCAAGCGCAGGATGTCTCTTCCGGGCAAGCGGGTGACTATGTGCAATTGAACCGTGTTGATGAAATTGGCTATTTAATGCGTAGCGTCAATCAGTTGGGCTTAAATCTTCGTTCTCTGACAGATGACGTCAGCGGCCAGGTTGATGGTATTAACACCGCCAGTAGTGAAATAGCTGCGGGGAATCGTGAATTAAAGGTACGGACTGAACAAGCCACCGCTAATTTACAGCATATCGTCAGCGCGACGGAACAATTGGTGGCAACAGTACAAAACAGCGCCAATAGTGCCAATGAGACCACATCGTTAGCCGCGATGAGTAGCCATGCCGCTGAAAAAGGCAGCGAATTAATGCATCAGGTTATTAAAACCATGGGTACGATTAATGATTCCAGCCATCGAATTGTCGATATTATCAGTGTGATTGAAGGTATCGCTTTCCAGACAAATATTTTGGCGCTCAATGCGGCAGTTGAAGCAGCCAGGGCGGGAGAGCAAGGCCGTGGCTTCGCCGTGGTTGCCAGTGAAGTTCGCCATTTAGCCCAACGCTCTTCCACAGCAGCAAAGGAAATTAAACACTTAATCGAAACCAGTGTGGAGCGCGTTCGCGATGGTAGTGCATTAGTCCAAAATGCCGGTGCCACCATGGATAACATCGTCAAACAGGCCGGGCAAGTTTCTACTTTAATCAGTGAAATCAGCACCTCAACTCATGAACAGACGCAAGCTCTTGGCCAGATTAGCCAATCAATTGGGCAGTTAGACCAAACGACACACCAGAATGCCGCGATGGTAGAACAGTATGCTGGCGCGGCAGAGGAACTGGCTCACCGAACCTTACGTCTAACCGCTGCCGTCAGAATTTATCGGCCAGCTAATTAGGGCATCCATAAATGACGTCTTATTAAAATAATTTGAATAAATTTATAAAGTTAGCATAACCACTGCATTATCTGTTATGGGCGTTATGGCAGACTTCCCATCTGTCATAGCAATAAACAGAAACCCCGCTATAGTGGGTATGTGGTTATTCAATTATTAAATAAGGAGTTTTATGTCATCACTTAATCAAACATCTGTTCACACCCAGCAAGGTGAAACTGATGCAAACTTACCTGGTGAAGATCGTTTGATCGCCCATGAAGCTTTGCTTGTCGCATTAATGGTTGAATGTGCTAACGAGTCAGATAATGATCAATTCCTGTTTAGTGTCAGAGAAACACTTAATGGGATCTTAAGCTCTTCTCGTTATCTTGATGCGAGCAAAATAGCCAATGGCTTGATTGATGAGGCTGATGATAAAGCCAACCGTTAATCTCCAGCCCTCATTCATGAGGGCTTTTTATTAGTTGCGAAAGCCAACACCGCCACACGGTTGATCAGTAATGGCAAGATGACGATAATTAACCGATGAAAGCGGCAACATAACCCATTGAGGAAAGTAATGGCTTCGCTGAAAGAAGTGGCAAATCTGGCGTCAGTTTCATTAATGACAGTTTCACGGGCGATTAATAACCCAGAACAACTGCGCCCTGAGACTTATCAGCGAGTCATGCAGGCCATTGAGGCACTCAATTATGTCCCCGACTTTTCCGCCCGAAAAATGCGGGGCAATACCACCAAAACCTCTACTCTCGCGGTGCTTGCATGGGATACCGCCACCACCCCTTTTTCTGTCGAGATATTACTGTCTATTGAATTGACAGCTCGCGAGTTTGGCTGGAATAGTTTTCTGGTCAATCTGACCTCGCAGGAAGACAGCGAGCGAGCAGTTAACCAACTGTTGGCCCAGCGCCCCGATGGTATTATTTTTACCACCATGGGGCTGCGGCAAGTCACCATCCCTAAGCGCCTGCGGGATAAAAATATTGTGCTGGCTAATTGTGTCAGCGAAACCCATTCTATCCCCAGCTATATTCCTGATGACTTTGATGGTCAGTATCAGGCGATGAAAGTGCTGTTGCGCCGAGGATACCAGCGGCCATTGTGTATTTACCTTCCCGAATCTACTTTGGCAGGCAAAGCTCGGCGAGCGGGCGCAGAAAAAGCGTGGCAAGAATCCGCCTTGCCGGTAGAACAGTTACGTCAGTGCCATTTAGCCTGGGGGGATGAGCATTATCAGGATGTGATTCCACTGTTAGACCGCTACTGCCCTGAGGGCAAACCTGATTTTGATGTGCTTATTTGCGGTAATGATCGCATTGCTTTTCTGGCCTACCAAGTGCTGTTAGCCAAAGGTATTGCCATCCCACAACAAGTTGCGGTGGTGGGTTATGACAATATGGTCGGCATCGGAGAACTATTTTTGCCACCACTGACTACGGTGCAACTACCGCATTATGATATTGGTCGGGAAGCGGCCCTTCATTTGATTGAAGGGCGAGAATCACGATCAACACACCGGCTGCCGTGCCCACTGCTGGAGCGGGCATCCCTTTAATTTCAACGTGATGATTTAGCCACTAACTGCCAGTATTCGCCGTGTAGTAACTCGGCCTGACCATTCTCCGCATACAGGGATAAACAGCGTTCATGCTCGGCTGGGTAAATACGGCTGCTCATACAAGCTTGCCCGTCATTGATAAATACCTCCAACGACGAACTATCAATAAATATACGTAATGATAATAACCCCTGTTCTGGTAATGCCACACTGCGATACCCCGTCAGTCCATATTGTGGGTAATACCTATCCAAAATGAGTCGATTAGCCTGATTATCGACATAAACCGAAACTTTACCCCCCATTCCTTGGGCATCAGCTAACTGCACACCATATCTTTCTGCATGACTGGCTGTAGTATCCCACGTCAATTGCAGTTCCAGACTCTGGCAATTTTCATGTAAAAGTTGTTTCTCTTGGGCCAGAGTTATTGATGTGATGAATTGACCGGCTTGCCTTAGTGTTTCAACCTCCCGTACCGGTTTAATTAATAAATTACCATTGCAATCAAGACTTAACTCTCGTGGCAAGGTTAAGCAGCCACTCCAATTATCGGCCTTGGTCGGCATAGGCGCTTGCCACATATCCATCCAACCAATAATGACTCGCCGCCCATCAGCAGTAACCAGGGATTGAGGTGCATAGAAATCATGGCCCAGATCCAGTTCGGTAAAAGGTTGCGATGGCTTAAAATCGGCTCCTGGCTGCCATTTGCCGCGCAAGACACCACTTTGGAACAAATTGCGGTTGAGGTAGCCTTTTGCTGTCAGCCCCTGCGGCGAAAACATCAGGATGCGCTCATTCCCCAAAGGGAAAAAATCCGGGCATTCCCACATATATCCCATGCTGTCATCTGCACGCGCTAAAACTTGCATAAATTGCCACTGCTGCAATGAACTGCCGCGATATAACAAGACTTGCCCATGATCACGATCATCACGCGCACCGACCACCATCCACCAATAGTCATTCTCAAACCACACTTTCGGATCGCGAAAATGCATGATGCCCTCGGGGGGAGTCAGGACCACACCTTGTTTGTCAAAATGTATACCATCCACACTTGTTGCCAGGCACTGCACCTCGCGAATAGCGCTGTCATCACCCTCACCTTTAAGCCAAACATGTCCGGTATAAATCAGACTTAACACGCCGTTATCATCTACCGCGCAACCAGAAAAACAGCCGTCTTTATCCCATGAATCACCCGGTGCTAATGCAATGGGTTGATGTTGCCAACTCAACATATCAAGGCTGATTGCATGGCCCCAATGCATCGGGCCCCAATTTTCATCATAAGGGTGGTGCTGATAAAATGCGTGATACTGTCCGTTAAAAAAAATCAGCCCGTTGGGATCATTCATCCACCCTGCTGGCGGAGCCAGATGATAATGTGGATAGAAATTGTGGCCCACCTGAGAAGCTAAAGTTTGCAGTGCATCATTTGCCCGCTCAATTAAAGAATTCATAGTGCTCACTTAGTCGTTAATTGCAAAGAAGGATCATCGGTACGCGGTTCATCGCGCAACATAAAGCAGGAAATAACGGTTAATCCGAGGACAATAGCCCCCATAATCATATAAGTATCAGCGAACCCAATGTGGTCGTAGCTAATACCGGCCAGCGGTGAAAATATGCTGGCACAGACTTGGGTGACAAATTGGAACCCCACCAGATACAACGTGGCTGATAGACGTGGGTCGAAATTGGCAGCGATATACTTAAACATTGCTATTAGTAGTATGGGTAATTCGACCGCATGTAAGAGTTTCATCAGTGAAATAGTGGCGGCATCCTGGGCCAGCCCTGAACCAAATATCCGCATCGCCATGATCAACCCACTCAGCAATAAACCTTTCTTCGCGCCAATACGATTTACCAAAAAAGGTGCGAGGAACATGCCACCTGCCTCAAGGAATACCTGCAATGAATTAAGGAAACCGTACATTTCATTGCCGTGGCGCGGGTCAGCAAATAAAGAAGAGAAATACACAGGAAATTGCTGGTCATATACGTTATAAACACTAACACCCGTAACAAACACCACCAGCGCCCAGAAACGCGAAAGGCGCAATAATGACAACGTATCCTGAAGTGTCAGGGCGTTACTCTTGCCGTATTCCAATTGCCCCATGGCATCAGCTTTGACTTCATGCAAACGCCACAACAACAATAAAAATAACGCAGCCGATGCTGAAGCCATCCAGAAATTAATGTTAGGATTAATATTAAACAGCATGCCAGCAAAGAAGGTCGCTCCCGCCCAGCCCAGTGATCCCCACATCCGGGCTTTACCAAACTCAAACCCACTAATCCGACTCACTCGCTCGGTATAAGATTCCAGAGCGCCAATACCGGCAAAGAATGTCATCCCCATATATAAACCGCCTACTACCGCACCGGCGAGCATATTGATGCGTAATAAAGGGGCATAAACATAAATAAAAAAAGGGCCACTGATCAGCAGCAAAATACCAATAGCCCATAAAAGATGTTTTTTAAGCCCTAGTTTATCTTGTATTACCCCGTATAACGGCTGTGCACATAGCGCCGTTATGGCGATAGCAGAAAATGTTGCACCGGTTTCTGCTCCTTTTAACCCGACATATTGATTAAGCCAGATCGAGAATAATGAAAATGCCGATGACCAGGTAAAGAAAAACGTAAACAGTAAGCCACTTAAAATCAGATATTGACTGCGGACAGAGTGCTTCATGGCGATATCCGGTTGAAGATTTTTACTATTGTTAACGTTAACTTTTTATTTTGGAAAGGCCAGCTTCGCTTGTTTCGTGATGTTAATCACCAATGTTAACGTTAACATGTGTTTTGTGTGACAGAAATCACATGATATTCTCTGGATCGCCTCATGTGTTTTATGGGGTTTTACGTTATCGTTAGGCAACAGCACTGGGTTGGCATAATGGGTCAATCTGGTATGCCTATTGGCCCAAATAATATAAGGAGGAAAAGTGCTACTGGATAAAATCCTACTGGTTGTCATTATGATTTTATTGTCACTTTTTGCCTGGATGTTTTTCTCACCGTATCATATGTATTCAACGGCATATGAGTTCCTTGAGTTATTTGGTTTTCAAGAGGGATACAACAAGTTAGGCTTTGGTTCTCCGGCCGAACTGTCTGATTAATAGATAAAAAAACAGGTGCTATTTTGTGCACCTGTTTTCCAGAGTTACAAATTGTCTCTCGACGAATGGCCTTATTCTGTTTGCTCCATTTCCAACTGTTCCTTAGGCGGCAGCACTGAATAACTGGCAACAATCGCCGTTAGAATGATAAATAAGTGCCCCTCCGAGGAATCCAGTAAGAAGGAGTTAAACAGGTGACAAGCCAAATAAGCACAGAGTAAAGACAACAATATATTTCTAAGGTATGCGGGTAAACGCAAAGCTGAACGGAAATAGCACCACATCCATCCGAGGAATAAAGCTAACCCGACTATCCCAGATTGCACTGTTTGCATCAGATATTCATTATGTGGATTTATGCTGTATTCACTTTCTGAATAATTCAGCAAGAATCCCCCCGCACCATGGCCTAAAATAGGCGCCTGCTCGATTAGCTTCACTGACCCAAGCATAAATGCGGTACGCGCCCCCATTGAGCTGTCACAAGCCTCTTTACCAACATCATGAGTGGCCGCCAGGCAGCTTTGAATCTCCGTCACTCCCTGTTGTAACCGTTCAACAGCGCGATTCGGTACTATAGCCACTATGACTGCAACGATAAGAGCGCCAACTGCCATTCCCAAGCGCTGACGGTTTGAGAGCGACAGTAACCCCCACACGCCAAAAGCCGCAGCCAAAGCAACATAGCCGGTTCTACCCTGTACCATAAATACAATGTTATAGACAGCCAGACACACCAACAGAGCATAACCCCAGCGTTTCAACCCCTGGCTGCGGAATGCCAAAGAGAGCCATATCACCGCGGCCAGAGCCATAAAGAAGTTGTGCGTAATTTGTAATTTGAAGACAAACGGATTTAATGGGTCAATATGTCCCAACGGCATGTGTAGCACACCGACCCACAAACTCGCAGCCAGAATAACGGCATTCGCCAATAAAAAACCTTTGGCAAAATAGCGGGCAAGTGATCGCGAAAGAACAAAAAACATTGCTAATGGCAAGATATATAGCAGTTTTGAATACTTACCTACCATCACTTTACCGTACAGATTGTGATGCCAAAGCAAAGATACAGCCAACAGCAAAAACATGAGCGCAGGCAACCAAATCAACGAGTTTTTGGCTAAGACTTTCACATAGCGAATATCGCGGCTGAGCAGTAAACAGATAACTGCCAATACCATCGACAAATTCATTATAAAATTAGAAGTGGGAAGACCGATACCTAACAGGAATGCAGTGGCACAAGACAACATGCCAACATAGCGATGCGCTGTTGGTGAACCGGGCAAAGTAGCGGGAGAAATCATAAGTCACTCACTTCAAAGTAATAACCAAGAGAGGCTATATGGCACGCATTGTCCCAGCATCACTAGCCCTCATCTATGACATAGCCAACCAGTATACAATGGTTGGCTATGAAAAATATTTTGGATAAATGCAGTTATGCCGCGAGTGAGCGGAACAGGTAACGGAACCACCATAATGGTCGCCACCATACCTTACGTTCAGGCACTGTCGGCGGGCGTGAATGCACTTTTTTAATTTCCCAATTAAAGTTAAGGAATATTCGGCTATGGCCATATTCCGCACCAAATAGGGCAATTTCATTTTTCTTGCGATCATCGATAGGCGCGTTATGCGTCAAATCACGATCCAGTGAATGGTAACTTTTCTTCCTATCAACATTACGTTCAATACAGCGGTACTGCTTAGGCAGATAGCGCGGCGTGGAACCATGGTCTTTATGGAACTTCACAAAACGGTAATCTTCCGAACCGTAATGGCCGGCGAACTCTTCGTCATAACCATAGAGTCTGAAGAAGCGAGCTCTGGACATAAAGAACAGATTAGGGTGACCACGGTAGGCTTTACCTGTTTTCTCATCAGTACGATAGATACGATATAGTGAGCGCCCAGGGTTACGAGCATTCACCAGATAACGCATGGTATCTTCAGGCAACAGGCAATCTAGATCGGTAATGATGATCTTGTCAGATTTGGCGTAAGTCACACCAAGATTACGGGAGCCAGCCTGGTTCCACTGGATATCCGTGGTTATTCTTAACCACGTGAAATTCAAATCATAATCTTTTACTTCGTACTCTAAAGGTGAGCAATCATCTACGATGACAAATTCCACCGCATCTTTAATATCATCTGGATAAGATTCATATTCCTTCAACAAGGACTCAACGGAATCCATATTTCCCTGATTACAGTAAAAATGAGTTACATAAGTCAGTTTGATATGCTGCTTATCTAACGGATGCCGTGCCTTAACGATTTCTACATCCTTCGTCACAATATAAGCCTCTGTTTTAAGAGAGAAAATAAAAAATTCTTTCTAATTTCTTGAGTTCAGGTGATTAAATGACATACATGTGCTAAATAACTTTGCCGTAAAGGATAAAGAGTTAACATAATCAGTCAAATATTTTCTTCACATTATTATGATGAATCACTGCTCACTCATTGATTAATCTTCAAAGTTACTGAATTGGCTGAACATACTGCCGATGGTTTGCAAAGTGGCTTTGGAGAAATGACTGCACCTTTAACCTGGCGATCATGCCCTTCTCTTTATAAAGTATGAAGTTACTCAAAATCACTCTGTGGAAAGTTATTGATTGTCGCAAAAACTTTTGGCGATGTAACAAAAAATCAGCATATCCAAATAGCTCCCCGCCCTAAAGGTCGGGGAGCAATCACAAGCAACCTTACAATACCTTGGCACAGAGTGGATATGCAGATGTGCCCCTTGGCGTCTGGATGGCCCCGGTATCCATATTTAGTGTACGAAAATCGGTGCTGGAAGCCTTAGTCCAATATTCGCCAGTTAGCCAGCCCCCAAAGGGAACTAAACTCCCCCATTCTCCCCACAAAGTACCATCAGGTGCACGAACCCCTTTAGATGCCCGTGAAGATCCGATCAGATCAGTAAAATCGGAAGCATGACAAATTCTGATTGCCTCTAACCTGGATACTAATGAGAATCCTCCATCATATACCCATAAATTCGGCCTAAACTTATAGTTCACGCTATATTGAGGGAACATTTTACTTTTTGCCGTGATGGTAACTTGAGAACCCTGCGTAGAATATTTAAAAGTCACTTTACCCAAATTATCTACAGGAGCATTAGCAGCATACGAAGAGGACCAATCATACTGCGCATTGTTCGCAGCATCACCATTCATAACTAACTGAAAATAGGCTCCTTTAAATATGGTTTTGGGAAAACCTTTATCCGTAGAAAAATCACTTCCGTTAACAAGAATATTGGTCATCTCAGGAACAGGATGCAACGCTATTTTTTGTTGCAAAGCAGTCAGTTCTACATTATTGACTTTAGGGTAAATAATAACATCACCTACCGTTTTACCTGTAACTGTCGCAATATAACTGCCTGCCTGTTCTGTTATGGCACTAATATCGACTGCAACACCTTTTTGAATAAAAGCTATACTTTTTATTCCACTAATAAAGTGCCCATTCTTGTCTACTGGAATAAACGTCAATGATGAACTCATTTTCCCATCAGCCACAATATCAGTTGGCGATACGGTAAAGTGTGAGCGACCTACATCTGGAATAGGGTCCGCAGTCAAATTAATAACCACACTCGGCACACCAAAAGCCGCCCCATCTACATTGGCACTCACTGTTGCCCTACCTACGGTCGTGCCAGTTAAAAGCGCACTATAAGTACCATCGTTGTGATCTGTGACAGCGCCTATTTTCCCCAAAGTAGTATCAAAAGACACATCCTGACCAGGAATTGGTCTTTTCTCTGCATCTCTCAGGGTCAACGTAATTGTCGAAGCCGTGTGTCCGTCAGCAATAATGTCCTTAGGCATTGCAAGCAAGGTGGATTGATTAACATCCGGACGAGTTTTCAAAAAATGAGTATCAACGCTTTGTTGTTGCCCCTCAATTTCTGCCGTCACAACAGATGTTCCTGGTACAGTGTTTGTCAGCATTATTCGTGCGACACCATTCACATCAGTTTGTACGGTTACTTTTGCAGGTTGTGCGCTATTGGTGGTTGTTATTATGACATCTTTACCCACTACAGGATTATCATTACTATCAATAACTGTAAATTCAACCGTTATAGCCGCTTTCCCATCCGCTAAAGCACCATCACCAATAACATGAGGCTTTCCTCTAAACATTATTTTTGGTCGCTGAACGATAACAGCTAATGTTGATGTATTCGAATTATTCCCATGTTGATCAACAGCAACGGCACTGATGCTGTAATAATTAGTCGGTTGGTTAGTTGGAGTATTTTTTATTTCTGCGTTTGCAAGCAACTGCGCTCCATCTTTATAAGGTGGTAACATCAAATTAAAATGTGTCTTATCCACAGGTGTGATTTTTCCACCAGCAGAAATCAATGTATCAGCATGCCAGAACACTTGCTTTAAAGGATATTTTGATTGCACATTCGCTGTTATTTGATAAGTACTATCGGAATAGCCATAAATAGTATTCGGGGATAGTGTCAGTTTAATTACTTGCTGTTTTTGGTAGTCCAATACAATATTATTATGGCGTTCAACCAGATTATAACGATTAGTAGAAAGCAAGCGCCTGCTCTCCACAGCAGAAGGATCCAGTTGTGACATAAAATCCTCTCCCGGATGATAGGTCATTTGCAGATTCAGCTGTGTTTCATGCTTGCTACTTTTCCCCATACGCTGGTCAACCCCGACGGTTAACAGCGGAACAGGTGTATAATCTATCCCCGCAGTAAATGCATAGGGGTTACGTTGCAGATTATCTTTACCGAAAAGAGCAACGTGATCGCCATAATATTGCTCATATATTAGTTTTCCCCCTAGCTGTGGCAATGTGGGTAAATAAGCAATAGCGCGTATATCTTCCCCTGTTGCAGGACGTTCATCATAATCCTCAAAATCGCGTGACGGGTGCCAACTATTAAGACGCCGATAAGCATTAGCCGACAATTGCAGATAATCGGTCCATGCTTCAATGCCAAAGCCTATGCGATAGTTGTGACCAGTAAATTCATTGTCATAGAAAGTATTGACGCCATACATCCAGTTATCATGAAATGTACGGCCTCCTACTCCGATATTAAATGTATTTCGATTATCTTTATTACGTAAACCAAACTGACTAAAATACATCAATGAAGAAGAATCATACCAAGGATAAAGCCAGTCAAGGGAACTTTCTTTGAGAGAAAATCTATTATCCAAGTTAAGATTAATTTTAGCTGTTCCGAATCTATTCAACCAACTTTCGAGTTTTTGATGGGTAATATCACTAATCATTGAACTTGCTACATCAGCAACCCCTCCAGGGGACAGCAGTCTGACACTTGTGTTAAGTACTTTACCGACTAGTTCCCGTTCATTATTTTGTTTGGCAATTTCTGAACGCTTTTCTATATCAGACCTGACAGATAAATCCCCTTGAGTGCCATCAACAACATCATGACAATGAAACTTATTTTCTTTATTAAGAGAATTATTTTTATCGTGTTGTTCTAAACCCTTTCCCTCGATAATATCACATTGACCACTATTTATATCTTTTTTTGCGATAGGAGTATTATTCTGACATTGATGTTTATCTTTACACTGATTTGAACCTATAGTGTAATTTATGGGGAGAATTAAAAATAACATTATTGCCCATAGCACAAAACTAAGTATTGTTAATTTTCTATCATAAACAAACATAACTACCATCCGTATAATAAAAAATTAGCTAAACTATTTGACACTAAAAAAC
>NZ_CACVAD010000084.1 GCF_902726545.1 Yersinia artesiana | reverse complement strand
ATAGTTAGCTATGCCATTGCAATAATGCTTAGCATTTTTAATGAATTAGCATCAATATTTAAAATAAACCCTGGATCATAAAACTAACATCAACTGTTAACGCAGTGATATATATCGAGGGTACATTAAAATGTTCCCAAAACAATGTACCTGAGTTAAAATAGGCTTTTTCTTATTTAGGTCGATAAATATACTTCTTAAATCCAAGAAATATCCTAAAAACTGAAATGGATGTTTTGATGTTACCTAATATTGGTTGAGAAGATTAATGAATAATAGTTAATTCGTGAAACAGCCTATTTACATAAAACGAATTATTTTATTTATGGGGGAATTTAGGTGGCAGTGGAATATTGGATTTTTTTAATTTAGCTATAAATATATGCAATCCCCCCACGCTTAAGCGTGCTGCAATCACTGCTTTACCTGTATTGCATATCCTTTATGATGACAGTGATGATGCTGGTAAACCCCATCTACGAAATATTTTCAGGCTATACCCGCTCTCCCCATTTATGGAGCTATTTTCAATGAACGCACATCCAATACGTCAAGTTATCGAAGCATGTGACAAAGCAATCTCTGAGAGGAACTTTGATGAGTTGATGAAGTATTATGCGCAGGATGCCGCGCTGGTCATCAAGCCAGGGATGATTGCCAGAGGCAAGGATAATATTCGAAAAGCCTTTATCGCTATTTCTGACCATTTTAAGAATCAACTTGTGGTTGAGCAGGGTGAAATGCAGGTTATCGAAGGTGCTGGAGATGCTTTGGTTATTATGGAAACGGTGTTGCATTTTCCTGATGAGCAGGGTGGGGTGGTGACTACGACTCGACGTGCAACCTATGTTTTTCGTCATGAAAACGATGGCAGTTGGATCTGCACAATTGATAATTCTTATGGAACTTCCATTCTGGATAGCTAGAGTTGATGGGTTGTGTAAAAACCAGGGTTCTAAAAATGTGAATTAGTTGTATTCTATTTTTATGCCAAATATCTTTCGGTATTCCTATGGTAGCAACTGACTTAGATGCATTAAATATCTTGAGTACCCCTATTTGGCTGGTATTACCTAAAAATCAGGAAATACTTTTTGCTAATAAGGAAGCCCGAAAAATTTCCGGTGACATTCAGTTGCTGCACATGCGTAATGGACGATTTTCAGCGCATGCGCAACAGCATTTGAATGCCTATCTTCCTGCTCTGGCTGTTGATGACCCCATAATTGAAATTTGGACTATCCAGACAGAAGAAAATGCCTTTCCTCTGAGTTGCCGACTCTCCTTAACTCAGCTCGAACCCTATGGTGCGGTTATTATTTTCGAAGGACTTTATATTTCAGAAAGTGTGGTAACTCAGCCGAGCAGCCCCAAACTGGTGGCAAAAGCCTATTCCCGGAGTGAAGAGAGTTTTTACGAGCAATTCTTTAGTACCAATACAGCGCCAATGCTACTGATAGATCCGTCGAAAGAGGGACTCATTGTTGATGCTAATCAGGCGGCAACCCGTTTCTATGGTTATTCGCGGGATGAAATGTGTCGGAAACACACCTGGGAAATTAATAGTATGGGCAAGGATGTGTTGCCTGTCATGAATGAGGTCGCCAAATTACCGGGCGGACATAAGCCACTTAATTTTATTCATAAATTAGCGGATGGAAATACCCGTCATGTCCAAACCTATGCCGGGCCAGTTGAGTTAGATGGCATAAGATTGATGCTTTGTATTATTCATGACATTACGGAACAAAAACGGCTTGAACAGGCATTAGAACATGCTGCTCTGAAAGATCCACTGACAGATTTAGGTAATCGGCGTCAGTTCTTTCCTTTGGTCGAGCATGCTCATGCTCAAAGCCAGCGTTACGGCCAAAATTTCAGTTTGATTTTATTGGATGTTGATCATTTCAAAAATATTAACGACCAACTTGGGCACCATAAGGGCGATGAAGTCCTGATTTTCCTGGCAAGAACACTGGAGTCTATCATCCGCGAGTGCGACATTGTTTTCCGCTGGGGCGGCGAGGAGTTTGCGATTCTTCTGCCCTCCACTAATCTGGAGGGGGCATTGCAATTGGCTGAATCTATTAGAGAAACCATTCAGATGATCTGCCAACCTAACTTGCCACAGCTCACGGTCAGTATCGGAGTTGCGCAACATCAGGTGGGTGAAGACACTGATAGTTTGTTTAAACGCATGGATGAGGCGCTCTATCGCGCCAAAGCGTCAGGGCGCAACAGGGTGCTGGCTGCGTAGAAAAGTAGATAAGAGGCATCGGTTGATGTCTTACCGTTTGGCTTATTCCAGCGGCAAATGATCCAGCGGTTTTACTTCGCGCAGGACGAATGTTGTTTGCATCTCTTTAATCCCCGAAAGTCGGCGGATAACCGACATCGCGAAAGTGGAGAAACTGTCGAGGTCTTCGGCAACCACTTGTAGCAGGAAGTCGGCATCTCCTGCGACGGCATAGCAAGCAATCACCGGTTTTAGCGCTCCAACCTGCATTTCAAACAACTTCGCTTCTTCCTCACTGTGGCTGTCAATTTTCACCCGAATAAAGGCCAAAATCCCCAAACCTATTTTCCGGCGATCAATATTGGCCTGATAGCCGGTAATAATGCCGCTTTCTTCAAGTTGCTTCACCCGTCGCCAACACGGAGAAGTCGCCATTCCCACGTTATCGGCCAACTCTTGGTTGGTCATCCGGCCAGAGTGCTGCAATTGTTTGAGAATTTTGATATCTGCCGGTGTTATCAGTGATGATGGCATTTTCTACCTGATTATTATTTTGTTTGGGTATGTTTTACCAATATTAGCTGAATGAAGCTGATAAAAGAAAGCACTTACCCACGCGGGAGATATATGATCTTGTGCACATCATTATTGGCAAAAGGGTATGGCTGTGGCAGATCAAATACGTATCACAATTATCGTTAATCCCGAGCTTCCGGTTGGCTTGATTGCCAACACCACCAGCGCGGTGGGGATTGGTCTGGCAGCTAAATTTCCGCAATTGGCAGGGACGGCATTGTCCGATGCGGCAGGGCAAGAAATTGATGTTAGCTCAAAATTGCCGGTACCTATTTTGCAGGCGAATGCTGCGCAGATGAGAGATGTATTGCTGAAAGCTTTAGCGGCCACCCATGAGCGGGCGATTGTGCCTTTTCCTGCATTTGCGCGCTCGATGCACAGTTTTCAAGCTTACGAAGCGGCATTTCCATTACGTTCGCTAGCTGATGAGCAATTGGACGGTTTGGGATTGGTTGGGCCGGAGAAGTGGGTGCGTTCATTGACGGGTGCATTAAAACTCTTGCGCTAATCAATTAGTGATTGATATGAGAAATAAGCGGGCTCTGGAATAGAACCCGCCGCTGTATTTCCCTACCAATCAACGTACTAGCTGAGCTGATTTAACTGCAATTGACGGCTGGCAATGCCATTGATGTATAACTCACGATACTCATGTGCTGGCAAATTAATGGTCAATTCATGCCAGGCGGGTTGATAGCTCCCCGTGCGTTGAAAAATGATATCAATGCGGTGATTGTCGGTTGTCACTTGCCAGCTCAACCACAATGCTGCCCCTTGCTGCCAACGGTGGCTCTCGCCATCATCTTCAAACAGCATCCCGCTGGATTGGCCGCCCCCTTTGGTGGGATAAAGCGCCAGTTCGCGTTGGGTATCTTGTTCTGCATTCACGAAAGCAATACGTCGAGACAGTGGCAGTGCAGCACCGGCGCGCACCAGCAGAGGCAGGCGCTCGAGTGGCGCATCTAACACAATGGTTTGCCCGCCGCTATACCATTGGCCGGTATGGAAACAATACCAACCTACATGATTATCCGGTAAATAGACCTGACGTTGCCGTTGACCCGGTTCCACCACACTGGCGACCAGTAAATCACGACCCAACATAAAATCGTCATTTTCCTTAAATGTGCAGCTATCGTGCTCATGATCGAGGAAAGTTGGGCGTAACATCGGCTCATCATCATGAGTCGCTTGCCATTGCAAGGTGTAAAAATAAGGTAATAGTCGATAGCGCAATGCCATTGCATCGCGAATCATTGGTGTGGCAGCGGGGTACATCCACGGCTCATTGACGGTGTTATCGTCATTCCATGAGTGAATGGTAAATCGTGGATGCATAACGCCGTTTTGTACCCAGCGAATAAATAATTCTGCTTCCGGTTTGTCGCCGGAAAAACCGCCCACATCGTGGCCGAGGTTATATAACCCGGACAGACTCATGCCCAGCCCCATGCGGATGTTATAGCGCAGGGTTTGCCAACTGGTGCGGTTATCGCCACTCCAGGTTTGGGCGTAGCGCTGCATTCCGGCACAGCCAGATCGTGATATCAGATATGGACGCATTTCTGGTGTGAATGCCTGTTGAGCCTCCATTGAGGCACGCATCATCAGCAAAGGCATCACCGGCCTGATGTGTTTAATGGCAATGGATTCACCAAATCCATTGCATCGCGCCTCGCCATCCCACACTTCGTATTCGTTATTGTCATTCCAGGTTGAGCCAATCCCCATTTCCAATAGCTGTTTAGTGACATTTTCCTGCCACCAATCCACGGTTTCCGGGTTAGTGAAATCGAGGTGAGAGCCTTCGTCATCCCAAAATGACGAGCGCTCCGGTAGCCCACTTTCACCATCGCGAATAAAGAGTCCGCGCTCGGCAACTTCTTGATACTTAGGATGGTCTTGCAATAGACAAGGTTTGATATTGGCGGCTAACTTGATTCCTGCTTGCAGGAATGCCTGACTCATCACCTTTGGCTGCGGTACTTTGTCATAATTCCAGTTAAAGACGTAGCGCTTATTGTTGATGGAGGTATAGCCGGACGAAAGCTGGAATGAGTCACACGGAATATCATGCTGCTGACACAAAGTAATGAACTTTTGTAACTGCACCTGAGCATCGGGAGCATCGGTGTAGTGCATGGTGGAACCGCTGTAGCCGAGGCTCCATTTAGGGCCAAATTGCGTTTTACCGGTCAGGCGCACAAAGGCTTTCGTCACATCCAGCACTTTCGGGCCGAGGAACATATAGTAATCAAGGTCGCCAGCTTCGGCCTGGTAACGCCGATAGGCCAAATGGTAGTTATCAATCTCGTTACCTAAGTCCAACCAGCAACTGCTGAGATTGTCATAAAACAGACCAAAGCTGACATCACCGCGGCGGGTGATAGTGAAAGGAATATGCTTATAGAGCGGATCAGTGCTGGCGGCGTTATAGCCCATAGCATCTAAATTGCGCATTTCAAAACGGCGGCCCGCGCGGTTAAGATCGCCAGCTTTCTCACCCAGCCCATAATACTGCTCATTGGGATAGCGGCGCTGATAGTGAGCAATCGCTTCTCCCTGCGGGCTGAAAAGATAAGCACTGGTTGGCCTGTCTGCCGCTAGTGGCTGCCATTTACCGTGTTGATTTTTATATTCCCATGCCAGGTGCAGCGGTTGATAAATGGTGACTCGCAAGCAGTCAGTGGTCACTATCAACTGCTGCTCATGGTGCTCCAACTGATAACCCGGTACAGAAAAGCCCGCCAGACTCAGACGATCACGCCCAGACCACGGCACATCACCCTCTGGTGCTATGCTCCAGGTGCGATTCAATGCCAGCTCGCCATTACGTTTAATCAGTACCCGGCAGAGACCAGGCTCTAATACATACAGACAAAATATATGACGGTCATCGACCAGCAGTTCCAGATGATCGGGGTATTCATTGATTAACAGCCAGTTTTTTAATGTTTTCATTACAGCTCTTCTCTCAAAGGGATTACATCAGGCTGCCGGTTGATTTTTATTACGGCGCTCAGCAAACAGGGAGACCAGGAACACGGCACCAATCAAATCGAAGAAGCCCATGGCGATAAACAGCGGGTTGAAGCCGATGCTGTCGGACACGGCGCCAATCAATAAAGTAAACAAGAAGCTGGCTATCCAGGCCGAAGATCCTCGTAGCCCGTTGACAGTAGCCACTTGGTTTTTATCAAAAGATTCAACCACTAATGCACTGAGCATGCAGGAGATAACCTGATGACCGAAGCCGCCAATGGAGATCAATGCAATCGCCAGATACGGGTCTTTAGTGATGGCCACAAAAGCCAGTGAAACCATCATAAAAGCACCGGTGACTGAACTGGCTACCACTGAGTTAATGCGGCTGCAACCGAACCATTTTTGATAGAGCTTGGTTAAGTAGCCGCTGGCAACACTGCCGATATCCGCCGCGAGGAAGGGCAACCAGGCAAACATGGCGATTTGTTTTAAGTCCATACCGCGCTCGGTCGCCAAATACAGCGGAACCCAGAAGCTAAATACAGCCCAGGCGGGTTCCGCCAGAAATGCGGGGATAGCAATACCGTAGAATTTCTTGTTTTTGCTAAGGATCGCTAACGATTTAAGGAATGGCAGCCGTGGCAGAACTGGTTCATTATCCTGATGAATCAGTTCAAACTCTTCTTTACTCAGATTGGGGTGAGTATCTGGAGAATGATAAAAACGCCACCATAACAACACCCAAACTAAAGCCAGCGCACCGGAGAAGAGGAATGCGCCTTGCCAGCCAAGTGCCACATGGGCCAGCACGATAATCGGTGGTGCCAGCATCGCGCCAATGGAGAAGCCCACGCCAGCCCAGCCAGCCGCAATAGGGCGCTCTTTTTTCGGGAACCAGTCAGAAATCGCTTTGGCGTTGGCTGGTGTGGCCGCGGCTTCGGCACTGCCCATAAAGAAGCGCAATACGGCTAATTGAAACCAGGTGCCCGCTCCGGCGTGCATCATGCACACCACGGCCCAAACACTGGCGCAAATCAGGAACCCCATTTTTAAACCGATAACATCAATTAACCAACCACAGAGCGGCTGAAACACGGTGTAAGCCAACTGGAATGATGCCACTATCCATGAATATTGCTCAGTGGTCATATTCAGGCTGGTTTTTAACTCAGGGGCCAAAATGCCTAGTGAGTTACGGGTAATATAGTTAACAGTGACCCCAAGTAGAAATAGCGCCAGCATCCACCAGCGCAATGATTTTATTTTCCGTCGCCCGATAACTTTCGCGGATTGATTAATCTCAACACTCATCCCAGCCTCCTGGTGTTGGTCAGTAGCAAATTAACCTGACCAACTTATTATTTTGGTAAGATCCATTTTTGGTTATTAAGATTACGCTGAGTTTTCATGTGATTTTAATCACACTAAATTTAGCTAAAAATACAATCATTTGATATTGTTAGTATTTTTATATTTAATCAAAATTAACCGGACTGATAAGTTTTTAAAATTGGTTTACCAAAACAAGGTAGCTAGCTTAAATTGGCTTTAATACGCATTTTTTTGGAAAAATTTTCATAAGCTGACTGATATTTCAGCATTTATATTTTGTAATGCCCTGAATAAGCGATTTACCGGCCATGAAAATTTTTTCATTTGCTAATTTGAGAGAGATCACAAAATGAATGGAAAGCTAAAAATACAAGAAATAGCTAATCAGACCGGCCTTTCAATTAGCACTGTATCCAGAGTATTAGCCGGTAAAGCGAATACCAGCGCGAAGGCAAAACAGCGGGTGATGGCCTATGCGCAGTCGCAGGGAATTTTGCAGAATTTATCTAGCGGGCGGTTAATGCTCAATAACATGATGGTATTTGCGCCACACCGGGCTTTTGATGTGCGCACTGATATCTTTTACTACAAAGTCATTCAGGGAATAACTGAAGCCGTCAGTCAGCATGAGGTGATGATTCGCTACTGCGGATTGTCTGAAACGCACAGCGATATTTCCCTATTTTTGGAGAAAATGACGAATCCTCAGACGGAAGCAGCCATCATTATTGGTATTGATGATCCGCGTATCCATGCATTAGCGGCGAGCGTGCATAAACCGTCGGTACTGATTAATTGTCGTGACCAGGAAATGTCATTGGACAGTGTTTCGCCTGACCATCAATCGATTGGCGAATTTTCTGCCAACTATCTGATACAGCAAGGGCATCGACGTATTTTGACGTTGCAATGTTTACGGCGTAACACGATGGAATTGCGGCTGGTGGGGATTAAAGAGGCTTTCGCCAACAATAATATGCATTTTGATGATAACCAACATCTGGTGACTACTCATGGTTTTGGCGCAGAAGAAGCCGAGCAGGCGATCGCCGCTTTTATTGCGAGTTGTGAAGATAACACCCAACTGCCTACGGCTATTCTGGCAGGGGGCGATTATATGGCAGTGGGCGCCGTTAATGCGTTGAATAAATTAAATATAAATGTGCCGGAGAGAGTTTCAGTCATGAGCATGGACGGTTTTAATTTGGCTGAGATTCATGATGTTCCGCTGACAGCAGTGCATGTTCCGCGTGACGAGTTGGGAGCAGAGGCTATCCAGTTATTGCAACGGCGTTTGTTGCGGCCCGACGCCCCTATCAGTAATACCCTCCTGCAAGGTAGATTGGTGATTCGCTCTTCGGTAAAGCAGGTTAATCAGAAAAGAATCCTGACTGCTGCGAATAAGTGTTCAGATCAGTTATATGATTTGTAATGCTTATAGGATGAATATGTCGCTACAAATAGATACTGATTGCCCACAAATAGGCAGTTAGCGCTATAGTTTACTGTTAGGTTTACCCACTTGATGGGGTTGAAAAAATTGAAAATAGACATAAATAGGTTTTATCTAAGTCTGATGGGGATATACCTAATCAAGTAATGAACTTAAGGATATTACCGCATGGAATTCAAAGACTATTATGCCGTAATGGGTGTCGAGCCCACGGCGTCCCTAAAAGAGATTAAAACAGCCTATCGCAGGCTGGCACGTAAGTACCACCCGGATGTCAGTTCCGAAGCTGATGCTGAAAGTAAATTTAAAGAAGTTGCCGAGGCTTACGAAGTATTAAAAGATGCTGAACGGCGAGCTGAATATGACCAATTAAGATTGCACCGTAATGACCCTGGGTTTGGTCAACATCAGTTTGATCAATACAATACCGGTGGTCGACAGTGGCACAGCAGTGCCAGTGGCGGTACTCATGATTTCTCGGACTTTTTCGAATCCTTCTTTGGTAACCGCGCTTCTTCAGCGCAACACTCATCTCATCGGGCATCTCATGGGGTTCGTGGACAGGATCTTGAGATGGAATTACCCATCTTTTTAGAAGAAACATTAACTGAACAAACACGTTCTATCTCTTACAAGATCCCGACCATTGATGCATCGGGCTTCCCTGGTGCTGAAACCTCTAAGACATTGAAAGTAAAAATTCCTGCCGGTGTGGGTGATGGCGAACGCATCCGTCTTAAAGGGCAGGGGGCACCTGGCATTGCAGGCGGAGCCAATGGTGATTTATTCCTGATCATTCGCATTGCGCCGCACCCATTGTTTGATATTGATGGTCAGAATTTACAAATAGTGGTGCCGTTAGCCCCGTGGGAAGCGGCATTGGGGGCCAGTGTTGAGGTTCCGACATTGACGGGGAAAATTGCTTTAACTATCCCGGCAGGTAGCCAAAGTGGGCAGCGTTTGCGCATTAAAGGCAAAGGTCTGGTCAGCAAAAAAGGAACGGGCGATCTGTACGCAATCCTCAAAGTGGTTATGCCACCGAAACCAGACGAGAAAACGCGGGCGCTTTGGCAGCAATTGTCAGAGCAGGCAGCATTTAATCCTCGGACTGGATGGGAGTAACAGATTATGGCTGAAATAGAGATCACCTACACTGTGACTGAGCTATGCCAGTCAACGGGGATCATGCAAGATGAGTTGGTCGAGGTTGTAGGGTTAGGTGTGATTATGCCATTAGAACCCGAGGCCACGGTTTGGGTGTTTGATGCGAATGCATTGAACAACCTTAAACGCGCCCGGCGCTTGCAACATGAGTTGGATTTGGACTGGTCTGGTGTGGCTATGACCTTGACGCTGCTTGAACGTATTGAGCAGCTAAAGAAAGAAAACGACCAATTGCGCAGGCAACTTGAGCGTTTTGTTCAAACATCTTAACAAGATGAACACGGGTTGCTGGCCCAACCCGTGTTGCCTCTATTTAATAGACCGCACAGCGCGGGAATAGCTTAAAGGCTGCTCACGCCGCCATCGACCCGAAACTCAGTACCGACGACAAAACTGGATTCATCTGAAGCCAGAAATACCGCTGCGTGAGCAATTTCAGCCGCAGTACCCATTCTTTTAATTGGCACCAATTGGCGAATTTGCTCAGTCAGTTTTTCTTCTTCACTACCCGATAACCCCAATTTTTGTAATGCTGGAGTCTGTGTTGGCCCAGGGCTTAATCCATTAACTCTAATTCCTCTTTCAGCCCATTCCCCTGACAGGGTTCGAGCAAGTGATAGCAGCCCTGCTTTGCTGGCGGCATAAACACTACTTTGCGGTAAACCAATATGAACACTTGCCGAACCGCAAAGAATGACCGAGGCTGGGTTAGCCAGCAGTGGAAGCAATGATTGCAGCAGGAAGAAAGGGCCTTTCAGGTTGGTTGACAGCACCCGCTCAAAGCTCGCTTCATCCCACTCTTCTATTGGATTATGAGTAACATCACCAGCATTGATATAAACGATATCCAGACGTGGCCAGCTTTCAGCTAGTTTAGCGGCCAGTTGCAATTGGTCTGCGATATTGCTGGCATCACTTTTTAGCAATAAAACACGTTCTCCGAGTTCATAGCGTGCTGCCTGCAATGCTGTTTCACTCCGCCCGGTGATGGCGACAGTCGCCCCCTCAGCCAGGAACTGGCGCGCAGTTTCCAACCCAATACCGCTAGTCCCCCCGGTAATCAGCGCATACTTATCTTTTAAACGATTCATGGTGAGCCTTCCATTTGGTAGCAGTGGAAGACCATTTTTAATATAAAAGTATCTAAAGTATAGTAGGTACCAATTTGATACTAATGATGCAATAGGAATGTAATGACCACTTATCAGCCCCTGACACCTAAAAATAAATCGGTACCTGATAGTGCCATTGAGCAGGAAAAATGCCCAATGGTGCAATTTGTTGAACTTATTGCTGGGAAGTGGGCAATACCTATTCTCTATCGTTTGATAGTGACTGCCGCACCTATTCGATTTGGCGAGCTACAGCGGGCGATTACCCCTATTACTCAAAAAGAACTGACCCGACAGCTACGTGCTTTCGAGCAACGTGGGTTGGTTCATCGCCAGATCTATGCCGAAGTACCACCGCGGGTTGAATATGAGATTACTTCTTTGGGGAAAACATTAAAGCCAACACTGGACTCTCTGGCACAGTGGATGAGGGATCATCATCGAGACCTGAATCGCGGTTTATAACGCAGGCTATTAGAAAATAGAGAAAAGGCTGATTTTTCGCAATCAATCTTTGGGCTATCGCGTAAAACAAGGTGGATGTACTACATTTAATGTGCTGTTCATTAATTATGCAGTCATTGAAAATGACAACAATAGTTTCAAGGAGAGAGTATGGGTAAGATAACGGGTTGTTGTTCAGAAGATAGTCATCCAAATAGCAAACGGAGCATGCTAAAAGCAGCTTTAGGAATCACTGCAGCGAGTGTTATTGGTGGGATTGGACTAGGGTTACCTCAAGTATCGTATGCCGCGTCTCTGACGCGAGAAGAGCGAGATAAATTAACCCCTGAGCAGATAGTGGAAAGTTTGAAGCAAGGTAATACAAGATTTGTTTCTGGAAAGATGCAGCAACACGATTATCTCGCACAAAAACGCAGCAGTGCGGAGGGGCAATTCCCTGCAGCCGTTATCTTGAGTTGTATTGATTCCCGCGCGCCTGCGGAAATTATTTTCGATACGGGGATTGGCGAAACATTCAATGCCAGAATTGCCGGTAACATTTCTAATGATGACTTGTTAGGTAGCCTGGAGTTTGCTTGTGCTGCAGCAGGTGCAAAAGTTATTTTGGTCATGGGGCACACTGCTTGCGGAGCCGTCAAAGGGGCTATCGATAATGTTGAACTTGGTAATTTGACTGGTCTACTTAATAAAATCAAACCAGCTATTGAGGCAACTCAATTTGATGGCGAGAAGAGCGGGAAGAACGAAAAATATGTTGATGCGGTCGCGAAAAGTAATGTGAAGCACACTATTGATGAGATACGTAAAAATAGTGAAATAATTAATAAATTAGAGAAAGAAGGGAAAATAAAAATAGTTGGTAGCATGTATAATCTGAATGGCGGGAAAGTCGATTTCTTCATGTAATAACTCGCATTTTCTATTCCCCTTGGGTATATCAAGGGGAATATGGAAATAAATCACAGTGTTAGCATTAATTTATCAATCCTATAATTTTTTTTGTTGACATAATCCTCTTGGTGGTAATTAAATTTTGTGGTTATATGATGAAAGTAAATTTCCACGATAAGGCAGTAATCTCAGCAGAGCGATGAGAATATCTTGACTCATTGTTTCATTA
>NZ_CACVAD010000083.1 GCF_902726545.1 Yersinia artesiana | reverse complement strand
TTTAGAGGGTGATGACCGTCCATTCTTTCCCGCGATCATCGTTATATTTATCAGTCATTCTTTGTGTTTTATGGCCGAGTAATTTTTGTGTTTCCAGTCCTTGCTCTCGATAAAGGCGCTCAGACAGAGAACGTTGCTCATGGAAGGTTGGCGCAGTTCCCTCCGTCCATGTGATACCAGAACGGATCCTGGCCTTTTTAAAGGTTGTCGTGATGGCGTTCGCTGAAACCTGGCCGCCACGGATTGCCTGTGATGTCGTGTGTCGAAAATGAACCAAATATTTACTGAGCACCGCATCCCGACACTTGGCCACCACCTCCCTCAATGACATGTTTATCGACTGACAAGTCAGCTCCAGCGGAATAGCCAGGCGTGAACCTGTTTTCTCCTGGGTAATGTGCAGCATGTCATCCCAAATATCTGAAAATTTCATATTGGAAATGTCCCCGAGCCTTTGACCCGTGACCAAGGCGAGCAGCATTGCACACTGGAGGTAGGGGGGATGTTGCTCGGCGGCAAGATAAATGACTTTCCATTCGTCGAGAGACAGCCGCAGGCGCGTCACTCTGTTTCGGGGTTGTTTGGTCGCCTGTGCCGGGTTGTAGCCTGGTGGTACTTGACCCGCGTGTTGTGCCTCTTTGAAAACGTCAATGATGCCCATCCTGACGACCTGAGCCATACGGGTGTGGCCTTGTGCTTTCACCGCATCAATAATTTCGGCTACGTCCAGGGCAGTAACATCTTTGAGATAAAGCATCCCTGAATGTTGGCGCAATAACTCAACCGGTTTTTTCTTTTGCTTAACGGAGTTAATTTTTATTTCACCGGCTTCAAGCCGTTCTTGCTGGATCTCAAGGTAACGATCAAGCCAGGTTGTGACGGTAATAAACTCTCTTGAATCCCGAATAAGGGCAATTTTCTGGTTAACACTGAGGATCTGACGTGTACGCTGTTCGGCAATGATGTCGTTTGCTTCACTGGCAACTTGTTTTGCTTCTTTTTCGTTAGTGCCTAAACTGTGAAATTTCCCGCTAACAGGATGCTTATACTGCCAATACACACGACCCGTACGTTTATCGAGTTTGGCGTACAAGTTAGGGATCGTGATGTTATGGGTTCGCGGTCTCGCAGCCATCTTCGATAATCCTTTTCAATCGAGGGTTAGCGTTTGGCGCTATCTTCGGGACGGCTAAAATGCCGATAAAACGGGCATCACGATCAATCATCCATTCTTTACCCACCTTAACGGCGGGTGGAGCCATCATTTTGCCCTTGGCATAATGCTTTAAGGTACGCACGCTGGGTGCTTTGTCGCCGAACTCATCTCTAGCCCAATCCTGTAAGGTAACCATTCTGGCCATTGGTCATTCCTCGTTATGACCGGCCAGGATAGTCATCCACTGGCCGGTTGGGTTAATTAGACATCATTCATTGCCCGGGTAACGAAGCCCTTCCGGACTCTTATCCCATAACAGCAGGCTGCCACCGTAATATAGCGCCAATATCAACTGGTCAAAGCGGCTATAGGGCTTAATGACGGATTTACCAAGCGTTCCTCTGTCCATATACCCGGCAAATAATGAATAGGTCGGTTTGCCGTCGTACATAATCGCCGTTTTGCTATCACCTTCGAGACGATACTGTGCTGAGAATGCCAACATAAAGTCACACTCATGTGCGCTGGTTTTGGGGCCGGTAGGATAGGGGCTGTTTGTGGGGTGCTCCGGATGCAGACCGATCCAGATGTGGTCTCCATTATCGAACTGGCTGACAACAACCTGTGGTTTTTTCCACTGTTCTTCCACCGCCCGCGTGGCATTTTCCTCAATAAAAGCCGCCCACAGCTCAGACGCCAAAATGTATTTGGGGATGGCCTGGCCATGGGTGAATTCTTCAACCAAATCGGTCATGTGCTCAACCATCTCAGCACTAATATCTGATGACGCCCAGGCTTCGCGAATGGATTTGATGATTAGGGCGTTATAGTGTTGCAGTTCCAGAATGTTGGACAGGTTTGTCGGTAACGCGGCCTTAAAGGCACCCGACAGATCTTTACTAAAATCACTCTCGGCACTGAACGCCTCGTCGGTCAGTTGTTTGAACAGACAGGCGATACCGTTATCAATGATATCTACTGCTCTTTGGCTGTTAGCAAATTTGATACATCGTTGAGTGAGCAGAATAGAAAGGGGTAACTCAGCGCTCATTTGGGGTACTGCATTGGGATTATTTATGTTGTGGCCATTTCCATAGTTCATCATTCAGTCCTCTTATTACAGGTTACAGGGTGTTTTTAATGGAATACGTGGAGAGGTTCCTGAGGTCAGGGCACGTTATTTCATGCACCATTTCTTTTTGTGGCGATCGACCGCTTTCTTGATGGCGGTACGGTGTGGAATGCCATAAATAGCATTTCCGTGTTGGTTGAAAAAATTGAAACGTGCACGGCCCGGTACATGGGCGAATTCAATGGCTGTACAGCCGTCGGTCAGGGTGTAAATACGCTTCGTGCCACCCTCCTGATAGACCAGGCTGGAAACAGAAACTTTCATGGGGCAGTCCTCCATGTTGACAGTAAAAAAAGGGTTAAACCAACTGATGTAGTTGGTTGAGCATGTCCCGCAGAGCGGGAAGGGGAATTTGGTGAGCCAGTATCCAGACTTTATTCTGGGTTGGGGTTTTGTGAGTGAGCAGGTTGCGAAGTGTATCGACGGGAATACCGGTCATACGGGCAATTCCCTTTTCGTGATGGCCCGCCCGATGGAGTTGGTAAAGCACCAATAACACAGCGGGAGAATAACGTTGACGAATACCGATACTGATGAGGGTATCGGTGTGTGGCGTGCTTCCCATTGGTCTGTCGTGAGAATAAACAGGTTTAGGCTTGGGACGATAGGGGACGCCATTGCGGATATCCGCCCGACTGCGCATCAGCCAGAGAATAATGTCGATATAGTTGCCCTTATCATCCGTTTTGGAATAACAGCCGGTACTGAGGTTCAGTTCTTTTTCCATCGGATGCCTCTGTCAGCAGAGCAAATGCCAACGCATCCATGACGGAGATGAGTTATCACTCTGCGCTTAAATTTTGGCGGCGACCGCCAACATCAGGAATGCGGCTAAGATGCAGATAACGCAGAATTTCAGACTCGGGGTGTTGGGTGGATCGCGGATATTGTCACTGGTGATCCGATGCTGATATTGGAGTTTGTTGATGAATTCCCCGGTCATGGTATGCTTTTGAGTTGTTGGGTTTGGTCGCCCAACACGCTGAAGCATGATCTTAATGGTCATTGTTCAGTCCTCAATAGACGTGTGGTTGGTCCCGCATGTCTGGGATAGCCCCGGCGAGTTGCTGGGGCTTTCTCGCTCAATTCCTTAGGAGGGACCAAAAAACGCGAACTGCTGATTGCCCGCATCGAGTTCAGTCAATTCAGTTATGGGTATATCGGGTGATGGTTGATACACTTGCACTTACAGAGGTTATTTGGCGTGTTCTAAAAGGATTTTATTAATGATGAAATTACTGTCTGTTTTCATTATTGCGCTAACTCTTTCAACGGTGGCTGATGCCAGCCGTGGCCGGAAACCCTGTTCAGGCTCAAAGGGGGGAATATCTCACTGTACAAGTGACGGGCGTTTTCTTTGTAATGATGGTTCCATTAGTCAGTCGAAGAAGTATTGCGATTTTGGCCGTTCAAGTAACACAACATCTCTCAGCGATTATTCTGAGGTTAAGAAGACCCCGGTAAATAAAAGTCCGAAGCCGGTGAAAAAGAAGCAACCCAAAGCAACAGCATGGGTTGATAAGCCATCTAAATCAGAAGCTGTGCCGCAGCCATCTCAACTTAAGGCCCCGGTTTGTGCACCCATCCATCTGTCTGCTCAGCAAGGATATACGCACCTGCCCATTTGCCAGACAGATGGAACGCCGTATTAATAAAAGGGACTGGGAGCCAGTAAACGGACTATTGAGCGACATTGGTTAATGTGCGTGTCTGATTTTAAGCTGTAGAGTGATTAGTTTGGTAATAATGCTGGAGACTAACATTGTAGGGTTAGGCGCTTTGGACGCTTGATTGAGCACTGTGCTAATCACTAAAGAAACAGCAAAAATAATCCCTATTAAGGATAGGATGATAATTGAGGTCAGCGGGTTTTTAGCAATATACATTTGCATTAAGATACTGAAGAAATTATCGAATCCTTTATTGTTTAAGTTTTTAGGGGTGTAATTGTTTAAAACTATTGAATAGATAATAAAAAAAGGCGCAACAATTAACATGACAGGAAGAGAAATCCAACGTCTCATTATCCAATAACTTATATACATTTTATTTTTTTCTTTTTCAGGAATAGAATTATTAGCAAAACATATTTCAATTATCCTAACCGCTCTTTCCTGATATTTAAGTGCATTGCTTCGGCAATAAATCCAGTAACAAAAAATCATGGAACATATAGCAGTAGCATATATCCAATCCATCATTTTTTGCCTCCTTTTGAGGTTGCTTTCTTTCGATAACGGTTGGGTTTTCTGGATGGCTTATCAAAATTTTTCTCTTTGGTCCTCAGTCTACCCCATGTGTATATGAAGTAAAGAACGATTGTGGGTAGAGATAGCACCAATACGCAACCTAAGATTGGGTATTTATTATCAATGTTGTCCCATGCCTGACTTGCTGCATCTATAGATTTAGAAATAACGCTATCACCTATTTCTAGCTTGAATAGAGAAAATCCCATACCATATCCATTTAAATTAAATATACTTATTATTCTTTAACGATTTCGGTATTGATATTGAATCAGGTTTGGTGATGATTGAGAGAAATATAATAATTTTCAATTACCACCACTCAAACCAAATACCTGTACCATGAACCCAGGCTATCGGAAAGAATAGTGCACCTGCAATCAAAAATCCCCAACTAGTTGTTTTGAAACAAACTATAATATGAGTTATCCAGGCAGTGACTAACCAAATAGCAATAAGTCCTAAAATAATTTCAGATTTATCTTCCATGAATTATTTCCTTGTTAATACTTCTCTATTAAAAGACACTATCAATAATCGGTAAAAATAACAAAATGAATGAAACCTTTACCTACAAGCTAACGGTACTTATACCTGTATCTTTCCGTCAAGAAAAAAGAGCCGCAACCACAATCGCAGCTCTGTGAGAGTAACGTATATATTCTGTTAATGTGTATTGGGCTTATTATCTCTGGATGTGTTTCTTCGGTTGATGTGGGAATAATCACTCTCAGGATGGGTCACCATCCAAACCCTAAATTTGACCACTATCGTATCGGGTACCGGTTTGGCGACAACTTGCATGAGTAATGCTTTTTCCAGACTGCTGCATATCTGTTTTATCTGTGCATGGATATGAGCATGTCTTTTATTGGCTATACGTCTTTGACGAGATGTCATTCTCATTAGTCAGTCCTTTGTTTGTTGTTCCGGGGGATTAGGGGGGCTGTTCTCCTGTGCCTGCATGGTGACGTCTTCACTGGGGGCTTGTTTTTGTTCCCGATCTATTTGGGCTTTATCAGCAAAATAACCGGTAAGCAGGTTGCATATATGTGCGCAGTCTTCATGGTCACCACCATTTAACCCCACCACGGCGAATTGAATGGCGCCGCCCATGGATTCACCTAATTTTATTTGCTTTACAAGATCTAGTTTCATGTTTACCTCTCTTATTTGAAGGGGCTGTTGATAAACAACAGGCAATAAAAAACCTCGCCGGGGCGAGGTCGATATAAGCAAAATTCAGTTATTTGTGAACTTTTGCTCTTAGTCCATTAATTAGATTAGCTGTTAATATAATAGAGTGACTTAAATTATTGGCGTTATTTAAATTACCAAAGATTATTTTTAATGGCTGTGATTCTAATAACATTAATTATACCGACTGTTGATATGATTGAGTGGCTTAAGTTAACGTGGCTTTTAAAATCACCAAGTATCATTTTGAATAACATACTGGTTGTTAACAATAATATTGACACCAGAGCAAAGAAAGTCGATATGATGGGATGTCTTTTAATACCAATCAATACTACTGTTCTCATAATATATTTAAAACTGACACGCGTATCCTGATCGGTATCTTGCGCAGAAACAGCAGACTTGGATTCGATAGCAAACATAAATACGAGAGGGGGCATCAGGCGTACCAGAGGAAAGAACCAGAATCTGTCTGAGCTGATAAATGAAAAATAGACAATATCTTTCATGGTGTCTGGAGCATTTTTATCATCAAGGTAAGCCATCGTGAAATCAAAAAGTTTTTCTTTCTCATAAAATGCAGAGAGACGACAGAAGTACCAATAAGCATAAAGTATGATAACTAATATAATTGCAGTAATCATAGGTTTCTCCTACGACGTCGGTCATCTCTTTTGTGTAATATTCACTTTGCTCGCTAATAACTTTTCGACTAATAGATAAAGTGTATTTTCTTAGAATATCGCTACATGTTAGAGAAAAATTATTTTTATCGCATTGATAATGGAAGGAAGCGCAGGAATTAGCTGAGCAAAAAATATTGCACCCACTACCCACATAATAATACTGTTCTTGGCGTTACTGACATTTTCTTTTGTGGCGTAATTAGATTTGATGATTTCCACATCAGTTTTTATGGTAAAAAGTTCTTTTTCAAGATTCTTTACGCTTTGAAGCATATTATTTTCTTCCCTGTTAGTTAGACGATGAAGTTTTTTGATAAGACGGCAATGGAAACGGTGATAACAAGAGCCAGAATGATTTTCCATGTCAGGGCGCTTAACTCTTTATGTAACTCGAGTTTAACTGACTGAATATCTTCTTTTGTAGCATAATTAGATCTAATTGTTTCTATGTCCGTTTTGATATAATCCATCTCTTTTTCAAACTCTTTGAGACTTCGAAGCATCTACATTTCCCCTGATAATTAATTACCACTCCATTTTTTATACGGTAAACTCGTGTCCTTGCCTAGCCTGTTTTCGGTATTTAGGAATGGGTATATGGCCTCGTCAGAAGCAAAACCGTCAGCATCTGATTTAACGTGCTGTTAGCCCCCCATTTTTGCGATAACTGACATGAAACAATGCCACATTGGGTAAACAAACGTTATCCGTACTGGCTTGTTCTATTCCGCCAAGCGGAACGTCCATTGTTGCTTTGTATACGCGGGATGAACAGTTGGTGAGGATTGTGGCGATATTATTTTCTAGCATGGTCTCTGATACTGCTGTTCGTCGTTCTGATGCTCGACGTAGCATGCGCCGCACCTTGCAGCGTGTTTTCGCATTCATAGGATCCCTCCTGTTGATTGGCTTGAGTGGTAAGCAGGGCATGATATTACGTTGCCTACACACAACTCTCTATCTGCACTATCTGCTTACCCTAAAGCCAACGCTCACTTGGGTGGACACCTCTCGGCGTGCCTGTCAGCTGTTAAAGAGCACATACAGAATTTTTGGTATGTCAGGTCGACTCAATGAAATCAGTTTATTTAACACTAAACTGCATCGTCAAGTGATTGGTGTAAATAAAGCATTGACTTTACTTTATTTCACTGATTATCAAGTTAATTTATTTTTATTAGACTCGTAAATTGCTGAAGACATGTGTGATCACATATTTTAATGAAATCATTTCTGTATAATTAATTATGTGGTTTGGTATTAAACAGATAAGGAGCGGGGCTTTTATCGACATATACGAATGGCAGAAACGGGCAGAATTGAATATGTAACCCAATATATCTGTTGCCGTTCTATAGAACTCAATGGTTAGCTGGGCAAGTTAAATCCATCAAATTCATCCATTGGGGCTTCATCCATATCCATATAGCGAGTCGCTTTAACTATTGCCGATACATAATGGATCTTATCAACATCAATGGGGTCTAACGTAATGGGTTTATGCTCATTGTTAATGCTGGAGAATTGGTAGCTTCCATCACGATTGTTTGTAATAATCTTGATCATATTATGACCTTCTCTAGTTCTTACAAACACTTCATCACCTGACTGAATACGTGTGTTGGGTTCAATAACAACGTACTCACCAGACTTAATTCGAGGGAACATGCTATCCCCTTTCACTTTTAGTCCATAAGCATCTTTATCGGCACTATATATCCGCAGCCAACCTGTTCCCAACTCTACCATTTCAATAGAGCCGTCGACTCCAAGTATTGCATCACCAATAACAGGGATCAGAAAGTTTTTTATCTTAGCCGCGAAATGTATGTTTTGGGCTTCACTACCGGATATGGGGAGGTCAAGATGCCCGGTTGGCATTCCATAATCTTTTTCAAGGCGGCGTGCAGCTCTCTCTCCAAACGAAGTGGATCTGCCAGTGATGAGCTGAGACAGGTAGCTTTTCTCTTTTTCTGGTAGAGATTTACCTGCAAACCAATCTTTTAAGCGCTTACGCCGAATATCTTTAATGTCCATCTTAGCATTTTGATTAGTAATCTCTAAACAAGCAAATCCTTGACGTTTAGTTTAGTGGTTAATAAACTCAGGGCTTATTGGAGGGATGGAAAATGGAACTTAAGAAATACATTACCCAATTGGAACGTGGCGGAGTAAAAAAGCTGGCAAGCGATCTTGGTATATCAAGCTCCTATTTGTCACAAATGGCATCAGGCCTGTGTCCGATTTCACCTGCTCGTTGTGTCGAAATTGAGATTGCAACTGCTGGTATAGTCAGTCGCCAGGAACTAAGGCCAGCAGATTGGGCAAAAATTTGGCCTGAACTTGTTTTCTCTGTTCATTATCGCCACCAACGTCATAACCGTTCGACGCTTAAACCTCCCTGAACTCTCTTCAAACTAACCCTGATAAAGCAGTAAAAAGATGGAGGACTGATCCGTGAGCATAATTTATCAACCAAATGACATAAAGGCAGGGACTGACATCACATCGGGCATTCGCCGTGAATTACTTTGTCGCCGACGTGTTGGTAAGAAAGGACTTCCACTTCATGTCGTCCGTGGCGACGAAATCAAAACCCGTTGGACAGAAAGCGAGGCGGCGGCCATCAAAAGTACCGCCAGTGCCATGGGCTCCAATTCCGCTGTTGAAACCCATGTCGCTGCCATTCGTGGTTTTTTGGATATGTTCGATGAAAACCCCGCGATGTTGATCCACGTTCACACCGAATTGGATTCAGCGGGACTGTTAGCTCCTGCCTGGCTTCCTGTACCCCCTGTCAACGTGGAGGTAGCCCAATGAAAACATCTCTTCCTTCCACCGCGCAATACGTGGAACTGGTACTCAATATCGTGGCTAAAAAGCTGGCTATCGATGTCGAGGTGGTCAGAGAGAAAGCCATCAATGGAACATTATCAGCGGCAGCCAAAGCATATTACTCACGTCAGCAGCGTGATTCGGAGACGCTGAAAGAGTAGGAGGGGTAATGTATCAGTGTAAGGGAATACCAGTAAGTCGCACTCTCGGCAAAGCGAACCCAATTCAATTACTTGATCGGCATTACACCGATTGGCGTGGCATACGTGTCCATGTGATCGGATACGACAGCACGACGGGGTGGGTCATCTATCGCCGTCAAAATTATGAGCACGAATGCTTTAATCCCATCAGACGTTTTAGACGAAAATTTACACGGATGGATATATGAGTCTTGAAACATATAATTGGGCAATAAATGTACGGGTAGGAAATGCAGCAGCCAAATCAGTATTAAAAGTCCTGGCCGACAGAGCTGGGGCCGACCACCTCGCGTTTCCGTCTATTGCTTCCATTGTGTTTGATACCGAGTTGGATAAAAAAACGGTACAGAAGCACTTACATTATTTGGCAGATAAGGGGTTGATTGAGGACAGTGGAGATCGGAGGGGAGCAACCCGACGTGTTATCGTCTGGCGGCTGGTGGGGGTGCCTGACCGAACAGGGGACAGGGGGTATACCCAAAAACCGGAGTATTACGCCAACCCATCACATACAAGAATACCGCCGAAAGGCCGCGCTAATCGACCCAAAAACGGGAATATTCCCCAAAGCGGGTACATTCCTCCCAACAATTCACCCAAAAAGGGGTCTGTTGAAACCGGGGAAATGATCCCGTTATTGGACGGTAATGATCCCAAAAACGGGATCCGGAACCTATCAGGAACCTATAAAGATCTAAAACCTTTACCCCCTATAATCCCCCAAGGGGGAAAATCTCCAAAAAAGTTCGATCCGCTCAGTATGCCCATTCCCGATTGGTTGAACGCCACGGCTTGGATGGAATGGGTCCAGTATCGAAAGCAATCCAACAAACCCATCAGAACCCCACTCAGTGTGACCAAAGCGTTCAACCTGCTGAAAGACTGTCTGGACGACGGCCACGACCCGACCGAGGTGATCAACATCAGCATTGCCAACGGCTATCAGGGGTTGTTCAAACCCCGGTACTCAAGTCGTCCCCCCATGCAAGCTGCTCCGCCGTTGAACTGGGACAACGTGGACTGGGCCGATTCATTGGGAGGATTGATATGAAATCGGTTGATTTATCAAGAAAAAAACAGCCTGGCAGGTGTAACGAAGTGGTATTGGCCCGGGTGCACAACCCTGAGCAGGCCCCGTCAAAGACCACCCGCGATGCCCGAATGTTGTTCAACAGGTTTTTCCAGAAGCTGCGGATAATTTTTCCGTCGACAGTGAATAACATCAAAACGCAGGGCGAGCTGGATGAGTTACGTCGACAGTGGACAACCGCTTTCGCGGAGAATCGGGTAGTGAGCTGGCAGCAGATCG
This sequence comes from Yersinia artesiana, assembly GCF_902726545.1. Taxonomy (GTDB): domain Bacteria; phylum Pseudomonadota; class Gammaproteobacteria; order Enterobacterales; family Enterobacteriaceae; genus Yersinia; species Yersinia artesiana. Next base: position 1,746 of record NZ_CACVAD010000083.1, on the reverse strand, counting down.
AACTTGGCCTACAACGAGCCCGGCGCTGCAAACGTCCGTTTTTACCCTCGCCAGGGGTTTTCATTGCCTGGATACGGGAGGGGCAAAACCAAAGAGCCGGTTTACCTGATGTGGACAGCGTCATGGCTGAATTTCATCGCTATTGTGCGCTGCGTGATAACTACGCCTCCCCTGAGCAGTTTCCATGGAAAGCGCCAGTGATGTACTGGATTGTGATCGACTTGCGCAGGGCGATGCTCCAATACAAACACCCGGAGGCGAATATTCGCAAGATGGCCGAGCGACAACTCAAACGCTGGCTCAAAAAAATTCATGCCGGGCAGAAAGTCCCCAAACCGATGGTGCGATTGCCCGATCAACGGCTACCTGAGACCACAGGAGCCAAACTAGGACTGGTGAACGCGCGAACTGAGGCGCGGGGCAGGGCCATGCTCAATGCCATTCGACAGCGCGTCGCCAGTGGATCAAACTGAGGACTGACCAATGATCAAGACAACACGACCCTTCTCAGCGAGAAAGAAAAAGACCGAGGTACTGGGGGTACTATTACCAGGAGGCGCTATCCAGTACACCACCGAACATGATCGTGACACCATGCGCAAACTGCCGGTCGGGACACCCATTGCATTAAGCCCAGTGGCGGATAGACGCCATCTGACTTTTCACCGTAAGTTCTGGAAACTGATCGAGTTGGGTTATATGTACTGGATACCCAACTGGCAGTTTGTCAGTGCGTCCGAGGAGTGGATTGCCCATGAAGTCGCCAAAGCAGTGGGCGAGACCGCACGTGACCCAACGCTCTATGACAACGCGACAAAGTCGATTGCCGAGTCTGTTTTGGCACGGCTGGCCCGACAACGGCAAAAGCACTTTGACAGCACCGCTATCAAGAGTGAGGCCGTTTATTTTAATCATGTGATGGTCAAGGCCGGGTTCTACGACCTGAGGCCGAATCCAGAAGGCGGGACATTGAAACAACGCTGGAGTATTGCCTTCGCAAAGATGGACCAGATAACCTTCGAACTGGTTTACAAGGGCGTGGCCAGAGTCATTTGGCATGAGACGCTGAGTCGACATTTTGCCAGTAAGAGTGAGATGGTGCAGGCGGTAAATCGGTTGATGGGGTTTTGAGGGCGGACCTATGGATGAGTACAACAGTTGTTTGGTAGGGCGAAGATGCAGTCTTGTGATATTTCTTAAACTCTAGGGTGATAGTGCCGATATCTAACAGAGACGCGAACATTTAAAGAGGATTATCTATGATCTTATTTCTCATGTCTTTTGGGGTAATAATACAATGATCAAATTAAATAATATCAAATTTTAGTTTGTGATTAATTATACGGTTTCTTAATAAGAAGATTTGTGTGATTATGTTGTACAGCCTAAAAGAGGACCTTATAGATTGAAAGTTATGATGATGTGATAACAAGAACATACATAATAAGAAAAATAGTTAATAGGGATCGAGTGGATGAAGCGTTTGATGAGAAAATTGATAGGCTATCTTGGTATGGATAGCGAGCGTATCACTTTAATTTCATTTTTGTTGACTTTTAGTTGTTTTTCTATGTTGAGTGGGTTTGGTATTAATAACCACTATATTGTTAATGCAGTAAGGTTAGTTAGTCTTGTTTATTTTGTTTTATTTGGTTTCTATTATATTAAATCTGTTGGTGTGTCAGCTCTCACAAATAAAGTATATGATAAAAATAAATCATTTATTATCAATACATTACATGTTGC
>NZ_CACVAD010000082.1 GCF_902726545.1 Yersinia artesiana | reverse complement strand
AGATACTTGTTAATAATTCTTAATTTACTTATCTCTTATTACTTTTATATCTTAATAAGAGATATTTATTTCATTTGATAATTAATGGTTATGGTTTAGCGGGATATTGTTAGTACAAAAGTGTAAAATCTGCCTTCTGAGGCGCAGCCTAAGGCCGCATGTCGGCACCTAAAACAGCATTTAAGTAAAAAAACATTTTACTGAGCGCCCGTTTTAGGGGATAAACAGCCCAAATTTGTTATTTATAATAGAAGCCAGGAGCGGTGATGAGCCAAGTCTTACTGGGGACACAAAGCTTTGAGCTTGAGCGTTTCCCCCCACAAGAAAATTCCAATACCTTACAGGCATGGGAAGCAGCAGATGAATATCTGCTACAAAACATTGACTTAAACCAAATTGATGGCCGCCCGGTGCTGGTGTTTAACGATCAGTTCGGTACGCTGACCTGTGCTTTACATGCATATCGTCCATTTAGTATCAGTGACTCTTATATGAGCCAACTGGCAACGGCACATAATTTGCGCTTAAACCATCTGGATGAAGATGCTGTCACATTGCTGAGCAGTATGGATGCCTTACCTGAGGCCCCTAAGCTGGTGGTGATTAAGATCCCTAAAGCTTTGGCGCTGTTGGAGCATCAATTGCGTGCTTTGCGTCGTGTTGTTGCGCCAGACACGGTGATTATTGCCGGGGCGAAATCTCGTGATGTGCATAATTCAACCCTGCAATTGTTCGAAAAAATTCTCGGGCCGACCAAAACCACGCTGGCATGGAAAAAAGCACGCCTGATTCACTGCGAAGTGGCCGATATTCCTCTGGCTGAGGATGCGCCGGAAACGGTCGATTGGCCGCTGGCAAATACCGAATATGTCATCCATAACCATGCGAATGTTTTCTCTCGCAATAATTTGGATATCGGTGCGCGCTTCTTTATGGAAATTCTGCCCTATGATGTTGAGGGTAAAATAGCCGATCTGGGTTGTGGTAATGGGGTGGTAGGTTTAATTGCGCTGGAGCAAAACCCGCTGGCAGAAATGCTATTCGTCGATGAGTCATACATGGCGGTGGCATCCAGTGAGCTGAATGTGACCTATAACCGTCCGCAAGATTTGTCGCGTTGTGAATTTATGGTGAGTCATGGTTTGGCTGGTGTTGAACGCGAGAGCTTACAGTTGGTGTTATGTAACCCGCCATTCCATCAACAACACGCCGTCAGTGACCATGTGGCCTGGCAGATGTTCTGTGATGCCAAACGTTGTCTGAAAGTGGGTGGCGAACTGATGATTGTTGGTAACCGTCATCTGGATTACTTCCACAAACTGAAACGGTTGTTTGGTAACTGCGAGACGCTGGATTCGAATCAGAAGTTTATGGTGCTTAAGGCAGTGAAGACAGCCTCATCGCGCTCTGAGGGCGGTGGCAGTGGTAGTCTGGATATGTCGTATAGCGATTTCTAATCGTAGAATCACAGGCGGCTTCTACCTCCTGTGATTCTGCTGACAAAGTCAAATGAAGGGGAAACGTGCCGTTGGGGCCGTAACGGCGTAAGCCGTCGGAGTGCCCCGAGGTGCGGTCAACCCTTCACTCACTAAGCTATAATTAACCTCGCTCCTATTTAGCTAACTTCATGCTTATATCGCCAGCGCCAGCCGTGTTCCTTGATCTATTGCCCGACGAGCATCCAGTTCAGCGGCGATATCAGCACCGCCAATCAAATGCACGGTTTTGCCCATATCCAACAAGGGTTGATGCAACTCCCGACGCGGTTCCTGGCCGGCACAGATAATAATGGTATCGACAGGCAGGCAACTGGCTTGTTCCGCTCGAATGATATGCAAGCCCTCATCATCAATACGTTCGTAGCTGACACTGTTGAGCATCTTCACTCCGCGCATCGCCAGGCTGGTGCGATGTATCCAACCGGTTGTTTTCCCTAATCCTTCACCCACTTTACTGGTTTTTCGCTGCAACAGAAAAATCTGCCGTGGCGATGGATGGACTTTCCCCCCGGCGGGAGATAAACCGCCGCGATGGGCCAAATCTTGATCAACGCCCCATTCTTGACTGAATGCGCGGCTATCCATGCTGCTGGAATCACCTGATTGGCTAAGGTATTCGGCAGTATCAAACCCAATTCCACCCGCACCAATAATAGCCACTCGCTCGCCCACCGGTTTTTTATCACGCAAGACATCCAGATAAGTGAGCACTTTGGGATGCTCAATACCTTTGATAGCGGGTAAACGTGGCTGAATACCGCAGGCGAGGATCACTTCATCAAAACCAACCAGATGCTCCGGCTGAACTTCGGTATTCAACTGCTGAATGACACCATGAAGCACCAATTGACGACGAAAATAGCGCAATGTTTCGTAGAATTCCTCCTTGCCGGGAATTTGCTTAGCAATATTAAACTGGCCGCCAATATCGGTTGCTGCATCAAAGAGTGTGACTTGATGGCCCCGGCTGGCGGCGGTGATGGCAAAAGCTAATCCGGCGGGGCCAGAACCGACCACGGCAAGCCGTTTTGGCGCTTCTGTCGGTAATACGGGCATTTCTGTTTCACGGCAGGCGCGAGGGTTGACCAAACACGAAGTCAGCTTGCCATCAAAAATTTGATCCAGACAGGCCTGATTGCATCCGATACAGGTGTTAATTTCATCGGCCCTGTCCTGAGCTGCTTTTTGCACAAAAGCGGCATCGGCGAGGAAGGGGCGCGCCATTGATACCATATCTGCACAGCCGTCGGTCAGAACTTGCTCTGCCACTGAGGGGTCATTAATCCGATTGGTGGTGATAAGCGGTATATTCACTTTTCCCATCAATTTGCGGGTCACCCAACGGAATCCCGCGCGTGGCACCATGGTGGCGATAGTGGGAATTCTGGCTTCATGCCAGCCGATACCGGTGTTAATCAAGGTGGCACCAGCTTGTTCGACTGCCCGCGCCAACTGTTCAATTTCATCCCAACTGGAGCCATCTTCCACTAAATCGAGCATAGAAAGGCGGTAAATCAAGATAAAATCAGGGCCAGTTGCCGCACGAACGGCCCGCACGATTTCAACGGCAAAACGCATGCGACGCGTAAAGTCACCGCCCCATTCATCATTGCGATGATTAGTTCGTGCGGTCAGAAATTGATTAATCAAATATCCCTCAGACCCCATCACCTCGACGCCATCGTAACCGGCTTGTCTGGCTAACTGCGCGCAGTGAGCGAAGTCGGCAATGGTTTGCAGCACTTCGTCGTGACTCAATTCCTGAGGGGCAAACGGGTTAATCGGAGCTTGTAATGCTGAGGGGGCGACCGGCTGTTTTTGATAGCTATAACGGCCGGCATGCAAAATTTGTAGCGCGATTTTACCGCCTGCACGATGCACCGCATCTGTCACGATTTGATGATGTGGCACTTGTGCGACGTCATTTAGCACTGATGCACCTTGATACACAACGCCTTTTTTATTGGGCGCAATACCGCCAGTGACAATCAGGCCGACGCCTCCCGCAGCACGCTCAGCATAGAATGCAGCCAGGCGTTGTGGGCCATCGGGCAATTCTTCCAGCCCGGTATGCATCGACCCCATTAATACGCGATTTTTCAGGGTGGTGAAACCAAGATCTAAGGGGGCGAGCAGGTGAGGGTAAGCTAACATTGCAGTCTCCATTATTGTTATTTCTCTCCGTTACAACTGCTTTCGGCAAGTGGTCGGATGAGATTTTTTATTCAAATTTAGACGGTGCAATGCAGCTTGGGAAATCACAATGTGCTGATTGTGATAGCCGTCATGAATATGACATGGGTGGCTAACCGGCAGGACAGAAAAATGTCAGAGATGGCGGTCTCGTTACTAGCGATACCGCCAACAAAGTGATTAAGCGCGCTTATATAAACTTGCGACCATAAAACAGCTAAATGAGCTGAATAACATCTCAATTCCCACCAAGGTGGTGACCATGGTGATTGACATCAACGGCCCGGCACTGACCAGCAGATAGGTAATTACCAGATCCAATATCCCCAGTAGAATATGCAGCCATGCGCCCGGTAATCCCCATGTTTTGTAGCCGGTTATCAGTCGCATGACTCCACCGAAGGCAAATAGCACCGCCAGCACGATCGCCAGACTTATCATTCCCACCGCAGGGTTGGTAATGAATACATAACCCATTACGATATATGCCACGCCCAGCAATATACCGGTGACCATCGGCCAAAGGTTATTCGTGCGGTTGGCTATCATCCCAACTATCATCGCGATCCCACTGAGTAACAGCAGAATACCGATAATCATACTCAGGGCTGCCCCGGAAGCTAATGGGTTAATCAGACAAAAAATCCCGCCGAGTAACAATAATATGGCAATAATTTGCATGATAAGTCGTTGTTTCTTTAAGGTTCCTTCATCAATGTTCAGAAGGTATTTCCGATCTATATTCAGCATAACGATAACTCCTGTATGGTCTGAACTCAGTTATTGATAACTAACATGAGTATAGGTCGAACAATTAATATATAAATAAAATTTATGATATTCAACAGATTATATTGTGAAATATCGGGAGAAAGCGATTAAAAGCTAAATAGGATATGATGGTAATATTCTATTAATGGAAACAAATAAAGAGTATATGAGAAATATACATCCTGACAAGTTACCCGTAAGTTTCTTAATAAACAGAAACTAGCAGGAAAATAATACAATAACTATCTGTCTCTAAAACAAACATATTGGTATTTGCAGTGGCACATTTTTTTTTCAGTGCTAACGTTTATTAGCATGTGAAATCATAATAGTGCTCTTTCGATATATTTTCTGTGCTAAATAATAATTTCAAATTTTATAGTTATTTGATTTCACTGGTTTTTAATTGTACGTATATCTCAATTAGGATAGGGGTAGGAAATGACTAGAAAATCTCTGGATGATTATCGCTCAGATTTATTAGACTCTCGCTTTGGTTCTAAAGCGATTCGTAATATTTCAGAAAATAAAGTATTTCCTAAAGAGGAGATGCGCGAGGATATTGCTTTTCAAATCATAAGTGATGAGCTATTTCTTGATGGTAATGCGCGACAAAATCTCGCAACATTCTGTCAGACGTGGGATGACGATAATGTCCACAAACTGATGGATCTTTCAATAAATAAAAACTGGATTGATAAAGAGGAATATCCGCAATCAGCGGCAATAGATATGCGCTGCGTAAATATGATGGCTGATTTGTGGAATGCGCCAAAGCAAAAGAATGGTCAAGGGGTAGGGACGAATACTATTGGTTCTTCAGAAGCTTGCATGCTGGGGGGCATGGCTATGAAGTGGCGCTGGCGCAAAAAAATGGAAGCGGCAGGTAAACCCACCAATAAACCTAATTTTGTCTGTGGCCCAGTGCAAATTTGCTGGCATAAATTTGCCCGTTATTGGGATGTGGAAATTCGAGAAATTCCTATGATTCCAGGGCAATTATTTATGGATCCGCAGCGGATGATAGAGGCCTGTGACGAAAATACTATTGGTGTCGTACCGACTTTCGGTGTGACTTACACCGGCAACTATGAATTACCCAAACCCCTACATGATGCACTGGATAAACTGCAAAAGGATACCGGTCTTGATATTGATATGCATATTGATGCGGCAAGTGGCGGCTTTTTAGCTCCCTTTGTTGCGCCGGATATTGAGTGGGACTTCCGCTTGCCACGAGTGAAATCAATCAGCACCTCTGGACATAAATTCGGACTGGCTCCTTTGGGATGTGGTTGGGTTATTTGGCGTGATGCAGCAGCTTTACCTGAAGAGCTGATATTTAATGTCGATTATCTCGGTGGTCAGGTCGGGACATTTGCTATCAATTTCTCACGCCCGGCTGGGCAAGTTATTTCCCAATATTACGAATTTATACGCTTAGGCCGTGAAGGTTATACGAAAGTACAAAGTGCCTGTTATCAAGTCGCTGAGTTCCTTGCTAAAGAAATAACCCCGCTTGGGCCTTATGAATTCTATTGCAGTGGTGGCCCATATGAGGGCATTCCAGCCATTTGTTTCCGCATCAAAAAAGGGGCGAAACCAGGGTATACCCTCTATGACCTTTCTGAGCGCTTAAGGCTGCGTGGCTGGCAGGTTCCGGCATTTACCTTGAGTGGGAAGATGTCTGATGTAGTGGTTATGCGCATCATGTGCCGTCGTGGATTCGAAATGGATTTCGCAGGACTGCTCTTGGATGATTTTAAATCCTCACTGAAATATCTAAGTGAACATCCATCCCTTGGTGGTGAGGCAAGTCAGAATAGTTTTAGTCATACATAAACCGGATGGTGGTCTTTATTCTGATTATTAACCTTCAAGGTGGCGTCATGCCGTAAATAAGGTGGATAAATTATGTCGAATAATAGCTCCGGGACAGGTAAACCCGCTGTTCCAGTCAAAAAGCTGAGTATCGCTACGTTGGCGATTATGAATATCGTGGCCGTTGTCAGTCTCAGGGGATTACCCGCTGAAGCCGAATATGGTCTGAGTTCAATTTTCTATTATCTGTTTGCTGCGGTATTTTTCTTAATTCCAGTCTCATTGGTGGCAGCGGAATTAGCCACAGGTTGGCCTGAGAAAGGGGGGGTATTTCGCTGGGTTGGCGAAGCATTTGGCCCCCGTTTGGCTTTTCTCGCTATGTTTATGCTGTGGGTGGAGGTGACTGTTTGGTTCCCCACTGCACTGACTTTTGCCGCGGTATCACTGGCTTTTATCGGCCCAGAGCAACGATGGGATGAGGCCTTGTCTGCCAATAAATTCTTTGTTTTGGGAATAGTGCTATTTATTTATTGGCTCGCCACTTTTATTGCTTTTAAGGGCGTCGATACATTCGCCAAAGTTTCAAAATGGGGCGGTATTATCGGTACAATTATTCCTGCGGTGATCTTGATTGTATTGGGTTTCTCTTACTTAATTGGCGGTGGAACCCCGCAAATAGAATTAGCCTGGGATCAGGTGGTTCCCGACTTTACCAACTTTGATAACGTGGTGCTGGCTGCCAGTATATTTTTGTTCTACGCCGGCATGGAGATGAATGCCATCCATGTTAAAGACGTGGATAACCCGAATAGAAACTACCCGATTGCCATTATGTTGTCGGCCGTGGGGACGGTACTTATTTTCGTTTTAGGAACTCTGGCAATTGCCTTTATTATTCCACAGTCTGATATCAGCCTGACGCAAAGCCTGTTGGTGGCTTACGATGATATGTTCAAGTGGGCGCATTTAGAATGGTTGGGGCCAGTGGTTGCTTTTGCTTTGGCTATTGGCGTGCTGGCGGGGGTGGTGACCTGGGTTGCTGGCCCATCCTCAGGCTTGCTGGTAGTGGCGAAAGCGGGTTATTTGCCACGTTGGTGGCAACATACCAATAAGAATGGCATGGCGACCCATATTCTGCTGCTACAGGCTCTGCTGGTTTCCTTGTTGGCAATATTGTTTGTGGTATTACCTTCGGTGCAGGCGGCGTATCAGATAATGAGTCAAATGACCGTTATCTTATATCTCATCATGTATATGCTGATGTTCAGCTCTGCTATTTATTTGCGTTACAGTCAGCCGAATCGCCCACGCCCATATCATATTCCCGGCGGGGCCATCGGCATGTGGATTATTGGCGGCGCGGGGCTTATTGGCTCAATTCTGGCTTTTGTGTTCAGCTTTATTCCCCCCAGCCAAATTGCGGTGGGTAGCCCAACAGAATATGTTGGCATTTTGATCGCCACCACACTGTTTTTTGTTGTGTTGCCCTTCTTGATTTATATCGTTCGCAAACCCCACTGGCGTGATGCAAATAGCGATTTCGCCCCATTTACCTGGCAAGCAGAAAATGGTCATCCAGGTATTCCGAGTACCTCAGCGACACATACCAATGACGTTACGGCTGCGGCAGCGATTAACGCCCCGGCTGCCAATGCGCCGAAAAGTTAACGTCCTTGCTCTCTATGCAGGGTGGCTTCGGCCTCCTGCTTAATAATATTAAGTGTTGGAGTCAGTGTTATGACTATTGACCTAGCTCGCTTGAATCAAGTTATTAAGGATGCTTATTCGCAATATTCCACCCTCGCCGGAGGGGAAAATGCCAGCTACATTCCTTATCTGGCCAGCGTTCCCAGTCAATTGTCCGCGGTGGCAATTGTTACGGTTAATGGTGATATTATTTCGCAAGGTGATGCCGATTTTCGTTTTGCCTTGGAATCTATTTCGAAAGTGTGCTCTCTCGCCTTGGCGTTAGAAGATATTGGGCCACAGGCAGTGCAAGACAAGATAGGCGCTGATCCTACCGGTTTACCTTTTAACTCGGTCATTGCGTTAGAGCTGCATAATGGTAAGCCCTTGTCACCGTTGGTAAATGCAGGGGCGATGTCGACAGTGAGTGCAATTAAGGCCAGCGGCCGTGAAGAGCGCTGGGCGCGAATTCTGGATATGCAGCAGCAACTGGCTGGTGCGCCCATTGCACTTTCGGATGAAGTTAACCATTCAGAACAAACTACCAATTTTCATAATCGGGCCATTGCCTGGCTGCTTTATTCGGCCCAAGCCATGTATTGTGACCCGATGGAGGCCTGTGACGTCTATACCCGCCAATGTTCAACATTGTTCAATACTATTGAACTGGCCACCATGGGAGCAACTTTCGCGGCAGGAGGCATCAATCCGGTGACCCAAAAACAGGTGCTGGCGGCCAGCAATACGCCATTTATTTTGGCGGAAATGACCATGGAAGGGATGTATGGCAGCTCTGGAGATTGGGCATATACCGTGGGTTTACCGGGTAAAAGCGGTGTCGGTGGTGGAATATTGGCGGTAGTGCCGGGTGTTATGGGGATTGCGGCATTTTCGCCGCCCCTTGACCCGGTGGGCAATAGTGTACGCGGCCAAAAAATGGTGGCATCGGTGGCGCAACAGTTGGGATATAACCTATATAAAAGTTCGCTTTAGTTACGGAGAGCGGCCCTGCGGTGTGGCAGGGCCAAATCAAATATCGTAACTAGCTTAAATCAATATCTTTATGGCCGAAAAACCACGTCAGAATAAAACCCGCAGCATATGAGATAAGAAGACCAACCACGTAAACCATCATTCCGGCGAAAATTCCCTGGCCTGATGTCATGAGTGGAATAGACACCAATCCTGATGGACCAAACACCGTATTCAAGCCAACCGGCAGCCCCAACCAGGCAACCAGACCGATAAAGAAGCCGCCGACAGCGCCACCTAAGCAGGCGGTAATAAAAGGCTTCAGGCGCGGTAATGTCACACCATAAATAAGCGGCTCACCAATCCCCAATAACCCTGGGAAAATAGCCCCTTTAATCTGTGTACGCAGCACGGAACCTTTCGGCGAACGAGCATACAGTGCCAGAGCCGCACCCACCTGACCCGCCCCCGCCATCGCCAGAATCGGGAATAATGAGTTGAAACCTTGTGCGTCCATTAAGGCAAAATAGACTGGAACAAAACCTTGGTGAATACCAAACACCACGGCAATCAGGAATAAACCAGCCAGAATGGCGGTGCCGAACGGGTTACCATTTAAATGCATAAACAGCCATGACATGCCCTTAAATAGCTCGCCACCCACTGGCATGATGGCAACGAAAGTGATTGCACCGGTAATCAGTAACGTTATAGCCGATGTCAGGATCATATCCAGATTATCGGGAATAAAACGACGCACTTGTCGCTCAATCCAGGCCCCTAACATACAGGCCAACAGAACGCCGATGATGTTGCCGCGTGGGTCAATCGCCAACCCAAAGAAGCTTTCCATGCCGCCGTAGTAGCCGACAGTGCCTTCCGGTACATAGCGTAAAATAAACAGCGAAGCGATAATTGCGCCGTTGACCCCGGTTCCGCCAAAAGCTTTTTGTGTATTAAAACCAATCAGAATACTGAGGAAGGTGAACAAACCGATGCTGAACACTTTCATGTAAGCAATCAGCGCCGCCAGCCATGGAGATTGAATCACACCATCCACTGCCAGTGTTTGCTGAAGCAATGTTGCGATCCCCAACAGTAGCCCTGCGGCAATGAATCCGGGAATTAGTGGGGTAAATATGGTGGCGAATTTGGTCAGAAAATTATGAACAGCACTTTGTTGTTTCGCTTTCATTTGCTGTTTTTTCTGGCTGGCCAGCACGTGCAAATCTGTATCCTGAGCACTTTCATGTAACTGCTGCGGTTCAGAACTCAGCACTTTATTCATCATTTCACTGGCGGTTTGAGCTTTGCCCGGCCCGAGAATGATTTGTAACTGATCATCGCCGTTAACGATCCCCATAACGCCGGGTATTTTTTTTAAGCTTTCATGCTGGATTAGTTGACGATCTTTTAAGGTCAGGCGCAGCCTCGTCATACAGTTTCCACAGACGATGATATTCTTACTGCCACCAATCAAGAGTAAGATCTGATCTATCGTAGCGCTGGTTATTTTCGCCATAGTTATACTTTAATCTCCTTGAGTGCTTTACGGATGAATCCTTTATTTTTTATAAGGATATCGGCTGCTTCCTCCGCAGACATACCACTCAGGATCATCATAATGGCTGTTTTGCAGTGACGGTTACATTCATCAAGTGCATCTTCCGCTTCTTCGGGGGAGCACTCAGTCGCTTGAACAACGATATCGACCTGACGTTGCACCAGTTTGGCGTTTGTTGCTTCAACATCCACCATCAGATTGCTATACACTTTTCCGCTGCGGATCATCGCACCGGTTGTCAGCATATTCAGAATTAACTTCTGTGCCGTTCCGGCCTTCATTCGTGATGATCCAGTGACAACCTCTGGGCCGACCAGCACCTCAATAGCGATATCTGCCGCTTGACTCATTTCGCTGTTCTGATTACAGGAAATTGCCACCACGCTAGCCCCAATACTACGCGCATAAGCCATGGCTCCCAGCACATAAGGTGTGCGGCCACTGGCGGCAATTCCGACGAGCACATCTCGTGCATTGAAATGTAGATCACGCAGGTCTTGCTCACCCATTTCGCAGCTATCTTCTGCATTTTCAACCGCTTGTAAAATAGCAGTATTGCCGCCAGCGATAAGGCCGACAACCATTTCTCGTGGCGTACCATAAGTTGGTGGGCATTCACTGGCATCCAGAATTCCCAGCCGCCCAGAGGTACCCGCCCCACAGTAAATTAATCTACCGCCGTGTGCGAAAGCCTCGGCGATAAGCGAAACTGCCTGGGCAATCTCGGGCAGTTTTTCCTCAACCGCGAAGGGCACTTTTTTATCCTCATGATTGATAACCTTGAGTATCTCCAGTGCTGAAAGAGTATCAATTTGAGAACTGGCGGGGTTTCGGCTTTCCGTAACCATCGAGCTTAGATTAATCTTCATGGGGACTTCCTTTTATTTAAATTATCGGCGATGTTAAGTAATTAATTATTTATTAAACGTGATGTACGTCACGGTAAAATCTATTCTAACCACTGGGATTATGAGGAATAAGTACAGATAAAACAGAACAAATAAATAAATTATCTTCATTACATTTATGCAGTTACGCCTTGGTCATAAACGGTATTTGGCTGGAATAATCTATTATCTTTAACGGGAAACCTTTGATGTCGATTTTGAATGAAATAACCTGGTTGTTGCCTGAACTGGCGGAAAACCAGAAAAAAATAGCAAAATGCATTCTTGATAATCCGGAGTCGATTCTCAGTATATCTTCCTCTCAGTTTGCAGAAGATGCGGGAGTCAGCCAATCGGCCATTGTAAAATTTAGTCAAAAGATTGGTATGAAAGGTTTTCCAGCCTTAAAAATCGCAATCAGTGAAGAATTAAGCAGAAATAACTTATTTAAATCCTATCCACATAAAGCGCTGCACAATTCTATTTCATCTGAAGATTCATTGATGGTAATGGCACAAAAACTTGCACATGAGAAGACTGCATCAATTATGGAAACAACGCGAAAAATTAATTTTTCTGTTTTCCAGCAAGTGATCTCACTCATTAATACTGCTCAGCGCGTACAAATAGTGGGTATTTGGGGATCTGGACTTACAGCAAAAGACCTGAGCTATAAATTGCAAAAAATAGGTATAATGACCCTGGTTGAAGCGGACCTCCATGTACAGATTGCCGCAGCGCTGACCCTCACACCCAAAGATGTACAAATTGTTCTTTCCTTCACCGGTAGAAGAAAAGACATGAGAATTGCAGCAACAGTCGCCAAAGCGCAAGGGGCAACCGTCATCGCGATTACTGGCAGCAAAGTCTCGCCGTTGGCTAAGATCGCGGATTATGTTCTTGAAAGTATTTCGGATGAAAATGAGTGGCGAAGTTCTTCAATATCATCCAGAACGGCACAAAATACCCTAACCGATCTGATATTTCTGGCATTGATGCAACAACGAAAAGAAATGGCTAAGCCCCTGATTCTGAATGCGAGCATGACAATAAACAATCTGGATGACTGATGTATTGGCATATCGATTCATAAGTTTTAAGGCAATGAAGGTTTTATATTTTAATTACCTCATTGCCTTGTGTTACTTTTGGTGTTTCTATCTCATTAGGCATTATCTGTAACTCTGATTGCTATTAAATGATTACAGTTAGATTTATTTTATAATAACTATTCCTGCTGATAATAAAGTTATTCCTTGTC
>NZ_CACVAD010000081.1 GCF_902726545.1 Yersinia artesiana | reverse complement strand
TAATATAACGGGAAAAATAAATATGGATGATTATTTTAAATTGGTCAAGATATGGCTTAAATATATTTGGTTTGTTTCTTTTGTTTCTTTTGTTTTATTTTTAATTAGTTATTTTAATATAATTAATATATTGGCTTATTATTCTTTAATTTACTTTAAATAAAAAGGTGACATTAATTACTCATGTCACCTTTTTATGCATTGCCGCGGTTTTACTGAATGTGACTATTTTTTTCGCGTGGTGACCTGCCAGGGAAGCGGCGGCGCACCAGAACAAAGAACAGCGGGACGAAGAAAATAGCCAGCACGGTAGCTGAAATCATCCCCCCCATTACCCCGGTACCTACCGCATGTTGACTGCCAGAGCCTGCCCCTTGACTGATAGCCATAGGCAGTACCCCAAAGATAAATGCCAGTGATGTCATTAGAATGGGTCGCAGTCGCAGACGGGAGGCTTCAAGTGTCGCTTCCACCAAATCTTTACCTTTATTGTTCAATTCACTGGCAAATTCAACAATCAAAATGGCATTTTTGGCGGATAGCCCAATGATGGTCAGTAATCCAACCTGGAAATAGACGTCATTTTCCAAGCCCCGCATCCAGGTTGCGGCAACCGCCCCAATCACCCCGAGTGGCACAACCAGCATCACTGAGAAGGGTATTGACCAACTTTCATATAATGCTGCCAGACATAAGAATACGACTAACAGTGAAATGGCATAGAGGGCAGGGGCTTGTGAGCCGGATAGCCGTTCCTGATAGGACATCCCCGTCCATTCGAGGCCAAATCCATTAGGCAGTTGTTTAACTAACCCCTCCATCACATTCATCGCCGTACCGGTACTGACGCCTGGAGCTGCTTCACCGACGATTTCCAAAGCAGAATAGCCGTTATAACGTTCCAATCGCGGCGAGCCATACTCCCAGCGAGTGGTTGAAAAGGCGGAGAAAGGCACCATACCACCGCTATTATTTCGCACATACCATTTGTTAACGTCTTCCGGCAACATACGCGCCGTGGCTTCAGATTGAACATAGACTTTCTTCACTCGCCCACGATCAACAAAGTCGTTAACGTAAGTCGAGCCCCACGCCGTTTTTAGCGTGTTGTTAATATCATCCAAGGACACCCCCAGCGCTTGTGCTTTGCGCTGATCAATATCTATCTGCAATTGCGGGCTATCATCCAGCCCGTTATGACGCACGCGTGTTAGTGCAGGATCCTGGGAGGCCATTTGCAGTAACTGGTCACGAGCTGCCATCAATTTGTCGTGGCCTAAACCGCCGTGATCTTGTAATTCCATATCAAAACCTGACGAGCCACCTAAGCCAGAAATGGCCGGAGGGCTACTCACCGAAACTTTAGCTTCGACGATTTTGTTAAACACTTTGGTGGCGCGTTCAATAATGGCAAAGGAAGAGTCATTGCTGTCTTTTCGTTGTTCCCAATCGGACAAACGGATAAACAAGCGAGCGACGTTTTGACCATTACCACCGGGGCCGGACCCTACGGTGGAGAACACCGATAGCACGTTATTTTTCTCTTCTGTCAGGAAGTAATTCTCGACTTTCTCAACCACTTTGAGTGTCTGCTGCTGAGTAGAGCCGACCGGAAGTTGCACCTGAGCCATAAACACACCGCGGTCTTCCAGTGGCAGAAATGATGTCGGTAACTTGATAAATAGCAGCGCCAGCCCACCTAAAAGCAATAAATACAGCAGCATATAACGCACACTGTGATGTAAAACTCGCGCTACGCCGCGCTCATAGCGGTGAGCATTACGATCAAACATGCGGTTAAACCAGCCAAAGAAGCCGCGTTTGGCATGATGATGCCCCGGTTTGATTGGCTTGAGCATGGTGGCGCAAAGTGCCGGGGTCAAAATCAGCGCCACCAGCACTGAAAGCACCATCGCCGATACGATAGTAATGGAGAACTGGCGGTAAATAGCTCCGGTGGTGCCACCGAAGAAAGCCATCGGAATAAATACCGCTGACAGCACCAGAGCAATCCCCACCAGCGCGCCCTGAATTTGGCCCATGGATTTGCGCGTGGCTTCTCGTGGATCCAGCCCTTCCTCACTCATCACGCGCTCCACGTTCTCTACCACGACAATGGCATCATCGACGAGTAAACCGATGGCTAGCACGATGGCAAACATGGTTAACGTATTAATACTGAATCCGAATGCCGACAGTATCGCGAAGGTACCCAATAGCACCACCGGGACGGCAATCGTCGGAATAAGTGTGGCGCGGAAGTTTTGTAAGAACAGATACATCACCAGAAAAACCAGCAAAATGGCTTCCAGCAGTGTTTTGACCACATCTTTGATGGAGGCTTTGACAAAGGGGGTGGTTTCATAGGCAATTTTTGCTTCCAGGCCGTGCGGGAAGAATGGGGTCAGTTCTGCGATACGGGCTTTGACTAATTCATCCGTTTGCAGTTCATTAGCGCCTGATGCCAGTTTGATGCTCATCCCCGAGGCTGCCTGACCGTTAAAACGGCTCAGGTAATCATATTTTTCGGCACCCATCTCAATTTTTGCGACATCGCCCAGTGTCACCAGTGAACCATCTTGATTGACGCGCAGCGTGATTTCTCTGAATTGCTCCGGGGTTTGTAACTGGGATTGGGCATTAATCGTGGCATTCAGCGCTTGATTATCGACAGAAGGTGTTCCGCCCAATTGACCGACGGCTATCTGGCTATTCTGTGACTGAATTGCGGTCACGATATCCTGGGTAGTAAGTTGATAATTATTGAGTTTATTAGGATCGAGCCAAATGCGCATCGCATATTGGGAGCCAAAAGCATCAATGCTGCCGACCCCTTCAATACGGCTTAGAGGATCTTGCAGATTACTGGCAACATAGTCGGCAATATCTTGTTTATCCATGCTGCCATCAGTGGAAACAAACGCCACCATCATCAGGGTATTATCCCCTGATTTAGATACTGAAACGCCTTGCTGCTGTACATCTTGCGGCAGCTTTTTGATAGCGGACTGCAACTGGTTTTGTACTTGTTGCATGGCTTCGTTAGGATTGGTTCCTGCCTGGAACGTCAGGGTTATTGATGCACTGCCGGAGTTATTGCTTTGTGACGACATATATAGCAGGTTATCCAGGCCAGTCATGCTTTGTTCTATGACCTGCGTGACCGTATTTTCCAGTGTTTGTGCCGAAGCTCCGGGGTAGGATGCACTGATACGCACATTGGGCGGTGCCAAATTCGGGTACTGCTCAACCGGCAATGTTGAGATTGCCAATGCGCCAGTCAGACACAAAATTATCGCCAATACCCAAGCAAATATCGGGCGGTCGATGAAAAAATTAGCCATGCAGTGCCAGCCTCTCAAGTTAACTACAGCAGAATCCACGCTGCACTTTACGCGGGATTGCTTAAGAAAACGTGAAGAAAATAAGGAGAAGCTGTAAAAAACATCGTAAAAATCGAGTTAATTCACCTTGATGGCAAAAAGAGTGATATATCCTGAATAATTCGAGTTGCAGGAAGGCGGCCAATGTACATGTAGCTTGAAGTATGACGGGTATAAACAGGTGTTTTTTCTGGCATCGAGTAGACTATTGAGTAGCTATCCAACTGAGGAGGATGTTATGGAACTTAATCCGGTATTTGCCCGTCGTCTCTACCTTTGCTGGTTGATAAGTCGGGGAGAGCCGCTGAATGTGCCGCGCTTGATGGAATTGACCGCCTGGCCGCGGCGAACATTACAGGATGTCTTGAAAGCGCTGCCCGGTTTGGGTATCACCATGACGTTTGTACAGGATGGCGTGCGCAATAATGCGGGATATTACCGGCTGGATAGCTGGGGGCCACTGAATAAAAAATGGATAGACGATAACCATGATTTTATTTTAGCGGCCATCGAATAAGCTAATAGCCCGGTAGCCATTAAATAATAAGGTGATAGTTAATATTTTTTATTTTCTAAAAACATGATTGTTGCCGCGACGCGCGAGCGAACATTTAGCTTACGTAATAAATTGCGGATATGCACTTTCACGGTTTCTTCTGAAATGTGTAACTCGAATGCAACTTGTTTATTGGACATACCGCGTGCGACTTCTTGTAAAACATCTAATTCACGCTCGGTTAATTCAGAAAATGGATTAACCTGTTCGTGCCGGGAAGATAAATATTGAGCAACTTCATCACTGAATACTTTTTTGCCCTTCGACGCCAGGCGGATATTTTCTAACAATATTTCAGGTTCACTGTCTTTGAGCAGATAACCATCTGCACCGGCATCAATCATTGCATACACATCACTGCGTGCATCAGAGACGGTCAGAACAATAATTCGCGCATCAATGCCTTCGTTGCGTAATGCCTTTAAAGTATCCAGCCCAGACATACCTTTCATATTCAGGTCGAGCAAAATGACATCCGGTTGACATCGGGTTGCTTCGGTAATGGCATCGCTGCCGCAATTGGCTTCGGCAACCACATCAAAGTTGCTATCAAGCTCCAGTAACTGCTTGATCCCACGGCGCATGAGGGGATGATCGTCAACGATCATAATAGTGTGACTTTTGGTCATGATAAGTAATGTCCCTGTAACCGATAGCATTAAATGGCTGGCTGTTGAACGTGGATTATTTAAGGTCGTTAAATTTACCGACCATGTTATCCATCATAGTTAGTTGAACCACGCGTTAAGTGTACCTCAAAACTTCGGCCAAATTCATTTAACCGAGCCAGTTTATCTAAAGAATAATCACCAAAATATCATTTCTTTTTGATAGCCATTCTCATTAAACAAATCGTTATATAAAAAAAGTAATAACGCAAATAGATTTAACAGTGAGAAACCACGCAAATAACCACTAAATTAATTGATCTTGCTCAATATCTACCAACGATTAACTCTAAAGAGTAATTATTTTATTACTCATAATTCTGTATTTAATACACAGACACTGGGGAATTCTCTAATAATACAAATAAGAATCATTATCATTAATTTGGTGTGACTCACCGAACTTTAATATAAGCATTTTCCTAAGGTACACGCGGGCGCGCCAGTAGATGTTAAGGATATCAGTATGACTGATTTATCGCGGCGTAAATTGCTGACTGGGCATTGGCAAACAGGTAAACGGCAGTCCTCTGCTACCCGACCACCTTGGTCGGTTACCGAAAGTCATTTTATTGCTGGCTGTACCCGTTGCCAAAACTGTGTTGCTGCTTGTGAAACTGGCGTATTGGTTGCTGGCAGTGGCGGATTCCCCGAAATAGATTTTCAGCGGGCCGAATGTAGTTTCTGCCAGGCCTGCGTGCAGGCGTGCGAAGCCGGGGTTTTTACCTCAACGGAACTGCCAGCGTGGTCACTGAAAATCCACATATCAGACCGCTGTTTACCTTTTCACAATATTGAATGCCGCAGTTGTCAGGATAGTTGTGAAACGCGGGCGATAAAATTCCGTCCGCGCCTAAACGGCATTGCTCGGCCCGAATTAGACCTTCCTGCTTGTACCGGCTGTGGTGCCTGTGTACCCAGTTGCCCCGTCCAGGCAGTAACCCTTACCCGGAGTGAAGATGGACGATAAAGAATGGCATGTCTGTGGATTGGTGATACAAGCCAAGCCTGCGCGAATAGCGCCACTCATCGACAGCCTGCTGGCGATCCCGGGCACAGAAATACCCACCAGTGACACCGCTCTGGGTAAGTTGGTGGTGGTTATGCAGGCAGCGCGCTCAGACGTGCTCCTGAATTATATTGAGTCAGCGCGCAATCTGGATGGTGTGCTGGCTGTATCGCTGGTTTATCACCAGCAGGAAAGCCAAGGTGAGGAAATGCCATGAAACTCAGTCGCCGGGATTTTATGAAGGCCAATGCCGCAGTTGCTGCGGCAGCCGCAGCCGGATTGACCATACCCACTGTCGCCAAGGCGGTCGCGGGTGAGACAACAAACGCAATCAAATGGGATAAAGCGCCTTGCCGATTCTGTGGTACTGGCTGCGGTGTCCTGGTCGGCACACAAAATGGCCGTATCGTGGCATCTCAAGGTGACCCGGACTCACCGGTCAATCGTGGGTTGAACTGCGTGAAAGGCTATTTCCTGCCTAAAATCATGTACGGCAAAGACCGTCTGACCCAGCCGCTGCTGCGGATGAAAGACGGCCAGTATGATAAAGAAGGTGATTTTACTCCGATTAGTTGGGAGAAAGCCTTTGATATCATGGAGCTGAAATTCAAAAATGCGCTGAAAGAAAAAGGCCCGACCGCTGTAGGCATGTTTGGCTCCGGTCAGTGGACGGTGTGGGAGGGTTACGCGGCGTCTAAACTGCTGAAAGCCGGTTTCCGCTCTAACAACCTTGATCCCAATGCGCGTCATTGCATGGCTTCTTCCGTGGTGGGCTTTATGCGTACCTTCGGTATGGATGAGCCAATGGGGTGTTATGACGATATTGAAGAAGCAGATGCCTTTGTGCTCTGGGGCTCCAATATGGCAGAAATGCACCCTATCTTGTGGTCACGCATGACTAGCCGTCGCCTGACGAATGAACATGTCAGAATTGCGGTGCTGTCTACTTTTGAACACCGCAGCTTTGAACTGGCGGATAACCCGATCGTCTTTACCCCACAGACCGATCTGGTGATTATGAATTACATCGCCAATTACATTATTCAAAATAATGCCGTTGATCAGGGCTTCCTGGATCGCCATGTGAACTTCCGCCGTGGTGCAACGGATATTGGCTATGGTCTACGGCCAACACATCCACTGGAAAAAGCGGCCAAAAACCCCGGTAGTGATGCATCAGAACCGATGAGTTTTGATGATTTTAAAGCCTTTGTTGCGGAATATACGCTGGAAAAAACCGCCAAAATGAGCGGTGTGCCGGAAGATCAGTTAGAGTCACTGGCGCAGTTATATGCGGATCCGAAAGTGAAACTGGTGTCTTACTGGACGATGGGCTTTAACCAGCATACTCGTGGTGTTTGGGCCAATAACATGTGCTACAACCTGCACCTGTTAACCGGCAAGATTTCTAAGCCGGGTTCTGGGCCTTTCTCTCTGACCGGCCAGCCTTCCGCTTGTGGTACAGCCCGTGAAGTGGGGACATTCTCCCACCGCCTGCCTGCCGACATGGTGGTCACGAACGAAAAACATCGCCAAATTGCCGAAACCAAATGGCAACTGCCTGCGGGCACGATTCCGGAAAAAGTGGGTTTACATGCCGTGGCGCAAGACCGTGCGTTGAAAGATGGCACACTTAATGCCTACTGGGTGATGTGTAACAACAACATGCAGGCCGGGCCGAATATCAATGAAGATCGCATGCCGGGTTGGCGTGATCCACGTAACTTTATTGTAGTTTCAGACCCTTATCCCACTATCAGTGCCCTAGCCGCTGACCTTATCTTACCGACCGCGATGTGGGTCGAGAAAGAGGGCGCTTACGGCAATGCTGAGCGCCGTACCCAGTTCTGGCGTCAACAAGTGCCTGCGCCGGGTGAAGCGAAATCTGACTTATGGCAGATCGTTGAGTTTGCCAAACGCTTCAAAGTTGAAGAAGTGTGGCCTGACGAGCTGATTAACAAGAAACCGGAATATCGCGGTAAGACGCTGTATGACGTGCTGTTTGCCAATAATGTGGTGAATAAATATCCACTGAGTGAAATTCCTGCGGACCAATTGAATGATGAAGCGCGTGATTTCGGTTTCTACATTCAAAAAGGGCTGTTTGAAGAGTATGCCGATTTTGGCCGTGGTCATGGTCACGATTTAGCGCCGTTCGACCGCTACCATCAAGAGCGCGGCCTGCGCTGGCCGGTGGTGAATGGTAAAGAAACGCTGTGGCGTTACCGTGAAGGCTTTGATCCCTTCGTGCCAAAAGGTGAGGAGGTGCGTTTCTATGGCAAACCGGATGGTAAAGCCGTGATATTTGCACTGCCTTATGAGCCGGCGGCGGAAAGCCCGGATCAGGAATATGACCTGTGGCTCTCCACTGGCCGTGTACTGGAGCATTGGCATACCGGCTCCATGACCCGTCGAGTACCTGAATTACATCGTGCTTTCCCTGAAGCGGTGCTTTTCATTCACCCATTGGATGCTAAAGCCCGTGGTTTACGGCGCGGTGACAAAGTGAAAGTGATCTCACGCCGTGGCGAAGTGATTTCGCTGGTGGAAACCCGTGGCCGTAACCGCCCGCCACAAGGGCTGGTGTACATGCCGTTCTTTGATGCTGCGCAGTTGGTGAATAACCTGACATTGGATGCCACCGATCCGTTATCCAAAGAAACTGACTTCAAAAAATGTGCAGTCAAATTGGCTCGGGTTGTTGCGTAGTTCAGAAAATTGCGCGCAGTTCAGAAAATAGCGCTCAGCTCAGGAAGAACGGGGTTCTCAGGAGAAAATAATGAATAACACGATGTTTCATGCATTCAATCGCCGGGTAATATCAGTGATATCGCTACTGGCGGTATTGCTGATAGCCGGTGTCGTCAATGCTGCCAGCAATGTCGAAATGGATTTAAGCCAATCACCGGAAGTCTCTGCTACGGCGGAAGGTAAGGTGAAAATGCCCAAACAGCAACAGCGGATGGCGCTGAACTATGTTAACCAACCACCGCTGATCCCACATAGTGTTGATGGCTATCAAATCAGCAAAAACACCAACCGTTGCCTGCAATGTCATGGCGTTGAACATTATCGTACTACGGGTGCGCCGCGTGTTAGCCCAACTCACTTTATTGACCGCGATGGCAAGGTCTCGAGTGAAGTATCCCCGCGTCGCTACTTCTGCTTGCAATGCCATGTGCCACAAACTGATGCAGCGCCGATTGTCGGTAATAGCTTCCAGCCAGCCCCTGGTTTTGGTCAATAAGCGAGATGGCTATTGTGAGAACAAACAATGAATGAGACTAAAAAGCCTGGCATTATCAAACGAATATGGCAATGGTGGCGTCGGCCGAGCCGGCTGGCGCTCGGCACATTACTGCTGATTGGCTTTGTCAGTGGCATCATTTTCTGGGGCGGTTTTAATACCGGTATGGAAATGGCGAATACTGAAAAATTCTGTATTAGCTGCCATGAAATGAAAGACAACGTTTATCAGGAATACATGGGAACCATCCACTACAGCAACCGCAGTGGTGTGAAGGCAACCTGCCCGGATTGCCATGTACCCCATGAGTGGGGGCCGAAAATGCTGCGTAAAATCAAAGCCAGTAAAGAGCTATATGCCAAGACCTTTGGTTTGATAGATACACCGCAGAAGTTTGAGGCACATCGCTTGACGATGGCGGAAAACGAGTGGGCGCGGATGAAAGCC
Organism: Yersinia artesiana; assembly: GCF_902726545.1. Classification (GTDB taxonomy): domain Bacteria; phylum Pseudomonadota; class Gammaproteobacteria; order Enterobacterales; family Enterobacteriaceae; genus Yersinia; species Yersinia artesiana. The sequence goes on along the minus strand of NZ_CACVAD010000081.1, from coordinate 3,521 downwards.
AATGGTTCGCAAGAGTGCCGTAACTGCCATAATTTTGACAATATGGACTTCACAGCACAGAAAACAGTGGCGGCGAAAATGCACAGTAAAGCGATTGAAGAAGGTAAAACCTGTATCGATTGCCACAAAGGCATCGCCCATAAGTTGCCTGATATGAAGGATGTACCTACGGGTTTCTGATAGCAACGTTCCCAATATCTCATCTTAAATGCTCCGTTATCGGGGCATTTTTATTGCGCCTGTTCCTATTGCAAATGAACAAAGACTAGCGTTAGCTAATTAAATAAAATTCTAGGATGTTTTGGGGATTAAAGAAGGTCTTATGTCAGTCAAAATTGAAAATATTCGCAGTGAATTGTTATCTAAAAACTGGTTCAAGCTCCACAAGTACATCTTTGATTTAATAGATGATAATGGAACGCCAGTGCAACAGATTCGCGAAGTATATGATCGAGGGAATGGCGCGACTATTCTGTTGTATAACCGGCCCAATGGCACCGTCTTGTTGATTAACCAATTTCGAATGCCCACCTATGTCAATGGCAACCCCGACGGAATGTTGCTGGAAACTTGTGCCGGTTTGCTGGATAACGACTCGCCGGAAGAGTGTATTCGCCGTGAAGCCATGGAAGAAACTGGCTATCAGATTGATAACGTACAGAAGCTGTTTGAAGCTTATATGTCGCCAGGTGGCGTGACTGAAATTATCCATTTCTTTGCTGCGGAATATCATGCGGATCAAAAAGTGACTGATAATGTCGGCGTTGAAGATGAAGTGATCGAGGTGGTTGAGTTACCCTTCACTGAAGCCATTGCCATGATCGCGGATGGTCGAATTAAAGATGGTAAGACCATTATGTTATTGCAATATGCACAAATCCAAGGCTGGTTTAACTAAGACCCGTCCTATTCAGATTTCCGCTCTACTTTTTTGTTGCCGCGAGTTCGCGGCACTTAATTCCCTAATTGTTGATTATTCCCCGCAGATTGATCAGTAAATTATGCTGTTGATATAAAAATGTTATGCAGAGTATGTCCTGCTTCATAGATTGTGATAATTCACTCACTATACTGGTTCCCTACCACCTCAAAGAATAAAAGCAAAGGGAACCTACAATGGACGAACAATTGAAACAGAGCGCGCTTGATTTCCACCAATATCCTACTCCTGGGAAAATTCAGGTGTCGCCAACCAAACCGCTGGCGACCCAACGGGATTTGGCGCTGGCTTATTCTCCTGGTGTCGCTGCTCCGTGTTTGGAGATTGCGGCTGATCCACTGGCTGCCTATAAATATACGGCGCGCGGCAACCTGGTCGCTGTTATTTCAAACGGTACTGCGGTACTGGGGCTGGGTAATATTGGTGCATTAGCGGGCAAACCGGTCATGGAGGGGAAGGGGGTTCTGTTTAAGAAATTCTCCGGTATTGATGTGTTTGATATTGAAGTAGATGAACACGATCCCGACAAACTGATCGACATTATTGCTTCACTGGAACCGACATTCGGCGGCATTAATCTGGAAGATATCAAAGCGCCCGAGTGTTTTTATATTGAGCAGAAATTGCGTGAGCGCATGAAGATCCCAGTGTTCCATGATGACCAGCATGGCACTGCGATTATCTGTACCGCGGCGGTGCTCAACGGCTTACGTGTCGTGAAAAAAGATATCAGCGATGTGAAGCTGGTGGTCTCTGGAGCAGGAGCGGCATCTATTGCCTGCCTGAATCTATTAGTCGCATTGGGATTAAAGCATCACAACATTACAGTATGTGATTCCAAAGGTGTGATTTATAAAGGCCGCGAAGCCAACATGGAAGGAACTAAAGCGGCTTACGCCATTGAAGATAACGGGCAGCGCACGCTCGGTGATGCTATTCCCAATGCGGATATTTTCCTCGGCTGCTCCGGCCCTGGCGTTCTTACGCAAGATATGGTGAAAACCATGGCCCCCAGCCCGCTGATTTTGGCGCTGGCGAACCCTGAACCTGAAATCCTGCCACCACTGGCAAAAGCCGTGCGGCCTGATGCGATTATCTGCACCGGCCGTTCGGACTACCCGAATCAGGTGAATAACGTGCTGTGCTTCCCGTTCATTTTTCGTGGCGCATTAGATGTGGGCGCGACCACCATTAATGAAGAGATGAAACTGGCTTGTGTGCATGCGATTGCTGACCTGGCGCTGGCTGAACAGAGTGATGTGGTGGCATCAGCCTACGGTGAACAAGACCTTTCGTTTGGGCCTGAATACATTATTCCTAAACCATTCGACCCGCGTTTGATTGTGAAAATCGCACCGGCGGTGGCGAAAGCGGCAATGGATTCCGGTGTGGCAACCCGTCCAATCACTGACTTTAGTGCTTACATCGAAAAACTGACGGAATTTGTCTACAAAACCAACTTATTTATGAAGCCGATTTTCTCGCAAGCGAAAAAAGAGATGAAGCGGGTAGTCTTAGCGGAAGGGGAAGAAGAACGAGTATTGCATGCGACTCAAGAGCTTATTTCCCAAGGGCTGGCCTATCCTATCTTGATTGGTCGCCCAAACGTGATTGAGACTCGGCTAAAAAAATTGGGCCTGCAAATTACGGCGGGGAAAGACTTCGAAGTGGTCAATAATGAGTCTGACCCACGCTTTAATGAATATTGGCACGAATACTATCAAATCATGAAGCGCCGTGGTGTCTCGCAGGAACAGGCGCGTCGTGCAGTGATTGGCAATCCAACCCTGATTGGCTCCATTATGGTTCATCGGGGGGAAGCCGATGCCATGATTTGTGGCACCATTGGCACTTATCATGAGCATTATGATGTGGTTGAGAAAGTCTTTGGCTTCCGCGAGGGGGCGCATGTAGCGGGCGCGATGAATGCGCTGTTGCTGCCAACTGGCAATACGTTTATCGCTGACACTTATGTCAATGATGACCCGACACCGGAGCAATTGGCTGAGATTACTTTGATGGCGGCTGAAACGGTACGACGTTTTGGTATTGAGCCAAAAGTGGCACTGTTATCTCATTCGAGTTTTGGTACATCGGATTGCCCGGCTGCGCGTAAAATGCGCCGTACACTCGAGTTGGTGAATCAGATGGCACCTGAACTGGAGATTGACGGTGAAATGCACGGTGACGCCGCGCTGGTGGAAAGTATCCGCCATAACCTGATGCCGGATAGCCCATTGAAGGGGTCTGCTAACGTACTGATTATGCCGAATATGGAAGCGGCGCGAATCAGTTATAACTTGCTGCGCGTGACCACCTCAGAGGGCGTGACTGTCGGACCGGTGCTGATGGGCGTGGCAAAACCGGTTCATATTTTGACGCCGATTGCTTCTGTACGTCGGATCGTGAATATGGTGGCATTAGCGGTGGTAGAGGCACAAACCCAGCCATTGTAGTTTCTGGTGTTATAAAGCAGTGAGCCAGGAGGGGAGCTATATTAGCTCCCCTCTGATTTATTAAATTACAAAACAGTGAATGAAAAAGAAGTTTCTCGTCAGTAGATTATATGAATATACCAAAG
>NZ_CACVAD010000080.1 GCF_902726545.1 Yersinia artesiana | reverse complement strand
ATCAATATGTTATCGCGATTTAATTGCATTAAAAAACAAGAATAATTATTTAAAATAATGGGGTCACGTAAATAAATATAGTCTAAACTTAAATTAACTTAAGAAAGTCCATACTCAAAGCGGTTCCGCTGGTATCTAAGCGGGATTTATTCAGATTTTAAAAACACACTATCAAGTATTGGCTTTGATCTGTTTTGAAACAGCAAAGTTTATTTCCTGCTTTTTGGACGCCGCACCGCTTATATTTTTTGTACCATTCTACAAGCCAGTGATGGAGGTTCTATGAAAAAGATAGTTTTGGTTCTGGTATTAATGCTGTTTTCATTTTGTACCTTAGGGCAAGAGAGGGTTTCAATGCATCTTGATGATGCATCATCGGCAGCAATTTCCACTGAGGTAAATAAAAGAGGGCACAATAGTCAATGCCCAACGGATCAAGAAGAAAATGATGATGATTGGTGTTGTGAGGTATGTTGCAATCCCGCGTGTGCGGGTTGCTAGACATGAAGTTATCATTAATCTTTTACTTAGCAGCAAGGGGAGCGCTGGCTCCCCTTGCTGAACATGATTCGCAATACAATAAATTAATTACACTGCACTTTAATGGCCAGGCCGCCACGGGAGGTCTCGCGGTATTTAGCATTCATGTCTTTGCCGGTTTCGAACATGGTTTCGATAACTTTATCGAGTGAAACGCGCGGCTCACTGGTGCGGCGCATTGCCATACGTGCTGAGTTAATCGCTTTTACTGAGGCAATCGCATTACGTTCAATGCATGGCACTTGCACCTGACCTGCAACCGGGTCACAGGTTAGGCCCAGGTTGTGTTCCATACCAATTTCAGCCGCGATACACACTTGAACTGGGCTGGCACCCAGTAATTCAGCCAGACCGGCCGCTGCCATTGAGCAGGCCACGCCCACTTCACCCTGACAGCCCACTTCAGCACCAGAAATTGATGCATTCATTTTATACAGAATGCCAATAGCTCCGGAGGACAGGAAGTAGCGGATGAAGATTTCAGGAGTAACCGGCTCGATAAAGTGGTCGTAATAAGCCAGTACCGCTGGAACAATACCACAAGCACCGTTGGTTGGTGCTGTCACCACACGGCCCCCTGCGGCATTCTCTTCGTTAACCGCCAGTGCGAACATATTTACCCAGTCAATGACATTCATTGGGTCATGGGAAAGTTTATCTGAGGAAACCAACAGACGGCGTAATGCTGAGGCACGACGTGGTACCCGCAGTGGGCCGGGCAAGACGCCTTCAGTGTTCAGACCACGATCAATACAGGCCCGCATCGTCTGCCAAATTGCCGTGAAGTAGGATTCAATCTCTTCTTTGCTGTGCATCGCCAACTCATTCTGCATCACCATACCGGAGATAGACAGGCCGGTTTGCTCGCAGTTAGCCAGAATTTCTTCGGCTGAATGGAACGGGTAAGGGACGCTAACGGCATTCACCGCAGCTTTGCCGAAATGCTCTTCATCCACGATAAAACCGCCACCGATGGAATAATAGGTTTTGCTAAGCACTTTCTCATCACCAGCAAAGGCGTGGATCTGCATACCATTTTCATGCAGTGGCAGGTTATCACTACGGAAGACCATTCCACCTTCACGGGGGAAGTCCACTTCATGCAAGCCATTGGCCAACATCAATTTTTGGCGTAATTCTACATCACGAATAAAAGCGGGGATGCTGTCGATATCCACGGTATCTGGCATATTGCCAGCCAATCCCATAATAATAGCGATATCGGTATGGTGACCTTTCCCGGTCAGTGACAGTGAGCCGTAAACATCCACGGCGACACGCGTGACTGATGGCATTAACCCTTGAGTTACCAGCAAATCAGCAAACTCTTTGCCGGCTTTCATTGGTCCAACAGTGTGAGAACTGGATGGGCCGATGCCAATCTTGAACATATCAAAAACACTAATCACGCTAAAACTCCTTAACAAAGCTTTTTGTTATTCCCTGTACATATGAATGCGCCAAAGAATATTTACATTAAGTATAAGAGCTCTGTGGATAGCTGCAGGTTACTTCGTATTGAGTATTGCTATCACAGAGCCTGTTAATTCGGATCCTACTGGTGTTGGCAGTATTAATTTGATACCGCAACAATGACATATCGCTATCAATTTGTGATTATCACTATCGGGTTTTAACCTTACTTTTTTAGTGGTTTATAGTGATGAAAGATATTTTACAGATATTTCATAACGCTGACAGGGCAATTTACAGTTTTTTTAAAATGGTTGTGCGGGGAAAGTAGAGTAAAAATCGATGTGATGGGGTGATAGAGATCGCTTTATGCTGTAATTCAGCTTTTTTAGCCTTAAAGCTGTGAAACGCATCACTCATTACCCATGAAGTTAATATGGCTTTAGCGTTAAATACTGACCTGCTGCGCCAAACGGCGAATAATCGCTGCCGTCAGTCCCCAGATAAATTGGTTTTCATACCATGAAAGATAAACCCGGTGATTGACTCCTCCGCGATGAATATCCAGCCAATAGTAACGTGATAGCCTAAGTGCTTCGTACAACGGGATTTCAAACAGCCCGGCGACCTCTTCTTCATTACCATGAAAGGTAATATTGGCAGGAACCAGGCCGACAATTGGCGTGACCTGAAAACCACTGGAACTGTCGAGTGGGGCCAGTTGCCCTAATACATGTACAGCGGATGCCGGAATAGCCACTTCTTCCTCGGCCTCCCGCAAAGCCGTTTCAATCAGTGAGCTATCTTGTGGATCAGCTTTGCCGCCGGGGAAGGCAACCTGGCCGGCATGTTTGCGTAAATGATCTGAGCGCCGGGTCAGCAGCAATGTCGGTTCAGGCCGACAAACAATAGGAATTAATACCGCAGCATGGTGGCTATTGGCAGAAAAACTGCCAGGTTGCGGCTGTTGTAGCTGGAATCGGCTGATAAATTCAGACAAAGTTTGCCCTGATTGACTCACCAATTGGTCACTCACAGAATCGCTCACTTATTCATCATCTTCCAGTAACGGCAGTATTCGGGCAATTTTATCAAATGTTTCCTGATATTCAGCCTGTTCCTGACTATCGGCCACAATGCCACCGCCCGCTGAGCAATATATCTTGCCGTTTTCAGTCAGCAGCGTACGGATGGTGATGTTGGTGTCCATGGTGCCGCAGCAACTAATATAGCCAATGTTGCCACAATAGGCATTGCGCCGTTGGGGTTCCAGTTGCTCAATGATTTCCATGGCGCGAATTTTTGGCGCGCCGGTTATCGACCCTCCGGGGAAGCAGGCTCGCAATAATGCTGTTGGTGGCGATTCGGCGGGCAGGGTTGCGGTAATGGTGCTGACCAGATGATGTACCGCTGGGAAAGGCTCGACGACAAACAGCTCGGGCACGCGCACACTTCCCGGTTGCGCGACCCGGCCAATATCATTGCGTAACAAATCAACTATCATCAGGTTTTCAGCGCGATCTTTCTCGGAGTTGGCTAACCGCTGTGCTTGTAACTTATCCTGTTCAAGATCATCCAGTCGCGGCAAGGTGCCTTTGATAGGGCGAGTTTGAATGCGGTGATTTTCCAGCCATAAAAAGCGCTCTGGTGACACACTCATAATGGTGTTTTGTGGCAAACGAATAAACGCCGAAAAGGGCGCTCTATTACTGCGGCTCAATGACAGAAAAGCTTGCCATTCATCACCTTGATATTCTGCGCTGAATCTCTGGGTTAAATTAATTTGATAGCAGTCGCCGCTATGCAGATATTCCTGAATTTGACGGAATTTTTCGCCATATTGCTCTCGTGACATGTTGGCCTGCCACTGGCTGGTTAATTTAAATGGCAGAGTGACTGCTGCACATTTTTGTTGCTGTAACCAACGCAGGCGCTGGTCTGCATCGCCGTGGCACACCAGTGTCAGTTTTTGCAAATGATGATCGGCAATTAATGCCCAGTCGTAGAGGCCGACAGCCATATCCGGCAAGGTGATATCTTGCTCAGCCAGCACCGGTAATGTCTCGACACGTCGCCCTAAATCATAACCAAATAGCCCTAATGCGCCGCCTAAAAACGGCAGGTCAGGGTGGGGGGATATTGGGCGGAGAAATTGGTCCAACTGTTGCTGTAATAAAAAGAAAGGGTCTTCACCGGAGAATTCCTGGCCTTGCGCACTGATTATCTCTGTTTGCTCGCCCCGCGTGGTAAGGGTCACTCGCGGATCAGCGACCAGAATATCAAAGCGGTTATGGGTATGTTCAGCAAATCCGGAATGCAACAACATGGCCCAGGCTTGATGAGCGAGTGGGGCAAATTGTTGAAGCAGGGCATCAGGCTGATAAGGCAAGGTTTTGCAGGTCAGGGATTTCACACTCATGAGTCACTATTCTTTTCTTTGGGTAGCCATATTAGGGATGTAATGGTATTTTCGCCATCCGCGGCGGGGAAGATTAGCATAAATTACCCTATGTTTGTGACTGCTGATCGGTGGCACTCAATTCACCTCAGGCAACAATAAACAGGTATACTGAATCAATTATAGGTAGGAGATGAATCAATGTTAGCGGGTATGCCTTCACTTTCTCATGAGGAACAGCAAGAAGCTGTCGAACGTATTCATCAATTCATGTCGGAAGGGATGAGTAGTGGTGAGGCGATTGCCTTGGTCGCCGCAGAAATCCGTGAGCGCCACCAGAATGATCCACAAGCCATGGCTATCTTTGAAGATACTGACTTTGATGAACATGATGAGTCTGATTATCGTCGCGATAATGAGCAGGATGCGGACGAAATAGAAGACCCATACGAGGGGTAAGTCCCCAGCGTTTAGCTGTTCCAGCCCAATAAACCCGCCGAAATAGCGGGTGAGGTTAATAACAAAGTGCCCGTAACGGTGAAAACAGGCAGATCGTAAAGACGCCGTAAACCCCTCCCTGGGGGCTCGAACCGCGCCATCCGTGGCGCGGACGCTTTACTCTTCCACCTGTCTTCACCTTGCAAGATCGCGTTGTCGAGGTTTGTTAGCTGTCTGACCCGCCGAAATGACAGGTTATTCATAGGTAACTGATTATTTGCCTGTCACGACGACCGCGCTCGCGGCACGTTTTGCTATCTCGATCGCCGTATCAGTGTCATCTGCTACCGCCAGCGCCACTCCCAACCGCCGTTTACCGGTGATATCAGGCTTACCAAATAAACGAATCTGGGTATCACCCACCAATGCCGTTTCTAACCCATGATAAGTAATATTGTTACTAGTCAATTCAGGCAGAATGACCGCCGATGCTGCCGCGCCATACTGACGAATCGTGCCGATAGGCAAGCCGAGAAATGCCCGCACATGCAAGGCAAATTCAGACATATTTTGCGAAATCAAGGTCACCATGCCGGTATCATGTGGGCGCGGTGAAACTTCGCTGAAAATAACCTCATCGCCACAGACAAACAGTTCCACGCCAAATAACCCATAGCCACCTAGCGCTTTGACAACCTGTGAAGCAATTTCTTTTGCCCGTGCCACTGCGACATCACTCATCGCCTGCGGCTGCCATGATTCACGGTAGTCGCCATCTTCCTGGCGGTGACCAATAGGGGCACAGAAATGGATGCCATCAACAGCACTGATGGTCAGCAAAGTGATTTCAAAATCAAAATGCACTAATCCTTCGACAATCACTTTACCACCGCCCGCCCGGCCACCTTGTTGCGCGTAATCCCATGCGGTCTGAAGTTGCTGCTCACTGCGAATCAAACTCTGGCCCTTACCGGAAGAACTCATCACCGGTTTGACAATACACGGGTAACCTATCTCACTGACCGCCTGACGAAATGCACTCTCGGTATCAGCAAAACGGTAGCTGGAGGTCGGTAATTGCAGCGTTTCTGCGGCCAGCCGACGAATACCTTCGCGATTCATGGTCAGGCGAGTGGCTTCGGCGCAGGGCACAACTTTCTGGCCCATGCTTTCTAACTCAACCAGCATATCGGTGGCGATAGCTTCAATTTCCGGCACGATATAGTGCGGTTTTTCCTGCTCGACCAACTGTTTGAGTGCAGCGCCATCCAGCATGTTAATCACATGGCTACGATGAGCAACATGCATCGCGGGTGCATCTGCGTAGCGATCAACCGCAATCACTTCCAGCCCCAGTCTCTGGCATTCAATAGCCACTTCTTTGCCCAGCTCGCCAGAGCCAAGCAACATGACACGGGTGGCGTTCGGACGCAGAGCGGTTCCAATAGTCAGCATAGTTAGGTACCTACATCAGTGTTGAAGTTACACCGTAACTTTATGCACGGTGAATTTTACGGGCACAAGTATAGGGTAAAACAGCAACGAAAACGATTGCGTATTGGCAGCAAAGCAGAGAATCACGCCATTTTACCGGTATCGATGCAGTATAGTTCCGGCAATGGCCCTATCTCTGGTATTATCGCGGCAAAATCTTGCGCTCGCCTTCAGGCCATCGCTGCCATTCCATCCAGTTATAAGAGTTACTGCCGTGAGCACAACTTCCTTTTCTTCCCTGACACTGCCTGCTGAGCAGTTGTCCAATCTTAATGAACTTGGCTATACCGAGATGACACCGGTACAGGCCGCAGCATTACCGGCAATCCTCAATGGGCAGGATGTGCGGGCAAAAGCCAAAACCGGCAGCGGTAAAACTGCGGCATTCGGCATTGGTTTGCTGGACAAAATTGCCGTCGGTGAGTTTGTGACTCAGGCCCTGGTGCTGTGTCCAACCCGCGAATTAGCTGATCAGGTCAGCAAAGAGTTGCGTCGATTAGCACGCTTTACTCAGAACATTAAAATCCTGACCCTATGTGGCGGCCAGCCGATGGGCCATCAGTTGGATTCTCTGGTGCATGCCCCGCATATCGTCGTCGGCACGCCGGGGCGTATTCAGGAGCATTTGCGCAAGAAAACGCTGGTACTGGATGACCTCAAAATTCTGGTGCTGGACGAAGCCGATCGCATGTTGGATATGGGTTTTACCGATGCCATTGATGATGTGATTGCCTATACCCCGCCACAACGCCAGACATTGCTGTTCTCCGCCACTTATCCGGCCGGTATTGAGCAAATCAGTGCGCGGGTTCAGCGCCAACCGGTGAATGTTGAAGTTGATGATGGCGATGAAGCGCCAGCTATCGAGCAGGTGTTTTTCGAAACCACTCGCGAAAAACGGTTGCCGTTGTTGATCTCGGTACTTAGTCACTACCAGCCGGCCTCTTGTGTGGTGTTTTGTAATACCAAAAAAGATTGTCAGAGCGTCTACGAAGCCCTGGAGTCCCGTGGTATCAGTGTGCTGGCATTACACGGCGACTTAGAACAACGTGACCGTGACCAGGTATTAGTACGTTTTGCCAACCGCAGTTGTCGGGTACTGGTTGCCACGGACGTTGCCGCCCGTGGTCTGGACATCAAAGATTTGGAGCTGGTGGTCAATTTCGAACTGGCGTTTGATCCGGAAGTGCACGTGCACCGTATTGGCCGTACCGGGCGGGCAGGGATGAGTGGCCTTGCCGTGAGTCTGTGCACGCCACAAGAGATGACGCGCGCTCATGCCATTGAAGATTATCTGCAAATGAAATTGAAATGGACGCCAGCCGAGCAGGTGAGCCGCAGTGCTAACACCATGCTGGAACCTGAAATGGTCACGTTATGCATTGATGGTGGTCGTAAAGCTAAAATTCGCCCTGGCGATATTTTGGGTGCGTTAACCGGTGAAGCCGGTCTTACTGCTGCGGATGTGGGTAAAATCGATATGTTCCCCGTCCATGCTTATGTTGCTATTCGCAAGGCCAGTGCGAAACGCGCGCTACAGCAGTTACAGCAAGGCAAAATCAAAGGCAAAAACTGTAAAGCTCGTTTATTAAAATAATCACAGTGGAGAGCGATGGCGGTTGCGTCGCCCCAATAAATCATATTATACTGTGTTTATGTACAGTAATCTGTAAGTGAAGAGGACGTGTATCAATGGCCGTTGAAATAAAATTCGTCGTGGTAAGACAGGGTGAGGAAAAAATGACTTTCACAACCAAAAAAGAAGCCGATGCCTACGATAAAATGCTGGATTTGGCTGACAATTTGTCTGAGTGGTTGTCGCAGTCACCCTTAACTCTTGAAGAAGAGCAACGCGAGGCCTTGAGCTTCTTCCTGGCAGAGAACAAAGATGCATTAGGGCAAATTCTGCGTGGTGCCAATCCCACGGTCTCTGCTGAGGCGCAACCCAAAGCGAAAGTTGAAAAAATCGCCGCAGAGAAAAAATCCAAATCTGAAGAAAATCAAGCGGCTTAATCTGCCTGATTTCGGCAGAAAGTAAAAAAGGGATCTAAAATGAATCGTGAAATCACCTTCTTTCGCCGGTTTGAGGCGGATATTCTGGCTGATCGTAAAACGATCACTATCCGGGATAGCAGTGAATCCGATTTTCGCCCAGGCGAAGTCCTGCGCGTCTGTCGCAATGAAGACGGCGTATTTTTCTGCAACATCTTGGTCAACTCTGTCACGCCAATCACCCTGGATGCCCTGACAGAACGCCATGCGGAGCAAGAAAATATGTCATTGGATGAACTGAAAAAAGTGATTAAGGATATCTATCCGGGGCTGGAGCAGTTTTACGTGATTGAATTTACTCGGTGTAATTAAATAGTGTTAATGCTTTGATTCCGTAGCGCTATTCACTCGGTAACCCCCTTTCAATCATTGCTCCGGCCATAGGATAGAAATAATAATATCTGGAGGAATGATGAGAAAGACAGGACTCGCCTTGATAGTGACCAGCGGATTGCTTGGTGTTATCAGTCATGTACAGGCTCAGGAACCGCGGGTAGCAAAAGTCCCTGCTTGTACCGGGTTAGACCCATCACAGGTTGCGGCGCAAGTTAAACGGGATTTCCTACAAAACCGAATAACGCGTTGGGAAGCGGATAAAAAAGGGTTAGGAACTGATAGTCCGGTCGTTTGGATTAGCACAGTAGACATTACTGGCAAGGATGATGTTTGGCAGGTTCCACTGACCGCTCGGGGCAAAAAAGGGGATAAAACCTACCAGGTCGTGCTCGACTGCAAGGTTGGCACTATCACCTATACCCTGCCAATGTGACTCCGCAACTCTGGAATAAATAATCATGCCCAACAGGTGCTGGCAATAACATATCCTGCACCTGTCTATCATTTTGTTTAGCCTTGAATGAGCTCTCCTCAACTCAATAATAAGGCTATGTCGCTGCTTGGCATCGCCATGTAATCGTGTCACTCTCGCGGTAACGAACACAGATGGATACTTCAACTAATGACCACACCCCCAAAGGCAGATAAACGCCCTTATCCGATGACGATGCACGGTGATATCCGTACAGATGATTATTATTGGCTACGTGATGATGAGCGCACTGACGATGATGTTCTGAACTATTTGCAAGCTGAAAATGAGTTCACCGAGGCGGTGTTAAAGCCACAGCAAGCGCTGCGTGAAACCTTGTATCAGGAAATGGTTTCCCGTATTCCGCCACAAGAAGAGTCTGTTCCTTATACCCGTAATGGCTACCGCTATCAAACGCGTTTTGAACCGGGCAATGAATACGCCATTTATGTGCGCCAACCGGTTTGGGCTGATAGCAGTTGGGAAACATTATTGGATGGCAACCAACGCGCTGCGGACAGCGAGTTTTATACTTTGGGCGGGCTGGATGTCAGTCCGGATAATCAACTACTGGCTGTCGCTGAGGACTTTTTATCGCGTCGTCAATATGATATCCGGGTAAAGCATTTACAAAGCGACACCTGGCAAGAGGAAGTGATCAGCAATACTTCGGGCAGTTTTGAGTGGGCGAATGATTCGAAAACACTGTATTACGTGCGGAAACATGAAAAAACGCTACTGCCTTATCAGGTCTATCGCCATGTGGTGGGAACAGATCCGGCATCAGACCAACTGATTTATCAGGAAACTGACGATACATTCTATGTCAGCTTGGAAAAAACCACGTCTGAGCGCTTTATTGTCATCCATCTCAGTAGTACCACAACCTCTGAAATTTTACTGCTGGATGCCGACCAGCATGAGCCGCTACCGCAGATGTTCGCGCCACGCCGTAAAGACCATGAGTACGGATTGGATCACTATAAGCAGCATTTTTACATTCGTTCGAATAAAGAGGGTAAAAACTTCGGGCTGTATAAAATCGCCGAAGCCGGGAAAACACTGGCTGATTTTGCTGATGAATCTCAGTGGGTGTCATTAATTGCGCCCAGAACAGAGGTTATGTTGGAAGGCTTCAGCCTATTCCGCGATTGGCTGGTGGTAGAGGAGCGCAGTGAAGGGCTGACACATTTACGGCAAATTCACTGGGCCACTCGCGAAGAGAAATCAATTACTTTTGATGACCCTACTTATGTGACCTGGCTGGCGTATAACCCAGAGCCGGAAACTGAACTGTTGCGCTATGGGTATTCGTCCATGACCACGCCAAGCTCCATGTATGAGCTGAATATGGATACCGGTGCGCGCCAGTTGCTCAAGCAGCAGGAAGTCAAAAACTTCACACCAGAAAAGTATCGCAGTGAGCGGATTTGGGTTACTGCATCGGATGGTGTCAAGGTACCGGTTTCTTTGGTTTATCACCGCGACCACTTTGCCCGCGGGGGTAATCCGCTGTTGGTCTATGGCTATGGATCTTATGGCAGCAGCATGGATCCTGCATTTAGTGGCAGTCGTTTAAGTCTGCTAGACCGTGGTTTTGTCTTCGCCTTGGCCCATATTCGCGGTGGTGGTGAGCTGGGGCAGCAATGGTATGAAGATGGCAAGTTGCTCAATAAATTGAACACATTCAATGATTTTATTGATGTAACCAAAACATTAGTTGCCAAGGGCTATGGCGATGTGAGCCGTGTTTTCGCCATGGGCGGCAGTGCCGGTGGCTTGCTGGTGGGGGCGGTGATTAATCAGGCACCTGAATTATACAAAGGTGTTGTGGCGCAAGTACCATTTGTTGATGTTGTCACCACTATGCTGGATGAATCTATTCCCCTGACGACCGGCGAGTATGATGAGTGGGGCAATCCAAACGATAAGGTTTATTACGATTACATCAAGCAATACAGCCCATACGATCAGGTTAAAGCTCAGGATTACCCGCACATGCTGGTGACTACTGGGTTGCACGACTCCCAGGTTCAATATTGGGAACCGGCAAAATGGGTCGCCAAACTGCGGGAAATGAAAACTGATGATCATCAGTTATTACTTTATACCGACATGGATTCGGGCCATGGAGGTAAATCTGGGCGTTTCAAAGCTTATGAAGATATTGCTTTGGAATATGCTTTCATTCTCTCTCTGGCTTGATTCACACAGGCTTACTCGGCCAGATAATATGTCAGGGTATGGCGCATATCGGGTGTAAGGTCGGTAATTGAGGTTAGCATCCAACGCAGATAGTCCGGATCTTGTCGGGCTATCTGTGCAATACTTTTCCCCCGATACTTTCCGAACTTAAATGTCGACAACAACTGCGGTTGCTGCGTGATTTCCACCATCTGCTCAGCGCTCCACCCAGTATCTCGCATGATACGTTGCAACAGTGCTGCGGTGACATAGCAATCATACAAAGCGCGATGCGGATAAAGATTATCCGGCACTGAAACATTCAGGCGTAAGGCATAACGCAGATATTGATTGCTGTGCTTAATATCAGGATAGAGCATGCGGGCCAACTTTAGCGTGCAAATCCATTGACCGCCCATCTCCGGTAATACACCGCGGTCAAAGGGGGCGTTATGGGCGACATAATAAGGGCTACCTTGATACTTTCTGACGGCAACGGCAATCCGTGGTTTACCTTCCACCATTTCTTCCGTGATATGGTGAATGACCATGGCATCAAGGCTGATTGGCCGGTCTGGGCTAACCAAGTCACTCATTGGGTTACTCAACGCTCCATCCATCACATCAATGGACGCGATTTCGACAATACCGCCCTCCAAGCCACAAGTCTCGGTATCGATGACACGGAAATACATGCTTTTCCCCTGTAATGCTTAACTCTTGGCAACAAAAAACCCGCCTGGCGTGGCGGGTTGACTGACGAGACGAAAAATCCGTTATTCTGCACTAGTAGATGATGACTTTTTAGCGCGTTTCTCAGCTTTTTTCTCAGCTGGCGTTTTTAGTGGCTTTTTCTTCGCGTTCTTTTTGCTGTCCATTCCCTTACTCATGGCTTGCCTCTCTTTACCTTCGGTTAGGTTGGTACGCCTACCTATTAATCACCTAATCAGGATGAGTTGCAAGGAAAGAAAGCGCAGTTCTGATTAGTTTATTGTTTAATAAGCAAATTATTAAATATCTACAACCCTTATTACTGCTTAATGGTTGTGATGTAGCACCTCAAAATCAATTAACTTATGGTGCAATTATCATCGGTTGATGGAATTAATAGACTGATTAGCGTAAATGTCATGTTTTATCGTTGACCCTGAGGGTCGTATAGGATTTGATAACTTTAGTGTCTTAACAAACATGGAAAAATAATGGAACAATTGCGTGGGCTTTATCCAGCGTATGAACCTTACGATAGTGGCTTACTAGACACGGGAGATGGTCACCAGATTTACTGGGAACTTTGCGGTAATCCTGAGGGTAAACCCGCGGTATTTATTCATGGTGGCCCTGGTGGTGGGATCGCGCCTTATCACCGGCAACTTTTCAACCCAAAGAAATATAAAGTATTACTGTTTGATCAACGCGGCTGTGGGCGGTCCAAACCTCATGCCAGCCTGGATAACAACACGACCTGGCATTTAGTCGATGATATTGAACGGCTACGTAAAATGGCCGGTGTCGATAAATGGTTGATATTCGGAGGGTCGTGGGGGTCAACTCTTGCATTGGCTTATGGTGAAACCCACCCAGATCGGGTTAGCGAGATGGTTTTACGCGGGATATTTACGCTGCGTAAAAAAGAGTTGGATTGGTATTATCAGGACGGCGCTTCGCGTTTTTTCCCCGATAAATGGCAGCGTGTGTTATCTATTTTATCACCAGAAGAGCAGGGCGATGTCACTGCGGCTTACCGCAAACGGCTAACCTCACCTGACAAGGCGGTACAATTAGAGGCGGCCAAAATTTGGAGTCTGTGGGAGGGCGAAACTGTCACCCTGTTGCCAGCCAAAAGCGCGGCGTCCTTTGGTGAAGATGACTTTGCTCTGGCATTTGCTCGCATTGAAAATCACTATTTTACCCACTTGGGTTTTTTGGATAGCGATAATCAACTGCTGGATAACGTCACGCGCATTCGCCATATCCCGGCGGTGATTATTCATGGGCGATATGATATGGCTTGTCAGCCACAGAATGCATGGGATTTAGCCAAAGCCTGGCCGGAAGCCGAATTGCATATTGTCGAAGGTGCAGGGCATTCCTTTGATGAACCGGGTATTTTGCACCAACTGATTCTTGCAACTGATAAATTTGCCCGAAAACTCTAGTCGTTGTCGCCGATAAACTCCCGCAGACCCTGTGCGGGAGCCTTTTGCTCATGACTTCATTTTGGGTTCATATGGCAAGCGAGAGAATTTATTGGATTCACTACGGTAGTGTGCCAGCCGTTGCAAAAAGTACTCTCGTAGCTCATCAGGTTGCTCTCGTGCAACCATTTCAGGGATGACGGGCATATTGTAGCGCTCTTTAAATGCGACACCAGAGGCGGCCAGATCAACATTCATTTTTGCTGTTTCTTCGTCCGAAAGCTCAGCCAGATTATATCCCATTATCTTCTCCTTCGTGCTGCGTAGGCAGTTATGGCGCAAAAGGTAATGCAGTGGGCAGATATTGGCAAGTGGGTAATGTGGCCCAACAATACCTAATTAAAACTTTTTTCCGTGAAATAATATTAACCTCAACACCCAAGGTTATTATTTATCGCAGTATTCCTTAAATAATAATCATTCTTTTTAGTATCGCGGCGTTAATGTAAATGATTCTTATAACAATTAACTTCATGATTAATTATTATTTTTTATCTTAAAAATCAATTGAATAAATAATTTACTGTTTTTATCGAATATTAATGTGAATAGGG
>NZ_CACVAD010000079.1 GCF_902726545.1 Yersinia artesiana | reverse complement strand
GATATTATTCACATTTCATAATGTGAATAATGATTATCATTTATATTAGATAATTCCGAAGGGCGCGCGAAACGAACAGAAGAATACATAGCCCGGTAAATGACTCACTTACCGGACTTATCTTAAACAGCTAATTTAGAAGGCAACTGATCCCTGCACAAAGAAGGTTCGTGGCTCGCCGACATACTTACCTGCATTGTTATCATTGGAACGCGTGAAATAGCGTTGATCAAACAGGTTTTTTACTCCAGCACCCAATGTCAGATTTGACCAGGCCGGCCCGAAATTATATTCAGCGCGGGTATTCCACACCATGTACCCCGGAATAGTACCAAACTGGCCATCAGCACTCTCCGTCGTAATATACTGCGGGCCAGAACCCGGCGACTGTTGCTGAGATTGTGCATAACTATCCAGGTTCCAGACCCAATTACCGGTTTCATAACGGGTACCCACGGTATAAACCTGACGTGAATAGAAAGGTAAGTCCTTACCGGCGAAAGCACCACTTTTGGTGGTTGCTTTGGTGTAGGTGTAACTGGAGTAAACACTTACCCCATTCAGCACTGAATTGAGTTCACTCAAATCATAACTGAATGCCAGCTCCACTCCTTCATGAGTCGTCGCCCCCAGATTTGTCCAGCCAATATCATTGCTGATGTATTGCAGTTGATTGTCGAAATCAATGTAGAACAGAGTCAACTCACCGGTCATCACTGTGTCATCAAAGCGAGTACCAATTTCATAGCTATGTGCTTTTTCAGCCGTTAGGCCCGGAGCCGGCGCATTACCATTGCCGCCTTTACTGAGCTGGAAATATTGCATGCTACCAAATGAGGTGTTGGCATTGGCAAACAGCTTCCATTCATCGGACATATGGTACATAACATTAAGTGAAGGAAGCGGCTCACTGTAGTGCTGCTCACGTTGGGTGTTGGCAAAAGAATCATCCACATTGGTGCGAATATTCTCATAACGCAGGCCGGGGGTGATGGTCCAGTCAGACACATTGATGGCATCATCAATATAGACTGCATGGGCTTCAGTACCGCCAGAGGTGTGCTGATAATACTGTGGTGTGGCGGGCATTGAAGTCACTGTCGCAGGGTTATACCAAGGGGAGCGATAGGCTTTCTCATCCATGGTTTCATTCAGATAGCGGTAACCTACAGTAACCTCATGGGAGCTACTGCCCATTCTGAATAGCTGTGAATAGCTGGGTTCAATGGCATAAGTGGTGTAATTACGCGGGTAAGCCACCATGCGTTTCTGACCGAGGTTAGCACCGGCCCCTTCAGATTCAATATTGCTGCCACGGAAACTTTTGGTGAAATATGTCAGCAACTCAAACTGGCGATCATCTTCCTGGTGGATATATTTGAATGACATATCACGGCGACGCCCATCAAACTGGTCATAAGGGCGGGTCGACTGGAAAGGATTCTGGGCATATTGTGCACTGGTTAACCCACCCGGCATGCCGGCATGTGCTTCATAATAATGAAAATTAGCCTGTAATTCGTCATGTTCGGTGAACTGATAACGGGTCTTCAACATGAAATCATCGATATCAGTATTGTCGTTATTGTCACGATACCCTTGACCATGTAGACCTGAATATAGCAATGCCGCGCCAAAACCATTGTCTGCCGTACCGCCTAATGATGCGCTGCTCAACGTTTTTAAACCGCCATGACTAGCACCCTGCGTCTGTGCGCTAACGGCACCACTGAAGTCTTCTGGGATAGCCTTGGTGTTAAAGTTAATTATTCCACCTACGTTTTGCGGCCCATAACGTACTGCTCCACCACCGCGAATCACATCAATCGATTGCAGGTTACCAATAGAAAGTGGAGCCATTGATAGCTGTGGCTGACCATAAGGTGCTACTGCTAGCGGGATGCCGTCCATCAGGATGGTTGAGCGCGGAGATAAGCGAGAGGTCAGGCCACGAACCCCCACATTGAGCGAAATATCACTGCCGCCCGTGCCGTTACTTTCACGCACTTGAACACCAGGAATACCACGCAGTGAATCCCCCACGGTCTGAGCACC
Source organism: Yersinia artesiana (assembly GCF_902726545.1). Lineage (GTDB taxonomy): Bacteria > Pseudomonadota > Gammaproteobacteria > Enterobacterales > Enterobacteriaceae > Yersinia > Yersinia artesiana. Next base: position 12,995 of record NZ_CACVAD010000079.1, on the reverse strand, counting down.
CTTTTCGTGAATACGTTGCTGGGTCACGATAGTGCGCGCACCGGGGTGATTCAACACAACCGTGCTGTTATCCGTATTATCAAGCCAGTTACCCACCACTGAAAGCGTGTCATTTTTATTCGTTTTAGCTTCGACTGAGTTATCAGTCGCTGGCGGAGAGGATTTCTCTGCGGCAAAAGCCGGTAATGCCAGCGCGACAGAAGCAGCCAGCAGAGACAAACGGGAAAACGTTAACATTTTGGGCCTATTGCGAAAGGAGTTGTGTCTGATTGTATTTTTTGGGAACGCTAATCTTAATGATTACATTTCCCAAGTAAATCAATTTTGTCGCAAATAGACGAATTATTTCTTGCTGCTAAAACAGAAAGGGAGGGAATAAAAACCATTTGGAATAAGAGGGTTAAGTGTAGTAGTGAATGCTGCAATAACTTACCGTGAGTTATTGCAGCACATTGCGGCGTCAAGGGCGCCAGCTGTTTGACTGCCCAAAGCTATTGGCGTTGCAGCTAGGCAGCAAATGAACAAATCCCGATGAGCTTACATAAGTAAGTGATTCGGGTGAGTGAGTGCCGCTAACAACGCTGCGGCGTCAAGGGCGCAGGGCAGTGACCCAAAACACGCCGCTATAATCTATAGCAGTATACTTTTGATGAATCATTTCCAAATCCGCCTGTGGATCCAAATCGGTAAATAATTCTGGATGAAGGAATTTAGCAATAGCTTCTACAGCGACCACATTCAACGGGCTATCATAAAACTGGTGATAAACCGCCATCACTTTTTTATCCTGCACGGATTTCAATATACTGATGCCAGTTCGCCCCATCAGATGGGTCAACTTTGCCTGTGTTGTCGCTGTATCAGTGTTGTAGCCTAAAGGCACGGCTACAGAGCCTTTATGGCCTCGACTCCAGTCAGCACCGGTCATTAAATAAAAGTCAGGATTGCTGCTAATGAGTTGCTCGACGTTAATCTCACCGCCCATTTCCGGGAACAGTTGGCTACCAATGTTATTCCCGCCAGCCTCAGCAATAAACTGCCCAAAACTGCCTTTGCCAAAAGTCGAACAACACTCATCACCCGTCATACCCGCGTGGCGTTCAATGAAAACACTTGGGCGCTGTTCAGGTTTTAGCGTGGCGACTCGTTGACGAATCAAGTTAAGTCGCTGCTGATAAAACTGGATAAAATCTTCGGCATTTTTTTCTTCGCCAAACACTTTGCCGAGCAGTTGCATACTGGGAACCGTGTTGGTCAACGGCTGCTGGCGGAAATCAATAAACAGCACCGGAATACCCGATTTATCCAACTGCGCCAATACGCCACTGGCTTTGAGTTTTGCCAGCAATCCAGTATCAAAAATAATTAAATCCGGTTGCATTGATACCGCCCGCTCAACACTGAAATCAGTGACATAGGGGTTATCGAACATCGGGATCTTATTTACTTCTGGGAATTTTTTGGCGTACGCCTCCACCAGATCGGCGGCTTTCACTTTCAGTGAGTTATCCCAGGCGATAATACCTTTTAGCGGTGTTTGCGGATGGAGAATATTCAATGCCATCAATGCTCTGGCATCCGCTAATATCACTCGTGATGCAGGCTGAGCTAATGTCACCTGCCGGCCGGCAACATCTGTCACCACAATCGGCTGTGCTAAAACAGAAAATGATGCCGTTATTGCTAGACACATAGCGACTAATGATAAAAACCTGCTGACAATGCGACCGGGCATGAAATGTCCTTTAGGAAAAATTGAACGCTAATGATAATCCATATCTTTTGAGAAATTGAATCATTGTCTGCGGTGTATCGATAAATTCTTTTTTCATCGTCTCATTCACTGTTTTTATCGGATTGTGGATTATTCTGTTGCTTTGCTAAACCGATTCTTCTACTTTTAGCAACAAATAGGATTGAAGAGAATAGGGGTTTATCATGGAGAATACCGTTTGGGTTTTGGGCGATGCTGCTATTGATCTAGTTCCTGAAAATTCAAATAGTTACCTAAAATGTCCAGGTGGTGCACCCGCCAATGTCGCGGTAGGTATTGCCAGATTGGGGGGTAAAAGTGCATTTATTGGCCGAGTTGGGCAAGACAGCTTTGGCCGTTTTATGCAGCAGGTTTTACAGCAGGAAAATGTTGATACTCGTGCCATGACGCTGGATGCAGAGCATCGAACCTCAACTGTTGTTGTGGATTTGGATCAGCATGGCGAGCGCACATTTACATTTATGGTGATGCCAAGTGCTGATTTATTTCTTCAGCCTGATGATTTACCTGAATTTAAACCCAACCAATGGCTGCATCTGTGTTCCATTGCATTGAGTCAGGAACCCAGCCGCAGCACCGCATTTGAGGCTATGCGCCGCATCAAAGCCGATGGAGGTTGGGTTAGTTTTGATCCCAATATTCGTGCTGATATTTGGCGTCAACCACAAGAGTTACTCCCCTGTCTGCAACAAGCATTGCAGTTAGCCGATGTGGTAAAACTGTCACGGGAAGAACTGGATTTTATCTGCCCGCAGCAGGATATCGCGACAGCTATGGAGCAGGTTATGGCTGACTATTCCTGTAAATTATTGCTGGTGACATTGGGTGCAGAGGGGGTTTGGGTACATAACCGCAGAAAGTTGCAAAAATATGCCAGCCGGAAAATCACCCCGATAGACACCACCGGGGCCGGAGATGCCTTTGTTGCCGGGTTGCTGGCAGCATTATCGCAACAGCCCAACTGGCACCAAAGCCAGGATTTAAGTGCGGCTATCGATCAAGCGCAAGCATGCGGTGCTCTGGCTACCAGCGCCAAAGGGGCAATGACCGCCCTACCCAATGCGCAGGAATTGGCGCATTTTCTGCAACGCAGTCACTAACCGTCCCCCCTGTCGGATGCCCTGCGTTGGCATCCGGTTTCCTCTCCTGTTCATCCGTTTTTGCTAAACACTCAGCTCACGGCAATGCGCTTAACGGCTTCACGCTGACTGATTCACCCCTTTCATAGCGTGACCTCCCTCACCACACCACTCAATTTGCAGTGCAGATCACAATAGCTGAATCGGGTTAGCAAAATGTTTTGCTAATTCCAACTGATCGCCCGTATGTTAGCCATGAAAAACCGGTTTAGCTGTTTAGCATAAATACAATCAATCACATACCGAGTGATATAAAAATGATGATAAAACCAAGCTATCTTGCTGTATCAATAGGACTTATTCTTTCTTGTGCAGCGCCCACCGCCTCAGCAGCCTCATCAAATATGGATATAGAAGCCCGCCTTAATGCTTTAGAGCAGCGATTGCAGCAAGCAGAACAACGGGCAAAAAATGCAGAAACCCGCGCCGAAATTGCAGAAAAACAAGCACAAAAACTTGAAGCTCGTACCCTTCAGGCAGAAGAAAAAACCGTTCAAGTTGTTAAACGCACTGAGAAATTAGAAAGCAAAACACAAAGCGACAATGGTTTTGAGTTCCACGGTTATGCGCGCTCCGGTTTGTTAATGAACTCTTCCGGTACCGGCACTCAAGGTGGCCCTTATGTTTCTCCGGCAGGTAGTACCGGTGGGGCAATTGGCCGTTTAGGTAATGAACCCGATACCTATGTTGAAGTGAATTTAGAGAAAAAACAGAAACTGGATAACGGCGCGACCACTCGCTACAAAGTGATGCTGGCTGATGGTCAACGTAGTTATAACGACTGGACAGCTGACAGCAGTGACCTGAATGTGCGTCAGGCTTTCGTCGAATTGGGTACCCTACCCACCTTCAATGGTATGTTCAAAGACAGCACTCTGTGGGCCGGTAAGCGCTTTGATCGCGATAACTTTGATATTCATTGGCTGGATTCCGACGTGGTATTCCTGGCCGGTACCGGTGGCGGTATTTATGACATCAAATGGACTGATAACCTGAAGAGTAACTTCTCCCTATATGGCCGTAATTACGGCGAAATCGAGAATGTTAACAGCGATATTCAAAGCTATATTTTCACCACCAATAACTATGTATCCACCCATAATAACGGCTCATTCCAGTGGATGCTGAGTGGCCTGCGCGCTAAAGATAACGAAGCTCGCCAAAATAGCGGTGAAACCGTGAATACCAACGCCGCAGATAAAGGCGTTCACAGCATGGTAGCCTACCACGGGGATAGCTTCTATGGGCTACGTGAGGGGACATCTAAAACCGCCTTGTTATATGGTCACGGCCTGGGCGCTGAAGTGAAAGCTATTGGCTCCGATGGCAACTTGACCAGCGGTGCAGATACCTGGCGCTTGGCCTCCTACGGCACCACCGCGCTGAGCAAGAACTGGAGCCTGGCACCTGCAATATTGGCGCAGCAAAGTAAAGACCGATATGTCGAGGGTGATAGTTATAAGTGGGTAACCTTCAACGCCCGCCTGATTCAGGAAATCACCGAAAACTTTGCTCTGGCATATGAAGGCAGTTATCAATATATGAATCTCGACCCGCAAGGATATAAGGATTATCACAAAGTCAGCGGCGGTTTCTATAAACTGACCTTTGCCCCGACCTTTAAAGCGGGCGATATCAGTAACTTCTTTAGCCGCCCAGAAATACGCGTCTTCGCGACCTACATGGATTGGAGTCAAGATCTGGATAACTACGCCAAGGATGATGCCTTCGGTAAAAATGATTTTGCCGCCGGCGGTCAATGGAACTTTGGTATCCAGATGGAAACCTGGTTCTGATCATTCCCCGCCGTCGGCAGGGATTGGCTGCCACGGCGGGTAACCTAATTTATATGCGAGGGATATAATGAATATTAATGAGACCGCAAAGGCTCTACTCCCATTGCTCGGCGGCAAAGACAATATTGTCAGCGCAGCGCACTGTGCAACACGCCTGCGTTTGGTATTGGCTGATGACTCGCTGGTACAAAAATCAGCGGTAGAGAAAGTCGAAGGCGTTAAAGGCTGTTTTAGTAATGCAGGGCAATTGCAGATTATTTTCGGCACCGGGCTGGTGAATAAAGTGTATGCCGAATTTATTAAAGTGGCGGGGATTAGCGAATCCAGTAAATCAGAAGCGGCCGATGCGGCTGCCCGCAAGCTAAATCCATTCCAACGCATTGCCCGGCTGCTGTCTAATATTTTTGTGCCGATCATTCCGGCGATTGTGGCCTCCGGTTTGTTGATGGGTTTGCTCGGCATGGTGAAAACCTATGGCTGGGCCGATGCCAACAGCGCGCTATTTATCATGTTGGATATGTTTAGCTCCGCTGCTTTCATTATTTTGCCGATTTTGATTGGTTTTACCGCAGCCAAAGAGTTTGGCGGTAACCCCTATCTGGGGGCCACGCTGGGCGGTATTCTGACCCATCCGGCACTGACCAATGCCTGGGGAGTGGCGGGCGGTTTCCATACCATGAACTTCTTCGGGATGGAGGTGGCGATGATTGGCTATCAGGGCACGGTATTCCCCGTCCTGCTCGCCGTGTGGTTTATGAGTATGTTGGAAAAGCGCCTGCGCAAGATTATCCCAGATGCGCTGGATTTGATTCTCACGCCATTTTTAACCGTCATTATTACCGGATTTGTTGCACTGCTGTTTATTGGCCCTGCCGGACGCGTGCTGGGTGATGGCATTTCACTGGTACTCAGCACCCTGATTACCCATGCCGGTTGGCTGGCTGGATTGCTATTTGGTGGGCTATATTCTGTTATCGTGATCACCGGTATTCACCATAGTTTCCATGCAATTGAAGCAGGCTTATTGGGTAATCCCAATATTGGCGTTAACTTCCTGCTGCCTATCTGGTCGATGGCGAATGTTGCGCAAGGTGGAGCTTGTCTGGCGGTCTACTTTAAAACTCGTGATGCCAAAATTAAAGCCATTGTGATCCCCTCGGCATTTTCCGCCATGCTGGGGATAACTGAAGCGGCTATTTTCGGTATTAACCTGCGCTTTATCAAACCCTTCCTGGCAGCACTGGCGGGCGGAGCACTCGGTGGCGCATGGGTGGTGGCCAATCATGTCAATATGACCGCAGTGGGCTTGACCGGCATCCCCGGCATCGCCATCGTGCAAGGCAATTCAATTGTTAACTATCTGATTGGTTTAGTGATTGCCTTTGGTGCTGCGTTTATTATTTCATTGCTACTTAAATACAAAACGGACAGCGAATAATGCAAGAAGCCAGTTTACTTAAACATCTTACGCTGGCAGTGATGCGCGGTCAGGGCCGCGCATTACAAGACCCACACCGGCCGGGCTGGCACTTAGCTCCCTGTGTCGGGTTGCTGAATGATCCTAATGGGTTTATCTATCATGCTGGCTATTATCATTTGTTTTATCAATGGAATCCGCTGGATTGCCGCCACGGCAGTAAATATTGGGGCCACTGGCGCAGCACTGACTTAGTGCATTGGGAGCATCAACCAGTGGCATTGGTGCCGAGCGAAGCCTATGAAAGTCATGGTTGTTACTCCGGTTCGGCGGTGATTGCTGATGACCTTATCACCCTGATTTACACCGGAAATGTGAAATACCCCGATGGCTCCCGTACTGCATTCCAATGTCTGGCACAGGAAAACGAACGGGGCGAGTTCGACAAGTTAGGGCCAGTGCTCCCCTTGCCCGCTGGCTATACCGGACATGTGCGTGACCCGAAAGTCTGGCAACACGACGGCCAGTGGTACATGGTGTTAGGTGCTCAGGACAAACAACTGCAAGGTAAGGTTCTGCTGCTGCGATCCGATGATTTGCGCGAATGGCATAATCTGGGTGAGGTAGCTGGCTCTGGTCTGGGGGGGCTTGGGCCTTTTGGCTACATGTGGGAATGCCCCGACCTGTTTACCCTGGCAGATAAAGATGTTTTGATTTTCTGCCCACAGGGTATACCAGCCGAAGCTGAACGCTATCGTAATACCTTTCAGGTAGGCTATTTACTGGGCAAATTAGATTATGCCAATGCCACCTTCAATCATCAGGCATTCCACGAGTTGGATGCTGGCTTTGAGTTTTACGCGCCGCAAACCACACTGGCCGCAGATGGTCGCCGCTTATTATTCGGCTGGATGGGCATTCCAGATGAAGATGAATTTTACCAACCGACAGTGGCCTATGGCTGGATCCACACCATGACCTGCCCACGCGAGTTAAGCCTGAATGGTGACAAACTGATTCAGCAACCGGCCCGCGAGTTAGCCGCGCTGCGACATGAATATTCCCAGTGGCAAGGCCGTGCTCAGGATGCCCCTTATCTGCCTATCAGCAGTGCCGAAATGATAATCGACGTCAGTGCGCCTTTTACCCTCGAATTGGGCAATACATTGCTGTTGGAGTGGGATGGTGCGTGCTTGATTTTAAGCCGTAATAATCTGCGCACCGGATTGCGGGAATTCCGTTACTGGCGCGGTCAATTGCAACAATTACAGTTACTTTGCGATCGTTGCAGCATAGAGATTTTTATCAATCAGGGGGAAGCGGTGATGACCTCGAGTTACTTCCCGACAGTACCGCCACACGCAATTTTCAGCGGAAGTGCCGAACTGTGTGTGCAACACTGGCTGTTGTCTTCGCCCATGTTAGAATGAACTATCTTTCAAGGCGACAGATTCACTCGGTGAACAACATTAATCTGTGAAAAACAATAAACGTATTACCATCAACGATATTGCCAAACTGGCTGGTGTGTCGAAATCGACCACCAGTCTGGTGCTCAATGGACGTAGCAAGGAATATCGTGTTTCAGATGAAACGCGGGATCGTATTATTGCTCTGGCCAACGAACATAACTATCAGCCCAGTTTCCATGCCCGTTCGCTGCGCTCCACCCGCAGTCACACCATAGGGTTGGTGGTGCCAGAGATGACCAACCACGGCTTTGCACTTATTTCGCGAGAGCTGGAAATGTTGTGTCGTGAGGCGGGGTTACAGTTGCTTATTGCCTGTACCGACGAGAATCCCGGCCAGGAAATGATGGCGGTAAACAGCTTGGTACAGCGCCAGGTTGATGGCCTGATTGTTGCGTCCAGCCAGCTCAATGACGGCGAATATCAAAAAATTAATGCTCGTCTGCCAGTGGTGCAGATGGACAGATTAATTGGTGAATCAGCATTACCGCTGGTGATTACCGATTCCATCGCCTCTACCAGCGCCTTGGTTGAAAACGTGGCTCGCCAACATCCGAATGAATTTTACTTTCTCGGCGGCCAGCCCCGGATCTCGCCGACGCGTGACCGTTTGGCGGGTTTCCAGCAAGGGCTACAACAAGCAGGGGTCGAATGCCGCCCCGAATGGATCTTAAATGGCCATTACTTACCCAGCTCCGGCTATGAAATGATTGCCCAGCTTTGCGCGCAATTAGGCCGCCCGCCCAAAGCAGTATTTACCGCCGCCTGTGGCCTGTTGGAAGGGGTATTGCGCTATCTCAATCAGCATCAATTAATGGACAGTGATATTCATCTTTGTAGTTTTGATGACCACTACCTGTTCGATTGCTTACCCTTAAAAATAGATACCATCGCGCAGGATTGCCAAGGGTTAGCGCGCCATAGCTTTGAGATGATCACCGCCCTTATTGCAGAAACACCTTTGGCACAAAATCAGCTGATTCTACCGGGCCAAATCCATTGGCGGCATCCGGGCTCCAAGGCGCTCAATGAGCAACAGTGAGCCGGTTGCCACTCCGGCGCTAATCGGTTCGTGGCAGCGCTGCCAAAAATTGATGCAACCCCAGCAATGGCGTGTGCCACACCGCGCTGCGGGAGCTACATTTCAGTCAATTTGTCAGCGAAAAAATGACTTACTGGTGTTAGGCCAGGCCGCGCTGGAAGATGCTTATGAATACATGGAGTCGCGCCACTGCGTCCTGCTAATTCTTGATGAAAGTGGTTGTACTCTGTGGCAATGCGGTCATCCGCAGACCATGAGTCAGTTAAAAACGCTAGGTATTGATTGTGGCAGCTATTGGGCTGAAGGATTAATCGGTACCAATGCCCCTGCTTTGGCAATAGCCGAAGGGCATCCGATACAGGTCAGCGGTCAGCAACACTTCAAGCAGGCTCTGCACCCATGGCACTTTTGTGCCACGCCGGTGTATGACAACAGTGGTCGCCAACGGGCCGTGATTGTTCTGGGGAGTTTACTGGTTGATAACGCCGCCAGTGACCTGCCGCTGACACTGGCGATTGCCCGAGAAATTGGAAATTACCTCCATGCCGATACTTTATTGGCCGAAACCAACCGCCATCTGAACGAACTCAATGCCCTGCTGGATGGGGTCGAAGATGGCGTAATGGCTTGGGACCAACGCGGTTGTCTGCTGTACCTTAACCGCCGTGCGGCGGCTATCTTACAACTCAATGAAACCAACAGTCTCGGCAAGCCTGTCAGTGAATTACTCACCCTACCCGCCTTGCTAACTCAGGCCATTTTGCACCGTCATCCACTCAGCCATGTGGAAGTTACCTTTGAAAATCAACAACAATTCATTCCTGCTTTGTTGACTCTCAAACCTATTCCAGATGGCGACCGCTGCGGATTTATTGCACTTCTGCATCCACAAGAATTACTGCGGCAAATGGTTCACAATCAATTAGGCCGAGCCAGTTATACCTTTGACGATATGCCAGTGGCGTCACTGGAGATGCGCCGCTTAATTCGTTATGGCAAACAGGCGGCTAAAGGCCGACACCCCATTTTACTGCATGGGGAAGAAGGCGTCGGTAAGCAACAATTAGGGCAGGCCATCCATAATGCCAGCAATCGATCCAGCGGCCCTTATATCGTATTGAATTGCCAGGCATTACCGCAAAATCTTATGGCTCGGGAATTTTTGGGCTGTGATGCCAGTGAAGGTGAATCTGGGCAGCCCAGCAAATTTGAATTAGCCAACGGCGGCACTTTATATTTGGAGCAAGTCGAATACTTATCGCCAGAAATGCAGTCGGCTCTACTACAAATTGTCAAAACCGGCATGGTGATGCGGGTCAACTCTAATCGGGTGATCCCAGTGGATGTGCGAATCATTACTGCCACTGGCGCAGACCTGCCCTTGTTAGTAAAACAGGGCCGTTTTCGTCGCCAGCTATTCTATACCCTGCAATCTTTTGAGCTGCATATCCCGCCGCTGCGCCAACGCCAGCAAGATATTCCACTACTGGTTCAGCACACGCTAGCCAGCCTTGGGCAACATTTTCACTGCCAATATCAGCCAGACGAAAGTGTTATTCGCCAGTTATGCCAATACCCTTGGCCGGGTAATGATCAAGAGCTGAAAAGTGTGGTTGAACGGGCCGCGATGGCCTGTCGCAACAACCGCATAAATCTCAATGACTTGCCAGAGCATCTGCTCGGCGAGAAATTGCTATTGGAACCGGATATGCCACAACCTCAGCCGGTCTTATCACTACAGGAATTAGAAAGGCAGGCCATTATTCGTGCTGCGTTAGTCTGCCAGGGGCAACTGAATGAAATGGCGGCCTTATTGGGGATAGGCCGCACCACATTATGGCGAAAAGTGAAACTTCACCGGCTGGATATCCACCAATTCAAGGGTGGCGAATCGCTGCCATTTTAGTTTCAATGAACTGCCCAGTCAGGGAAAATCATAGGTAATGTGAAGGCCTTAAGTTGCTCCGCCGATAACTGGCGACGCCCTTCATTAATTGCTGCCCCTGGCCCCTGACTGTTCGCCTCAAAGAAACGTGAGTCTTGCGGATAGAACCAGATTTTCTCGCCTTGCTTATCTTTACCAGACATTTTATCCCAACCGTAAATATGATCATCCATCGTCGTATTGATAAATACCGCCTGACCAATTGCCGCCGGATCGGCATAACGGCCATCATCGAAAGTGGTTGTCGGATGCCATGGCCGCCCTAAAGCAAAACTGTTGGCGGGAACACCAGGCTCTTTGGTCAAGCGGCTGTTAATAAATATCAGGCCATAAGGTGAGGTCGTTAATGTACTCGGGGCCGTGATATAGCCATAAGGCGGCTCAATATCACTTCGATCTCGCGCCACGATATTACAATTATCAAATACCGTGATACCTGAGCCAAAAATAAAATCAACATGACCACTGATTTCACAATCGGTGAAATAACTCCGGCTGCCAGTTTTGCTATAAAGCGTATCTTGGTAGCCTTCCAGTTTTACTTTATTAAAACGTGCTTTATCACTATTTTCCGCTAATAACAGTGCCACCGCTTGAGTGTCTTTTAATTTTGTTGGGTCAGTGTCCGCTTTCTTTTTATTGGCCGGAAAATCAAAATCATTACGAATAGTCAGATTTTCTGCTGTAAAGTTCGGGGCATTAACCAACACGGTACTACTGCCGGAAGTTCCCCATTTTTCGCCTTGTGGATTAAGCATTCCCGCCGCAGTATTGGCACCGATCACTGTCCCATCACGGTCCTCTCCTTTCAGGGTGACATGACGACGAGTCACTTCTAGCCGTTCAGTATAAACTCCATTTTTCAAGAAGATAACAAAAGGAGACTCATCCGCAGGGGCCGACTTCAGTGCAGCATTAATCGAGGGAAACTCGTCTCCCTGAGGCGTGGTAGAAACAACTGCATTATACTGCGCAGCATTCACCGTCCCTAATACAACAAACGACATTAATCCTAACAATAGCGTTTTACCCAATAAATTAATCGGCATTTCGAGATCCTCAGTAACTCATACACACCCAAGTAAAATCACGTTACGTGACTATAAATGATGGAAAATGTCATTCAGCATTGAAAATATAATACACAAAATGAAACGCCATTCCATTTGCGCAGATCACGTTTTTGACATTATATTGAGACCCTAAATGAAGGATTGATTTCCTTTGGCTGGTGCCGAGAAATTAAGGATGATATCAATAACAAAGACAAATAAAGCGATTATGTTATCTATAAATGTTAATTACCTAATATGCCACTATAAAACCAACCATAAAAAAGTCATCATTAATAAATAATTTGAAAAATATGCATTCTTACGCCTATTTATAAAAGCTTGCCGCGGAGAGATCTTTGAGATATAAAAATAGAGAAATAAAAAATAAAACTAAATTCATTATTATAAAGCACCATAACTAATATATATGATTTTTACATTATTTGCTCACATTAATATAACTTATCAATAATAATCTGATGAATAGGTCATCCATGTCTATTAAATATAAAATAATTCAATTCAATATAAATGAATTTGGTGTAAATATAAAATCAATTAAAAATGAACTATCATTTGAAAAATTAGCATGGGACACTAATGATATAAAATTTTCGCAATTAAGATTTCTTATCAGTAAACGTTTCGCGAGTAGAAAATTAATTTTGCAGGAGGCACAATGCTATCTTGATGATTATTTGGTACCTAAAGGCATTCAATCTCTAATATCCACATTATCTGTGCCCGATAAAAAAACATTTTATGCCTATAAACCTTTTAGAAAAAGAGGGGTGAGTCAATTCATTGCTGAATATATTGATAACAAATGGAATATTAATCTTATTGATATCCCTGTATTAGCCAACTTTACCCAGAGCGCTGACCATCAGTTAGATTTAAGGCAATTAATTCGTTATTTTCCTCCAATGGATCGGGTCACTGCCAATTCTGCAATTTTGCAGCTACTCATTAAAGCATTCATCGAAATGTTGTGTGAATGCGAACCTAAAAGAAAAATCAAAAAAATTGGGATCACTTGCCATCAAATATCTTTAATTATAGATGGGGCCACACATCAGGTCTCAAATTCGCCAGAAGGTCTACATCAGGATGGGAGTGACTATATTGTATCTGCATTAGTTATTGATAAATATAATATTGAAGGTGGAACCAGCAAACTCTATTGTCTTGAAAAAGATGAGTTTATTAAATCACACACATTAGAGTGTGGGGAGGGTTTATTTCACATAGATAAAAATTCGTCCATTTGGCATCAAGTCACACCTATAAAATTAAAGGAACCATCAATTAAATCTGGATATAGGAATATATTAGGATTTGATTTCAATTATATATTG
>NZ_CACVAD010000078.1 GCF_902726545.1 Yersinia artesiana | reverse complement strand
ATATATTTATTATAAAAGTGATTTCATTTTGTCATTAATAACGACTTTATTTAGCCACTAATAGGAACGGTTGTTTCGAATGTCAATGTAGATATTAAAAATGCTATTATTTATATCCGATAGCGGATATTGCTGAATAATAGGGGTTAGGCAGCATAACCCCTATCATATATCAAAGCTTTTCTAAATGTTTGGCGACTTCGGTAATGCTCTCTTCGGGTTCCGGTGCTTCATTGACCCAGGCTGAGGTCAGTCGATAAGAGATGGCTAATACCACTGGGCCGATAAATAAGCCAATCATACCGAATGACAGCAAACCACCAATAACGCCAGACAGAATTAATATCATCGGCATATCGGCTTCCATTCGGATCAGATAAGGCCGTAATACGTTATCCATGGTACCGACGATACAACTCCACACCAGCAATATCGTGCCCCAGGTTGAATCACCGGTCCAGTAGAGCCAAATGACAGCGGGTATCAGTATTAGCAATGGCCCTAGTTGCGCAACACAACAAATAAACATTAAGACGGTAAACAACGTCGCGTATTGAATTCCGGCAATAGCGAGGCCAATTCCACCTAACACGGCTTGCACCAGTGCGGTAACCACCACCCCCAACGCCACTGCTCGAATCGCTTTTGCTGCCAGTACCACCACGGCATCCCCGCGTTTATCGGCCGCTCGCACCGCAAAATGGCGAATGCCCAAACCCACTTGTTCGCCATGGAAATAGAGCAAAATACTAAATAGCACCATCAGCGCCAAATGAATCAAGAAGTAGCCGATATGCGCTGCTTGTGCGACCAACCAGGTGGCCGCGGCACCGACATAGGGCTGAATTTTGGCGATCAGCACATTGCCACCACCGGCAATCAGTGAATGCCAACCGCTGTAAAGTTTGCTACCCACCATGGGAATTGATTTTAGCCAGATAACATCCGGCATTTTTAAATTGGATGGACTGGATGCCCACTGGATCAGCGGGCCACTGTTTTCAACCAGGCTGCTGACCAGCAGGGCAATGGGGATCACGAACAGTAAAACCAGCAGAATGGTCATAATAATCGCGGCCAACCAGCGTTTGCCCCATAAGATTTTTTGTAGCCTGATCAGTAAAGGCCAGGTGGCAATCACCACCATGCCAGCCCAGGCAAATCCCATGATAAAGGGTTGTACCACCCAAAAACTGGCGATAATCATTATCATAATGAATATCACCCCAAACATCAGTTTGGGTAAATCGAAACGACGTGGCTGTGGGTAATTCATCAGGGGGTTCTCACTTCACAAATCATGGCAAGGTGGCCATCGCACTGTTTTATTTGTACTCATTAGAAAATGCACTAATGAGATATTTACACCAATCTTATTCAGGGTCAGCTGTAATCATGGTGTATTTCAGCGGTTTTTAACAGATACACTTGAGTTTTACTGCTGTATTTTTGTCAAAAAAGAATGAGGCGGTTGGTTTAATATAAATCTGATTGCAGTAAAAGTGATGTAACAGCGCGTCGTGATTGTGGTTTGATTATTATTTGCGCAATATAAAATTTTGATACTTAATAGTTTATTACGGTATTTAACCTTGGTCGCCAGACATCTCTTTCCCATCGTTCTGAATTGGTATAAATCGTTCGACAAAGGTGATTATTAACAGATAGTCTTTCAACGGAACAGTCCTTAAAACAAACACACATATAGATAGGGTCACACTAATGATCCCACAGATTTCTCAAGCGCCGGGTGTTATTCAGTTGGTGCTGGATTTTTTGGATGCTTTGAAGCAAAACGGATTCACCGGCGATAGCGCCACCAATTATGCCGATCGCCTGACCATGGCGACGGACAACAGTATTTATCAACTGCTGCCTGATGCCGTTATCTTTCCGCGCTCGACGGCGGATGTTGCACTGATTGGCCGTCTGGCGGGGCAGGAAACTTTTAAATCGTTGGTCTTTACGCCACGCGGTGGTGGCACCGGAACCAACGGGCAGGCATTGAATACCGGCATTGTGGTGGATATGTCGCGCCATATGAACCGTATTCTGGATATCAATGTGGAGCAAGGCTGGGTGCGGGTTGAAGCGGGGGTGATTAAAGATCAACTTAATCAATACTTGCGCCCATTTGGTTATTTCTTCTCACCGGAATTATCCACCAGTAATCGCGCCACATTGGGCGGGATGATTAATACTGATGCTTCTGGTCAGGGTTCATTGGTCTATGGCAAAACCTCCGACCATGTGCTGGGTTTGCGCGCTATTTTGCTGGGTGGCGAGATGCTGGATACTCGCGCGATGCCGACGCCATTGGCGGAAACGATTGCGCAGGAAGATTCCGTCACCGGGCGCATTTACCACACGGTGCTCAATCGCTGTCGGGATCAACGGGCGCTGATCCTGGAGAAATTCCCTAAATTAAACCGCTTCCTGACCGGTTATGATTTGCGCCATGTGTTCAGTGATGACCTGCAAACATTTGATCTGACACGTATTTTAACCGGCGCGGAAGGGACTCTGGCCTTTATTACCGAAGCCACACTGGACATCACGCCACTGCCAAAAGTACGCCGTTTGGTGAATGTGAAGTATGACTCTTTCGATTCGGCACTGCGCAACGCGCCTTTTATGGTGGAAGCCAAAGCGCTGTCAGTGGAAACCGTGGACTCAAAAGTCCTTAATTTGGCGAAAGAGGATATTGTCTGGCACTCGGTCAAAGAACTGATTACGGATGTTCCGGATAAAGAGATGCTGGGGCTGAATATTGTCGAGTTCGCCGGTGATGATAAGGCGCTGATTGACAGCCAAATGGAATCACTTTGCCAACGTTTGGATGATTTGATGGCGGCCCGCGAAGGCGGAGTGATTGGCTATCAGATTTGCAGTGATTTGGCCGGGATTGAGCGCATTTATGGTATGCGCAAAAAAGCGGTTGGTTTACTGGGTAACAGTAAAGGGCAAGCCAAACCTATCCCCTTTGCGGAAGATACATGTGTGCCGCCGCACCATTTAGCCGATTATATTGTGGAATTCCGTCAGTTGCTGGATAGCCATAATCTGACCTATGGCATGTTTGGTCATGTTGATGCCGGCGTGTTGCATGTTCGTCCGGCGCTGGATATGTGCGATCCGCAACAAGAAATGCTGATGAAGCAAATTTCTGATCAAGTGGTGCAATTGACGGCGCGCTATGGCGGCTTATTGTGGGGGGAGCACGGTAAAGGCTTTCGCGCGGAATATAGCCCCGAATTCTTCGGCGAGGTGCTGTATCATGAATTGCGGCAGATAAAATCCGCATTTGACCCTGATAATCGACTGAATCCCGGTAAAATCTGCTCTCCACTGGGGAGCGACGCCCCGATGATGACAGTCGATACGTCTGACAAACGCGGCACTCTGGACAGACGTATTCCGCTCTCCGTGAGAACTTCATTCCGTGGCGCGATGGAGTGCAATGGCAACGGATTATGTTTTAACTTTGATGCTCGCAGCCCCATGTGCCCGTCGATGAAAATAACCGGTGACCGAATCCATTCACCAAAAGGACGAGCCACCTTGGTGCGGGAATGGCTACGGCTGCTATCCGAACAAGGGGTTGACCCGGTGGCACTGGAAAAGGGGCTGGCGGCTCGGCGGCCAAGTTTGCGTGGGCTGATTGAAAAGACGCGCAATACCTGGCACGCCAGTCAGGGAGATTATGATTTCTCGCATGAAGTGAAAGAGGCGATGTCGGGTTGTTTAGCATGCAAAGCTTGCTCGACGCAATGTCCAATAAAGATTGATGTGCCGGGCTTTCGCTCCCGCTTCCTGCAGTTGTATCACACCCGCTATCATCGGCCGCTGCGTGATTATGTGGTCGCCGGAGTGGAAGACTATGCCCCGTTGATGGCGAAAGCGCCTACAGTGTTTAACTTCTTCCTCAAGCAACCTTGGGTTGGTGCGTTAAGCCGCAAAAGCATCGGTATGGTGGATTTGCCACTGCTTTCCAGCCCAACCTTGAAGCAGTCATTGTCCGGTCATTATGCCAGCACCATGACACTGGAACAGTTGGAGAAGTTGCCGGATGCAGAGCGCCGTCAGCATGTTTTGATAGTGCAAGACCCCTTCACCAGCTACTACGATGCACAGGTGGTCGCCGATTTTGTTCGGCTGGTGGAGAAGTTAGGTTTTAATCCGGTGTTGCTGCCATTTTCACCGAATGGCAAAGCGCAGCATATCAAAGGGTTCCTGCAACGTTTTGCTAAAACGGCAAGGAAAACCGCTGATTTTCTTAATCGCATTGCCCTATTGGGGATGCCAATGGTCGGGGTTGATCCGGCTCTGGTGCTCTGTTATCGCGATGAATACAAAGAAATTTTGGGTGATTCTCGTGGTGACTTCAATGTACAACTGGTACATGAGTGGTTGCACGAGGCTGTGGCTGAACAACAAGAGCAACAAATGACCGGTGAACCTTGGTATCTGTTTGGCCATTGTACCGAAACGACGGCATTGCCGGCCAGCAGTCAGCACTGGGCCGCGATATTCTCCCGCTATGGCGCCAAACTGGAAAACGTCAGCGTCGGCTGTTGTGGCATGGCTGGAACCTATGGTCATGAAGCAAAAAACCTCGATAACTCGTTAGGTATTTATGCACTATCCTGGCAACAGGCATTGCAAAAGCTGCCAGCAAAACGTTGTTTAGCGACCGGTTATTCTTGCCGCAGTCAGGTTAAGCGTATTGAAGGCAATGGCATACGGCATCCATTGCAAGCGCTACTTGAATTGGTTTAAGCTTTGCCAGCCATTAACATTTCTGCAACCTCGAGTGGGAAGGGAAAAAGGATGCTTTGGAAACGCACAGCGACGCTGGAACAGTTAAACCAACAGAGCCAGGGCTGCATGGTCGGGCATTTGGGCATAGAATTTACCCGATTCTCCGATGACGAACTGGAAGCCACGATGCCGGTAGATAATCGGACAACTCAACCCTTTGGTTTGCTGCATGGCGGGGCGTCAGTGGTGTTGGCGGAATCACTGGGCTCGATGGCCGGCTATTTATGTACCACTGAGGGGCAGAACATCGTGGGATTGGAAATCAACGCTAACCATCTAAAAGCGGTAAAGTCCGGCAAAGTGCGCGGTTGTTGTCGTGCTATTCATGTTGGACGCAGCCATCAGGTTTGGCAGATTGAGATTTTTGATGAACAAAACCGCCTGTGTTGCACCTCTCGTTTGACCACTGCGGTATTATCCCCAGCAAAATAACCAACCTAAATATAAGTATATCTATTGCTCAGGGCCATTTGTGGGCCTTGAGCAATATCATTCATTACCGCATCTTTCTTGTACCGATCTCCTGACAACTTTGTTTATCTGATAAATGCGGCGAATCTCTCTGATAGGTTCCCCCTGAGGGGGTTTTCAGCTAAAGTTAATGGAGAAATAGGTATTTTTTATGAATGTTTAAAAAATACCGAGGTTAACTGTAATTAGCCTCTGATATAGCAAGGGATTCGGGCATCGCTGTCGTAATTATTGTTTTATTTCATGGCGATAAAAGTGTGTTTGTTTACCCAGACTTCTCCGGCCATCGCAGCATGCTTCTTTCGTTGCCGCCTCATTTGAGGTCTAAACGGCACTTTTCTTAATATCCCTGCAAAACAAACGGTTGAAGTGATAATTATTATCACTACCATTGTGAACAATCTGTGTTGATTTACCCATAATCAGCCAGCTAATTATTAAGAGATAGAAGGTGGGGCATATGCAACAGGAATCCGTCGGGACATTTTCACTTGATGATAATGTTTGGCAAGGCGTTACGATCACCGACAGCGCCGCGGCGCAAATTACACGGCTCATGCAACAGGATCCTGAAATAAAAGGGTTGCAGCTGGGGGTCAAGCAATCAGGCTGTGCCGGTTTTGCTTATGTAATGGATATGGCTAAAGAGCCAGCCAGTGATGCTTTGGTTTTCGAGCATGGTAGTGCCAGACTTTACGTACCTCTGAAAGCGATGCCGTTTATTGATGGCACCGTGGTGGATTATGTCCGCGAAGGGCTAAATCAGATTTTTAAATTTAATAATCCTAAAGCTCAGCACGCCTGCGGGTGTGGCGAGAGCTTTGGCGTTTGAGCGATGTAAACGAAATGACACGAAGCAATGTAGAAGTTCCAGATGATGTGCAGGCTTGGGTCAGCGATGGTCGCTACAAAGAAGGCTTTTTTACCCAACTTGCGACTGATGAGTTGGCGAAGGGCATCAATGAAGATGTGATTCGCGCCATTTCTGCCAAGCGTAATGAACCTGAATGGATGCTGGAGTTTCGCCTCGGGGCTTATCGCAGTTGGTTAGAAATGGAAGAGCCGCATTGGCTGAAAGCACATTATAAAAGTCTGGATTATCAGGATTACAGCTATTACTCAGCGCCATCCTGCGGTAGCTGTGATGATAACTGTGGTTCGCAATCCGGCGCACTGCAGCAATCATCCGCTGAAGATTCAGCCGCGCACACCATGAATGAGTATCTCACCGCTGAGGTAGAGTCTGCGTTTGCTCAGCTTGGGGTGCCGGTGCGGGAAGGGGCTGAAGTGGCGGTTGATGCCATTTTTGACTCGGTTTCTGTGGCGACCACCTATCGCGGTAAATTGGCCGAGCAAGGTATTATTTTCTGCTCATTCGGTGAAGCCATTCAGGAATACCCCGATTTAGTGCGTAAATATTTGGGATCAGTGGTTCCCGCCAAAGATAACTTTTTTGCCGCGTTGAATGCGGCGGTCGCCTCTGACGGTACTTTTGTCTATGTGCCCAAAGGGGTGCGCTGCCCAATGGAGCTATCCACTTACTTTCGTATCAATGCCGCCAAAACCGGTCAGTTTGAGCGCACTATCCTGATTGCCGATGAAGACAGCTATGTGAGTTATATCGAAGGGTGTTCTGCGCCGGTTCGTGATAGCTATCAGTTGCATGCTGCGGTGGTTGAGGTCATTTTGCACAAAAATGCAGAAGTGAAATATTCGACAGTGCAGAACTGGTTTGCCGGGGCCGACAGTACCGGCGGTATTCTCAACTTTGTGACCAAACGGGCGCTGTGTGAAGGTGAGGGTTCTAAAATGTCATGGACCCAATCTGAAACCGGCTCGGCCATTACCTGGAAATACCCAAGTGTCATTTTGCAGGGCGATAACTCTATCGGCGAATTCTTCTCGGTCGCATTAACCAACGGTCATCAGCAAGCGGATACCGGCACCAAGATGATCCATATTGGCAAAAACACCAAATCAACCATTATCGCCAAAGGGATCTCTGCGGGGCACAGCCAAAATACCTATCGTGGGCTGGTAAAAATCCTACCTGGTGCGGATAACGCCCGTAACTTCACCCAATGTGACTCAATGCTGATTGGCCCGGATTCCGGCGCACATACCTTCCCTTATGTGGAAGTGCGTAATAACACCGCACAGCTAGAGCATGAGGCGACAACCTCAAAAATTGGTGATGACCAACTGTTTTATTGCTTGCAACGCGGCATTAGCGAAGATGATGCCATCTCAATGATTGTTAACGGTTTCTGTAAGGATGTGTTCTCCGAGTTGCCACTGGAGTTTGCCGTGGAAGCCCAGAAATTGCTAGCCATCAGCCTGGAACACAGTGTTGGTTAAGTCTCAGTTGAATAAGCATTCGCAGAGTTTTGCGCGCCTGCGCACCAAGGAAACTTATGTTAAGCATTAAGAATTTAAAAGTCAGTGTGGAAGGTAACGAGATCCTCAAAGGTTTGGATTTGGAGATCAAACCCGGCGAAGTGCATGCCATTATGGGGCCAAACGGATCAGGGAAAAGTACCTTGTCTGCGGCGCTGGCCGGGCGGGAAGAATATGAAGTCACTGCGGGTAGTGTGACGTTCAAAGGTAAAGACTTGCTGGAACTCGACCCCGAAGATCGGGCGGGCGAGGGCGTGTTTTTGGCTTTCCAATATCCGGTAGAAATTCCGGGCGTCAGCAACCATTTCTTCCTGCAAACTGCCGTCAATGCGGTACGTAAATATCGCCAACAAGAACCACTGGATCGTTTTGATTTCGCAGATTTTATCGAAGAGAAAATTGAACTGCTCAAAATGCCGTCAGACTTACTGACCCGATCAGTGAATGTGGGCTTCTCAGGCGGAGAGAAGAAGCGTAACGATATCTTACAGATGGCCGCACTGGAACCTTCGTTATGCATTCTGGATGAAACCGATTCTGGTCTGGATATTGATGCACTGAAAATTGTCGCCAACGGGGTGAACTCACTGCGCAATCAAGATCGTGCTTTTATTATCGTGACTCACTATCAGCGCATCCTCGATTACGTCAAACCTGACTTTGTGCATGTGTTGTATCAGGGGCGAATCATTAAGTCCGGTGATTTCACGCTGGTGAAACAGTTGGAGGAGCAAGGCTATGGCTGGCTTACCGACCAACAGTAACATGCTGGAACAGCAACGTATTCTTGAAAAACAGCGCGCGGATGCGTTGCTACATTTTGGTCAATTGTTTAAACAGAATCAAAAGCTTAAACAGCACCAAAGTGATCAGCGTGCCGAGGCGACGGCACATTGGCAACAGGTGCTGCAATTGGGCTTTCCCGGCATCAAGCATGAAGACTGGAAGTACACGCCACTGGAGCGTTTACTGGCGCACAATTTCAGCTTTGCGCCCGCCGCGGCAGTCACGGCGACTCAGCGTGATGATCTCTCATTGATCAAAGATGCGCACCGTGTGGTTTTCATTGATGGCAGATATTCCCCTGAGTTGAGCGACCACGATTGTGGCCCGTATCAACTGACGCACGCGACAGAAAACACCTCATTCCCTGCGGCTATTCAGTCGGAAATATTTTTGCATCTGACAGAAAGTCTGGCTCAGGAAAATCTACATATTCGCCTGCCTGTCGGGAAACACAGCGACAAACCGCTTTATCTGCTGCATATCAGCTCAGGTAAGGGTTCTGAAGTGGTGAATACTAGCCATTATCGTCATCACTTGGCGATTGAGGCGAGTGCGCAGGCTGAGGTTATTGAGCATTTTGTTAGCCTCAATGAGCAGCCGCATTTTACTGGCGCGCGGCTGACTATTTCAGTGGGTGATAATGCTGAGCTGAGTCATTGCAAACTGGCATTTGAAACACCGCAAAGCTATCACTTTGCCCATAACGATTTGGTGTTAAGCCGCGATGCACGGGCCAAGAGCTACAGTTTCTTGCTCGGCGCGGGGCTAACGCGTCACAATACCAGCGCCCAGCTAAATGGCGAGGGTGCCACTTTATCCATCAATAGCCTGCTGCTGCCAATCGGGCGCGAAATTTGTGATACCCGCACCTATCTGGAGCATAACAAGGGCTATTGTGAAAGCCGCCAGTTGCACAAAACCATAGTGCGCGAACGGGGCAAAGCGGTCTTTAATGGCATGATTAAAGTGGCTCAGCACGCCTTAAAAACTGACGGGCAAATGACCAACAATAACTTGTTGCTCAGTAAGTTGGCTGAAGTTGATACCAAACCACAGTTGGAAATTTATGCCGATGACGTGAAGTGCAGCCACGGGGCTACCGTTGGGCGTATTGATGCAGAACAGCTGTTTTATCTGCAATCACGCGGTATCAATCAGGCAGATGCACAGCAAATGATTATTTTTGCTTTTGCCGCAGAATTGACTGAAGCCATTCATCACGAATCCATCCGCAAAGTGGTGTTGGCGCGCATTGCAGAGCGGTTGGCTAGGGAGTCGCTATGAGTTTCTCTATCGGACAAGCCAGTATCGGGCAGATCAGAGCCGATTTTCCACTGCTTAGCCGTGAGGTTAACGGTCAGCCGTTGGCGTATCTCGACAGCGCCGCCAGTGCGCAGAAACCACAAATAGTGATTGATAGAGAGCTTAACTTCTATCGTGAGGGTTATGCGGCGGTTCATCGCGGTATCCATACCTTGAGCGCGGAAGCGACTGGGCAGATGGAAGCGGTGCGCAGCCAGGTGGCTGACTTTATTAACGCAGCTTCTGCCGAAGAAATTGTTTTTGTCAAAGGCACCACCGAAGCCATCAATCTGGTGGCTAACAGCTATGGCCGCCATTTTTTGCAAGCCGGTGACAGTATTATCATTACCGAAATGGAGCATCACGCCAATATTGTGCCGTGGCAGATGCTGGCAAAAGAAATTGGCATCGAAATTCGTGTCTGGCCGCTGACGGCAACCGGAGAGCTGGAACTTACTGCGCTAGCAGGGCTGATGGATAACACCACCAGGCTGCTGGCGATCACTCAGGTGTCCAATGTGCTGGGGACAGTGAACCCCATTAAAGAAATCGTGGCGCAAGCCAAAGCTGCCGGTTTGGTGGTGCTGGTGGATGGCGCTCAGGCTGTCATGCATCAAACCGTCGATGTACAAGATCTGGGCTGTGATTTCTATGTCTTCTCCGGTCACAAACTGTATGGGCCATCGGGCATTGGTATCTTGTACGGCAAGAGTGAATTGCTACAGCAAATGCCGCCGTGGGAAGGGGGCGGGGCGATGATTAAAACCGTCAGCCTAACGCAAGGCACAACCTTTGCTGATGCGCCATGGCGTTTTGAAGCGGGTTCGCCAAATACCGCCGGAATTATGGGGCTGGGTGCAGCAATCAGTTATGTGAATGGGTTGGGGTTGGATAATATCCAGCAATATGAACAATCGCTGATGCAGTATGCATTGGAGCAACTGAGCCAGATAAAAAGTCTGACACTTTATGGCCCAGCAGAGCGGGCAGGGGTGATAGCGTTTAATCTGGGGCAACACCATGCCTATGATGTGGGCAGCTTCCTGGATCAATACGGCATTGCCATTCGTACCGGACATCACTGCGCCATGCCGCTGATGGCGTTCTATCAAGTCCCGAGTATGTGTCGTGCGTCACTGGCACTGTATAATACCCACGAGGAAGTGGATCGCCTGGTGGCCGGATTACTGCGCATCGAAAAACTACTGGGCTAGCGCAGACAGTTCGCGACAATGCACCTTAAAGCCGACTATCATTTTAAACAGTCGGCTTTTATTTTTACTTTAGGACGAGTGTTATGGCTGGTTTGCCAGATAAAGATAAATTGATTCGTAACTTTTCCCGTTGTTTGAATTGGGAAGAAAAATACCTGTATGTCATTGAGTTGGGTGCACAGCTACCGCCATTAACTGAGCAGCAGCGCCAGCCTGAGAACCTTATTTCGGGCTGCCAAAGCCAGGTATGGATCGCCATGACACGTTCAGCCGAGGGAGCAGTGGCTTTTGCCGGTGATAGCGATGCCGCTATTGTCAAAGGTCTGGTCGCAGTAGTGTTTATTCTGTATCAAGGTTTGACACCGCAACAGATAATTGATCTTGATGTTCGACCATTTTTTGCCGATTTAGCCCTGAGTCAGCATCTAACCCCTTCGCGTTCCCAAGGCCTTGAAGCCATGATCCGCGCTATTCGTGCTAAAGCAGCGGCACTGCAAGCTGGCTAATTCATGTCTACATTTTGTGCTTTATTCACCCGTGGCTGAGCATTTTTGCGTCATGGGTCACAGTATTAAAATGGTGGAATTTCAGCAGCTTAAATCGCCCTCCCGGTTGGAAAAAGCATAATAAATTACATTGTAACACCTTGATTTCTAGAGATATAAATTGCCTTTATAATAATGACTGTTACTATATGGTGGCCTTATTATTGGCTGCTAAAATTAACGTAGATAGCCGAATCGAATTTTAAGAAGTGATGTAGGAACTAAGCATGAAACGTGCATTAACTTTG
This sequence comes from Yersinia artesiana, assembly GCF_902726545.1. Lineage (GTDB taxonomy): Bacteria > Pseudomonadota > Gammaproteobacteria > Enterobacterales > Enterobacteriaceae > Yersinia > Yersinia artesiana. The sequence goes on along the minus strand of NZ_CACVAD010000078.1, from coordinate 3,940 downwards.
ATTGGTATGTTATTCGCAACTTGTCTGGCGGGAAGTATCACCGCTGCCAATGCGACCGAGTATCCTCTGCCACCAGCCAATAGTCGTCTAATTGGTGAAAATACTACCTATACTGTTCCAAATGATGGCCGTCCGCTGGAGGCTATTGCTGCCGACTATAAAATCGGTTTGTTGGGGATGCTGGAAGCTAACCCAGGCGCTGACCCGTATTTGCCGTTACCCGGTTCAGTGTTAACTATCCCGACTCAGATGTTGCTGCCTGATACCCCGCGTGAAGGTATCGTCATCAACCTGGCTGAACTGCGTCTTTATTATTACCCTAAGGGCCAGAACAAAGTCATCGTATACCCAATCGGTATCGGCCAGTTGGGGCGTAATACTCCAACGATGACGACTTCTGTCAGTCAAAAGATCCCGAACCCAACCTGGACGCCAACGGCAAATATCCGTAAGCACTATGCGGCTGAAGGTGTGACTTTGCCAGCAGTGGTGCCAGCCGGCCCAGAAAACCCTATGGGTCTGTTTGCCATGCGTTTGGCTGCCGGTGGCGGTGAATACCTGATCCACGGAACCAACGCTAACTTCGGCATTGGTATGCGAGTCAGCTCCGGCTGCATTCGTCTACGCCCAGATGATATTGAAGCGCTGTTCAAAGCTGTACCGAAAGGCACCCGCGTTCAGATCATCAACGAGCCGGTTAAATATTCCGTTGAGCCAGATGGCAAGCGTTATGTGGAAGTTCATCAGCCGTTGTCTCGTGTAGATAGTGATGATCCGCAAACGATGCCAATTGCTATCAGCAGCGGCTTGCAGAAATTTATCAATGATAGCCAGACTGATGCACAAGTGGTTCAGGAAGCGATTGTACGCCGCGCTGGCATGCCGGTTATCGTGACCGTAGGTGAGACTGCCCCTGTGCAAGCTCCGACTGCTGTAGCCCCTCAGAGCGAGCCAGAAGCACAACCACAGAGTGAAGGTCAGCAACCCTCTGAACAAGAAATTCCTAAGTTGGTTCAGCCAGGCCCGGTTTACTCAGCAGCGAACTAAGCTTTAATACACCTAAGCTTTAACACATCTAAGCTTTAACGTATCTGAGCCACGGCAGTTAGCGCCGTGGCTCAATTTTTTGCGTGTTGGCATAGTGAATAAGTTGATGATGAAGTCGATGGTTAGAGAGGGGTATAACAGGGAAAGTGACCGTCAGAGACGGGTTCCTGCGAGGTAAAAAAAATGGCGCACAATGTGCGCCATTTTTCATTCAGGAAGTAATATTACTTCTTGTAAGCGTGAGCTTGGTTGTCAAGACGTTGGTTAGCACGTGCTGCATCGTCTTTAGCTGCTTGAACGTCAGAACGGATTGCGTTCACGTCGTTGCTCAGTTGGTCAACTTTAGCGTTCAGAGTCTGAACGTCAGAAGACAGTTGATCGATTTTAGCATTGCTTGAACAACCAGCCAGCATAGTAGAAGCCAGAATTACCGCGCCCAGTACAAGTTTAGTACGATTCATTATTAACACCCTCTAGATTAAGTTAATCTCCATGTAGCGTTACAAGTATTACACAAAGTTTTTTCGAAAGAGAATAAATTTTTAGTATTAGAGGGGTTTATTTTGATCGTTCGCTCAAAGAAGCATCTTGTTTTAAAAAAAAGTTAAAAAAACGAGGTAAAACAGCCGTATTCTTTCGGATAAGTCCTACTCAGGAAAAAGGGTTTGGGGTGCCTAAGATAAAATGGATTTTTCGGAAAGTTTATTTAGCCGTGTTCAAAAAGAAAAACGCCGCTATTGAAAGCGGCGTTTTTAATTAGCGTTTAGTCGTGCGTTAAGATTATAAAACGTGCACGGAAGAGGTATTGGTGGTGCCACTTGGCACTAATGCACCAGAAACCATCACAACAACGTCGCCTTTCTGTGCCAGACCGCTAGCCAGAGCCGCTTCTTTACCGATACGGTAGAAATCATCTGTTGAAGCAATCTCGTTGACCAACTGAGTTATCACGCCTTTGGTCAGAATTAACTGACGAGCGGTTACTTCATTGGTGGTCAGTGCCAAAATGGTCGCTGTTGGGAAGTATTTACGTACTGACTTGGCAGATTTACCACCGCCAGTTGCTACCACGATCACTTTTGCTTCCAGTTTTTCTGCGGTTTCTACTGCACCACGGCAAACGGCTTCAGTGATACGCATTTTGCGATTGTCGTTCAGCGTTTCGATGCGGCTAGGCATGATACGGTCTGTGCGCTCACAGATGGTCGCCATGATGGTAACAGACTCTAATGGGTACTTACCCTTAGCACTTTCACCAGACAGCATCACGGCATCTGTACCGTCCAGAATGGCGTTGGCAACGTCGCCAGCTTCTGCACGGGTAGGGCGTGGGTTTTTGATCATGGAATCGAGCATCTGAGTTGCAGTAATCACAACTTTACGTGCGCGGTTACATTTCTCAATCATCATCTTCTGCGCGAAGATAACTTCTTCAACCGGGATCTCAACACCCAGGTCACCACGAGCAACCATGATACCGTCGGATGCTTCCAGGATTTCGTCGAAGTTATTCAGACCTTCCTGATTTTCAATTTTGGAGATGATCTGGATATGCTCGCCACCGTGGGCTTTCAGGTGTTCACGGATTTCCAATACGTCTGAACGTTTACGGATAAAGGATGCCGCAACGAAGTCCACACCTTGCTCACAACCAAAGATCAGGTCAGCTTTATCTTTTTCAGCCAGTGCTGGCAGTTGGATAGAAACACCTGGCAAGTTAACGCCTTTGTTTTCACCTAAATCACCATTGTTCAACACCTTACATACGACAGTGCTTTCAGTGACTTCGGTGACTTCCATGCCGATCAAACCATCGTCAACCAGCACCGTGTTGCCAATTTTCAGGTCAGCAGCGAAGCCAGGGTAGGTCACCGCAACGATGTTGTTGTTACCAATAACACTTTGATCAGTGGTGAAAGTGAACGTCTGACCTGCAACCAGAGCAGCATCTTTGCCGCCTTCCAGTTTCATGGTGCGAATTTCAGGGCCTTTGGTGTCCAACAAGATACCGGCTTTCAAGCCAGTTTTTGCCATGACAGCACGGATATTCTTGATACGTTGACCATGTTCTTCATAGTCACCGTGGGAGAAGTTTAAGCGCATAACGTTCATGCCAGCTTTCAGCAGGTTCGTCAGCATTTCTTCGGATTCGGTTTTTGGGCCGATGGTACAAACAATTTTAGTCTTTTTCATGACGGATTTTTTCTACAAGTTGTGATGGATTAAAAGCGAATATTCCGTTAAATACAGCAACGGAGTGGAATTTGATTAGTGTCTGGTGTAGCGAAACGTGAGCAAGGAGCAAAACATTACTAAGAATAGATGACAGTTGCGGAAATTGAACGGAAAACTTTAGCACGAGGCTAAGCGCATGATCGGTATACGATGGCGTAAGTGTGAGTTGTATTTTTTTAGCGTATCGGCAGATCAAGATGCTGAAACCATTCAACTGAAACGACGGTTCGTATTATAAGCGGTAAGTCGCGGGAAATGAAATAGAAAACAGAAACTCATTGACGTTTTTTATAAAAATGGCCTATTAGTCGCGCAAACACGGGGAATAACGCTTAATTTGTTGCGCAACAAAAAAAGTTTTTTAACAAATTTAACAAAAAGAAGGTGGAATAATTGTTGAAAACAACATCAAAAGATTGAGGGGGATTGAGTCAGGTTGATTAGCGTAGGGAGATAATAGGTAATGCGAGAGTGGTGCGTCCGAATGGACTCGAACCATCGACCCCCACCATGTCAAGGTGGTGCTCTAACCAACTGAGCTAAGAACGCATTGAAAAAACGAGTAATTTACAATTTCTGGATAATGCGAGAGTGGTGCGTCCGAATGGACTCGAACCATCGACCCCCACCATGTCAAGGTGGTGCTCTAACCAACTGA
>NZ_CACVAD010000077.1 GCF_902726545.1 Yersinia artesiana | reverse complement strand
ATATATAACAATAAGGTGGTTTTCATACTCAGCCAATCAATATATTATTACAACACTAAAAATACAAACCATATATATGAATTATGTTTGCCTATTATATAAAAGCTAATATTGCCAGTTCACTATGAAACCTAACACCATAGGATCCGTATTCAGTCCACTTGGCTTATCGAGTGGGAAGCCAATATTAACGTCATATCCAAAGTTATGATAACGCCCCCGAACACCCAAGACGCCGCCAACTAAGCGCTTGCCTGATAAAGATTGCCCCCCTTTTTTTCTCACCTCGCCATAATCCAGCCCCATATAGAGTTGGTTTGCCAGTCGCTGATTTAGCCAGACAATATCATTCTTTAAAAACCAGCCCTGTGGCCCCATCAGGGCATTCTCCGAGGAAAACCCGCGTACTGAATATCTCCCGCCAATAGAAAAGTTATCCTGTATCGGGAGATTTGAATGGGCATATTGCTGATTGAATATCGGTTGATAATGAAAACGTTGCTGACCCAGCATGAAAGGAATATCCAGTGACGCAGTGATATTAATCAGCCTGGCCATGGGAGATGCATCACTCCCCGGTGATGGGCGCGCACCAAACCAAGAAACTCCTTGCTGATAATTAACCCCACCGCCAATAGTCGCCCTGTGAGTATAATAGAGATGTTGCAGTCCGAGTTGCCAATCAACCGTATCTGACCGCTGGATTTCCAATTCTATATCGGCAAAAAAGCGGTTGGACTTACGGATTAATACCCCGGTATAGCCCACTGTTTTGTAGTTATGCCCCCGCATCAGCAGCCGTTGAATTTGCATATCCAATGATCGCCAGCTCGTTTGATATTTAAATGCTGTATTACCCACCAACAAAGATTGATAATAAGTTCCCTGGCCCCCCGTCAGATTCACTAGCCAATAACCAAAAGGAATTGAGTAATGCAGAGTAAAATTATTGTTACCTTTGTCGTGATGATTATCCAACTCCCGACTGGCCGAGAAATAAGCTAAATCACTCAGCGATAATGGATTATCAAGAAATAACATGGCACCACCACGATAGCGTCCAACGCCGTAGTGCCCCCCGTTATCGAGAAAAGCATTCATGCGCCAGAAACGCAATTGCTGGCGAGTCACCATAATCTGACTACTTAAATCCTCAGGATTTAGGACCACATCCATGGTGGCATTCACCGATGGTAAACGCTGTAAATTATCCAACCCTTGTTCAAGGTTACGTAAATTGACCAAATCCCCCTGCTGGTCAGGAAAAATTGTATTTAACTGAGCATAAGCATGGCTATCGTCATGGTGTTCAATGCTAGCCAAACGGCCAGGAATTAAAGTCAGAAATAAAGTGCCATCCACGTAGCTGTCTTCGGTGAAAGTCACATGCGAAGTAATATAACCATCAGCAACCAGTTGCCATTGGAGTGTGTCGCGTAGAGATGATAGCCCTTTCTCATCTAAACAATTGCCTTGAGCCTGCTTTGCCCATTGTATTAAGCGCGCTGCATTAGGAAAGGCATCAATATTTATCAGTTCGACGCGCTTAGTCACCAGGCATGACGAGTCATCTGAAGATCCAATGTCCGTTGGTACAGTAGACTGGTTAACTTCTGCATAAACAATAAAGGGGTGAGCCAATATGAAAATAAAAAAAGATAGTAATATGGCCGCTTTCCCTATTTGCATATAAAACATCGCGGCTCCCTGATTTACTGTTCTCAACCTCATGTAATAAACTCCATTTCAATTAGTCATGAGTGGATTACGTCATTAGAATAATTAGCCACAAAACGTGGCTAACTTATTAATTAACGCTGGCAAAGTTACTTTAATTTCTTTAATGTAAAACTACTGATATTATATTTTTGATTGCTTTATTTTACCGCTAAATGAAACGCTGCCATCCCTATTCTTAATATAGCTAGCAAGATTGTTTTTAATTTTGGTACTATACGACAATACTTCCATCTTGTTGTTGATTAAATATAAGTTAACTGTTTTACCCGTCATCTGTCCATTCGATTTGTTTTTAATATTCCCTCTTGATATCATCTGGATTAAACCTTTTGATTTAATCTCACTGGAGTTTTTAATATCACCTTCTGAGATAATACGTATTCTATTCGCATATATTCCGCCTACACCTCTAATATCAACACTTTTGAAATAGTCATGAGCATTCAAATTGGGAGTTAATGACGTCACACCCATTTTTTTCCCAGAAGATGCCAACTTTATTTTATTTTTACCAGCAATGATAAAGACATCATCAGAAGTCACATTACCATCAACTTTTAAGGTATTAGAGAATAATCCCAGATGGGCTGAATGTTTATTTTTTCCCCTATGGCTTAGCCCTGACTCTCCGACTACGCCATTATTAATATTAATATTCCCCTCTATCACCTTAAGACCTTGTAACTTATTATGGCGATTGAAGTACGGCTTACCCGTGGTTAGAGTCAGGTGAGACATATCGGTGAATGAGCAACCATTACAATCAATACCCGATGGGTTGGCGATAATAACATGGGCATCCCGACCAGAAAGTTGTACTTTCCCAGCTAAACGACTTGCTTGTGAAGATCTTACCTCATTTAAAATAATCTTTGCGGTTGAGTTAACCAAATTAGGATTACCACCTATTTTCTTGGAAAACTCATTATTCAGAATGACAATATCTTTAACATGAGGCAAATCAAATTTCGTATATTTATTATGAGATAAGCCATTTTTATCTGGTGATTGAATATTTACTGTCGTCGTTTCACCACAGTCCATGATAGAGCGGCAAGGAACAAAAGATAATACATCCGACCTTATATCTGCTTGTTGTTTTTTGTCTGCAGCCTCATCAGCAATAATATTCGCCGCATGAGATAAGGAAATGCTGCATAATGATAATATTATAGGGAGTGGTAATAGGGATAAATGTCTTTTGATATCACCATTGATAGAGTTCATATTATTCCTCTTGTAACATTGTTAACATGGTTATTATATTGTTTACACTGGTGGTTAAAACCGATATCAATTAGCAGCTTTAAATAAGAGGAAGTCAATATGATAAAATATATCTGACTTATTATAAAAAGATATATCGAAGTAAGTTATTAATGTATTAAATATTTAATATGACAAAAATAAAGATAAAAAAACCCCGACATTTCTGTCAGGGTTCTTAAATTTGGTCGGCGAGAGAGGATTCGAACCTCCGACCCACTGGTCCCAAACCAGTTGCGCTACCAAGCTGCGCTACTCGCCGAATTGGGGCGCATCTTACTGCTACGACTTTGGGCCGTCAATCACTTTTTAGCAACCCGCTGGTGACTGTTGTTAAAAGCACCACCAGCGGTTAAAACTGAATCAGTTGCATTAAAATCAAGCTTCAGCTTGTTTCAACTGCGGTGATTGCGCCCGTAAGAACGGCAGTAAGAAGAAAGCAGATAAGCAGGCAGCAATGGAAATAACCACAAAGAAACCATTCCAGTGCCAAATCTCCATAATGCGAGCAATAGGGTAACCTGATAAAGCTGCACCCAGGTAGGCGAACAACCCAACAAAGCCCGTGGCAGCACCCGCAGCATCTTTATGTGAGCATTCAGCGGCTGCCATACCAATCAGCATCTGCGGGCCAAAAATAAAGAAGCCGATGGCGAAGAAACACCCTGCCTGCAAGACATAGCTGATTCCAGGCATAATCCACAATGATGCGACAGAAAGGAAAATACCAATAGCGAATATCAGATTCATCGGCCCACGGTTACCACGAAACCACTTATCAGACCCCCAACCCGCAACCAGCGAACCAATAAATCCGCCCACTTCAAATAACGAAATTGCCGAGTTGGCCGTCATTAATGAATAACCTTTTTCTTGCGTCAAATAAAGGTTACCCCAGTCATTGATTGCAGTACGGACGATATAAACCAGCACATAAGAAACCGCCAGTAACCAAATATATTTATTGGTTAATACATAGCGCTTCACAATCTCTTTATTTGATAACCCCTGGCCTTCAGATTCTTGTACCAGCTCCATGGCATCATTGCGCCACTTACCCACACTTGGTAGCCCCATCGTGCTTGGTTTATCTCGCAATCGCCAGCACATCAGTAAACCAATCACTACACCGATAATGCCAGGGATAATCATGCCGTAGCGCCAGCTAAAGTGCAGAGAAATAAAGCCCACCAACAAGGGAATTAACGCACCGCCAAAGTTATGTGACGTATTCCAAATTGCCCACCAACCACCACGCTCTGAACGGGAATACCAACTGGTTAAAATCTTAGAGCATGGCGGCCAGCCCCAGCCCTGAAAGAACGCATTCAATATCCACAAAGCGCCGAAAACTAACAGCGACGAACTCATACCAAACAGAATATTAATAATCCCGGTCATAACCAAACCAATCCCCATAAAATAACGTGGATTTGAGCGGTCGCTGATCATGCCCGAAATAAATTTAGAACAACCATAGGTGATATAAAATAGCGTACCCAAAATGCCAACATCTGACATCGTTAGCCCTAAGTCGCTGAGCATGGCGGGCATAATAAAGTTGAAGCTTTTGCGGGTGAAATAGAAAGCTGCGTAGCCGATATACATCGTCCACATCAACTGGATTCGCCAATATTTATAAGATGAATCGATTTGCGCTTGTTCCGTCACTGGCGGCACGTTATCGCGACTTTTGAGGAAAAACCACATGTGAACCTCAGAAAATTTTTTAAGTAGATTCATCATGTTCCTCGTGCGCACCAAACCAATGAGAAAAACACCTGCAAAAACCGAGAATATTTCTTAGTTTTCATTAGCTGGCAAAGAAATTGTGGGTAGGATCACATTTAAACAGGTGCCATTATTAACACTTAGAGTAAAACTCCCACCTAACGCACTGACCCGCGACTGCATACCTCTTAACCCGTAACCTGGTGTTAACGTTGCCAAATCAACACCTTTCCCGTTATCACGGATTGTCAGCGCTATCTGCTGTTTATCTTGCTGCGCATTAATCTCAATACGGCTGGCAGCCCCATGCCGATATGCATTGGTTATTCCCTCTTGGCAGATACGATACAGGGTGATTTTCAAGGTCTCATCCATAGGACTATCATCAACTTGCCAGTGCAATACACCGACAACGGATTGATCTTGTGGAATAAGCTCCCGCATTAATGCCGCAATGGCCGCCGATAGCGGCAAGTTATTTAATGCCGCAGGCCATAATTTGGCTAAAACATCATGAACACCATCATAAACCCGCAATGCCAGTGTCTCTATCATCCCGGCACTGGTTAGCACTGCCTGCTGGGTGGACAGCCGCTTAATGATGCTGGCTTGAGTACGGATAACCGTTACCGTCTGCCCGACCTCATCATGCAGCTCGCGCGCGACATCACGCCGGGTATGCTCCTCTGCCACTACCAAGGCTTTGGCTAATTCGCGATTTTCATTCAGTCGCAATTGTAATTGGGAGTTTAGCTCGCGCTGGCGCTGAATTCCGGCCCCCAGTAATAATCCAATCAAACTTTGCATCAGTAATGACAATAATAAATCACGGTGGGAATCCAGTTCAGCTGGCGAATTGATCACCATCACGACGCCATTAAGCAAAGTAGCCACAACCGCCCCTTGCCAGCCATAACGGTAAGCCATAAATACAATAGGAATAGCCAAACAAAACGGCGCAAATAAATACAAATCCATCTCGGAGACGTAATATTGCAACCAGATACTTAACGCAAACAACAGCAGAAACCACAGAATATGACGCAGACGCAGATTAATGGGCTTATGGATTAATCCCGGTTCTAACGGCAACCAGATTTGACGAGCCAAATAGTGCCACAGCAACATACAAGTAGGAGCGATAGTAAAGCCGCCAACCAGCCCCAGCAGTAGCGCCATAGCTCCGTTCCCAAGAGCAATTTGCCATCCCAGAGCCTGTATTGCTGCTGCCGTCAGAATAATCGTGCCTTGCATCAGTGGCCATTGCCATTCACTCTCATTCTTTTGATGACGCGATAACCAGGGTGAAGCAAAAACAGCAACTACAGTAGTAGCCAACACAATAAAGATAGCCACACCTAACAGGTGTAAGGTGTCAAATTGATCGGCAAGTAACCACGTCAATGCGGCATCACCCATCAGCACACCCGGCCAGTAGTGGCGCGGGCTTTGTAATAAAATACCGATGCGTAAACCAAAGGGAAATAGCAGAAGTGCTTGTAAAGGGCGGTCAACGAATTGAGTACCAATGGCCCACAAACAGAAAGCCGCAGTGAAATAAATAAAGAACAACGCCAGTGACATCATTAAGCGTTGCATCATAGATTCAACACCTGCTTGGCTAACTCAACATTATTACTGACACCCAATTTGGAAAATAAGTTAGCGCGATGAACATGGACTGTTTTGGGGGATAGGCCAAGTGATTCCGCGATATCGCGCACTTCCATCCCTTGCGCCAGCAGCACCGCAACTTCCCGCTCACGGCGGGTTAAGGGATCAATAGCAACGCGAGCCAATTTTTGGGCAATTTCAGCCATTAAATAGACCCCACCACTGCCAACCGTGCGAACCGCATTAACCAGATCTTCAGGCTTACAACGTTTGGAGAGAAACCCGCGTGCGCCGCGCTCCAGCGCCATTTCAACTAACGCCGGGCTGTCGTGCATCGAAAGCATAATAACCCCCATGCCAGAGGGAAGATCTTTCAGTAAATCCAATCCGCTTTCATCAGGCATGGAAATATCACAAATACAGATACTGGCCTGCAAACCGGGCAATCCAGCTCGGGCCTGTTTCGCTGAACTAAACTCTCCTACCACCTGAATATCGCCTTCCAGAGCCAGTAGCTGGGCAAAACCTGAGCGCACAATGTCATGATCATCAATAAAGACAACACGGTAAGTCATAGAAGACTCCAGCCGGTAGGGATTCTGGACTGGAGTATACCGCACCCTCAAAGCGACAATGAGATTGATATCAAAAATCATGCCGTATCAGATTTTACTTGCGCTAATTGATTATATTGCAGGCTGAGAAGGCCGCCCTGGCACCTGACACCAGTTATTCTCTGCATTAATTCCGCCATCCGGCGAGGTATAACCTAAACAGCCCAAGATGGAGTCAAACAGCTCAACCTGACGGTGGCTTTTGCCGACGCGCTGCTCTGTCTGTAGTTGCTCAAAAGCCGTGAGGCTCCCCGGTTGGGCCAAAAACTTATCTGACGCCCAGACCATCAATGGCACACGGAATTGCTCCGGCGGTGCCATTTCACGTGGCGTGCCGTGGAAGTGGGAATTATCATCGATAGATTCACCATGATCGGCGGCGTAGAATACCAGCGCCTTCTTATCGCGCATTTGATCGATGACATTGGCAATAAACGAGTCGGTGTATAACACACTGTTATCAAAAGCATTTATCAGCTGCTGCTTACTGCAAAAATCATCCACACCCATACATTCAGGCTGATAGCGAGCATAGCTACGAGGGTAACGTTGCGAATAGAGATAATGCGACCCTTTGGTATGCAGTATGACTAAATGCTTACCAACTGGATAACGCGCTAGTGACTCTTTCAATTCATCGACCAGCAGCATGTCATCTACTGGTTTATCATCGTTGCGTTTCTCAGAAGCAATTAATTCCCGAAACGAATAATTATCAACGCTCGCATTATTGTAAAACCACATCTCGCTCTGCATGGCGAACAATTCAGAAGTGAAGCCCAGGGATTTCATGACAGCAAACACATTTTGCTCTTTCAGTGTGCGCTGTGGATTATCTTCCGCTCCCCCTTCACGCACGAACATACAACGCAATGAAAGTTTGGTGGAGGTATCACAGGAGGTACCACGGAAAGCGACTAAATTCTTCTCTTTACTCAGACGCGGAGTGGTATCGCGTGAATATCCCAGCAGCCCCATATGATCCCAACGCGTTGTTTCGCCAATTATAAATACAACATAGGTATCATCAATACCGGCTGGTGCAACATAAGTATGGTGTTCAGCAGGATCGTACAGCGTTGCCGCGTCATACTTTTCATCGTATTGCGTGTAAGCATATAAACCCAATGCAGCCAACCAGTTAGAAGGCAAATATGAGTGCGCGACTACCCCGCCATAACTGGGTAAATCCACGGTTTTCAGTTGTTCATCCGCATGCTGAACTTTATCCAGATAGCGAATAGGTAACCAAACCAAGGCGACCGCAGCCGCCATCAGTAAGATTGGTTTGATACGCTGGCCCGGAGTCAAAAATTGCTCTAGTAGAGTGAATCGTAAACTATTTTTCCAGATAAGCAGCAGCGGCAGTGCGCTGACGACCACCATCCAGATGATAAAGTGGAGTCCGATAACCTCTTTAGACAGATCAGTATCCGTGGTCAAAACGGATATGACGATGCCGTAACCAATCACCACATTGAAAAACGTCATGTAATAACTGGCTGCAACAGAAATGAGTACCAGAAGGGTTGCGACTACGCGATAAAACCATCGGCCACCGAGGGAAATGACGCGCATAACAAAAAAGGTAAACAGAATAATCGCCATCACTTCGATGATAGCAGACACGACTTTTATGCCTTGAATACCTTGGCTAAAGGTGTCAAAACGACGATAAAAGACAGAGATATTCAGGAAAATACCAATATAAACAGCCAACAACAAAGAAATACTTTGCTGCGATAAAGATTTAACTCTGTCCATATAACGCAAGGTCTCCAGAGACACTATTTGCGGCTTGAATCAATCTGACAGTGAACCCCTCCTCAGGTTCAGTGTAAAGCCAATAAGCACGCTATTGATTTCAGTTACAAGAATTATCCTAACTAATCCTGGCTATTCAGTCTGGGAACTGGCGCATAGTCCGGTAAGGATATGCCAGTTTATTTATTAGGCAAATATTATTGCGGAGAGTATATGCCCACAAAATAATTTTTATGGGCTTTTGCGTGCGGAGATTGAATTATTTGATATTCAACGTGACATCAATATTGCCACGCGTGGCATTAGAATATGGGCAGACGACATGGGCCTTTTTCACTAAATCCTCTGCCAGACTGCGCTCAATACCCGGCAAACTAATATCCAGTTGAACCTCAATGCCGAATCCCGTTGGAATAGCACCAATCCCTACCGTTCCTTCGATACTGGCGTCATCGGGTATTTTCACCTTTTCTTTTGATGCCACAAATTTTAGTGCACCGAGGAAGCAGGCAGAATAACCCGCCGCAAACAGTTGCTCTGGGTTTGTCACGGCCCCACCCGCGCCCCCCATCTCTTTAGGGACGCCCAGTTTTACATCCAATACGCCATCCGAGGAGGTTGCCCGGCCATCACGGCCACCCGTCGCTTTAGCTTTGGCACGATATACCACTTTTTCGATAGACATAGTGCTTTCCTTCAGGGTCAATAAATATGAAGAGCATGTACGATTTGAAAGTATGGCACTCATTACGAAAAAGCCCCCAATCGGGGGCTTTAGTCGTTCTATCATTTAGAAAAACAAGATCATTTAGCCGGAGCGTCTATCTTGTCGTCAATACGCTGCAACATATACGGATAGAACGGGTTCGATGAGATTCGCATCAATGAATCCAGCCCAACCACCAGAACAGCTCGCTCACCGCGTGCGGCGAACGTACCCAGGCTGATACCGTATTGGTCACGTGGCTCTGGGTAGCGGCCATAGAGTGAATCACTCATTGGGAATGGTAATGCTACGTGAGACAACGAGAAGATATCCGGCGGATAAACCAACCCGGTTGGAGCTGAAGTCTCGTTGGTTTGGCCTGCCAATGTTGTCAACGCTACAGTTTCATTACTTTGTGGTGAGACGTTGCTGATAATCGTCACACTGTAATTGCGCGGTGGGGGCGGTAACAAACGAGCCAAAGCCGTATAAGAAGATGTTCTTAGTAATGGGCCGAAACTTGCAGCTCGGTTCAAGTCGAACAACACCACTTCACTACCATTCTTAGGCAAGTGATTATAAAGAGCCGTCACCACAGCACGGGTACTGACCGTTGAATCCATTAATGACTGGAAGGTCAAAATTGGCGGTAATTCCGCCATCTTATTATTTCGGGCATCACGCGCAATTTGCTGCTGCAACACAGATGTCAGCAAATAAGACTGGCGGGCAGCATTTACCGGGAATGAGTTATATTTGAATGGATTAAACTCGGGCACGATCCCTAACCAGGCCGCTTTGGCAAAGGCTGGGAAGATAGCAGGCCAACCGGCTATGCCAGCAAAGCGGGCAAAACTAGTTACTCCGATCATTGGCGATATCAGAATAACGCGTTCAGGTTTTGCTAGTTTCGGGTCATCCAGGGAGTCAAGCGTATATTTCATCGCCAATGCTCCGCCGTTGGAGAAACCAACAACATGCAATGGTAAATCTGGGCCGCTCAGTGCCTTGGCTTCACGGACAGCAAGGCGTGTTGCCGCTAACCAGTCCTGCCATTCAACATCCGTCAACGCGCCGGGTACAGTGCCATGAGCAGGTAAACGAATGCCAATGGCAACATAGCCCCGCTGACGATAATTTTCAGCAATATGACGTAAGCTATAAGGGGTATCAGTCAGGCCATGCAGCAATACGACGGCACCTTTCGGCTTGCCATCGGGTTGTAAAATATAAGAACGGTTCCAATCATTTTTAAAATGAGGCGGATAAATCGAGCTACCAGAATAATAACGGTTTAATGGAACCTGAGTCCGTGGCTCCAGTTTCTCGGTAACATTGGTGCGAACTTCATCGAAAACATTATTCTCTGCTTTTATATAATCCGCCCAACTGGCTTTATCAATCTCTGCGGCGCGCATGTCATGAGGGACAAACGTATGCCAAAGCTCCAGTTTCGGGCCACGTTGTGTGTCATAAATTCTTATCGCCAGAATGGTTACAGATATAACCACCAAGACCAGTACAATCCGTTTAATCCACCGCTTAATAGCTAGAGCTGGCATGGGCAGTTACTCCGTAGATATATAATTTTCATCATTAAGGTCACTTTATCACCATCTGGTTATGCCGCTACTTTAAACGCAAAGCATGATCTTGGTATATAGTGCGATATTAATAAAATTAGCATCCAGCTATAACTTTCAAATAAACGACCTTAAACAGCTTAATTCCCCGCTATCTACCTCATTTCACTGATTACTCCACCCCTGTCTCACAATAAATCGGGCCACCGATGTTATTAATCGCGGCCCAATACAGAATAACGGTTGCTATGCTTCGCTGCTTTCCACCTGCTCTGAAATAACATGAGCGGGTGCTTTGCGAACCCAAACCCACCAGGCAAGTGTCATTAATATCACCCAAGCCAGGCCAACATACATGGCAATGCGGGTATCAGGGAAATACCCCAATACTGCAATAATGAAGGCCATAAAGATAATGGTCAGAATGGGAGCCACCGGCCAGAAAGGCACTGGGAAGGTGAGGCGGGCAACATTTTCTTTGCTCATTGAGCGGCGCATCGCCACCTGCGAGATAAGGATCATTAGCCACACCCAGACGGTGGCAAAGGTCGCAATCGAAGCAATAATCAGGAACACGTTCTTCGGAATCAGGTAATTCAACACCACACCGCATAACAGAGCGATTGCCATCACTAGAATAGTCATCCATGGCACGCCATTACGGGTCAAACGGCTAAAGCATTTAGGTGCCAGCCCCTCTTGCGCCAGACCATACATCATGCGACCAGCACCGTAAATATCACTATTGATCGCCGAAATCGCTGCGGTGATAACCACCAGATTCAGAATGTTTGCAGCAGAACTGATCCCTAAGCTGCTGAAAATTTCAACAAAAGGGCTGCCATTTTGCCCAATGCTATTCCACGGATAAATAGCCATCAAAACAAATAAGGTCAGTACATAGAACAGTAGAATACGTACTGGAACAGTATTGATGGCCCGTGGTAATACTTTTTCCGGATTTTTTGCCTCACTGGCCGTTACCCCAATGATTTCAATACCACCAAAAGCAAACATCACGACAGCAAATGAAGCAATGACCCCCGTAATACCGTTGGGCATAAATCCTTGATGAGACCACAAATTACTGACCCCGGTGCTCTCATGACCGGCACCAAAGCCAAACATCATAATGCCTAGCCCTGCCGCAATCATGGCAATAATCGCGGTTACCTTTAGCAGTGATAACCAAAACTCCATTTCACCAAATACTTTGACTGAACACAGATTTAGCGCACCAATAAAGAAAATAATACTCAGTACCCACACCCACTGCGGTGCATCCGGGAACCATAGTCCCATATAAATACCGAAGGCCGTGACATCGGCCAGCGCCACAATGATCATCTCAAAGGTATAGGTCCAACCGGTGAGAAAGCCCGCCAGTGGGCCAAGATAACGACTGGCGTAGTGGCCAAATGATCCCGCAACCGGATCATGCACCGCCATTTCGCCAAGTGCGCGCATCACCATAAATACGGCGGCACCACCAACCAGATAAGCGAGTAATACCGCGGGTCCAGCCAGACGAATTGCCTCGGCAGAGCCATAAAACAAGCCTGTACCAATGGCAGAACCTAATGCCATGAACCGGATATGCCGGGCGCTAAGGCCGCGTTTGAGCGTGGATGAATCATTCTTCATGGTACATTCTCGCAAGATTTGTGCCCTTACAGGCAGGGGTTCAGAGAGGGTGATCCCGATTACTGGGATCACCTATAGGTCAATAAATTTGACTGCTTATTATTGGTTATTAAAGACTTGGTAGTAGATACGCAGGCATCAGTTCATTCAGATGACGCTGAGCAATAAGCTGGCTGGCAGCTTCAATATCGGGGGCAAAAAAACGATCTTTTTCGTAGTAGGCCACATGCTTACGCAGTAGCAGGCGTGCGGGTTCCAGAGCATCTGATGTTTTCAAACCTTTGCGCAAATCCAGCCCCTGGCATGCCGCCAACCACTCAACAGCCAGAATGCCGCGCACGTTTTCAGCCATCTCCCATAAGCGCTTACCTGCACGTGGGGCCATAGAAACATGGTCTTCCTGATTCGCTGAAGTTGGGATGCTGTCGACACTGGAGGGGAATGCCAGCCCTTTATTTTCGCTGGTTAGTGCCGCCGCCGTCACTTGCGCAATCATAAAGCCAGAGTTTACGCCGCCGTTCTCCACCAGAAATGGCGGCAACTGCGACATATGTTTATCCATTAACAGCGAAATACGGCGTTCTGATAATGATCCGATTTCCGCCAATGCCAACGCCAGATTATCAGCCGCCATGGCGACAGGTTCAGCATGGAAGTTACCGCCAGACAATACATCTCCCTGGTCAGCAAATACCAATGGGTTATCTGACACCGCATTAGATTCAATCGCCAGAACTTCAGCAGCCTGGCGCATTTGGGTCAGACAAGCCCCCATGACCTGTGGCTGACAACGTAGAGAGTACGGGTCTTGAACCTTGTCACAATTACGGTGAGATTCAGACACTTCACTACGTTCACCAAGCAAATGACGATAAGTGCTGGCAGCATCAATTTGCCCACGCTGGCCTCTAACGGCATGAATTCGAGCATCAAATGGGCTACGAGAACCTAATGCCGCTTCAACCGTCAGGCTGCCAAAAACAGAAGCTGCGGCATAAAGGTCTTCCGCTTCAAATAAGCCGCGCAACGCATAAGCAGTGGAAACCTGAGTACCATTAAGGAGTGCCAACCCCTCTTTTGCCGCCAATGTCAGCGGTTGCAAACCAGCTTTAGCCAGCGCTGCACGAGCATCCAGCCATTCGCCCTGATAGCGGGCTTTACCTTCACCGAGCAACAACAAACTCATGTGTGCCAATGGAGCCAGATCACCAGAAGCTCCCACCGAGCCTTTTAGGGGAATATGTGGATAAACTTGTGCGTTAACTAAAGTTATCAACGCCTGAATAACCTCAAGCCTGATACCTGAAAAACCACGCGCCAGGCTATTGATTTTCAATACCATAATCAAACGTACAATCGCGTCATCATTGGGTTCCCCCACACCTGCGGCATGGGAAAGGACAATCGAGCGCTGTAGGTTTTCCAAATCTTCTGTCGCAATACGCGTGGAAGCCAACAGGCCAAATCCCGTGTTGATACCATAAGCTGTACGCTTCTCTGCCAATATGGCCTGCACGCAATCCACACTTTGCTGAATAGGTGCATAAGCACTTTCATCCAAAGTTATTGTTACCGGGTGCTGATAAATATGTCGCAAATCAGCCAGCGTCATCAGGCCGGGGCGCAGTGTCATTGTTGTTTTCATGCTTTTCTCCCTTGAGTTGCGGCAATCATTGGCAGGTTAAGCCCCTGCTCTTGTGCACAATTAATCGCGATGTCATAACCGGCATCGGCATGGCGCATTACGCCAGTAGCTGGATCATTATGTAATACTCGGGCGATACGTTCGGCCGCGTCGTCGCTGCCATCACACACCACCACCATGCCTGAATGTTGCGAGAAGCCCATTCCAACACCACCACCATGATGCAGAGATACCCACGTCGCGCCACTGGCGGTATTCAGTAACGCATTGAGCAGCGGCCAGTCAGAGACGGCATCAGAACCATCCTGCATCGCTTCGGTTTCTCTGTTAGGGCTGGCGACCGAGCCAGAATCAAGATGGTCGCGGCCAATCACAATCGGTGCTGACAGCTCACCTGTTCGTACCATCTCATTGAAGGCTAAGCCTAATTTTGCGCGCTGCCCCAAGCCAACCCAGCAGATACGAGCCGGTAGCCCCTGGAAGCTGATACGCTCACGGGCCATATCCAGCCAGTGATGTAAATGCTCATCATCCGGGATAAGTTCTTTAACCTTAGCATCCGTCTTATAAATATCCTCAGCATTACCGGAAAGCGCCGCCCAGCGGAATGGGCCAATACCACGGCAGAATAATGGGCGAATATAAGCCGGGACAAATCCAGGGAAATCAAACGCATGGGTAACACCCATATCTTGCGCCATCTGACGGATATTGTTGCCGTAATCAAAGGTCGGGATGCCCATATTGTGGAAAGCCAGCATGGCTTCAACATGTTCTGCCATTGAAGTTTTGGCTGCATTCACCACCAGCACCGGCTCACTTTGGGCACGGCGGCGATATTCTTCCCAGTTCCAGCCTTTTGGCAGATAGCCATTCAACGGATCATGGGCACTGGTTTGGTCGGTCACCATATCCGGGCGAACTCCACGGCGTACCAACTCAGGTAAGATCTCAGCTGCATTACCGCATAATGCGATAGAAACCGCTTCTCCAGCAGAAGTGTATTTTTTAATACGGGCCAGCGCATCATCCAAATCAGTCGCTTGCTCATCGACATAGCGGGTTTTGAGGCGAAAATCGATGCGGCTTTGCTGGCACTCAATATTCAAAGAGCAAGCTCCAGCCAACGTTGCCGCCAGCGGCTGCGCGCCACCCATGCCACCCAGCCCAGCCGTTAATACCCAGCGCCCTTTCAAGCTCCCGCCAAAGTGTTGCCGCCCCGCTTCGACGAAGGTTTCATAAGTGCCCTGTACAATGCCCTGACTACCAATGTAGATCCAACTGCCCGCGGTCATCTGGCCGTACATCGCCAGTCCTCTGGCGTCCAACTCATTAAAATGTTCCCAATTAGCCCAATGTGGAACCAGATTTGAGTTAGCAATCAATACCCGAGGTGCATTACTGTGAGTCTTGAAGACACCCACTGGCTTACCAGATTGAATCAATAAGGTTTCGTCATCGTTCAGACGAGTGAGGCTTTCCACAATCTTGTCATAGCATTCCCAGTTACGGGCCGCACGGCCAATACCACCGTAAACGACTAACTCTTTGGGATTCTCAGCCACTTCAGGGTCGAGGTTATTCATCAACATACGTAGCGGAGCTTCGGTCATCCAACTTTTAGCAGTCAGCTTTGTGCCACGCGAAGCGCGGATTTCAGTATCACGGAATCTGTTTTGGGCAGTCACGGCAATTTCCTTCAACCAGTTTTTCAGGTATCGACGACATTACTTAGTTTTAATATTTATTAACATATACTCGTATAGACAAGTACAATCAAGCACCAGAAAAACAGCAATAAACCGCCACCCATTTGAAAATAAATGTTATTAAAAATGTTTAAAATTAATTAGTTATAGGCATTCCCACTTCATATCAAGACAACATGGGAGGATTTTCGACGTGATTTTACCGATGAAACCAGCATAAAATTGGTCTGTTTTTGCGCACGGAGTCACATATATTTCACACGGATTTTACATTTCGACATGCAAAATGCGGCTTCTCTCGCCAGCAGTAAGTCGCCCTTTCAAGCTTGGAGGAGGTATCTCATTGACTCAGGGTTTCTGCTGCATGATATCGATAAGTTGCAGTAAGTTTGCATTGTACTTTTGTGCTTTATACATATAGGCATAAATATAACTGCTTCTTTTGGTGAAAAAAATCACATTGCACTTCTTTTAAAGCGAAATTTTGCAGTAATAAAGATAAGAATAGTGGTATAGAGAACCGTTCTCTGTAATTAATGCCGAACAGTTATGTCATAGCAGGGTTTATAGTGCACATTTATCTTTATAGGAGGTCATCGAATATAAAATTATTCCAACCCCATCTCAAGTTCTGACTTTATATCTTAAGACAAGACTAAAAAATATCAAACAGAATGGGGCTTGTGGATTTTAAGATAAATATAAAAATATCTCGACTTGGTTTTTTATAAAAAATTAAATAAAAAACTGGCTTATATTAAGATAAATATAAG
>NZ_CACVAD010000076.1 GCF_902726545.1 Yersinia artesiana | reverse complement strand
GTTTTCAGCGATCCATTTGAGATGGAAACCAAGAAGGGTTTACGTAAGAAGTATTATAAAAAGAGTTAGCTTAAATGTTAAAAACCAGTAAGAAAGCGGGACAGAACAGTATAAAAAAATAGAGCAGAAAATACGATGACCTTCAACAAATTTTAGCATATTTACGCATTCTTTATGAGCAACCGTTTCAAATATGTGCGACAGGTTCACCCTTGATTAAAAATGGCTTGCCATCGAATACAGAGTATGTGATAACGCATATGGGTAAAACGAGGTACAGTTCTGTATATGTGTGGCATTTTCAGTAAAGAAGTTCTGAGTAAAGACGTTAGCGTTGAATACCGCTTCTCTGCCGATCCTTATCTTAGTGCCTCAAGCAGTAACGACTCTAGTTTGTCTATGTAAACGCCTACGGGCGAGTTAAACAATCCAAAGGAAATACTCAAGATGGCAAAGATCAAAGGTCAAGTTAAGTGGTTCAACGAGTCTAAAGGTTTCGGTTTCATCACTCCAGCTGACGGCAGCAAAGATGTGTTCGTACACTTCTCTGCAATCCAGGGTAATGGCTTCAAAACCCTGGCTGAAGGCCAGAACGTAGAGTTCGAAATCCAAGACGGTCAGAAAGGTCCGTCTGCAGTAAACGTTACTGCAATCTAATCAGCTCTTTTGCTGTTAAAAACCCGCCTTTGTGCGGGTTTTTTTGTCTCTGAATTAAATCAATCCATTAAGGTAGGATAATCAATCCCGAATACTGATTACGGCCTTTAATGCCGGGATGGGTTGGGTCAATTGCTTGCTGTAGGCTGGTGCGGCGAAAACTGGTGTATTTGAAACGGGGCTGAGCATTATCCTCATCATCTGGGATTGTGGTGCATATTGTACAACTACCGACCCTATCAACTTGATGAATGCCTGCGCCACGTAACTGGTGCTCAGCTATGGCTGCTAAGTTAAGGTGGCGAAAACGCGGCGAAATAATATTTTTTGCCAGCGGTAATTCGTTAACAAACCGCTCCACCAATTCTTCATTAACTTCATAACAGCAGGAACGGGCGGCTGGCCCGATGGCGGCCACCCAATTAGCCGGGTTGTCGTCGCGCGCTATACGTTCAACCATTTTTAAGATAATACCATCTAATAAACCGCGCCAACCGGCATGAACCACTGCAATACCTTTTCCATCCCGTTGACTGAAAATCACCGGCAGACAATCCGCCGTCAAAACAGTTAATAAAATGCCCGGTTGCGTAGTATAGAGACCATCGGCTTCGCCACACTCTTGTCTGGGTTCTGTCACATCGACAATCGTGGTGCCATGAACCTGCTTTTTATTGGCTTGTGATGACTGATAAGGTTGGAGGCAGTCAGGTAATAGGGCAGATTTATTGCCAAAACCATGGCAAATAGTGGTGATTCGGCTGAGTTGTGGTGAAAAATCAGTCATAGGACTTACCTAAGGAAGAAAAAAGACGCTATCCAGTGTAAGCCGTTTTTTAACTTATTGACCAGTCACCTTTTCTTTTAAATCGCCGTTAGTGAATTGTTGCAAAATAACGCATCTTGTATCACTGTTTTGACACCTATTGATACAGTGGATAGGGTTTAATGGCTGCTGTTATTCAAGCGACCATTCAGGATTGAACTCTGTGATTTCTAAACCAAAAAATGATTCCTCTAACTTTATCCGTTGGCGTTTTAGCTTGCTATGTGGCTGCATTTTACTTTCATTTATTGGTCTGATAGCCAGAGTTGCCTGGTTGCAAGTTATTGAACCTGATCCGTTGGTAAAAGAAGAAGACATGCGCTCAGTACGTGTCGTGGCCACACCGAATACGCGCGGTATGATCACCGACAGAAACGGACATCCTCTGGCGGTCAGTGTGCCGGTTGAGGCTATCTGGGCGGATCCTGCGACGGTATTGGAGAAAGGGGGGGTTGGTGTTTCAGATCGCTGGCAGGCATTGGCTCAGGAACTTAACATACCACTCGACCAACTCAACAGCCGTATTCATCAAACTCCCAATGCCCGTTTTATCTATCTGGCCCGGCAAGTGGAGCCTGATGTTGCTGAATATATTCAACGGCTGAAATTACCGGGTATCGCCATAAAAGAGGAATCACGGCGCTTCTACCCTGCGGGGGATGTCGCCGCAAATCTGGTGGGTTTCACCAATATTGATGATCAGGGTATTGAGGGTGTCGAAAAGAGTTTTAATGCGCTCCTCAGCGGCACTGCCGGCAGTCGGGTGGTACGTAAAGATCGCTTCGGCCGGGTGGTGGAAGATATCTCCTCGACCGACAGTCATCCGGGGCAAAATGTTGAACTTAGCATTGATGAGCGACTGCAAACAGAAGCCTCCCATGCATTGACCAATGCCGTCATCTTCAATAAGGCGGATTCCGGCTCTGCCGTGGTTATTGATGTGAACACCGGCGAAGTATTGGCGATGGCTAACTACCCCACCTTTAACCCGAATAATAGGGTGGGCACTCCTGAGGAGAATTTTCGTAATCGGGCGATTAGCGATATTTTTGAACCCGGTTCAACAGTGAAACCGATGGTGGTTATGACCGCATTGGCGCGCCATATAGTGAAACCTGATGCAGTGTTGGATACCCACCCCTATATATTGAGTGGGCACCTTATCAAAGATGTGGCGCTTTATCCGGCTCTATCACTGACCGGTGTGCTGCAAAAATCCAGTGATGTTGGGGTATCGCGACTGGCGCTGGCGATGCCCGCTTCTGCATTGGTGCAAACCTACTCAGCGTTTGGCTTGGGCCAGCCGACGCAGTTAGGGCTGACAGGGGAAAGTAGTGGGTTAATGCCACATCGGCAGCGTTGGAGTGATTTAGACCGCGCAACGTTCTCCTTCGGCTATGGCTTGATGGTGACGCCGCTGCAACTGGCAAGGGTCTATGCCACTATCGGCAGCTTCGGTATTTATCGACCCTTGTCGATTACCAAGGTTGATCCGCCGGTATTGGGTCAGCGTATATTCCCAGAAGTGCTGGTGCGCGAGGTGGAACATATGATGGAAAGTGTGGCATTACCTGGCGGCGGTGGGGTGAAAGCCGCAGTACGGGGATATCGGGTGGCGGTGAAAACCGGGACGGCCAAGAAGATTGGACCAAATGGTCAGTATATTGATAAATATGTGGCGTATACCGCCGGTGTTGCTCCCGCCAGCCAACCCCGTTTTGCCTTGGTGGTGGTGATTAACAACCCTCAGGCGGGTAAATACTATGGTGGCGCAGTTTCTGCACCGGTATTTAGCGATATTATGGGGCAAATTTTACGCACCATGAATGTGGAGCCTGATGCGATTCCCATCAATGTGATGCGCCATAGTTAATTTCGCTTGATTCACCAAGGGTAACCGCGGCTTGCAACAGTATCTGTGCTTCTTTAGACTAACGCCGCGTCTGCCAGTATTTCTGGCGGTTATTAATCAGTTATCTGGGATTCAACCATGTCTTATCAGTGCCCCCTTTGTCATCAGGCCTTGCAGCAAAGCCCGCAACAGTGGCGTTGCAGCAATAACCACCAGTTTGATTGCGCCAAAGAGGGTTACGTCAATTTAATGCCGGTGCAGCATAAAGGGTCGAAACAGCCAGGGGATAGCCCAGAGATGATGCAGGCTCGGCGGGCTTTTCTGGATGCGGGCTATTATCAACCTTTGCAACAACGAGTCTGCGAGATTCTGGATAAGGCGCTACCACTGGATGCCGCTATGTTGTTGGATATCGGTTGCGGCGAGGGTTATTACACCGCCGCAGTGGCCAACCAGTTAAACCGGCAGCGTCAGATGGCTATTTTCGGGTTAGACGTCGCCAAAGTCGCTGTAAGATACGGAGCAAAACGCTATCCTCAAGTCAACTTTTGTGTGGCATCCAGCCACAGATTACCCTTTGCCAATCAAGCTCTTGATGCGGTGTTACGTATTTATGCTCCCTGCAAGGCAACGGAGCTGGCCCGAACCGTAAAGCCCGGTGGCATGGTGGTTACTGTTGCGCCTGGTCCGCGCCATCTCTATCAGTTAAAAGCCCTGATTTATGCTCAAGTACAACTGCACGACGATACGCCAGAGCATTTGGATGGGTTTGATCTGGTTAGCAGTGAAACCTTGGCCTACGAAATGAAGTTAAGCGGTAAGCAAGGTTTTAATTTATTGCAGATGACGCCTTTTGCCTGGCGCGCTTCCATTGAAACCGGACAAGAACTCGCTGCCCGGCACTCTTTTGTCTGTGAAACCGATTTTGTTATCGCCATTCATCGCCGTAGAGAAGATCTTGCCAGTGCTGCGCTAAGCAGTGACGAAAAGCTAATATAAGTGATTGCTCGTTATTTAATAATGCATAAATAAATGACGAGCGCATAACTCCCGTGAGGGATAAATATTATTATCTTAATGAGATAGTACAATAATCCCTGGTGGAGGATTGGTTGTTAACTTAAGTCAAATTTAAAGTATGTTCTATTTATAATAAAGATATTTATTTCAGATCTAAATTTCGCCAGGTTCTTCCTCCGGATTCAGTCACTAAAATCGAGGGGATAAATCGTATCTGCTCTGCAACTTTTAGTGCTAAATCAGCGACTTCCTGTTTATTTAATGTGCCACTGCCGTAATTGAACTCGCCCTCTGGTAATTTATAGACTTTCTCCCTGCCGATATGGCAAGTAAACCCGGCATCAATCATTTTCTTATTAAGAGAATCATAATCGCCTTCCACGGCGTTATGCAAAACGATACTGACCGTAAAGTACGGCATAGCTATTTTTCCAATTAATCAGGTGATGATATTTATATATCATACTGCTGGAATCGATATTTTGACCGGGGTCTAATTGCTGTACATGCCAGCAAAATAACCTTGAATAAATTGTGTCATCAAGGGCGCAGGTCGCAGGTCGCAGGTGACAGTATCGTCACCTGCTAAAAGAGAGGTAGAACTATAGCGCAAGTGATAAGCGGTTGCGGCCGGCATGTTTTGCCGCATAACAGGCAATATCTGCCTGACGCATAGCTTGTGCTGCCGTTTCTGTTTGCCGATTCAATGATACCGCCCCAAGGCTTGCGGTAAAGGAATAGGATTGACCGTGCCAATGGAATTGGATTGAAGCAATGTCAGCGACGACCCTTTCCAACACTTCGGTTGCGGGTTTATTTTGACAATTAAATAGCACGATAGCGAACTCATCACCGCCTAAACGCGCCACAATGTCATTTTCGCGCACCGCTTGTTGCATGGTTTGCGCCACCATTCGCAGCACCATATCCCCAGCCTCGTGACCGGCACTGTCATTCACATCCTTAAAGTAATCTAAATCGACATAACAGAGGATATGCTGCTCATTCTGACTCAACTGGCTGATGGCCTGATTGAGACGCTCTTCCAATCTCCGTCGATTTATCAAGCCAGTTAACATGTCATGATTGGCCTGATACTGTAACTCTCGCTGCTCATGGCGCGCGCGCGTGACATCCTGGAAAACCACCACCGCACCGGTGAGAAGGTTGTCACGATCACGAATCGGTGAGGCGGAGCAACGAATCTCCTGGCGCTCTCCCTGGCTCGATAACAGCTGACAGCCTTCGGGCAATAAGGTATGAAGCCCTTCGGCCAGGCACTGATTGATGGCAACCAATTGATTTTTATCCTGTAATGGGGACCATAAGATAAAAACTTCTTCAATGGGCAAGCCGCAAGATTCATTCTGACTGCGGCCTGTCATCTCTTCAGCTTTAGGATTCATCAATACAACGCGCCCTTCAGTATCAAGAGAGATAATTCCCTCCTGAATGGATGACAGCACCCGATGCAGTTGCTCCCGCTCTTCATAACGCGCGATTTCACTGGCACGCAGTGCATCTTCCCGCTGTTTTCGCTCGCTCATATCGCGGATTATTTTGGCGTAACCCAGCAGTTTGCCATGGTGGTCATGCACCACGGTAATCACGGTAACAGCCCAATAGCGGGTCATATCTTTGCGCACCAGCCAGCCCTCACGTTCTACCCGACTGGCCGAAGCGGAGGTTTTCAGTAATTTCTCTGGTAACCCGGCGGCAATATCTTCCGGCAAAAAGAAGCAGCCAAAATGCTGGCCGATTATTTCATTGCTGGCATAGCCCATATTACGCTCTGCACCGTGGTTCCAGGTATTGACGCGGCCCCAGGGGTCCAGCATTAAAATGGCATAATCTTCGACGGTATCGACCATCAGGCGAAAACGTTCTTCGCTGATGCGCAAGGCTTCTTCGCGCTGGCGTCGTTCCGTCAGGTCACGAACAATTTTGGTAAACCCTAACAACTTCCCGCTGTCATCATGCATGGGATTAATGGCCACACTGGCCCAGTAACGGATACCATTTTTGCGCACATGCCAGCCTTCGGTCTGGAAATTACCCTCGGCAATGGCTTTTGCCAGTGACTTCTCTGGCAGACCGGCGGAAATGTCTTCTGGGGTGAACAGTAGGGCAAAATGCTCGCCAATGATTTCGTCGCTGGTATAGCCTTCATTGCGCTCACCGCCTTTATTCCAGGTTAGAATGCGCCCATGAGTATCTATCATGTAGATAGCATAATCTTCGACTTCACTGATCAGATGGCGAAACTGCTCTTCACTTTTGCGCAAAGCATTTTCCCGCTGCCATTTGTCGGTCAGATCACGGGTAACTTGCACAAAACCTTGCAAATTATGGTCTGCGTCGTGCAGTGCGCTAAGGGTGATATGCCCCCAGAAGCGCTTACCATTTTTGCGAACTCGCCAGCCTTGATTCTCATAATGGCCCAGTTGATTGGCATGTTGCAGGCCTTTGGCGGGTAATTGCGTTGCTAAATCTTCAGGGGTGTAAAACAGCTCGAAAGATTGACCAATGATTTCATCGGCGTGATAGCCGGTATTGCGCTCGGCACCATTGTTCCATGTGAGGATATGTCCTTGGGCATCAATGATATATATGGCGTAGTCATCCACGGCTTCGATTAATAGCCGAAAAATGTGATCGTCAAATGATGCCGGATGGAAAGCCATTCCTATATTCCTTGAATTTTTATTCGGTCATATGTGCTGCACAGAACCAAATCCAGAAGATTTAATCTGTCATAGCGATAAATGTATTGAACTAGTTTATCGCTAACATTGGGGATTATGTAATAAGATTTTTATTAATAACGATAAAGAAAAGACATTTAATAACCTGCTGGTAGCTGCTATTTTTTCAATCAGGCCAGCATTTACGGGGCTTACAGCGATGAGTGTGATGGCATGATAAGGGGGCTGAATAATAGTTCACCTTATTAATAATAGGGGCTAATCGGGTTGTAAATGTATAAATAAATGACTTAAGTGGGGAGGGCGGAATTAAACTTGCATCAATTAAATACATTTTAGAATAATCTCACCTTAGCCTCTTTTTATCTCCTTATACAATGACGCTGCTACTGGCGATCAGGTTTATTACATAACCTACCTAAATTATTCACCACAGCAAAAATAATCCCCTGAATGTACGGAAATGCTTGCATCAGTAGATGTTATGCGGATAATTCTGAATCCTTATAATAAGCATTCTCATTTGTAATCCTTTTGTGAAACTCAGGGGCATCAACACGATGAATCAAAATATTTCTTCTTGCGCACATCAAAAACGGCTGGCTCCGCGCCTGTTGTGCGTCATGATCGGTGCCGCATTAGGGACGCTATCAGCTTCCTCATGGGCGGCTACGGCTACAGATAGCACAGCTGAAAACACCAAAAAAACCAGCGCCGCAACAGCAACGGCTAAAGCTGATGACAGCAAAAAAAGTGACACCATCACGGTTGTCGGGACGCAGGAGACTTTCCGCGCGGGTGGTAATGATTTAATTCCAACCTATTTAGATGGTCAGGTGGCGAATGGTGGTCGTATTGGCTTCCTTGGGCAGCAAGATGCGCGCAACGTGCCATTTAACGTCATCAGCTATACCTCAAAAATGATTGAAGACCAGCAAGCCAATTCGATTGCTGATGTTGTGAAAAATGATGCTTCCGTGCAAAACGTGCGCGGTTACGGCAACCCGTCACAGAACTATCGTATTCGTGGTTACAACCTTGATGGCGACGATATCTCATTTGGCGGCCTGTTCGGTGTTTTACCGCGTCAGATCGTGTCAACCAGCATGGTTGAGCGAGTCGAGGTGTTTAAAGGTGCCAATGCCTTCATTAATGGTATTTCACCCAGTGGTAGCGGTGTGGGCGGGATGATTAATCTCGAACCTAAACGTGCCGGTGATACTCCATTGACACGCGTCACAGTGGATTATGGTTCAGCTTCTCAAGTGGGCGGGGCGTTGGATGTCGGTCGCCGTTATGGTGATGACGATCAGTTCGGCGTGCGAGTGAATGTCCTGCACCGTGAAGGTGAAACAGCAATCAACGATGAGAAAAATCGTTTGACCGCAATTTCAACCGGCCTTGATTACCGTGGCGATCGCACCCGTACTTCATTAGATGTGGGCTATCAGAAGCAAACTATTCATCATATGCGCACTGATGTTGGATTGAGTAGAGATGCTAACGGTGATTATATGGTGACCGCTATCCCAGAACCGCCATCTTCAACCCTGAACTATGGGCAGTCGTGGGTGTATACCGATATGGAAACCACCTTCGGTATGCTGCGCAGTGAGTATGATGTCAGCCAGAACTGGACAATTTATGGCTCTGTCGGTGCCAGTCGCAATGAAGAAACCGGTCAGTATGGTGCGCCGATGCTGACGAATAATAATGGTGATGCCACTATTTCTCGTCTGTATGTGCCGTATGTCGCTGACTCTGTTGCCGGTCTGGGCGGTATTCGTGGTCATTTTGATACTGGTCCAATCGCCCATAAAGTCAATCTGGGTTATGCCGCTAACTATCGTACTACCAAGTCAGCTTGGAATATGTCTGGCTCAGAAGATACTAATATTTATAACCCCGGTGTGATTGGTTTTCCTCCGACGATCATGGGAAGTGATAGTCAAGATCCGCAATTAACTAGTCAGGTGCGTGCTTCTGGTCTTTCATTATCTGATACGCTGTCGATGATGGATGACAAAGTATCATTGATGTTGGGCGTGCGTCGGCAGGAAGTCACGATTCGTAACTTTGACAGTGGGGTGCCAAACAGTGCCGGTTCGCTGGATGCGATGAAAGTAACACCTATTTACGGCATCATGGTGAAGCCGTGGGAGAAAGTCTCCCTGTATGCTAACCACATTGAAGCGCTGGGGCCGGGCAAGTCCGCACCTTATCAATTTAATGGCAAGCCAGTGGTTAACGCAGGCCAAATTCCGGGCATCATTCATTCCAAACAGAATGAAATCGGTCTGAAGTTTGATAACCAACGCTACGGTGGTACGTTGGCTCTGTTTGAAATTACCCGACCAACGGGTATGGTTGATCCAGCGACTAACGTCTATGGTTTCTATGGCGAACAGCGCAACCGTGGTATTGAACTGAATGTATTCGGCGAGCCGGTATTTGGTACCCGTCTGTTAGCGAGTGCAACGTGGTTAGACCCTAAACTGACCCAAGCGGCTGACAGCGCCAATAATGGTAATGATGCCGTTGGTGTTGCCAACTACCAGTTAGTGTTTGGCGGCGAATATGATATTCCTGTGGTTGAAGGTCTGACCGCGACTGGTACAGTGGTGCGCTCTGGTTCCCAATATGCCAACGAAGCCAATACCTTGAAACTGAAACCTTGGACGCGTCTGGATCTGGGGGTGCGTTATACCATGCCAATGAAAGATACCAGTCTGACATGGCGGGCGAATATTGAGAACGTAACCAACGAACGCTACTGGGAATCGGTTGAAGATTCTGGCACTTACATTTATCAGGGCGACCCACGAGCACTGAAATTATCAGTCTCAATGGATTTCTAATACTGAATTGATATTTGCCGATTATTGATAGAATAAAAAACCCCGCTATTCATCTCGAATGCGGGGTTTCTTTTTGCTCTTTTAGCTCGCTTTATTTTACAGCGAGAATAAAAGGATTAACGATAGGGTTATCAGGTTAGGCGAGACGATAAATGTGCTCGTAAAGGATATTAAAACCGATACCTATCAGCACAATACCCCCGATGATTTCAGCGCGTTTACCGAGTAGTGGGCCGATATAGCGGCCAATCAGCATTCCGAGGGTTGCCATAATCATGGTGGCTAACCCAATCGCCATTGCGGTGTGAACAATGTTCACTTGCAAGAACGCCAGACCAACACCAATTGCCATGGCATCAAGGCTGGTGGCAATGGCTGTCATCACCAGAACCCAAAAGCTGTGACTGCGCATTTTTTCGGTTTCTTCGACTTGCTGTTTTGCGCCTTCGAAAATCATGCGGCAACCCAGAATGAACAGCAGGCTAAAGGCAATCCAGTGGTCCCATTCCAGAATATATTGACTGGCGAATAGGCCAATGCACCAGCCAATTAGTGGGGTAATAGCTTCGATCACACCAAAGATAAGACCGGTGCGAATAGCTTCTCTAAAACGGGGCTTATGTAGGCTGGCACCTTTACCAATAGATGCAGCAAAGGCATCCATAGACATAGCAAAAGCAAGCACTAATGTTGCAGATAGATTCATAGCAATAGTCTCGGCCGGGCGGCTCCATATACACGTAACCCACCCCCAACCTAACGACGGAGCTACGTGTCTATGGTCTCGCCAACCTTACCTGGCTGCCCGCACCACGTTCCAATAAATGAAACGAGTATGTTGATACGAGCGTTTCTATATATCGATATATCAATTCAATATAACGTATAGAAACCGGCTACTCCCCATGAACGGCGCAACCTTAACATATAAATTCCAATGGCGACAACCCCAAAAATAATATGGCGAACAGAAGGTATTGATAATGATTTTCATTATCGAGATTTTGCCGAAAAATAGGTGATATAAGCATCAGCAATGGTGTGGAAATAAATAGCTGAGGTGTAATAAAGATGTTGGGAAATTAATCAATCAACTGGAAAATCAACTGCTTCATTTCCCTGAGCTATAGTTTTATGCTTGATTTTCAATGAAAAAATTATAAATCCTTTCCAGGTCATCTAATTGTCTAACCTGAATAAGTAATCTGCGCTGTTCTAAATCAATCACCAGTATCCCATCTTCAGATAAATTCATACTTTTTATTCGGCTATATTCAATAAAAGCATTAGCGTAGAAGAATCCTGTATTTTTAAACAACAATTTAGGCCAACGAATATAAGAAATATAAAATGCAATTAGCGCTAAACCCACTAATAAATAAGTGGTTAATGGTGCGCCATTTGCCATCACATTATTGTAAATAAGAATAGCAATCAGCCCGACAAAGATGGCACTGTCGATTTTATTTCTGCGCTTAAGGTGAATTTGTAGCCGGGTTTTTCCTTTCATCATGTTCATGATGAATTCATCATAGATGGCATAAGCCAGTAACAGGGCAATAAAAACAATTAAGACAATATCCGTAACCGACATGCACTTACTCCTAAATAAAAAACCGGGAGTAACCCCCCGGTTTCAGACTACTGATAAAATCAAATGAAGGGGAATCGTGCCGTTGGGGTCGTAGTCGCGTAAGCGACCGGAGTGCCCCTAGGTGCGGTAAACCCTTCACTCTTCGTGCATCAGTAGCTTTGTCCTTAACCTCAAACCGGGAGTATCCCCCCGGTTTTTGCCAAATCTAACCAGAAAATTATGGTGCCAGGAAGCCAATCCAGTAGCCGAAGATACCGATGGCGAAGAAGCCCATAATAATCCACAGCGCGTTAACTTTACGGCGCAACAGCCACATACAACCGAAGGTTAACAGCAACGGTACTAAGCCTGGCATCAACTGATCCAAGATGGTTTGTACCGTGGTAACAGTAGTCTCGCCCGCCTGGTTGGTGACTCTGGACACCACCACCGGTATATTGACGTGTGTCCACTTGTTAACCAAGGCCCCCATGACAAACAGGCCGAGGATAGACGCCCCTTCCGTCAGTTTTTGTAGGAAGCCGCCGCCCATATCGCTGACGATATCGACACCTTTTTTATAGCCGTAAGCCACGCCGTAATAACGGGTTAACAGACGAACTACGTTAAACAGCACAAAGAACAGCAGTGGGCCAAGTAAGCTACCGCTCATCGCAATACCAGCACCGAGGGCGGCAAATACCGGGCGTACAGTACCCCAGAATATTGGGTCACCCACACCGGCCAGTGGCCCCATCAGACCAACTTTGATACCGTTAATTGCGGCATCGTCAATCGCTGCACCATTGGCTTTCTGCTCTTCCATCGCCAGCGTTACGCCCAGAATCGGGGCAGCAACGAAAGGTTGGGTGTTGAAGAATTCCAAATGACGTTTGATTGCCTGCTTACGCTCTTCCGAGTTCTCCGGATACAGGCGACGAATCGCCGGTACCATAGAGAAGCAGAAACCCAGCGCCTGCATACGTTCGAAGTTCCACGACCCTTGGAAGAGGTTAGAGCGGATAAACACACCGCGAATATCGGCGGGCGTGAGTTTCTTTTCACCAGTAGTTGTTTTATCAACAGTCGTTGTATCAACCATTTCTCTCACCTTTTCCTAGTCTAATTCGTTATCAAGATCGTTATTGGCCGGGCCTGCCTGTACAACCTGAGACTTGTTGTATTTCGGGCTAAGCTGGATATAAAGCACGGCCATAACCACACCAATAACACCCAAGGCCACCAGGTTGAAGTTGGTAAATGCGGCAGTCACGAAACCTAAATAGAAGAATGGCATCAGGTAGCCAGCACGCATCATGTTGATAACCATGGCGTAACCGACAACAACGATCATACCACCGGCGATATTCAGGCCATTGGTAACCACTTCAGGAATTGAGCTAAGCATCATCTGAACTTCAGATGTCCCGACGGACAGGGCAACGATCAGTGCCGGGATGGCGATACGCATCGCTTGCAAGAACAACGCGGAGATATGAATCCAGGTAATTGCTCGCAGACTGCCACGTTCTGCTGCACCATCAGCGGCATGCTGGAAGGCAACAGTAATGGTACGTACGATAATGGTTAACACCTGACCGGCTGCTGCCAACGGGATCGCCAGAGCGATACCGGCACCGATGCTTTGGCCGCCAGCAATAACCAGGATGGTTGAAATAATCGATGCCAGAGCAGCATCAGGTGCCACTGCGGCCCCGATGTTCATCCAGCCAAGAGCGATCATCTCCAGGGTA
Source organism: Yersinia artesiana (assembly GCF_902726545.1). GTDB lineage: Bacteria > Pseudomonadota > Gammaproteobacteria > Enterobacterales > Enterobacteriaceae > Yersinia > Yersinia artesiana. Next base: position 3,821 of record NZ_CACVAD010000076.1, on the reverse strand, counting down.
CCACCGACGATAATACCGGTTTTCATATCACCCAGAACCATACCTACCAAGGTACAGGCCACCAGAGGGCGGTGAAATTGGAACTCATCCAGAATGGAACCCATCCCGGCGATACAGGCAACTATGAATATCAGCACAATCTGAAGAGTTGTGATCTCCATTGTACTTCTCCTATGACCAAAAAAGCTGAGTAAAAATAACCGAGTTCCAAAACAGAACAGGGCATAACCTTGCTACGTAGTTTTTAGTAACGCTATTTATTAAGTTTGCTAATCAAGTCCATCATTTTGAGCCGGCTATCCGAAGATACTTTTCGAACTTCCAGTTCAATACCGCGAGCATTCAATTTATTGAATGCTTCAATATCTTTTTCATCAACGGAAACAGCATTGTTCACCTGGGTTTTTCCCTGACGGAATGCCATGCCACCAATATTGACTGACTTAATATCCACTCCCCCCTCAACCAAACGCACGACGTCAGTTGGGTTGGTAAATAACAACATGACTCGATCTTTGGCATATTGCGGGTTGTTGTATACGCGGATAGCTTTATCAACATCAACTACGTGCGCGGTTACGCCTGGAGGAGCAACCTGTTTGAGTAAGGTGCTACGCATTTTGTCGGCAGCCACTTCGTCGCTGACCACAATAATGCGATTTACGTTTGTTTCTTTGGTCCAGCGAGTTGCGACCTGACCATGAATCAGGCGGTCATCAATACGTGCCAGCCCGATCTTCATATGATCGTTTGGACCTAAAGCGACGGCAGGAGCTGCGGTAACTTTTTTTACAGCGGCAGGTTTTGTCTCGGGTTCGGCTTGAGATGTTTTAAGAGCCTTAACACCCGCACGACCGGTTTCCAATGCAATGCCAACCAGTTCGGCAAATGATGGATTATCATCACGTGCCATAAAGGTTTCCACTAGCATTGGAATGTTAACGCCAGCGATGACTTCGTAATTTTCTTTGTCAGTAACAATTCGGCTGGCGGCGTTAAACGGGCTACCACCCCAGGTATCAACCAGGAAGATCACTCCCGCACTGGTATCTAACCCTTCCAGTTTAGCTGTGTATTTCTCAACTAACGTGTCGGCATTCTCACCTGGGACGAAATCGATATAGGCGACATTTTCTTGTTCGCCTATAAGCATTTCGGTGGTTTTTAGCAGTTGTTCTGCCGCAACCCCATGTGTGCCAATGATAATAGCTATACTCACTCGCTACCCCCTCAGTTAACTCAGAATTGAGTTCTCGCACGTAACATAAAAGCAGTAATCCCCAAGCACACTTCGATACATATTGAATCTATTATGATAGTCACAATATCAGCGCACTGCTGATGATTTATTCGCAACACCAATGAATCGATTCAGGTACATATCGCAATGTGTTGGATGTGATTTATTTTAGTCAGTGAAAAAATAAATTATGTGATGTTGCTCATTTATTGGGACATGTTATGAATGATTTCGCTTAGTTGGATAATTATTCGACACTTATATGAGTAATTTTGATGAGTGTAGCGCTAACATATTCATCATAATATGATTGTTGTGTGTAAATTTTGTGCGATTGGTGTGAATCTTGGCGGATAGCCCGTTTGGGGCTGGGGAGAAATTTTAGCCATGAAAATAAGCATGCTGTTTACTGATACGGCGTAATTTCATGAGATTTTAGTTAATCGTGGGCCTGGTAATAAATCCGACTATGCTGATAAAAAAATTCCTGATAAAGTTAGCGGCTCGATTAATTGTCAGGAGTTAAGGGCCTCAGCTCTCCCTATGGACTGTCACCGAAGTTACTGTTTCTCTAGTGTTAATACCTCACCAGTGGGTCTACATCTGGTTATCCAATCACGCACAGTTGCTGCGTATAATTTCACCCGATCTTTCTGCGTATCTATACTGACAACCGTACCGCGGCGTTTTGCTGTGTCTGTTGCAGGTCGCACATCATCTGAATCGTGTTCTTATTATCGGAGTCTGACATGGAATTTCTAATGGACCCCTCAATCTGGGCAGGGTTATTGACGTTGGTGGTACTGGAAATTGTTCTGGGTATCGATAACCTGGTATTCATCGCCATTCTGGCCGATAAATTGCCGCCAAAACAAAGAGATAAAGCTCGTATTATCGGGTTGTCTCTGGCATTGATTATGCGTTTGGGGCTGCTGTCGGTGATTTCCTGGATGGTCACGCTGACCACACCGCTGTTTAGTGTTGGCAGCTTTAGCTTCTCCGGGCGAGATCTGATTTTACTGGTGGGGGGGCTGTTCCTGCTGTTTAAAGCCACCACCGAGTTACATGAACGGCTTGAGGGAAACCAGCACGATGACAGTGCGAGCAAAGGTTATGCCAGCTTCTGGGCTGTTGTTGCACAGATAGTAGTATTGGATGCCGTGTTCTCCCTCGATGCGGTGATTACTGCCGTGGGGATGGTCAATGATTTGGCTATCATGATGACTGCGGTCGTGATTGCCATGGGCGTGATGCTGCTGGCATCAAAAACATTGACGCGGTTTGTTAACGCACACCCGACGGTTGTGGTGCTGTGCCTGAGCTTCTTGCTGATGATCGGCTTGAGCTTAATTGCTGAAGGTTTTGGTTTCCATATTCCGAAAGGCTACCTGTATGCCGCCATCGGATTCTCTATCCTGATAGAGCTGTTTAACCAGATTGCCCGCCGTAACTTTATTAAGCATGAATCTCGCTTGCCACGCCGCCAGCGCACGGCCGAAGCTATCATCCGCCTTATGGGGGGGCGTCAGCAGCAGGAGCCACAAAACGGCGATCCGCAGTTGGTAATGCCGACAGAGGCTTTTGCGGAAGAAGAGCGCTATATGATAAGCGGTGTGCTGACATTGGCATCCCGGTCATTGCGCAGCGTGATGACACCACGCACAGAAATCTCTTGGGTGGATTGTACTCGTTCACAAGAAGAGATCCGTGAGCAACTGTTAGATACACCACACAGCCTGTTCCCGGTATGCCGTGACTCATTGGATCAGATAATCGGTGTGGTTCGTGCCAAAGATCTGTTAGTGGCGATTGAACGTGGAGACTCTATTTGTGAGTTTGCTGCGGCGACACCACCAATAGTTGTGCCTGATACTATGGATGTGATTAATCTGTTGGGCGTCTTGCGCAAAGCGAAAGGCCGCTTAGTGGTGGTTAATGACGAATTTGGTGTGGTGCAAGGGCTGGTCACTCCGCTCGACGTGCTGGAAGCTATTGCCGGTGAGTTCCCTGATGAAGATGAAACGCCAGATATTATTGCCGATGGTGATGCTTGGTTGGTGAAAGGGGGGGCAGATTTGCACTCTCTGGAGCAGGCGCTGGATTGTCAAGAGTTGGTCAGCCCGACGGCAGACTATGCTTCATTAGCGGGTATGCTGCTGTCACATTCAGGCCATATGCCAACCGCAGGTGATGTGATTGAACTGCATAATTTGCGCTTCGAGATTATAGAAGTGTCAGATTACCGTATTGAACTCGTGCGCATCACCAAGCTGAGTAACGAATTGGCAGAGTAACACTCTGACAGCAAAAAGAGTTCGGTTACTGCGGGTCATCTTAGGGTGACCCGCATTTTTTATGCATACTGTAGCGCATTTGAATACGTTCAGTTTTATTCCAGAGTAATCATGTTAAATTATTAAGCTTATAAATACTATCAATAACAATATTTATTGTCTTTTATTAATAGGCAAGTAATAGCGTATCTAATAATATTTATTTTTATTCTTCACTTAATATGTTTATTTTTAATATCTTTATTTCTCACATTCGTGGTTTAATTAATTCATAAAATATAATACAT
>NZ_CACVAD010000075.1 GCF_902726545.1 Yersinia artesiana | reverse complement strand
TAATTATATTATCCAGGGAGGGTGTAATCAGGTAGACCATTTTATCACTGATGCACAAGAGTTTTTTAGCAGTAGAGAGAATAAAACATTACAAATATCGGGCACATCCAGACCACTATCTAAGATAAAAGATGATGAAGCTGTCGCTTTTGAAACAGTGGTGACAGCCCCCTCATCTGACCCAAAAGGGACATTGACTTATGTTAATTCAGATATGAATGGTAAATCATTAACTCTACCTGCAACCGCGCTGGCCTGTAATGTTTCTATGAATGACGAAGTGCTACCTCACCTACGTTCTCGCCGTGAGACTATTCCTCCTTGCATCACCTGGACATTAAATATTTTAACTGACTTTACGCTGCTATTTGGTAACAGCATAAGTACTTGGAATGCTGAAACGTTTGGCCGGGTTATATCGCGGATTGTTAATACAGGAGATACCGGTTACGCGGTATCTGATCCTATAGTTGACGAACGTTTGGTTGAAAATGTTCGAACCTTTGTCGCGGCAAATATTGATAATGTAGCACTGTTAAAGACAGCATTTGATTTTTCCCAACTCAGCTATAGCGATTATTTGCGGCACAATAAGCCAGAGTCTATCGCCCAGCCCCCACAAGCGGTGCAGTTATTACCTCAGGGGCGCTATGAGCTTACTTTGCAAGGTTTTCAATTTGTCGAGACAGTACCCAGAAGGCAACATCATGGTGAGTGGATTGAACAACCTGAGCTGCATTTTGATATTGAGGTGATAACTGGTATCACTGAAGCCACGCAAATTGCCAGACAAAATGTTCTTCCAGTGGTGGAGGATTGGCGCAAGCTGTATCGCCAGGCCTGGCAGTCTTTAAATATTGCATCAACGGCTGCAACGGCAGCTACAGCCGAAGCTGCTGAAACTACAAGTAATCCTAATATGCATCAGGGAATGAACGATGTTATTTCTGCTGCCAGCTTGGTGAGCGATGTTGCCCAAAGTTGGCTAAGAACACCACGTGAGGATTATATTTATGTAATTGTGCGTTTATCTGGCGAGATAATCAGTATAGCGATGGCAGTAGATATTAATGAATATGATGTGGGCATTGCAGGTTCGTTAACCCGCCCAGCCGATGTGCTGCATCCTACTGCCAATGGTGTTATTCGCGGGGCGGGTACTGCTGCTATGAGAGCACTGGCCGAGTACCTCGCCAAGAAAGGAAAACGGTCTTTGGTATCGGATGTGATTAGCCAGCCATCCGCAATTGTGAAAAAAAAGGTCGGATTTCAATATATTAATGAACTTTGAGATTGATTACGTAATTCAGATACGAGTGGGATCTCAAAAGATTTTTATGCAAAGTGTGAGTTGTACATATAAATGAGGAATAAAGATAAATATTTTTTAATGAAATGTTGTAATTCCCGTAGGCAAGCGCTGACAGCACACATATAATCGGCGGCCACTGTACAGGGTCGGCATAATTTTGTAGTAAAGGAACTGTCCGCGAGCTAAAAAGCATTTTACGAAGCGGGTTCCGAGTCCGGTCAATATTAGAAATCCAATAGAGGTTATCATGGCTTTAGAACGTACTTTCTCCATTATCAAACCCAATGCTGTTGCCAATAACGACATTGGTGCCATCTATGCGCGTTTTGAAAGTGCTGGTTTCAAAATTATTGCTGCAAAAATGCTGCACCTGAGCAAAGAACAAGCTGAAGGTTTTTACGCGGAACATAAAGGTCGCCCATTCTTCGATGGTTTAGTCGAGTTCATGACCTCTGGCCCGATCATGGTTCAGGTACTGGAAGGCGAAAATGCTGTTCAACGGCACCGCGATATCATGGGTGCAACTAACCCAGACAACGCACTGGCAGGCACTCTGCGTGCAGATTTTGCCGATAGTTTCACCGCGAATGCGGTGCACGGTTCTGATGCTGTTGAATCAGCTCAGCGTGAAATCGCTTATTTCTTCAACGAAAATGAAATTTTCTCCCGCTAATTAATTGATTTTGTGAATTAGATTGGCCTGTTTAATTAACTGAAACAATAAAGTTGCCTACGCGCCTTTCCAATCATGGAATCCATGCTTTAAAATTTGTACAATGCTGCGCCCCGGTGGAGACATCTCTGCCGGGGCGTTCTATTATTTATTCATCGCCGTTTCGAAAGCCGTACCCGGTTTAAAGCGCAGCGCCGTAAAGTGTAACAACGAGGCCACGACAACTCATGTCTGAACAATTATTAACTGCATCAATGCCAATTGATGCTGCCCCTCAGTCTGACAACGCGGTTGCAACCGCAGCATCAGCGACCAGCAAAATCAATCTGCTTGATTTAAATCGTCAGCAAATGCGCGAATTTTTTGCCGAAATGGGCGAGAAGCCTTTCCGTGCAGATCAGGTCATGAAGTGGATGTATCACTATTGCTACGATGATTTCGAGCAAATGACCGACATCAATAAAGGGTTGCGTGCCAAATTACAGCGCGTGGCTGAAATACGCGCCCCCGAAGTGGCGGAAGAACAGCGCTCAACCGATGGCACCATTAAATGGGCCATCAAAGTGGGCGATCAGCAAGTCGAAACGGTATATATCCCAGAGGGCGACCGCGCGACGTTGTGTGTCTCCTCTCAGGTCGGTTGCGCATTAGAGTGTAAATTCTGCTCAACGGCACAGCAAGGTTTTAACCGTAACCTGCGGGTATCTGAAATTATCGGTCAGGTATGGCGTGCAGCCAAAATTATCGGTTCATTAAAATCAACCGGTACCCGCCCTATCACCAACGTGGTGATGATGGGTATGGGGGAACCCCTGCTGAACTTGAATAACGTGGTACCTGCCATGGATATCATGATGGATGATTTTGGTTTCGGCTTATCCAAACGTCGTGTGACATTGTCGACTTCCGGTGTGGTGCCTGCGCTGGATAAACTGGGCGATATGATTGATGTTGCCTTAGCAATTTCATTACATGCCCCTACCGATGATATTCGCGATGAAATCGTGCCTATCAACCGTAAATACAATATTGAAACCTTCCTGGCCGCCGTTCGTCGTTATTTGGCGAAATCGAATGCCAATGGTGGGCGGGTTACGGTTGAATACGTTATGCTGGATCACATCAATGACAGCACGGAGCAAGCCCATCAGTTGGCGGAATGTTTAAAAGATACTCCGTGTAAGATTAACTTGATCCCATGGAACCCGTTCCCAGGGGCACCTTATGGCCGTAGTTCAAATAGCCGGGTGGATCGTTTCTCTAAGGTATTGATGGAATACGGATTTACCACTATCGTCCGCAAGACCCGTGGTGATGATATCGATGCGGCATGTGGTCAATTGGCCGGTGAGGTGATCGACCGCACCAAGCGTACCTTGAAAAAGAAAATGGCGGGTGAACCTATCGCCATTAAAACAGTCTGATTTTGAATGCTGACTGTTTGAGTGTAACTACCTGTTATTCAACTTATAATTTGTTTGGTAATCAATGCTAAAAAGGTTATTCAAATGTCAGTAATGGGAATAATATAAGTGCCTGAACCAGGTAGGTGAGAGCGACTCCTTACATATCTGTAGCTTGAAATAGCGGGTTTCTTCATACATAAGGACAATTGAGCAAGCATGAAGCTGACAAGACTGTGGAGAGTGTTCCTGATAGCGACTGTATTGGCTGGCTGTTCTGGTTCATCGCCGGAAAAAGTGAGTCAACCCGCTGCTGGGCAGACACGTTTACAACTGGGTTTAGAATATCTGGCGCAAGGTGATCTTAATGCTGCGCGACAGAATCTTGAGAAAGCTGTAGCCGCAGACCCACAGGATTATCGCGCTCAATTAGGTATGGCTTTTTATGAGCAACGCATCGGTGAAAATGAGGCGGCAGAGCAGCGTTATCAGCTAGCGATGAAACTGGCACCGGGAAATGGCACTGTACTGAATAATTACGGTGCGTTTCTGTGTAGTTTAGGGCAGTATGTACCGGCCCAACAACAGTTTAGTGCAGCGGTGCTGTCGCCTGATTACGGTCAGGTTGCGGATAGCCTGGAAAACGCAGGATATTGCTTTTTACGGGCTAATCAAAATGAACAGGCTCGGGTACTCCTGAGTCGGGCATTGAAGTATGATCCGGATAAAGGTGAGCCGTTGCTTGCCGAAGCTCAAAGGCATTTTGGAGAAGGGAATCGCGCTCAGGCGCAACTATTACTGGATGTTTATCAACATGTACTTCCAGCCAGTGCTGAAAGTTTATGGTTACAAATTCGTTTCGCCGCGCTAGCAGGCCGTCAAGATAGTGTTCAACGCTATGGCAAGCAGCTTGCGCGAAGTTTTCCACAATCCAAACAGTACCAGCATTTTCTAGCTAATGAATACTGAAGCCTCCCAAGATCAAACTGTTCCAGAGACGACAGGTGTGCGCCTGCGTCAGGCCCGTGAAGCGCTCGGGCTCACTCAGCAGATGGTTGCAGAACGTCTGTGTCTAAAAGTATCCACAATCCGTGATATTGAGGAGGATAAAGCACAAGCTAATCTCGCCTCGACATTCCACCGTGGTTACATTCGTTCTTACGCTAAATTGGTTCACCTTCCCGAAGATGAACTGTTGCCTATGTTGGCAAAACAAGCGCCGATCAGAGCGGCAAAAGTTGCCCCGATGCAAAGTTTTTCATTGGGCAAAAAGCATAAAAAACGTGATGGCTGGTTGATGAGTTTCACCTGGCTTATTGTGTTGGTTGTGCTCGGTCTGACGGGGGCATGGTGGTGGCAAAATCATCAGGCGCAGCAAGCAGAAATAGTCACTATGGCTGATCAGTCTTCTGCTCAACTGTCGCAAAATGGCGGGCAATCTGTGCCGCTATCTGATGATAATAGCGATCCTGCGGCCCCGGTGGATGCTCAAGCTCCGGTCGCAAATAGCCAGCCTTCGACGCCAACAGAAAATGGTACTGCAACTGCTAATAGTAGTGCAGCACCAGTAGATACGGCTAACAGCGGTGTCAGCACCACAGCACCTCAAGGAACAACTTCAGCGGAGTCTGCGGTTGTTTCACCAAGTCAGGCACCTTTGCCTAATGTTTCTACCGCGCAACCATTACCTACAGCAGATGCTGGCGTGGCTAGTGCTGCATCATCTGCCGATTCATTGGTTATGAATTTCACTGCTGACTGCTGGTTACAGGTTGTCGATGCGAGCGGGAAAACATTATTCAGTGGTATCCAAAAAGGGGGCGCGACTCTCAATCTCTCAGGGAAAGCTCCCTATAAACTGACCATTGGTGCTCCAGGTGCATTAACGATTACGTATCAGGGTAACCCAGTAGATTTGAGTAAGTTTATTAAGGCTAATCGCGTAGCCCGCCTGACTGTCGGTGTAGAGTAATATTGTGTTTTTGACAAACAACTCTGTGGTTCTGACCAACTGCCATTGTCTTGTGAAAGATAATGGTTTTCAAAGACCACTGCGTTGCGAAAACTACACGACTGTAAAGGAGAGTGTGTAATGCATAATGAATCCCCTATTATCCGCCGTAAATCGACCCGGATTTACGTCGGAAAAGTACCTATTGGCGATGGTGCGCCGATTGCAGTGCAATCGATGACCAATACCAAGACCACTGATGTTGATGCGACTGTTGCTCAAATTAAGGCACTGGAACGTGTTGGCGTAGATATCGTGCGAGTTTCAGTACCGACCATGGATGCGGCTGAAGCATTTAAGTTAATCAAGCAGCAGTCAAATGTTCCGTTGGTTGCCGATATCCATTTCGATTACCGTATTGCGCTAAAAGTTGCGGAGTACGGTGTTGATTGCCTGCGAATTAACCCTGGAAACATCGGCTCAGAAGAACGTATTCGTTCCGTGGTTGATTGTGCTCGTCACCACAATATCCCTATTCGAATTGGTATCAATGGTGGATCGCTGGAAAAAGATATACAGGAAAAGTATGGCGAACCCACGCCGGAAGCCCTGCTTGAATCCGCGATGCGCCATGTCGATATCCTTGATCGTCTCAATTTTGATCAGTTTAAAGTCAGCGTTAAAGCCTCCGATGTTTTTCTGGCTGTAAACTCCTACCGCCTGTTAGCCAAGCAAATTAATAATCCTTTGCACCTAGGGATAACTGAAGCCGGTGGCGCGCGAAGTGGCTCTGTGAAATCGGCTATTGGTTTGGGTCTTTTGTTGTCAGAAGGTATTGGCGATACTTTACGTATCTCGTTGGCTGCGGATCCGGTAGAAGAAGTCAAAGTCGGCTTTGATATCCTTAAATCGCTGCGGATCCGTTCTCGCGGGATCAACTTCATTGCCTGCCCAACCTGTTCCCGCCAAGAGTTTGATGTTATTGGTACCGTCAATGCGTTGGAACAGCGGTTAGAAGATCTGATTACCCCAATGGATGTCTCTATCATTGGTTGCGTGGTGAATGGGCCGGGCGAGGCATTGGTCTCGACTATCGGCGTAACCGGTGCTCGTAACCACAGTGGTTTTTACGAAGATGGTGTTCGTCAGAGAGAACGTTTTGATAACGAGAAGATGATTGACCAGTTGGAAGCGAAGATTCGTGCCAAAGCATCGATGCTCGATGCAAATAATCGAATAGTTATCAATATGTTGGAAGAAAAATAAATAGCACGTTCATTTGTTGTCGTTGAATACAAAAAAAGCGGGCATGGCCCGCTTTATATTGAGCCTGTAGAGGTAACAAATTGTCGCCATTGAATATGTGGGTGGCAAACCTCTATAATCGGCTTTATTTATTGCACCATACCTAACGTCGTTGACGTTGCTGCCGACATCGCTGCAACATCAAGTAAACGGGTATAAAACTACAGAGAACAGACGTGGCAAAGAACATTCAAGCCATCCGTGGTATGAACGACTACCTGCCAGCCGATACGGCAATATGGCAGCGTATTGAAAGCATTTTAAAACAAGTGCTGGCAGGCTACGGCTACAGCGAAATTCGTATGCCGATTGTAGAGCAGACCCCGTTATTCAAACGCGCTATCGGTGAAGTCACCGACGTGGTTGAGAAAGAGATGTATACCTTTGACGATCGCAATGGCGAAAGTCTGACATTGCGCCCAGAAGGTACCGCAGGGTGCGTGCGCGCAGGTATTGAACATGGTCTGCTGTACAATCAGGAACAGCGTCTGTGGTACATCGGCCCGATGTTTCGCTATGAGCGTCCACAGAAGGGGCGTTACCGTCAATTCCACCAACTGGGTGCGGAAGTTTTCGGTCTACAGGGGCCTGATATTGATGCAGAATTGATTCTTCTGACAGCCCGTTGGTGGCGTGCGTTGGGGATTTCAGAGCATGTGCAGCTTGAATTGAACTCCATTGGATCATTGGCTGCGCGCGCTGATTACCGTGAAGCTCTGGTGGCTTTCCTTGAACAACATGTTGATGTGTTGGACGAAGATTGTAAGCGCCGCATGTACAGCAACCCATTACGTGTGTTGGATTCCAAGAACCCAGATGTTCAGTCGCTGCTTAATGATGCACCTAAGCTGTCTGACTATCTGGATGATGAATCAAAACAACATTTTGCCGGTTTGTGTGAACTTTTAGATCAGGCTGGCATCCCATATACCGTCAATGAGCGTTTAGTTCGTGGTTTGGATTATTACAACCGTACGGTATTTGAGTGGGTGACCAACAGTTTAGGTGCGCAGGGTACAGTCTGTGCCGGTGGGCGTTATGACGGTTTGGTTGAACAACTAGGTGGTCGTGCAACACCGGCTGTTGGCTTTGCGATGGGGCTTGAGCGTTTAGTTCTGCTTGTGCAAGCTGTCAACCCGGAGTTCAAAGTACCTTCGACCATTGATGTGTATCTCATCTCATCGGGTGAGGGGACGCAGAGTGCTGCGATGCAGTTGGCTGAACGTGTGCGTGATGTTATGCCAACACTGAAATTAATGACCAATTACGGCGGCGGTAATTTCAAAAAGCAAATTACCCGTGCTGATAAGTGGGGGGCGCGCGTAGCATTAATACTTGGCGAAAGCGAAGTGGCGGCACAGCAAGTGGTCGTAAAAGATTTACGGAATGGTGAACAAGAAACGCTGGCGCAAGCGGATGTTGCTGCGCGTCTGGCTTTGATGTTGGGTTAAGGAGAGAGACACCGTGGAAGTCTATACCACTGAAAATGACCAGGTTGATGCAGTGCGCCGTTTCTTTAGTGAGAATGGTAAAGCGCTGGCCGTGGGTGTGGTGCTCGGGATTGGTGCATTAGTGGGTTGGCGTTACTGGCAGAGTCATCAAAACACTGTCTTGACGGAAGCCTCCTCTGCCTATCAGCAAGCCAGTGATGCTTTGTCAGCCAACAGTGCTGATGGTGTTGCTATTGCTGAAAAATTTGTTCAGGGCAATAAAAATAACTACGGCGTACTTGCCGGGTTAGAGCTGGCTCACCATTTTGTTGAGCAAAACGAATTTGATAAAGCGGCACAGCAACTTACCCAAGCATTGGGCCAGACAAAAGATGAAAACCTGCTGTCGTTGATTAATCTGCGCCTTGCTCGTTTGCAACTGCAATTGAAAAAACCAGATGAAGCATTGAAAACATTGGATGCAGTGCAAGGCGACGGCTGGACTGCGATGGCACAAGATGTTCGTGGCGATGCATTATTAAGCAAAGGTGACACCGCAGGTGCGCGAGCAGCTTACAGTAAAGGCGTCGAATCAAATGCTTCTCAGGCGCTGCAAGCATTGTTGCGCATGAAATTGAATAATTTGTCCAGCTAAGGGGTATTCCCATGCAATTGCGTAAAACACTCTTAGTAGGACTGGTATCTGTCGCCCTATTGAGTGGTTGTTCACTGTTTAACAGTGAAGAAGATGTGGTTACCATGTCGCCACTGCCAAAAGTTGAGAATCAATTCACGCCGACAAAAGTGTGGAGCACTTCTGTGGGGAGTGGTGTCGGTGATTATTACTCTCATCTGCGTCCAGCCTGGCAGGGGACTTCTGTCTTTGCCGCGGATCGTAAAGGTCTGGTGAAAGCCATGGAAGCCGATACGGGTAAGCAGATTTGGCAAACCGACTTGTCTGAGAAAACCAATTTCCTCTCCAGCAACCGTTCTGCAATGTTATCGGGTGGCGTAACCGCTTCCGGCGCTCATGTGTATGTCGGTAGTGAAAAAGCAGTGGTTTATGCATTGAACTCTGACGATGGACAGGTGGCCTGGCAGACGGTAGTCGCTGGCGAAGCCTTATCCCGCCCTGTTGTCAGTGATGGCGTAGTGCTGATTCACACCTCAAACGGTATGTTGCAAGCACTGAATGAATCTGACGGTGCCATTAAGTGGACACTGAATCTGGATACACCAGCCTTGTCTCTACGCGGTGAATCCGCGCCAACAGTTGCATTTGGTGCTGCACTTGTCGGTGGTGACAATGGCCGCGTGAGTGCAGTGATGCTGGAGCAAGGTCAGTTGATTTGGCAACAGCGTATTTCCCAAGTGACTGGGACTACTGAAATTGACCGCCTGAATGATGTTGATACCACACCCGTCGTTGTCGATGGTGTTGTTTATGCTTTGGCATACAACGGCAACCTGACTGCACTGGATCTGCGCTCTGGTCAGATTCTGTGGAAGCGTGAGATGGGGTCAGTCAACGACATCATTGTTGACGGTGGCAATATTTATCTGGTCGATCAGAATGACCGCATAGTTGCGTTGAAAGCCGATGGTGGCGTAACTCTTTGGAGTCAAAGCGATTTATTACATCGTAACTTGACGGCTCCGGTGATGTATAATGGCTATCTGGTTGTAGGTGATGCTGAAGGTTATCTGCACTGGGTGAATACCACTGATGGTCGTTTTGTTGCTCAGCAGAGCGTAGACAGCTCCGGTTTCCTGAGTGCGCCTGTGGTTGCCAGTGATAAGTTGCTGGTGCAGGCAAAAGGCGGCACGGTATACGCGTTCACCCGTTAATCCTGATTTAGAGCCTGTCTGACAGGCTAATACCCAAGCCACTGGCGTTGCAGTAAGTAACACCGCTGCAACTTCAAGGAGGAAGGGTTCAAAGCGGCTCCTGATATTCAGGGGCCGTTTGTCTTCTAAAAACTGCGCTGTTGAACGTTCGGTACAGTGCTGTAACGCTTTGAAAATTAAGTAATGAGGCTCCAACAATGATACCTGTCATCGCGCTGGTCGGGCGCCCGAATGTGGGTAAATCCACTTTATTTAACCGCTTAACGCACACCCGTGATGCGTTAGTCGCGGATTTTCCCGGGCTAACGCGTGACCGTAAATATGGTCGTGCCGAGGTCGAGGGTCATGAGTTTATTGTTATCGATACCGGAGGTATTGATGGCACAGAAGATGGTGTAGAAACCAAGATGGCTGGTCAATCGTTACTGGCGATTGAAGAAGCGGATATCGTGCTGTTTATGGTCGATGCGCGCGCAGGGCTGATGCCTGCGGATCAGGGCATTGCCCAGCATCTGCGTAGTCGCGAAAAAGCCACTTTCCTGGTTGCCAACAAAACTGACGGTATTGATCCAGATACCGCTACAGCTGATTTCTATTCATTAGGCTTGGGTGAAGTTCATGCGATTGCAGCTTCCCATGGCCGTGGTGTGACTCAGCTAATTGAAGATGTCATGGCGCCTTACATGGACGCCGAAGAACCAGAAGCTGAGCTGACCGACGAAGAAGCTAACGCGGCTTATTGGGCTGCACAAGAAGCTGACGAAGATGAAATTCCAGAAGATGAAGAGGATGATTTTGATCCACTGAGTCTGCCAATCAAATTGGCTATCGTCGGGCGTCCTAACGTAGGTAAGTCCACACTAACTAACCGTATCCTCGGTGAAGACCGTGTGGTGGTTTATGATATGCCGGGCACCACGCGTGACAGCATTTATATTCCAATGACCCGTGATGAACGCGAATATATTCTGATTGATACCGCTGGTGTGCGTAAACGCGGTAAGATCACTGAAGCGGTTGAAAAATTCTCGGTTATTAAAACCTTGCAGGCAATTGAAGATTCCAACGTTGTGTTGTTGGTTATTGACGCCCGTGATGGTATTTCAGATCAGGATTTGTCTCTGTTAGGCTTCATTCTCAATAGTGGGCGCTCACTTGTTATTGCGGTCAATAAATGGGATGGCATGTCAGAAGAAGCCCGTGCTCAGGTTAAAGATATGCTAGACCTGCGCCTTGGCTTTGTCGATTTTGCCCGTATCCACTTTATCTCTGCACTGCATGGTAGCGGCGTCGGTAACCTGTTTGAATCCATTCAGGAAGCGTATGATTGTTCAACTAAGCGAGTGGGCACTTCCTTACTGACTCGCATTATGCAAATGGCAGAAGAAGATCATCAGCCTCCGTTAGTTCGTGGTCGTCGTGTGAAGCTGAAATATGCTCACGCCGGTGGTTATAACCCGCCGATCGTGGTTATTCACGGCAACCAGGTTACTGATCTGTCGGATTCTTATAAACGTTACTTGATGAATTACTTCCGTCGTTCATTAAAAGTTATGGGTACACCTATTCGTATCCAGTTTAAAGAGGGCGAGAACCCGTTTGCGGGTAAGCGCAATACTCTGACGCCAAATCAGATGCGCAAACGTAAACGTTTAATGTCGCACTTGAAAAAAAGTAAGTAATATCAGCAAAGCGCGGGCATTCCGCGCTTTTTGCATTTTTGGCATGTGATTTATTACCAAACAGCTTTAACCATCCACATATTGGGTCACTAAACGGTAAAAAAGGAGTTGAACATCAGCCATGTCTTGGGAAACCTGGAGTTTTGCATTTAGTGTCACAGTGCCCAACTTATTGATGATGTTACTCGGCGTGTTATTACGACGCTGTGGCCTGATGGATGATCGGTTCTGCGATGGTGCGACCCGCGTGGTGTTTAATCTGGCACTACCTTGCTTACTATTTTTCAGTGTTGCCAGCAATCACGTCAGCTTACTGGATAACTTGCCCTTGGTTATCTACGGTGCTGTCGGTACTTTGCTGACATTCCTGCTGCTTGAGATTGCCGCCAAGTGGTTGGTAAAAGACCCAAGAGAGCGTGGTGTGTTTGTGCAGGGCGGTTTCAGAGCCAATACCGCGATTGTTGGTTTGGCGTTTGCTATGACAGCCTATGGCGATGAAGGGGTTGCGCTGGGGTCGATGTATCTGACGGTAACGGTAATACTTTTTAATATGCTGTCAGTGATAACCCTGACCCGCAGCTTACAGAGTGGGCAGGGCGGTAAAATCAGCAAAGTGGCACTGCTGCGCAGTATTGTGACTAACCCATTGATTATCGGTCTGGTATGCGGTTTAGCCTATGCTCAAACCCAGTTGCCTATTCCCCTGGTGATTGTCCAGACTGGTAGCTATATCTCAGCATTGGCACTGCCATTGGCATTACTCTGCACCGGTGCGAGTCTTGATTGGCATGCGATGTTCCGCTCTTCTAATGTTGCAGCATTATCCTCGGTGGCAAAACTATTCATCGTGCCGATATTGATGACTTTGGGCGGCTTGCTGATGGGGTTCCGTGGTGCAACCTTAGGTATTATTTTTCTATTCTCCGCGACACCAACTGCCGCAGGTAGCTATGTCATGACCCGCGCGATGGGAGGAAATGCTACGCTGGCCGCAAATATCATCGCAATCACTACTGTCGGTTCATTTTTCACTACCGCGCTGGGGATTTACTTTTTACGTGCGCTGGGTGTGATGTAGTTTTCATTAACAGGGGAGAGTATTTATGGATGCGCTATGTCCGGTTTGTCAGCAAACAATGACTGAAGTGAGTGGCCACTTTCATTGCTCTAACTGCCATGGCAACTATCAGCAACAGGCTGATTGCCCTGATTGTGCCAAACCATTGCAAGTGTTGAAAGCGTGTGGGGCTGTTGATTATTTTTGCCAGCATGGGCACGGGCTGATTTCAAAAAGCCGCGTTCGTTTTAGTTATCTGCCGATGGCCTAATACCAATCGGCAGATCTATTGATAGTGGCAATGATAACGGCGCTTAGTTAGCGGCTTTACGTTGGCGGGGCTTTTTGGCCACCTTGATTTGAGTGATTTCACTTTCCACCCAGCCATCTTGCAGTCGGGTGGTTAGCTTGTCGCCAGTATGCACTTGTTTCGTGGTTTTGAGTAAGCTGCCCTCGGGGGTCTGCGTGACGCTGTAGCCGCGGGCTAGTGTCGCCAATGGGCTGACCGCCTCCAATTGTGAGCAGGCGATGCCAAAACGTTGACGATAGCCATTCAACTGGCGCTCTAATGCCTGGCGCAAGCGGTACTCTTGCTGTTGTACCCGCTGATTATAACGGTGGATCTGCCCTTGCGGTTGAGCTTGAACCAGCCGTTGTTGCAGCCGTTCAGTGCGTCGACCTAACAGGCGAATTTGGTTTTGCGCGCTATCTTCCAGCCGGCGTTGTAACTTCAACAGCAGTGTTTGCTGACGAGCCAATCGCAAATGTGGATGCTGTTGTTGGAGTCGATGCTCAAGGCGGGTAAATTGCTGGCTGCGTTGCGCCAGATAATAATCCATCGCCATTTCCATGCGCTGCTGCTGCCCCTGAATTTGCCTGACCAACTCTATCTGGTTGCGGCTGACCAGCTCGGCGGCGGCTGAAGGGGTTGGGGCGCGCAAATCTGCAACGAAATCTGCGATAGTGACATCAGTCTCATGGCCGACCGCACTGACAATGGGAATTCGGCTATTAAAAATAGCGCGGGCAACCCGTTCGTCATTGAAACTCCACAAGTCTTCCAGGGAACCACCACCTCGCCCGACAATCAATACATCACATTCACCCCGCAGATTGGCCAGTTGAATGGCTCGGACTATCTGCATCGGTGCATCAGCGCCTTGTACTGCGGTCGGGTAAATAATAACCGGTAGCGAAGGATCGCGACGTTGCAAAACTTGCAAAACATCGTGCAGCGCGGCACCGCTGGATGAGGTTATCACCCCCACCTGTTTGGCTGGGCTGGGTAGGGCTTGTTTGTGGTTTTGGTCGAAAAGTCCTTCAGCGGCCAGTTGCTGTTTAAGTTGCTCAAATTGCTGTTGCAGCAATCCGTCGCCAGCAGGTTGCATGCTTTCGGCAATTAACTGGTAGTCACCACGCGGTTCATACAGGGTAATTGATGCTCTGACCAACACTTGTTGACCATTTTGTGGGCGAAAAGTGGTACGGCGATTGGTGTTACGAAACATCGCGCAGCGCACCTGCGCCCGATCGTCTTTTAAGGTGAAATACCAGTGACCCGACGAAGGCTGAGAGAAATTGGAAATCTCGGCAGTGAGCCAAATTTGGCCCATTTCCATTTCCAGCAGTTGTCGCACCGTCTGATTAAGGCGGCTGACGGTAAAAATTGATGACGCAGAAGATTGTGACATGTGACCTGGTTCAAATTTTAAAACAAGCACTTAATTGATCGATATTACCTGCCTCAAACCGCTTGGCAAGAAAAATAGTGAGAAAGTGCTGGAGGCAACCGATTACGCTCTGTATAATGCCACGGCAATATTTTATCTTTTTACATTCACCTTGGTGAGATATTGCCCATGCTACGTATCGCGAAAGAAGCTCTAACATTTGACGACGTTCTCCTGGTTCCAGCCCACTCCACAGTCTTGCCTAATACGGCAGAACTTGGTACTCAACTGACTGCAACTATCCGCCTGAATATCCCTATGCTGTCCGCAGCAATGGATACCGTAACCGAAGCTCGTCTGGCCATTGCGCTGGCACAAGAGGGCGGTTTAGGTTTCATCCACAAAAATATGTCCATTGAGCGCCAGGCTGAAGAAGTCAGCCGCGTGAAAAAACACGAAAGCGGCGTTGTGACTGAGCCACAGACTGTTACCCCTACCACTACTCTCCGTCAGGTGAAAGAACTGACCGCCCGTAACGGTTTCGCCGGTTATCCGGTAGTGACCGAAGATTATGAGCTGGTTGGGATCATTACCGGCCGTGATGTTCGCTTTGTGACTGATCTGGACCAACCCGTGACTGCGGTGATGACACCGAAAGAGCGTTTGGTGACGGTCAAAGAAGGCGAAGCCCGCGAAGTTGTGCTGCAAAAAATGCATGAAAAACGTGTTGAGAAAGCTTTAGTCGTTGACGATAGCTTCCATCTGCGCGGCATGATTACCGTGAAAGATTTCCAAAAAGCAGAACGCAAGCCAAACGCCTGTAAAGACGAGCATGGCCGCCTGCGTGTTGGTGCTGCTGTCGGTGCCGGTGCGGGTAATGAAGAGCGTATTGATGCTCTGGTCGCCGCTGGTGTTGATGTTTTACTTATTGACTCATCTCATGGTCATTCCGAAGGCGTTTTACAGCGCATTCGCGAAACGCGCGCCAAATACCCTAACCTGCAAATCGTTGGTGGTAACGTCGCAACAGGTGCAGGGGCTAAAGCCTTGGCTGATGCCGGTGTGAGCGCAGTTAAAGTGGGTATCGGCCCTGGTTCAATCTGTACCACTCGTATTGTGACCGGTGTTGGTGTGCCGCAGATTACTGCGATTGCCGATGCGGTCGAAGCGCTGGAAGGTACCGGTATTCCGGTAATTGCCGATGGTGGTATTCGTTTCTCTGGCGATATTGCTAAAGCCATTGCGGCGGGTGCTTCATGTGTCATGGTCGGTTCTATGCTGGCAGGGACTGAAGAGTCTCCGGGCGAAATCGAACTGTATCAAGGCCGTTCATTCAAATCTTACCGCGGTATGGGGTCACTGGGCGCGATGTCCAAAGGCTCTTCAGATCGCTACTTCCAAACCGATAATGCTGCCGATAAATTGGTACCGGAAGGTATTGAAGGGCGTGTGGCATACAAAGGTCTGCTGAAAGAGATTGTGCATCAACAAATGGGGGGCCTGCGTTCATGTATGGGGCTGACCGGCTGCGGCACTATCAATGAATTGCGCACCAAAGCTGAATTTGTCCGTATTAGTGGTGCTGGTATTCAAGAGAGCCATGTTCACGATGTGACTATCACTAAAGAGTCACCAAACTACCGCATGGGCTAATAACAAGTTAATTAGTCATCTGGTGCTAGCCATCAGATGACTATTTTTTATTTTAATATGTGGAATACGCCGCACATGACAAAAAATATCCATAAACATCGCATCCTTATCCTTGATTTCGGCTCGCAATACACTCAACTGGTGGCGCGCCGTGTTCGTGAGATTGGTGTCTATTGTGAACTCTGGGCGTGGGACGTGACCGAAGCCCAGATCCGCGAATTTAATCCAAGTGGCATCATTCTTTCCGGCGGCCCTGAAAGCACCACTGAAAACGACAGCCCACGAGCGCCTGATTATGTGTTTACTGCCGGGGTTCCTGTGTTGGGTGTGTGCTATGGCATGCAAACCATGGCAATGCAGTTGGGTGGTAAAGTAGAAAGTTCAAACCAGCGCGAATTTGGTTATGCGCAGGTTGAAATCAAAACTGACAGCGCACTTATTCGTGATATCAAAGATGCCATCAATCCAGCCGGTGAAGCGGTGTTGGATGTTTGGATGAGCCATGGCGACAAAGTTACCGCGATCCCGTCTGACTTTGTGACTGTAGCCAGCACTGATACCTGCCCGTTTGCCATTATGGCTAACGAAGAAAAACGTTTTTACGGCGTGCAGTTCCACCCTGAAGTGACACACACCAAGCAAGGCCAACGTCTGCTGGAGCGCTTTGTTCTGGATATCTGTGCCTGTGAAGCGCTGTGGACTCCTGCCACCATTATTGAAGATGCTATCGTGCGTCTGCGCGAGCAAATCGGTGAAGACCATGTGATTCTTGGTCTGTCCGGTGGTGTTGACTCATCCGTGACCGCCATGCTGCTGCATCGTGCCATTGGTAAACGCCTGACTTGTGTATTTGTTGATAACGGCCTGCTGCGTTTGAACGAAGCAGATCAGGTGTTGGAAATGTTTGGCGATAAATTTGGCCTGAACATTGTTCATGTGGCTGCAGAAGATCGTTTCCTGGCGGCACTGGCTGGTGTTGATGAACCAGAAGCCAAACGTAAAATCATTGGTCGCGTGTTTGTTGAGTTATTCGACGAAGAAGCCTGTAAACAAGAACAGGTTAAATGGCTGGCGCAGGGCACTATCTACCCAGACGTGATTGAATCCGCAGCATCTGCCACCGGCAAAGCGCATGTGATTAAATCACATCACAATGTGGGCGGCTTGCCGAAAGAGATGAAACTGGGCTTAGTTGAACCGCTGAAAGAGCTGTTTAAAGACGAAGTGCGTAAAATCGGCCTCGAACTGGGCTTGCCATACGACATGCTATATCGTCATCCATTCCCAGGCCCAGGTTTGGGTGTGCGCGTTCTCGGCGAAGTGAAAAAAGAATATTGTGATTTACTGCGCCGCGCGGATGCTATCTTTATCGAAGAGCTGCATAAAGCAGATCTATACAATAAAGTCAGCCAGGCCTTTACCGTGTTCCTGCCAGTTCGTTCCGTCGGCGTGATGGGTGATGGCCGTAAATATGACTGGGTTGTTTCGCTGCGTGCAGTTGAAACCATCGATTTCATGACAGCACATTGGGCGCATTTACCATACGATTTCCTGGGCCGTGTTTCAAATCGCATCATTAATGAAGTCAATGGCATTTCTCGTGTGGTTTACGATATCAGCGGTAAGCCACCAGCAACAATTGAGTGGGAATAAATATCTTAGTCAGTTAATAAGATATTCCTCTTGATAGATATAAAGCCTCCAATTTTTTGGAGGCTTTTTTTTATTTGTTGATGAATAAAAAATAAACACAATTTCATCTGAATATTCTTTTAAATAAACATACAGTATGTGAA
>NZ_CACVAD010000074.1 GCF_902726545.1 Yersinia artesiana | reverse complement strand
ATAATACGCAGTAATAACATGAAATTTCATTTATAATACTTATTACGTCATTGTAGATAAGAAGATAAAAGACATAAGCTAACAACAATATAGAGTTTATCAACGAAAAGAGGCAAGGTTACCCCTGCCTCTTACTTATTATATTTTACCTACCGATTTAACAGGCCCCTTTATCCTCCCAGACCTGACTCCAGCCGGTACCATTACCGGTGGTGTCAGTGACGGCTTTATCACCCGGTACCATGTCAGCAGATACCCACCACTTGTTGGTATAAACGCGCCCGTCTTTACTGACCGTGGTCGGTTCACCATAGACCTTCTGCTGCCAGGATGGTGCGCTACACTGCTGTGGTACAATAGGTTTTGACTCAATAACCGTTTCCAGCTTGTCATCAGCCGCCGTATCACATAAGCCCTTATCTTCCCAAACCTTACCCCAACCCGTGCTGTTACCTGTCATGTCAGTTATCGCAGCATCACCCGGAACCATGTCTGCGGATACCCACCACTTATTGGTATACACACGCCCGTCTTTGCTAACCGTGGTAGGGCCTTGATAGATCTTTTCCTGCCAGGCGGTTACGCTGCACTGTGCCAATTTTTCAACGGGTTTTTCCGGTACAACTTCTTCAATAACTTCAACCCCAAGATATTGACTACCATCGTAACTTTCTAAATATTCCCACTTTTCATTACTGGTTTGATTGGTAGGATAATACCAATATGATTCTGTTTTTAAACGGAAATAATCACGAGTACCTGTGTAGTTATTTTCGTATAAATAGAAGGTTCCTGGCGTACCTTTATTTGATGCCTCATCCCAGAGATTAAAATCACCTTCAATTTGGTAACGCTGCTTGATAACAGCATTATAAGCTTCGCGGGGTGATATATTCTCGCCTGCGGTTTTAAATTGTGTCGAACTGGCCAGTCTCATGGCCATATTATTGCTATCCGTTACCGTCACCGGGATTGACAACAGGGCATTTTGTAATGCATTACGCGGTGCCCGGAGGGTAATTTCTTTACCATTATCCGCAATAATTTCAACACCTGCCGGAATATCCCATTGGTAGGTCAGAGTGGATACAGCACGGTTAGTGACCTCTACATATACACTAAATACGTCCCCTGCGTTGACAGTATTCGGTAGACGTACATCACCGGTAATATTTTGCTCGCTCAACGGATAGCTGTCAGCGATATTGCTATCGCTATTAAGCCAAATACTCTTATTTAAAGAAGGTAAATTCATCGCCGTTAGTTGGGCGCTGGTTTCTTGAGTCGGCTTGATACCCCATTTATCGAAAAACGGTATCAGGTTAACGCCTGCAACCCGGCTGGTTTCCAGCAAGAATCGTTGCTGTTTATCATCGTTACTTTTTGGCTGTTCTGCTGGCAGCAGTGTACGGTAACGATCGCCAAGACGTTGGTAGAAATCCTTGCCAAATGCCAAATCCAGTTGCCAGAACATGCCTAAGCGAACAAATACGCCAGCATCTTCATAATGCTTATCTTGCCCATTCAAAAAAGCAGCGATATCATCCCAACGCCCTTCCGATTCCAGACGGGACGTATTACCCAAAGCGCGCTGAACATATAACGATGTCAGGTTAACCGTGGTTTCTCCATCACCATCAAACAGCCATGCTGGCATTTGGTAGTGATGGCCCAATTCATGCCACGGCCCCCAGCCCTCATTTTGTAATTTGTGAGTATTAATGACTTCCGCAATACCAGAAGCTTTACTGCCCAACCAGTAATCAGAGGCCGACATATAGCCTCCCGAATTATCTCTTTTACTGACGAACTGATATTGGAACGGGGTAGCGCGATGTGGGAAGGCTCTCTGCGCGCTAAGCCCGTATTGTTCTTCTGCCAGATCGACAATGCGATCCCACAACACCAAAACACCCTCAGGATCGGTCGCCTGCTTACGCATATCATCAATCGGCATGGTGAGGATCATCCGCTTACCCACCAACTCAGCGAAAGGTGCATCGCCAAACTTCGCTAACTGTGCTTGCCACTCTTCAGCACTATCTTCGCCCAGAATAAAACGTGGCATCGGCTTGCCACCCTCAAGCAGATTAACCGTGATTTCACTGCTACCAGGTATGTTCGTTGCCACAAAATAAATAGGCCCAGTATTCTCGACCTCAATCTCGTTGATACCCTGTTGCAGGGTAACCACCTGATTATCAATACTTGTCGCCTCTCCCTTGATTACGGGCACAATCCATAATTCAGGCAATACATCAATGCTTTCCCCCTGATGCAGGTACTCAATACGCAGGCTATCACCTTTGTTTGCCCAAAAGCCGCTGGATTGTGTAGGGTGAGTCAACATGTGCCGCTTTTGTTGTTTCTTCAAATACACCGGGGAACCATTTTGCACCACGCGAATCTGTCGCGATGCCTCAGCAGCACTATTATTGTTCACCGCGCCTGCTTGCTGAATAGTCGTATTGATCGGGCTATCTGAAACTGCAGCGGATAGCGTTGAAGAGAAACCCAGAGCCAATAATAAGCTAACGGCAATAGGTGTTGTACGTAATACGGGATGCAGCATAAAGCTATCTCCAAATGATATTCAACTCCAACAATAGCTAGATGAAGATTGAATTAAGTTAAGAAAGAATTCGTGAGGAACAAATTCTAACGCATTGATTCTCAACTAAATAATTGGACTAATACAGGGTGTAGAAGAGTCGAAACAAGTCACAAAAAATAAGGGGGATAAGGAGATTTGGCAATATTAATGCCCTGATTCCTGAATAAAAATAAGGAAGTCACAAAAAGTCAGGGAGGCGATAAGCCTCCCAATAATATGTTTTTAAAAATTAACCGGCTAAAAAAAATCTGAATGCCGGATTATTGGTTTCATCATGACAATCGTAGCCCAACGCCGTCAGATGCTGTTCAAATTGTGGTTCAGAGTCCGACAACTCAAAAGCTGCCAGTACCCGACCAAAATCAGTTCCATGGCTACGATAGTGGAACAGAGAGATATTCCAGTGTGTGCCTAAAGTATGCAGGAATTTCAGCAATGCGCCCGGTGATTCCGGGAATTCAAAACTGAACAGCCGCTCGCGCAGTGGCTTGGAAGGACGCCCGCCGACCATATAACGCACATGCAGTTTGGCCATTTCATCATCAGATAAATCCACCACCTGATAACCTTTATCCTGCAATTCAGCCAGGATTTCAGCCCGCTCAGCATAACCACGCGTTAGTCGCACCCCGACGAAAATACAGGCGTTATCGGCATCAGCATATCGGTAGTTGAACTCGGTGACGGAGCGCCCCCCCAGCAACTCACAAAAACGCAGGAAACTGCCTTTTTGCTCCGGGATGGTCACAGCCAGCAGGGCTTCGCGCTGCTCGCCAAGTTCACAGCGCTCTGATACATAACGCAAACCATGGAAGTTGACGTTAGCGCCCGAAAGCACATGGGCCAGACGTTCACCTTGAATATTATGCTGCTGCACATACTTTTTCAGCCCTGCCAGCGCCAAAGCACCTGATGGCTCGGCAATAGCACGCACATCTTCAAATAAATCTTTGACCGCCGCACAAATAGCATCACTGTCGACAGTGATCACTTCGTCCAGATACTCCTGACACAGGCGGAATGGCTCATCACCGATGCGCTTAACCGCAACACCCTCGGCAAACAGCCCGACACGAGCCAGATCGACCGGCTTGCCTGCATCCAGCGCAGCACGCAAACAGGCTGAGTCTTCTGCTTCAACGCCAATCACTTTAATCTGCGGCATCAGTTGCTTGATAAGCACGGCAACACCGGCCACCAGCCCACCACCACCGACCGGAACAAACACCCGGTCAAGATGTGCGTCTTGCTGGAGCAGCTCCATCGCCAGCGTCCCTTGCCCGGCAATCACTGCCGGATGGTCGAACGGCGGCACAAAGGTGTAGCCCTGCAACTGCGACAGTTCAATCGCCTTACCTTTGGCTTCATCGAAATTAGCACCAAACAACAGCACCTCTCCGCCAAAACCACGCACCGCATCCACTTTGATGTCAGCAGTTGCGACCGGCATGACGATCAGCGCTTTAATGCCGAGCTTGCTAGCCGAAAGCGCCACCCCCTGCGCATGATTACCGGCAGAAGCCGTTATCACGCCACAGGCTTTCTGTTCTTCGGTCAGGCTAGCCAACATCGCGTAAGCGCCGCGCAGCTTAAAGCTGTGCACCGGCTGCCGGTCTTCGCGCTTAACCAGAATGGTGTTACCCAAGCGCGAGGAGATTTTTTCCATCACTTGTAGCGGGGTGACTTGCGCCACCTCATACACCGGTGCGCGCAATATCGCCCGCAGATATTCTGCCCCACCGGGGGCAGTTGATAAGGGTTGTGATTCCGCCATGGCTATTAGCCTCCCAGCTTACTTTTGTCGCGCACAGCACCTTTGTCGGCACTGGTTGCCAGTAAGGCGTAAGCACGCAGCGCATAAGAAACCTGACGTTCGCGCGCTTTCGGTGTCCATGCGGCATTCCCGCGCGCTAATTCTGCTTCGCGGCGTGCAGCCAGCTCAGCATCACTGACATCCAGTTTCATAGCGCGGTTTGGAATATCAATATCAATGATGTCGCCGTCTTGCACCAAAGCAATCAGCCCACCGCTGGCGGCTTCCGGCGAAGCATGACCGATAGATAAACCTGAAGTCCCGCCCGAGAAACGGCCATCGGTTAACAACGCACAACTTTTGCCTAATCCCATCGATTTCAGGTAAGTGGTCGGATACAGCATTTCCTGCATCCCTGGCCCGCCTTTCGGCCCTTCGTAGCGGATAACAACCACATCACCCGCAACCACTTTGCCACCCAAAATAGCGGCAACAGCATCATCCTGACTCTCATAGACTTTGGCTGGGCCACGGAAGGTTAAGCTGTCTTTATCCACACCTGCGGTTTTGACGATTGAACCATTCTCTGAAAGATTGCCATACAACACCGCCAAACCACCGTCTTGGCTGTAGGCATGTTCGCGAGTACGAATACAACCCTCTTGGCGGTCGGTATCCAATGAGGGGAAGCGGCAATCCTGTGAGAAGGCTTTCGTGGTACGGATGCCAGCCGGGCCTGCGGAGTACATCTGCTTGACCCCTTCGTCTTTGGTCAGCATTACATCATAGGCTTCCAGCGTTTGTGTCAAGTTCAGCCCCAACACGTTTTTCACTTCGCGGTTCAGCAAGCCAGCGCGGTCCAACTCACCCAAAATCCCCACCACACCACCGGCGCGGTGCACATCTTCCATATGGTATTTCTGTGTACTCGGTGCCACTTTGCACAAATGCGGCACTTTGCGGGACAGACGGTCGATATCGCTGATATCGAAATCAACATCCCCTTCCTGTGCCGCAGCCAGCAGGTGCAGCACGGTATTGGTGGAGCCGCCCATGGCGATATCCAGCGTCATGGCATTTTCAAACGCCGCTTTGTTGGCAATGCTACGCGGCAAGGCGCTGATATCATCTTGTTCGTAATAGCGTTTAGTCAATTCAACAATGTGTTTGCCCGCATCGAGGAACAGTTGCTTACGATCAGCATGGGTTGCCAACAACGAACCATTACCCGGCAACGCCAGTCCCAGCGCCTCATTCAGGCAGTTCATCGAGTTGGCGGTAAACATCCCGGAACAGGAACCGCAGGTTGGGCAAGCGGAGCGCTCAATCTGCTCGCTGTCGGCATCGCTGACATTCGGGTTTGCCCCCTGAATCATGGCATCGACCAGATCCAGCTTGATAATCTTATCGGATAATTTGGTTTTACCGGCTTCCATCGGGCCGCCGGAAACAAAGATCACCGGAATATTCAGGCGCAGAGACGCCATCAGCATCCCTGGGGTAATTTTGTCGCAGTTAGAGATACATACCATGGCATCCGCACAGTGGGCGTTAACCATGTACTCAACGGAGTCGGCAATCAATTCACGTGAAGGCAGTGAATAGAGCATACCGCCGTGGCCCATCGCGATCCCATCATCCACCGCAATAGTGTTGAACTCTTTAGCCACACCGCCAGACGCTTCAATTTGCTCCGCTACCAGCTTTCCTAAGTCGCGCAAATGAACGTGGCCCGGTACAAACTGGGTAAATGAGTTAACTACTGCAATAATCGGTTTGCCGAAGTCATCATCGGTCATACCGGTTGCGCGCCACAATGCGCGGGCGCCAGCCATATTGCGGCCATGGGTGGTGGTATGGGAACGGTACTTAGGCATTGTCTCTTCACTCCAGATTTTTGTATTGCAAATCAATTTGTTGTTGCAGATATAACCTGTTGCAGGTGGCGAACGAACCACCTGCTGATCCTGTCTGTCAGTATTTATTATTGATTGATCGGATCCAACCAGCCCCATTTGTCCTCGGTTTCACCGGTGAACAGGCCAAAGAATGCTTGTTGAATTTTGCCCGTGATCGGGCCACGTTTACCAATACCCACCTGAATACCATCTACGCTACGCACTGGGGTGATTTCTGCCGCAGTACCTGACATAAAGACTTCATCCGCCAGATAGAGAGATTCACGTGACAGCACTTGCTCACGCACTTCTAACCCCATATCTTTCGCCAGTTTGATAATCGCATCACGGGTAATACCCGGCAAAGCAGAAGAGGTGAACGGCGGCGTGAACAGGATGCCATCTTTCACTTCAAACAGGTTTTCACCCGCCCCTTCAGACAGGAAGCCATGGATATCCAGTGCAATCCCTTCCTGATAACCGTGGCGACGTGCTTCACTGCCCACCAGCAAGGAAGAGAGGTAATTACCACCGGCTTTAGCCGCAGTTGGAATGGTGTTTGGTGCCACACGGTTCCATGAAGACACCATCGCATCAATACCTTGCTCCAGCGCTTCGGCACCCAAATAAGCACCCCATGGGAAAGCAGCAATAATCACGTCCGTTTTATAGCCATCTGGCGGGTTCACACCCATGCCGACATCACCGATAAATACCAACGGACGAATATAGGCGCTGGTCAGATTGTTTTTACGCAGTGTTGCGCGGCAAGCCTCCATTAGCTCATCAACAGACTGGGAAACTGGCATACGGTAAATTTTGGCTGAGTCATGCAGACGCTGCATGTGTTCGCGGTGACGGAAAACTACCGGCCCTTTGTGAGATTCGTAGCAACGGACACCTTCGAAGACTGACGTGCCGTAGTGTAACGCGTGAGACATCACATGAACTTTCGCCTCTGCCCACGGAACCATTTCACCGTTAAACCAAATAAAATCAGCTTTCTTCGTCATTCTTTTCTTTCCTTGTGGCGCATCAGGCGCGTATCTGTAATGTATTAGGTTGTAGGATCTCGACGCAGGCGACATCCATAAGTTTACTCAGCTGAGAAGACAGTAAATCGACAGGTCGCCCGCTGGCAACGGTCAATTCAATATTAATATTCTCGTCATTAGTCATTGGTGACATATTCATAGCACAAACTTGAAAACCGCGGTGCCGCACAACCCGCAATACACGCTCTAACATCTCAGGGCGGAAGCGGGCTTGGATAGAGAGTTGATGTTGCATCATGAGATTTTCTCCAGCATGGTTTCATTACCTGCGCCTGGCGGCACTAACGGCCAAACGTTTTCGAGTTCGTCGATGGAAACCTGGAGCAGATAAGGGCCTTCGCTGTTAAACAGCGCATCCAGAGCGGCGTCGACTTGGTCTTTACGGGTGATACGTTGGCCGGGGATATTGAAAGCACTGGCCAGTGTGATGAAATCGGGGTTATCAGAAAGATTGGTTTCGCTATATCGTCCATCAAAAAACAGTTGCTGCCACTGTCGAACCATTCCCAATCGCTGGTTATCCAACAACACGATTTTCAGCGGCAACTGTTTTCGTTTTATCGTGCCCAACTCCTGAACATTCATCATAAACGAGCCGTCACCAGAGACACAGATAACCATATCATCTGGACGGGCCATTTGTGCGCCAACCGCAGCGGGTACGCCAAAGCCCATGGTGCCCAAACCACTCGAGGTGATGAAATTCTCAGGGCGGGTAAAGTTCATATGCTGCGCCGTCCACATCTGGTGCTGCCCCACGTCGGTGGTGACTACCGTCTGTGGCGCTTTGCGATCAGAAATCTGCTTAAGCAATAACGGGGCATAAATCGCCTGACCGGGGTGGTCATAACGCCAGCTATGCTGTTGTTTTAAGGCCATAACTTCATCACGCCACGGTTGGATATTCAGTGGCTGCTGCAAAGCAGGCAGCAACACTTTCAAATCCCCTTGCAACGCAACATGCACCTGACGCAATTTACCCAGTTCAGCCGGGTCGATATCCATATGGATAACTTTGGCTTTCGCGGCGAATGTATTCAGCTTGCCAGTGACGCGATCATCAAAACGCGCGCCTATGGCTATCAATAAATCACAATCCTGCACCGCAAAGTTTGCCGCTTTAGTGCCGTGCATTCCCAACATTCCCAAATAGCAGGGGTGATCAGTATCTGGTGCGCCCAAACCTTTCAGGGTCGCCACCGCAGGAATACCGGTCACGTCGATAAATTCGCGTAACGCCGGAACTGCCTGCGCCATACCCACACCGCCACCAACATACAGCATCGGTTTTTGAGCCGCGGCCAACATGTCACTGGCTTGTTGTAATTCAGCAGCAGAATCAACCAAGTGTTCTTCGACTGGCATCA
Organism: Yersinia artesiana; assembly: GCF_902726545.1. Taxonomy (GTDB): domain Bacteria; phylum Pseudomonadota; class Gammaproteobacteria; order Enterobacterales; family Enterobacteriaceae; genus Yersinia; species Yersinia artesiana. The sequence goes on along the minus strand of NZ_CACVAD010000074.1, from coordinate 9,517 downwards.
AATGCGGGGTCAACTCCCCGACAGCCAACTGAATATCTTTTGGAATATCGATTAACACAGGCCCTGGGCGGCCACTGGTGGCGATAGCAAAAGCTTCAGCCATGATACCTGGCAGCGCATCTAATGATTCAACCAAAAAACTGTGTTTGGTACAGGCCAGAGACAGACCAAGAACATCAATCTCCTGAAAAGCATCGGTGCCGATTAACGCGGAGCCGACCTGACCGGTGATGGCGATAACCGGTACAGAATCAAGCAAAGCATCAGCCAAACCGGTGATCAGATTAGTGGCTCCGGGGCCAGAAGTGGCGATACACACCCCAACTTTACCGGTTGCTCGCGCATAACCAATAGCGGCAATAGCAGCGCCCTGCTCATGGCGGCAGAGCAGATGCTCGACACCACCATCATACAAAGCATCATAGACGGGCATAATCGCTCCACCCGGATAGCCGAATACCGTATCAACACCCTGCGCACGCAACGCTTGAACCACCCACTGAGCACCATTCATAGTTATTTCCCCGACCTTTTGCGGGAGGCACAGGATTTTATTCTGTTGTGCATTTTATGTTCCTCGCGTCTTTTAACGTACTAATAAAAAAACCCCCGGACCTTTCGGTGCGGGGGTTCTCTTGAGATTAAGGCTTGATTTTTATGCCTTTATTCGTCCAAGTGCAGCCCCGCACGGTGGGATAATAATCACCACCACGCTAATTAGGACTAGGTTAATCACTTGGACAATCGCTTTCATAATTAGGTTGTTCATCTGTCTAGTGTCGAACGAATACCTACAGAGTTATCACAGTTATTACTTACCTGACAATATTTATTTAAATTATTATTTTGCGATCGCGAATGTAAAACGCAATAAATATATTATTTATCAATCATTAAAACCCGCATCGACACTTTGGTCTTTTTTCTGCGCGCTGCTCCGCAATTTTTAATTTTGATACTTCCATTGCAACGAAATCTCGCGTGCTCTTTCGCAAATCAACCCTTTTCCTCGGCATTGAAATAAATCCTCGGGCACTCTGTCGCAACATCCCACATCAGGAACGCATTACGGCGAAGGAAAGCACTATGTCACTGGCAATAATTCATACCCGCGCCACATTAGGTATTCAGGCTCCCCCGGTCACAGTTGAAGTTCATATTAGTAATGGGTTGCCGGGGCTAGTCTTGGTGGGGCTACCGGAAACCACAGTAAAAGAGGCTCGTGACAGAGTTCGTAGCGCATTAATCAACAGCGGCTTCACCTTTCCGGCTAAACGAATCACTGTCAGTCTGGCACCGGCAGATTTGCCCAAAGAAGGGGGTCGTTACGATCTCCCTATCGCTTTAGCGATATTGGCCGCGTCAGAACAGATTCCCGCGGATAAATTAGCGCACTATGAGTTCTTGGGTGAACTCGCCTTGTCAGGGGCGCTAAGGCGCGTTAGCGGCGCAATTTCAGCCGCACTCGCCAGCAGTCAGGCCCAGCGCCAGTTAATTTTGCCCTCAGAGAACAGTCTTGAAATTGGGTTAATTGCACAAAGCAACAGCAAGGTTGCCGATCATTTATTGGCAGTGTGCGGTTTTTTACAAGGCGAAAATACACTCGCACAGGGTCAACGCCTTGAAATCACTCAAGATTGTGACAATAGCCTCGACCTACAAGATATCATCGGCCAACCACAAGCCAAACGGGCGCTAGAGATAGCCGCAGCCGGTGGACATAACCTGCTACTACTTGGGCCACCGGGTACAGGGAAAACCATGCTGGCAAATCGGTTAACCGGCTTACTACCACCATTGACCGATCAAGAAGCACTTGAGGCGGCGGCCATTAATGGCTTGTCACACAGTAATGAACTGCCTGCCCAATGGCGCTGTCGGGCTTTTCGCGCACCACATCACAGCGCATCGATGGCCGCTCTCATTGGCGGAGGGTCGATTCCTCGCCCCGGTGAAATATCACTGGCACACAATGGTGTGCTTTTTCTGGACGAACTGCCGGAGTTTGAGCGTCGGGTATTGGATTCATTGCGTGAGCCATTGGAATCGGGGGAAATTATCATTTCCCGATCGGCTGCCAAAGTCTGTTTCCCTGCCAGAGTGCAGTTAATTGCCGCAATGAACCCTAGCCCCAGCGGCCATTATCAAGGCATCCATAATCGAGCACCACCACAACAAGTGTTGCGCTATCTGGCAAAGTTGTCTGGCCCATTTTTGGATCGATTTGACTTATCGATAGAAGTGCCATTACTCCCCGCAGGCATGCTGGGAACACAAAAACATCAGGGAGAAAATAGCAAAACTGTCAGGCAACGGGTGTTGCAAGCCAGAGAAAGACAATTGGAGAGAGCCGGGAAGATAAACACGCAACTTAGCAGCCAAGAGATAGCTGAATATTGTCATTTAACCCCTGAAAATGCAGTTTTTCTTGAACAGGTTCTACTGAAACTTGGGCTATCAGTGCGCGCATGGCACCATATTTTAAAAGTGGCAAGAACCATTGCGGATCTAGCTTTGGAAGATAATATTCAAAAAAATCATCTTTCAGAAGCGCTGAGCTATCGTTGTATGGACCGGTTGCTTTCACAGTTGCACAAAAGCCTAATGTAAAAAAGGGAACCGAAGCTCCCTTTTTAACCACGATACTTATACCCAATATCATTGAAGCCGCGAGCCTATGATTCCAGCTCCCTGCGGCTCTAAGAACAGGGTACTAGTCGTCGCTATCGGTGTAATCTTCCACCGCGTCCATCTGTGGCTTGCCGCCAGACAGCGTATGGAAACGTTTAGGACGACGAGTCCGGGTCACATATTTGGACCAGACTTTTTCCTCAGCGCTGACTGGTTCACGCTCGCCGCGGCAAACAGCAACAAACAACTGTTCTTCTTCCGTTGCAGGCTGACGTTTTCCGAGATCGAGTTCGTTGAAGGCATAACCGTGGCGCTCTAGTAATTGCGCCTCTTTAATGGTGAAATCGCCGTGACGCGAGAACCCGCGAGGATAATGTTTATTATCAAAAAAACGATTGGTCGTGATGAAGCTATCCGCCATCTGACACGCTCCTAATTCTCTCATGGTCGTGCTGTTTATGGCGCGGAGTATTAGATAGGCTTGACATCGTGTAAAACAAAACATTTAAATCTTAACGACAAAAAAAATTGGAGATGGGTGTGGATACCGAATTACTGAAAACCTTTTTGGAGGTCAGTAGAACTCGCCACTTTGGTCGCGCAGCTGAATCTTTGTACTTAACGCAGTCGGCGGTGAGTTTTCGTATCCGTCAGTTGGAAAATCAATTAGGTGCAAATTTATTCACTCGCCATCGCAATAATATTCGTCTGACCCCGGCAGGCGAGCGGCTACTGCCTTATGCCGAAACACTGATGAGTACCTGGCAGTTGGCCAAAAAGGAGGTTGTACACTCGCTGCAACACACTGAATTATCTATTGGTGCAACCGCGTCACTTTGGGAGGCTTACCTCACCCCGTGGTTGCAACAGCTCTATAAACAACGAGAAGCATTACGCCTTGAAGCACGTATTGCACTGCGCCAATCACTGGTGAAGCAGTTGCACGAACGGCAACTGGATTTATTGATAACGACCGAACCCCCTAAAATGGATGAGTTGGCCAGCCTACTGTTAGGGCATTTTTCATTGCGTTTGTTCTACTCAGTTTCCTTTGAATTATCGGAAAAAACTGACGATGAAACCGAGCATAAAAATGCAAATGAAGCACCCTATATCAAACTTGAATGGGGGGCGGATTTTCATCAGCAAGAAAGCCGTTTACTCAATAGCGAGCAGATGCCGGTGCTGACCACGACGTCAGCCCATTTAACCCGGCAATTGTTGGACACTACCGGCGGTTGTGCTTTTCTGCCAGAACATTGGCAAAAGGAATATCCCGAATTGGTCGTTAATACCGATATACCGCCTATCGTGCGGCCACTGTATGCCGTTTGGTTGCAAAACAGTGACCAGCAAACATTAATTCGACAGTTATTAAAAACGCCTATGAATAACGCCGCTCAAAGCGCTATACGGGATTAAGTGGGGGCGACTGAGGGCGAGCACGGCGATTCAAATAAAAAGCACTCATCGCCTTCTGAATGGCAATAAAGCTAAATAACAGAATTCCGATGACAATCTTGGTCCACCATGAACTGAGCGTGCCATCAAAAGTGATGTAACTCTGTATCAGGCCTTGAATCAGGACACCAAACAGAGTGCCGAAAACCGTACCAATACCGCCGGTGAGCAGTGTGCCACCAATCACGACAGCAGCAATCGCATCCAACTCAACACCGCTGGCCGCCAATGCATAACCTGCGGAAGTGTAGAGGGAGAACACTATCCCTGACAGAGCAGCCAGAGTGCTTGATAGCATATATATTTTTATCGTCGTTTGTCTGACTGGAACCCCCATCAGAGCGGCTGAAACACTGTTACCCCCAATGGCGTAAACGTTATGACCAAAGCGAGTACGGTGGGCCAGCAAAATACCAAACGCCACAACCAATAGCATAATCAAAGCGAGTAGTGTAAATCGCCCGCCCCCCGGAACTTTCCAGGCATAATTTGCCAGCGTGCTATAAATCGGGTGATCAATGGGAATGGACTCTTCAGACACAATAAAGCTCATCCCGCGGACAAAAAACATCCCAGCAAGAGTAATGATAAATGCGGGGAGTTTCAGGGAGTCAATAATCCAACCCATGAGCGCCCCAAACATCGCCCCCATCACTAAGACGATGGCGAAAGCATACATTGGGTGAATACCATAAGTACCTATTAGTTTTGCCAATAACACGCCCGTAAACGCAATTACTGAGCCGACAGATAAATCAATGCCGCCGGATAAGATAACAAAAGTCATACCCACAGCAACAATGCCCAAAAAGGCATTATCAGTCAGTAAGTCACACCAAACGCGGGTGGAAGAAAAACTGGGAAATTGACTGAGACAAAAGGCATATCCCAGAATAAAAACGGCGATAGTAATCAGCAAAGGAATATTACGCTTTAACATTATTTTCGCCTCCGGAAGATATGGCTCAATGAGATCATCGGTGACTGCACCACCAATACGGCTAACACCACAATGGCTTTAAGAACCAGATTGAATTCCGGTTGATAACCTGACAGCAAAATCCCAGTATTCATACCCTGAATAATCAAAGCACCAATCACTGAGAGCAAAAGATTAAAACGCCCGCCCATCAGGGATGCGCCGCCAATGACCACTGCCAAAATGGCATCCAACTCCAACCATAAACCAGCATTATTAGCATCTGCGCCCCGGATATCGGCGGTCACGATAATGCCCGCAACCGCAGCACAGATACCGCAAATCACATATACAGAGATCAACACCAAGCGGGTACTGACTCCAGCATTACGCGCTGAACGCAAGTTGATGCCGACAGACTCAATAAATAACCCCAGTGCCGTTTTGCGCGTCAATAGCCACACAATAATCAGCATGCTAAATGCGATGACCACAGACATTGGCATATACAGCAAGGTGCTGCTGCCTAACTCTGCCAACCCACCGCTATCAAATGTAACAATCTGGCCTTCAGTAATAAGTTGGGCGATTCCACGCCCTGCGACCATTAACATCAAGGTGGCGACAATCGGTTGAATTTGTAATACCGCCACTAAAAATCCGTTCCATAATCCACACAGCGCGCCAACGGCGAGTGCGGCAACCAACACAGTAAAGAAAGGGTGACCAGCGCTAGTGAGTGTCGCTGCGGTGGCACCAGCGATAGCCATCACCGCGCCAACTGATAAATCAATCCCCCCAGTTGCGATCACTAAAGTCATTCCCAGTGCCAATAACGCAACGGGTGCACCTCGGTTTAAAATATCAATGACACTGCCAAACAGTCGGCCATCCTGGATATGAATTGAGAAAAAGTGTGGAGCAACCAAGCTATCAATCAATAAAATGACTATCAGTGCACCAAATTGTGTGGCACCTTTCGGCAAGACCCATTTCACTTTGCGCGGACTTTGCGGCATAGATAGGCTCCTGTTTCCCATGTGGTCGCTCCTTATTGCACCGCGATCGCCTGCATGATGGCAGGGACAGAAATCTCATCGTGACCGAGTTGTGCAATATGCCGACGATCTCGTAGCACGATGATACGATCGGCATAACCTGCCAATTCCTCTAATTCGGAAGAGATAATTAATAGCGCCAGCCCCTCATCACACAGCTTTTCGATTAAGCGAATAATCTCGGCATGCGCCCCCACATCAATGCCCCGGGTCGGTTCATCTAAAATTAGAAAACGAGGTTTTGTCGCAAGCCAGCGGGCTAATAATACTTTTTGCTGGTTTCCACCAGAGAGATATTGAATTTGCTGCTCAGGGCCTGGAGTGCGAATACCTAATTGCTGGATAAAATCCTCTGCAATTTGGGTTTGTTCACGTATGGAAATTGGCCTCAACCACCCACGCTGAGCCTGTAAGGCCAAAATAATATTTTCTCGTACCGTTGCAGCTCCCACAATGCCGTCAGTTTTACGATCTTCCGGGCAATAACCAAAACCATATTTCGACGCTTTCCGTGGCGTTCTAATCTTAACCGGTTTACCCTGAATTTTGGCTTCGCCAGTATCAGGTGTGGTGACACCGAAAATTAACTGTGCTGTTTCCGTGCGACCCGAGCCTAATAGCCCGGCCAGACCGACTATTTCCCCAGGAGAAACTGATAAATCGAAGTTCTCCACGACACCTCGCCGACTATAGTTTTTGAATTCAACTAATGGATTGCTTACCGCAATATTATGTTCACCACGTTTTAATAATTGTTCGTCAAAGCTATGGCCTAGCATCATCTGAACCAATTCAATGCGAGGAAGTTCTGTAGTGTTTTTTGTGCCGACGAGCTTGCCATTACGCAAAACAGTAATACGGTCACTGATCCGATAGACTTGATCGAGAAAGTGAGTCACAAAAACCATGCCAATGCCTTGATCACGCAGTTGTCGCAAAATATCCAATAACATACTGACTTCTTTGGCATCCAAACTTGCCGTCGGCTCATCAAGTATCAATACCTTAGCGGAGAGATCAACTGCCCGAGCAATCGCGACAATCTGTTGTATTGCAATAGAGAAATCAGCCAAAGGCCGCTGAACATCCAGCTCCAGACCATAGCCTTTCAGTAATTTTGTTGCTTGTTGATTCATCGCGCGATGATCAATTAATCCCCAACGCAATGGTTCACGGCCAATAAATAGATTTGCTGCAATAGAGATATTGGGGAGTAAATTGACCTCTTGATAAACTGTACCAATACCCTTTTTTTGGGCATCTGCTGTATCAATAGGACAAATGGCTACACCATCTAAATAGACTTCGCCAGCGGCCCGCTTATAGACCCCGGTTAATGCTTTAATTAACGTCGATTTTCCTGCGCCATTCTCGCCCAGCAAAGCCACAACTTCACCGCGCTGCAAAGAGAAATCCACAGAATCCAATGCCTTAACACCAGGAAATTCAACTGACAAACCACGGACTTCTAGCAGTGTTTCCATCAGATGTACCCACGTTCAAAAAACGACCCAGAGATTGCCCAAATACAGGTGACGAAAGCAGGCGGGACAAATCCCGCCTTTTAAATCAATAACCCAGGCTCTTCTTGGATTCATATTCCTGTTTAGCAGTATCTGGCTGTAATAGGCGTGATTCTGTCTGGATAAACTTAGGCGGTTGGGTGCCATCTTTCTTCAATGCAATTAATGCATCAAAAGCTGGGCCGGCCATATTCGGTGTTAATTCAACGGTGGCATTTGCCTCACCACTGCTCATTGCTTTGAAGATATCTGGAACACCATCGATAGAGACAATTTTGATTTCGGAGCCAGGTTTCAAACCCGCTTCTTTAATAGCTTGAATGGCACCAATTGCCATATCATCGTTATGCGCATAAACGGCACAGATATTTTTGCCGTTTTGCTCTGCTTTAATAAAGCTCTCCATAACCTCTTTGCCTTTACTGCGTGTAAAATCCCCTGATTGAGAGCGAATTATTTTCACGTTAGGTGCAGAGGCAATTCCATCAGCAAAACCTTTTTTGCGGTTAATTGCCACACTGGAACCGACCGTGCCTTGGAGTTCAACCACATTGCAGGGTTTACCTGCCACATCTTTCAACAGCCATTCACCTGCAACCTTACCTTCATATACGCTGTCCGAAGCCACTGCCGCTGTATATAAAGAGGGATCATTCACCTCAATCATACGATCAAGCAGGAATACCGGGATTTTGGCTTCTTTTGCTTCTTGTAACACTGGTGTCCAACCAGTTGCCACCACAGGAGCAATAAAAATGGCATCAACACCTTGTGCAATAAACGATCTGACAGCTTTGATTTGGTTTTCTTGTTTTTGCTGAGCATCCGCGATTTTTAATGTTATTCCGCGCTTCTCCGCTTCTTGTTTAGAAACCTTAGTCTCCGCAGAGCGCCAACCGGACTCTGAACCAATTTGAGAAAAACCCACGACTAACGGAGCTGCCTGGGCTGCACTACACATTGCTGCTGTCACAGCAGCTGCTAACAGTAAACGCCTGTACATATTTATCTCCTCACTTGCCATCGTCGAGCCGCTGATTCATTACCATTCCAAAGAACAGTGAATATGATCATTCAGAACATTGATCGCCCTGAATTTCGGCCAATTTGCAGATAATGTGGTTCTCAAAATACATGATGTTTTTTAAGGTGAGCTTCCTGATAGCTAAAATGTTAATTAGTTTTAGTACATTTTGTAAAAGTAATAATGAGCAGCATCACACCATAGAATAACAATCATTTTGTACATAAATTCAGCTGAATAGGCATAGATTGGGAACGTTACCTTTCTATAGGGCAGCAGGATTTTAATAAAAAATATGACTAATAAGAGTGGTTAGTGAAGCAGTGGCAATTGGTGAGTTGACAGGATAAATGGAGATTTCTGATGTGAAATTCAAATAGATGTTAACTAAAACGGGGGGATAATACACAAAGAGGGTCAGATAATATGTATGAAAATCGGACTAAACGGTTATTTTCGACATAAAAAAACCCCTCGCTTTCGCGAAGGGTTATTTATATGGCAGGGGCGGAGAGACTCGAACTCGCGACACCCGGTTTTGGAGACCGGTGCTCTACCAACTGAGCTACGCCCCTAAATAACGCTTAACATTATGCCTGCTAAAATAAGCAGGCATAATTTAAATAAGTGGCGGAACGGACGGGGCTCGAACCCGCGACCCCCTGCGTGACAGGCAGGTATTCTAACCAACTGAACTACCGCTCCACCGATTCTTTTACGTGTATCTTCCTGATACCCATCCTTTACAGGACCAGCGCTCCTCGCTGTGCAAAACCGCTCATGACGATTTTGTCAGTTACCAGATGTCATTCTGATAACTCGTGTTTGATGCCTGGCAGTGTCCTACTCTCGCATGGGGAGACCCCACACTACCATCGGCGCTACGGCGTTTCACTTCTGA
>NZ_CACVAD010000073.1 GCF_902726545.1 Yersinia artesiana | reverse complement strand
TGGTAGAGCAGTTGACTTTTAATCAATTGGTCGCAGGTTCGAATCCCGCACGACCCACCAACAGAATCAATCACTTAGTATTAACCTCTAATTTCAAATCTATTTCATGGGACATATTTGGGACACAATCATTAAATATTGCGTCTATTTGTCTGGCATGTTCATTTAAATGATTTGGCGAAAGATGCGCATATCTTTTAACCATTTCAATTGATTCCCATCCTCCCATTTCTTGTAATGCAGATAATGGAACTCCGGATTGAACTAACCAGCTTGCCCAGGTATGTCTTAAATCATGGCATCGGAAATCTTCTATTCCGGCTTGTTTTAATGAAGCGTTCCAAGCTGTATTTTCATCAACTCTCATTTTTCTTATTTCTAGTGTTAATTTTCCGGTAGGTTTCACTGATGATGACATGTGAACAAAAAACCATCGATTATGTTTCCCTATTTGCCCGCGTAAAACTGAGCATGCTGTGTCATTCAATGCCACCCCTGTGCGGGTTTTTGCATTCCATTGCTTTCTGCTAATATCCCTACAAATACATTAAAAAGGATATTTATATGAAAAAGGTAACGTTAATTGCCAGTAATGTTGTAAATGCAAGTGAAGGGATGCGACTTGAGGTTAGTCTTGATAATAATAATCATATTGAATTGGAGAATGAGGTTCTAGGGAAAGGCAGTGTGCAGTGGGAAAAATGGTATAGCTTCACCGTCCTGGAGTTTGATGAAAGTAAAGCCTTAATGGATTGGAATGATATCGATTTTGCAGAAAATATAAGCACTCTTGACATTCTCAACAGAAGATTAGCTGTGGGGGAACTAATTCGTTACGTTGATGGTGGTGAGCATTTCACCTACAGGATTGATGAGATTAAAAGCTAAGGTTTTCCCTAGATTAATTGTGGGCTTTTACGTTACCTTATAGTTATCCCCTGATATGATGTTTCTACTTGTAAATTTCTGGGTAGGAATATGTAGCGATTAGCATTGGGAAGATAGAGCGACGGAATGGCCAGGAAAACCCGATACTATTGCTATTAAAATAACAGTGTATAAGGCTGCGTCAGATAATATTATTTCCTCGACCATCATTAACGGCAAAAGTAAATGGGCGACTTTCGGAGGCGACCATCCTCAGGACTTGCTAGCCAAGCCAGTGAGTGAATATATCTCAAGTTTGTACTGATATTTCACCGCAATGATTATACATTGGCAATCTGCCGACACATCGGCCAGCAATGGCAATATCCTCACCGACTAGTGGCCCTATGCCTTTGCAGGTTAAATTTATGGGATCGTACCAGTCTCCGTATTCCTTAAAATCTCTGGCAACCTTATATCATGCTTCTGACATGATTGGAGCTATTGCAGATGAGATGAGGGGCTGAGGATAGCGAAAAGATATTCCGGTAAAATGCGTTCTGACTTGAAAGCGTGAAAGCAATATCGAGTGGCCGACAGCGCCGGAATAGGAATAGCAAAACCGGGCTTAACTGCCCGGCTAATATCAATCATACATCCAGCGGCTTGCCTTGGCGGATATCCACCAATTACGGAGGGTAGCCGTATCCCCAAGGAAATATAAAGAGCCTCGCATTTGTGGGACTCTTTTAACAATCACTGAAAAATAAAATGGATAACACCTACAATTAGTAGTAAAAATGCGGTGTATTGTAAGTAGTACGCTGATATTGTTTTCATATGTGCTCCTTTGATATGTTTGCTGTTAACAAGCAATTTTTGCGCCATAGATAACTATTTGATAAATTTATATTTTTAAATTTCATTAAGTGAAAAAATGCACTGAATTAGGGAATTAGCACCATCTTGGGGCAAGTTAACTTATGTATATTTTTTGATTCAGAAACGTTGGGGGGAGTTAGCCTCCCCAATAACGGAAATTAATTTAGAATGGCCGATGAAAAATAAAGTTAACTTTATGCGGGTTTATGTGCGGAGAGTAAAAATATCATTGGGCGCTCTTTTTCTTCATCCAATGCTGGGCAATCTGTAATTTGCTGTGTTGTCGGGCCCCATTCTTCTAAATGCGTAATAACAAATCCATGTTTTACCAAAAGATTAATATAAGTTCCTAATGTTCTATGTTGCTTGATAACGCCTTCAGACAACCAATTTGTTACCCGTTCCCCTTCCGCTTGATAGCTATTTATCGGCCATGATTTTTGTCCATCATCTGCAACCAGCCAACCCGGCTGTTTTGGTGCAGTGTAGATCGGATGTTCTGCAGAAAAAATGAAACTCCCCCCAGGAAGCAAAGCATCATAAACAGCCGTCAGTAGGGCTGGAAGGGCTTTTATATAATGCAATGTTAGAGAGCTATATGCTAAATGGTAGGTTTGTTGCGGTAATTGAATATTTTCCAAATCTTCTCGGCGATAAATGATGTTGCTTTCAGATGTCATTTCTTTAGCGCGATTTAACATTTTCTCTGAAACATCCAGCCCTAAAACCTCAGTCGCACCTTGTAAATGAGCGTAGCGACAAAACCAACCATAGCCACAACCTAAGTCAATGACTTTACGCCCTGACAGTGGCGGTAGCATTTTACGAATGGCTGGCCACTCCGGCGCACCGTCTAATCCATCGACTGAACGGCTAAGTTTGGCGTAGCCTGAGAAAAAATCCTGATTGTCATAAATATTTTGAGTCATGTGCCGTCCTCTTTAATTGTTATTCCTATTGATTCATAAAAGCATCGCTAGTTTATCAGTAATACGATGATATTAAATAAGGCTGTAAGATCTGTGAATATTATTTTGTTTCGAATACTCAATGTCGGATATGCGTAAATGCTGTGTTGATAATAGCAAGGAGTTAAAAAGGCCAAATACAAATGCCAGTTAAAATAGCAGCGATGACTTATCTTACTAATCATCTAAAAATAGGCTAAACTTTATACAGTTCGAGTTGGCAATTCATTGCCGACCTTACTGAGAGTTTTTTAACATTTCCAAAGACTGATAAGGTATCCCTATATTGCCCGTGTAGTTGGATATTATGGTCAACCAAGGTGCTTTATCGCTGACTGGATGCTTCTCTTGAAGGAGATAGCGATGACTCCTGTACAAATACTGATTATTCTGGTGCTTACACTTTTTGCATTGTACCGTCAGTCGGTCAGTCACGAGGTATTGTTAGGCCCAGCTCGTTTTAAATGGGCTTGGATCTATGGGATGGTCGGTCTGGTAGTGGGTGGCACATATATGCCAGCTACAATGACTTCCTGGGTTGTTTTAGGCAGTGGTGTTTTATTTAGTATTATCATCGGTGTTTTACAAGGTCGCCTGATAGAGATCTGGCGTGAACCTGATGGGCGTATTTTTTGCAAAGGAACACCACTGACGATTACTTTATTCTTACTGCTTGTTGGGTCTAAATGGATTATTGGCACACTGCAGTACCTTTATAATCAACCAACTGAACAAGGTGGATTTGGTGAAATCCTGATTATGATTGCAGTCATGGCTGCATTTCAGGTTGAAATTGTCCGACGTCGTATCCGAGCTTTATATCCGGATAACCCGGTTGATTCGTTACCTGAAGGGCGATAAGAAAGTGTTCTCTCAGCTAACAGTCGAGGACTGACTGCTAGCTGATATAAAAGTGTAATAAGATTCTTAATTTACCTTAAATCAATCAACAATAAAAAGCTTGGCACCGGATATCGTTGAAGAGCGATGTGCTTCTGCGTGGTCTGCGACCTGATAACTCATGCCTGCTTTTAATATAAAAATACGGCCATCGACAAGCTCAGTAATTAATTCACCATCAAGACACAGTAAAATATGCCCTTTGGAACACCAGTGGTCCGCTATGTATCCCGCGCTGTATTCAACCATACGAACCCGGATGTTACTAAAGTTCTGAGTTCTCCAATATGCAATTCCTTGATCTCCCTTGTGCTCGGTTTTGCCCACTGTAGACCAATCAGTGATGCCAAAAGGGATATTCCCTATATTCATGTAAACTCCATAATAAACAGATAAATGAGGCCCACATTAGCTCATCAGTAAAAGAAATACACAGTCTATTACTTTATTGCCAGTCCAAAATTTATAAACTGGGCCATACTATGAGATAAATGATAAGACGGAGTTATCAAGCCTATGAAAAACCCCACAATTTTCCAGTTTTTTCATTGGTATTATCCTGACGGAGGTAAGTTATGGCAGGAGGTTGCTGAGCGAGCAGAATATATTCGTCATCTCGGGATTAATTATGTTTGGTTACCTCCTGCGTATAAAGGGGCTTCGGGAGGATATTCGGTCGGGTATGACACTTATGATTTATTTGATTTAGGTGAATTTGATCAGAAGGGAACTCGGGCGACTAAGTACGGTGATAAAGAAGGGTTATTGAATGCAATTCATCGATTGAAGGAAATGGATATCAAGGTCCTGTTTGATGTTGTCTTCAATCATAAAATTGGGGCTGATGAAAAAGAGCTAGTAAGTGTCCATAGAGTTAATCCTGAAAACCGTACTGAAATTGATGAAGAGGTTATCGATGCACAGGCCTATACTCGATTCACTTTCCCTGGTCGCAATGAAACCTATTCATCCTTTATTTGGGACAAACAGTGCTTTACTGGTGTTGATCATATTGAAGATCCAGCAGGTGAAGGTATTTTCAAAATCATAAATGATTATAGCGATGAGGGGTGGAATACCGAAGTCGATGATGAACTGGGTAACTTTGACTATCTAATGGGAGCGGATATTGATTTTCGCAACCCCGCAGTTATGGGGGAGTTAACGTATTGGGGGGAATGGTTATTAGAGACACTCTCAATTGATGGCTTTCGCTTGGATGCAGTGAAACATATCCCCGCATGGTTTTTCAAACAATGGATTCAACATGTACAAAATAAAGCGAATCATGATTTATTAATTATTGCAGAGTACTGGTCTCCGAATATTGAAAAGTTACAGCAATATCTGGAACGGGTAGAGGGTTCGGCAATGTTGTTTGATGTAGCTTTACATCACAAGTTTCACGAAGCTTCAAATCAAGGTGATAATTTTGACCTCACACAAGTGTTCAGTGGGACATTAATTGAAGCCGATCCAATGCATACAATCACCATAGTGGCAAACCATGACACTCAGCCACTGCAATCGCTAGAAGCACCTGTCGAACCTTGGTTTAAACCACTGGCATATGCATTGATATTAATTCGTGAGCAGGGCATTCCATGCGTATTTTATCCTGATCTGTTTGGCGCCAGCTATGAAGATACCGGTGATGACGGAGGAATTTATCAGATAGAAATGCCCGTTATTGCGGAATTAGAAAAATTAATTCAGGCCAGAACACGTTTCGCACATGGTGCGCAGATCGACTATTTTGATGATAAAAACTGCATAGCGTTCGTTCGCTCGGGAACAGGGGAAGAGCCCGGTTGTGTGGTTGTCCTTTCTAATGGCGCGGAAAATGAAAAAATCATTCAACTAGGGGAGGATTTAGCCAATAAAGAGTTTGCTGATTTCCTCGGTAACCATTCAGCCATTATAACCACTGATGATCGCGGCGAGGCAATATTCCCAGTCAACGGGGGCAGTGTGAGTCTTTGGGTACAGAAAGAGTTTTGCACTAATATGGAGTAAGTTGAATTTTATGTTCCTAACATCTTCCTAAATGTGATTTCAGGCACAAAAAAACCGCCTCTCGGCGGTTAACGACATACTCATACTACTTTGTTTTACTTAGATTTGTTTCCATGGTGCCCGGGGCGGGACTTGAACCCGCACAGCCATAAGCCGAGGGATTTTAAAATCTGTGTTTTATTCATTAAAATCATCATATTACGATGGTGAATAGGAACATAAATATATTTTCCTAGCCTGTAAATTCAATGAGTTACTTGATGATTTCACTACTTCTTCCTAAGTTTTGGACATCATTTTTTCTGATTGCCCACCACCGGTACAATTTTTATTTTCCGGTCATAGCGTGCCGTTTGTCCCATATTTCTATGCCCTGATATCGCCTGCTTCTCACTGAGTGAACCCTCAAGATCAGAAACACCTTTGGCTTTCAGATCATGGAAGGTGAAATTAAAATCCAATTCAGGGTGAGCCTCTTTTGCTGCTTCTTTGGCCTTGCGCCATCGGCTATTAAAGCCGTCGCGCGTATACCGCAGTCCGGTGCGTTGGCGGATGATATATACACTGCTGATACCGGGTTGTAAGGGCAGGGATTCTGCCAGTGCGATAGCGTCATGCAAACGCACCGACCACTCTTTGATTTGTTTTGCCCCTGTCTTACCCTGCCTGATATATATCCCCGATTCTCTAAATTGATCCTTGCGTAATGAAAGCACATCAGCTTGTCTCGCCAGACACAGATACGCTATTTCCATTGCCGCTCGTACGATGTCGGGTGCGGTCTGATATAAAGCGTTATATTCTTCATCTGTAATATAGCGTTCCCTCGATTCCTCTTTAAATTGCTTAACTCCCTTACAGGGATTGCCTTTCACTAATCCCCGTTCATATCCCCATCTATAGGCCCGCGACATAAACGTTTTTTCCCTGTTTGCCTGCGTTCTGCTACTCAGTCCTCGCTTATCCATATATTTTCGGACATGTTCAGGTTTTATATTATCGGGGTGCATGGCACCGAAAACCGGTAATAATTTTGAGGCGTATTTTCGATAGTCTTTTTGTGTCTCGGTTGCTAAATCGATGAAATCAACAGACCGGAAAAAAGACTCAACTAATATAGTTAACGTTGATTTGTCTTTTTTCTCATTAATGAACTTCTCATAATGAACCCAGACTTCAGCCTGTGTAGCGTCGAGTGCGCACAATCTTATCGTGCGTCCGTCCGGGTGTTTGAAGTTATAAGCACTGGGGCCACGGAATACTCGTGAGGGCATCCAGTTATCGGCGGCGTTCTTGCGCTTACCGGCCACTGTTCATGGCCTCGAAATTGGGTTCTTCTTTTTCTGGCTCCAGCGGCTTACCGCGCAAACTGACTGGATTCAAAAAATGGCCCCAAGTGGTTTTCGGGTGTCCGTCCGGACGTCGGATAAAAAAGATCCCCGAGCGGCGTAAAGAGTCACATTGTTTGGTTTTGTAGTGATGACCGGTCAACTCAATCATCTCCTCTTTGGTGATTATGTCGTGGTCGTTTTTCATGGTCTTGCCCCTGTATCATTTGGGTTATTGCTCTGTCGGTCGCAGAACAGGCCCGGTGTATATCCTGGTCGGTGAGTTGTTGTTTCCGTACACTGGCTGATAACTTGCCGATCTTAATATCGAAATCGGTTAATAGGCGTTTGCCCGGTTGCCATGGCTGCATGGTGGTTTCCCTGGTGTTGGATTACCACAATGCTAGCGGGGCAGGTTGATTATTTCTGATTATGCAAAATCAATTTTTCGGGTGTTTTCTGCGGTGGGGTGCTGCTAATTCGAACATCTACCGGAAAATCGTAGTGAACATCACAACGGCGATCGGTGTGGATAGTTCCCGTTCGTCCATCGGGGAGCGTGATATAGGACTTTTCACCGCGTTTGTGAGTACGCTTTAGCATGGGTGTTGCCTCAGTAATGCCCCGTTGATTTGGGGCGGGATGAAATTAGCGAACCTGCAGGCTACGGCTACCGATCTCGATATGCGCACCTTTAACATCAACACCATTTTCAATGGCTTCCTTGATGGCCTTTTTATCGGGCGCTACGATGGTTTGCACTGTCACCAATTCACTGGGCAATAAGTCCTCATTGTCGATCACCACACTGACCACACCTTTGCGTGCGGTGAATGTGTTATACGGCGTTTTAAGTGTGTTCTTATCTGCGGCCAATAAGCAGTTAAGGACGTACTGTTTGATCGATTTGGCCCGATTCTCGAATGACCTTTTCCGGTCAGCCAGGCGTTTAGCTTCCTCATCACAGGTTTTAGCCTGGCCTTCAAGGTTACGAACAAAGACATAGGTTGCATCCAGCTTATCCCCCAAGGCACCCTCTAAACCCTCCAGCGTATCGGCGATCATTTCTGGCGTGAGTTCATCTGAGGACTCAACCAATTGTTGCAGTTTGAAAAGGTCTGCGGCTAATGCGATGGCTGTATTGCTCATGCTGTTTGCTCCTGTGCGTTAAGTTTGGCAACCCGTTGTTCGGTTAAGCGATGTAATGCAAGCAGGCGGCTTTTGAGGTAGTTGGCGTATTCTTTGTCGGCTTTGGCGTCGGCATCTTTGCGGTGTACGTCGATTTCTCGCGTAATGGTGCTATATATCTTATTCACTTCATTGGTGGTGACGGCATTCGAAATGGTATTGCCGACTTTGGTTAACTTCTCATCCAATTCTTTGCGCAGACGCACGGAGTCACCGGCTTTTTCACTGGCATTTTTGATAGCAAACTCAATGTTATTTTCTGCCATATATTCGGGGTTATCGTGCATGCCGAGCCATACGTCAGCGCTAAAGCCCAGCATAGATAGCGCTTTCTTAATGGCGTCCGTGAGGCTTTTTTTGATTACCTCGTTATCAGCCTTAATTCCTTTATTGGTTTTATACATGTAAGGGGTGGCTCCGTAGCTTTCGATCTCGCCACGCACATCTCCCTCAATTGAATACCAGAATTGAATTTTGATTGAGTGATTCTGTTCGCATATCAATGTGCCATCGGCATCACGAATAAGCCGGTTGCCAATGTATTTCTTGTTATCGTCGTAAATAGCCTCGGACATTGGCGCGCCTGCCAGCATCTTTTCTTCAAGAATGGTATAGCCCCAACCCTCACCGATGGGACCGAATACTTCCGTGGCCCGCATAAACATATATTCAGCGTTAATGCTGGTAGCAACATATCCCGCACCCTCTACAGGTTTGGTAAAGCGTGGGTCGGTGCGTTGTACCGATTTCCAAATATGCAGATTTTCTTGCTCCTGAGGGGACTTCTGCGCAATCTCTTGATCAATCAACCCGGCACGGTGTTGGAACTCATCAACAGTAACTTCTACGCTAGCAACCGTGCTTGGTTGCGCCGTATCAATAACCTCTGCCGGCTTCTCATCAGTCGAGGCATAAACGCTGTAACCCAACTGATCCAAGGTTTCTTTAGCCTGTTGAGCGGTGTTATCGGTGATGGGTTCCTGTGCGGGGTTTTCCTGTTCTGTTGCAATGATTGGCGGTTTTGTTTCAGTTTCTGGCTCAGAATTGGCAACCAGTGCCAGTTTTGTTTCACTGTTTGCCGCCGGTTGGGGTTCACCACCGACCAGACCATCAATAGAGAACTTACCGTCACCCAAATTTTTAACCGCAGGTTGCGGCCCTTTGACGGCGATACATTGTGCGATAAATTCTTTTCTGGCGGCGGCATTGGTCAGGAAGATAGGTTTCTTTTTACCCACGCGAATGATCTCAAAGATAGTTTCACGCGGAATAGACAACGCATCACTACGAACGCGTAATTCGGTTGACCATTTGCGCCAGGCATCATCATTACTGTCCATCAACTCTTTTGCTTGCTTCATTTCTGCTGAGTGGATTTCCCAGCAGTTAAAATCAGCCGGTACCAAGGCGAGGGCAACTTCGAGATCAAGCGTTTTATAGGTGTGCTCAAAGCTGCGTTTGATTGGCGCATCAGGAGCCGGCGTGTCAATGCGGGTAACTTTTTTAGTACCGGTTAACTCGTCCCGTTTATTGGGTTCATCAACCCATTTTTGAGCGAATTTTCGAACTTCTGAGAATTGAGGTGTTTTCGGGAATTTCACATTGATAGCGTCGATCAGCTCTTTGACTGATTCTTGGTACATTGCTCCTATAGCCGGTATGCCTGCTAACGCGGTTATAATGGAACGTAGCCCGGCATCACCCTCATCGTCGTTAACCAGGTCATATACCAGTGATAGTTCGTGCGTATCGATGTCACCTAAGTCATACATTAGGATTTTACCAACTTTGACATCAATGCCCAGTTTGGCGTAGTTCACTAAACCAGAATCATCACCTTGTTCGTCGCCGTCGTTATCGTCCTCATATTCTGCAGATGCCACGGTATTTGGCGTCCATGCTTTGCCATCAAAAGTATTGTCTTGTGCGAACTGTTCGTCGAACTCACCAACCACAGGGCGCGGTTGCCCGACGGTATCCTCACAGATTTTCGGATCAGCAAAGTTATCGCCAGCGGCGGGGTAGGCTTCCCACAATTTAGCGATGGCCAGTGCGGATGCCATTTTCTTATTGATAGCTTCCAGCGCTATAACCAATGGGATAGCCCCATTTTTGACAGCCGCTTTTTTCGGCTCGAATAAGCAAATAAATACAGTCATGTTGGTCTTGCCTCTTTGGTTTAATTGCCAGTCATTGCGAGCTTTATAGCTGCCCTGATCCCGGCTTTCGGAAGTCTTGCCGCTTTAAATTGTCCCTTAACAGCATTTGAATAAGCTGTTCCGGTCGAGGGATAAAATTCAACACGGCGTTTACCGCCAACAATGGTTATATGCATTGTGCCAGTGCTGGTATCTGAATTGTTTTCGTGTTCAAGAACAGACAATCCCGCAGAAATGACGTGATCGATAGCGGCCTTGATTGTTGTCATGGCTAAAATTCCCCTAAGTGGAGTTAAAAAGGAATGTCGCTATCGTCAGTGACGCTTGCTGTGGTGTGCTCGATGCAGAGCAACGCCTGAATCTGATCATCAATTAGCAATTGATGCCGATATGATTCTGCCGCGAGTCGTTCTTTCTGAGCACGTAGTGAATCAACCTGCTTACTGATGATTTCAAATGGATCGGGTTCGTCGAACGCCAACGTGATTTCGCGGGTTTCGAGTAACGCATGGGATGGCGCAGACTGTGACATGTCACTGGTACACACGATAAAGCGATTATCTTTCAATGCTGAATGCGGATTAACATGGATATAGAGCGTGGTGGTTATCTGTAGTGCTGTCATAGCAACTCCTGATATACTAATTTTAAGGTCGATGGCGTAAGCCGTTGGTCTTGCCTCTGTTAACGGGTTGGTCCCCGTTAGCAATTCCCGGTTAACTTTGGTCGGTGATCCGGGGTAAAGAAGCCCACTTCGGTGGGTTTTTTTACGTCTGTAATTTGGTGCTGTCTTTCCGAGCCGTCAGGTCTTCGGTCTTGCCTCGCCACATTTTCCCGCCGTGGCTACGTTATGGTTTGGGCTGCTGCGCTGTGGTAATCATGCCGAGCCTTGGCACGGGGTTCTCCTCCAATGCAACAACCCAAATTCTCTATTACCGCACTTTGACTATTTGATAATCCCGCCCGGAATTACGAGCGAAGTTATCTGCTTCTTTGCGAGTTGGGTAAGTATTTCCGTTAGCCCACATTCCGCAGTAGCGATATTGGATCTGAAATTTACCTACTTGCTTTTTGGTCGCTTTCATAACTTTCCTCTCCGCTGTCTTCCCAGCTGCCAGAACGTACTAAACCTAAACTTGCGAATCATCCGGTGTTTCGTATGCCACCGGCAGCTACTTCGTGGGCGTCCTGCCTGTTCGCATCGGCTGCTGTGCCGTGTTGATGAGAGGAATGTACCTATAGTTACCTTTTGTGTCAATAAGGAAATGTTCCAATAGTTACATTTAGGGGCGTAAAAAAGCCCATCAGGGGGATGGGCTATTGATTACAGGTCTTGGGTGACCTGAACAACGCGACCGAGAATACGGCAATTGCCGTTGATTTCGATGGGTTTGAAATTGGGATTTAACGGCATTAGGTATTTGTTGGGGCCATCAACAACTAACTTTTTAATGGTGGCCTCGGAGCTGCCATCAATGATGGCGACCACTATTTTACCGTACAAATCATCAATAGAACCATAATTAGGTTCTACGATAACGGTAGACCCCTCGGGGATAGAGGGAGAACCGTTGGGGTTGGTCATTGACTCACCCCGAACATCCAAACCAAATGCGTTTTCAGAAACCTTCACTGTGGTGTTACACCATCTAAGAACATCAGAAATACGGGCGGCGGAGTAGGTTTCTGTCCAGGCACCGGCTTGAACGGATGAGATAACAGGTATGGCATTAGGCGCAGCGACGAGGGGCTTAATCTTCGTATCGTCAACCTGACGTAAATCTCCGGTACCATAGAGTAACCACTCTGGCGTGCATGAAAGTATTTGCGCCAGCCGGTGAAGATTCTCCCCATCTGGTTTAGTGATTCCTGACTCCCATTTTGTCACTGATACACGGCTCACCCCAATAGCTTTGGCTAATTGGACTTGCGTGAGATCTAGCTGCAGTCTGCGAAGACGGATGCGGTCATTCATTTCATTTTTCATGTAACCAATGTTACGCCATAGTGAGGTGAAAAGTGTTTGCATTGTTATGTACCTTTTGTTACCTTTCATCCTGAGTTAAACGAGGAGTTCCTATGAACAAGAAAGATGTCGTCAAGTTTTTTGGTGGGGTAGTGAATACCGCCACGGCCTTAGGCATAAAGCACCCAGCGGTTTGCCGTTGGGGGGCAATTATCCCTGAGAAACAGGCAATGAAGATTGAACGCATGACTCATGGCGAACTGAAATATGACCCCGCTATGTATCGAAGTGCAGCCTAACCAAATCCCACTCACAAATCTGATTATCAATAATCAATTTCCTGCGACAGGAGACGCAACGTGGAACAAGAAATCAAAGCCCTTAAAGCCGAAGTTCAGGCGTGGGCGGCAGAGCGGGGGCAGGAGCATGTAGCTATCGAGATCAGCAGAATGTTTTTCTTGCTCAATATCAACACCGGTTCAGTTCGTCTCACTCCCATTGAAAACGGGCAGGGTGGCGCTGATTGGAAATCTATCAACAACAACCGGCAGCAGTTATTTCGTTGGCTGCGCGGGGATTCAAAAGCATCAATGCGCAAGGTCTTGGAATTATCACCGGTACTTAAAGCGGCACTCCCGGCAGAACGGCGGGCCAGGGTAAATGGCGAGACCGTGAATTATTTGGTTTCGATTGCTAGCCGAGAGTTTGCCGCAGCAATTAGCGCGGTTCTATTAGATGGCTGTGACATGTCACAAAGAATATCGGGCGCTGTTGCGGCACTTCACGCAATCAGACCACAACACCACCGGCTGACCACCGTATAAAACAGAGGCAAGACCAATGCTTACATCTATCGACAAAATCACCTGGCGCAACGGATTCCGGCTTAACGGCCAACCGGCAAGTATGGCTGACATCGCCCCTATTTTTGCCGGGCGTCAGGTAGCCGCATATAGCGTGTGGGAGCAGTACGAGCAGAAGAAAGCTGACCTGCGCCTGATGAACCTATCGCCCGACGATTATCAGTCTGCCTGTCGGCAAATAGCCGCAGCGCTGGGGATCTGACTATGAGCATGAATCTAATGGCTAAGGCCATGAGTATCAAAGTCGGCAACCCGTTACGTAAATTGGTACTGATAAAATTAGCCGACAATGCCAACGATCAGGGCGAGTGCTGGCCATCGGTTCCCTACATTGCTGAACAGTGTGAAATATCCGAACGCTCGGTACAGAATCATATCCAAAAACTGGTAAAAAATGGGCTGGTTAGGATTGAAGAGCGTAAATCTGAAAATGGCTTAAATCGCTCAAATGTTTATCACCTGCGCTTAAATTCCGCTGGTGCAAATGCTGCACCCTATGGTGAATCTCCTGCACCCTCTGGTGTAAATGGTGCACCGGTTAGTGGTGCAAATGCTGCACCCAGAACCAGTCACTCTTTTGAATCAGTCATAGATCTCAATACACCCCTTACCCCTCAAGGGGGAACTGAAAATATTCTCGCTGACGCTGAAAGGGCGTTGGCGTATTACAACCAACTCACTCACACCCGATGTGAAGACCCTGGGCCATTTAAAATCTTGCTGACAACAACCAAATCGCGCAAAGCCTATGCGCTGGTTGATTTGCAATTGGTGACCCATTGGGTGGTCAGCACATGGAAACCCCGTAACGGCAAGTATGCCAAACCTGCGAATATCTGCCGCGTGAATCGGTTCGATGGTTATCTGGCCGATGCCCGCGCATGGTCTGAGTCTGCAGGGCGGATTGATTGCGATGCGGTCATTGCTGCGTACAACCGTGTGTTCAGCGATGTTTTGCCACTGGCTGAAATCGATCAAGACCGTAAGCACGCTATCCGCGAATTACTCCAATACCTCAAAACCAAAGACCTTGAAGCGTTTCAGGGCTATTTCGAGGCGTTCCGCGAACAGGCTCCGGTGTTTTATTTCGGTGGTGATGATGGTTCCCACTGGCGCGCCAATTTTGATTATCTGATGAAACCGGACGTGTTGAGAAAAACCCGCGACGGTGCGCTATGAAACCTCAAGAGTTAGAAGCGGCCATTCTATCCGGTCTGCTGTATGGCGGCTCAACCCCTGATGCGCTGGAGGTTATTGCCACACTGCCGGAAGAGGCATTTAGCATCAGGATTTATCGTTCTGCCTATGCGGAAATTAAAAAGCAGGCATTGACCAAAGGGATGATCGATGTCCTGTTCGTCAGTGAGGCGCTGGGCGGTAGTAGTCTGGCTACGCTATCTGAAATTGTCCGTATGCCGGGCAACGTAGCAAACCTGAAAGGCTATGCCGCCTATGCCCGTAAGATTTGGTATAGCCGCACCATGACCGCATTATTTCAGACCGCGGCTGACGGCATCAGGGGGGCGAACAATCAGGAGCAGCGCGATCAGGTGATACAGGGCGCGGTAACACAGCTAATTGATATGACGGCAGATAGCGGCGGCATTATCCCGGTGCATCTGAATGACTTATTGCCCGGCTATATGGACATGCTGGATAAGCGCATGAATGGCGAAATTGAGTCAATGAACCTGCAAAGCGGCATAGTCGAGCTGGATGCTATCACCGGTGGCTTTAACCCGCAGGACTTGGTGGTTATCGCCGGGCGTCCGGGGATGGGTAAGACCGAGTTTGCGTTGAGAATTGTTGAGGGGGCCACACAGAACGGCGGCGGGGCGCTGATATTCAGTATGGAAATGGCTTCCCTACAGATGGTAGAGCGTTCCGTTGCCGGGGCCGGTAATTTGCCAGTGTCAAAATTACGTGACCCTAAAACCTTATGTGATGAGGACTGGGCGCGCATTAACTCCGCACTACAGGCATTGAATGGCCGTGATATTTGGATTGTTGATGCCAGCGAACTGACCATCGATCAGATACGGGCTATCGCCGAAACACACAAGCGCCGGTACCCACAATTAAGAATGGTGATGGTTGATTATCTTGGCCTGATTACCAAACCCAAGGCGGAGCGTAATGACCTATCAGTCGGCATCATTTCACGCGGCTTAAAAACACTGGCCGGTCGGATAAATACCCCGATTTTTGCCCTTAGCCAGTTATCACGAAAAGTGGATGAACGGCCACCGGGTAGCCGTAGGCCAATCAGTTCCGATCTCAGAGACTCCGGTTCAATCGAGCAGGACGCTGACAGCATCATTATGTTGTATCGAGAGGCGGTTTATAACGCCGATAGTCCGGCGGCCAGATTTGCCGAGGCCATTGTAACCAAAAACCGATTTGGCGAGCCCGGCACCGTTTATCAGGAATTTAAAAACGGCCACTTTCTGCCGGTGGATCAGCTGGTGGCAAAGGAGGCCAGCCGAATAGCGAAAGAGGCATCCAGGCCACCGGCCAAAGAAAAGAGTTATTCAACACCTAAATTTTAATCGCGCCTGACCAGCGTGTGAACTAACCCAAAGAGGCAAGACCATGCATACAATCAATGAATACATCAATGAAAAACGTCCGGTTATTGACGATGGCTGCGACCACGGCCCGGCAATAATAGATCGTATCAATCAAGCAGCTCGCGCTCGTCTGCGTGTCCCATACGTTCCCGCACCAAAGCTGGATAAGGTGGCTGAACCTGTCATTGAACATGGCGCCATGGTGAAAATCGGCAACCGTATTAGCTATGGTCGCCGCGTTATGACCGGTATTTATGAATTACAGCGCCTTGGCCGTTCCCCGCAACGTATTTCAGTCATGCTAAAAATGCCGCTGGATAGAGTTGAGCACATTCTTAAAGCACATACTCCGGTAAGACTGGAGCTACTCAACAAAGTAAAAGCCGGGCCACTCCCCAGCGAACCCAACATCATGAAACGCCTGGCGGCTGAGTCGAGGGCGTAACCATGGCCGGGCAATCGGATTATCTCCCGCCCGGACTCCCGTACAACATTTGCCTCTGGCCTCAGGAATGCCAAGAAAAGCTAAATCTTGATCTGAGAGCCAGCGGCTTAATCAAAAATCTGTACGAGCGTAGAACCCACCGCGCCCACGTACTGGAAGCGATTGAACGGGTACCGGTGCATTATCGGGAGTTTTTTAAACAGCGCTTAAATTACTGGCGCGACCGTAGAGACCACAGAGGCGAGACCAAATGAATATATCAACCGATGGCATGATTGCTGCAATTCGTTCAGCAGCGGAAAGAGTGGAACCGCGTGAAAGTGAGGTGCTAAATAGCATCGCTGATCGCATAGCGGAGCTGGTGGCATCAGCTAATAAGAACCGGCGCACAGCGAAGCACTACGAGCGGGAGTGCTTGGAGTGGCAGGGGAAATATAATGCAGTAGAAGAGAAGCTACGCCAGCCTATTGTGTTGCCAAATATTGGCATCACGGCTGCATCTGAATTTATGCCTGATGCCAAAGTAATCCCAATAGTTGTAGTTCATGGGGCTATCCAAGCCGCTGGTTTTGTGGTGCAGGAGGGAAACTGATGTCAGAGATAAAACATCCGGTCATCCGATACCATGGCGGCAAGTTTCGATTAGCGAAATGGATAACCAGTTTTTTCCCTGCTCACCGTTGCTATGTTGAGCCGTTCGGGGGGGCGGCATCAGTTCTACTGAGAAAGGCCCGCTCCCACGCGGAGGTTTATAATGATCTTGATGGCGAAATCGTGAACCTATTCCGAGTGCTGCAAGATCCAGTAATGAACATACGGTTACGTGATTTATGTGTACTGACACCGTATAGCCGTGAAGAGTTTAACTTTGCCTATGAGCCTATTGATGATGAATTGGAACAGGCTCGCAGGACGGTAATTAAGGCCACCATGGGATTTAGTTCAGCATCGGCCACAGCCAATAAATCAGGGTTTAGGACTGATACCAAACGAGAATATTCGACAGCCCAGCAGTTATGGGCGTCTTATCCTGATAATTTAGCCGCTATTGGTTCGCGTTTACTTGGCGTATTGATAGAGAACCGCCCAGCCGTTCAGGTGTTACTGGATCATGATACTGACAGCACTTTGAATTACATTGATGCGCCATATTTGCCGGAAACGCGCCAACGTTGGAAACCAACTGGTTATTCATATCGCCATGAAATGACCGAGCAAGATCATATCGAATTACTCGAGCCGGTCAGAAAATTGAAAGGCATGTCGATCATTTCCGGTTATGACAGCGAGCTATATAACGACATGCTGACCGGGTGGTGTAAAGAAACAAAAGCAGCACAAGCTAGCGCCGGGATGGGTGGCACGGTTACCAAAATAGAATGCCTATGGTTCAGCCCTAACATTAATAAACGGGAGCATCCGCATGACTGACACTAAAGAGCGGGCTGCTGCCCGTAAACGTCTACAACGACAGAAAGAACGTGATAGTGGCACGCATAAATTAATGGTGACGCTAGATCAGCAAGAGAAAGAGATGTTACAAAGGAACTGTGCTTTAAGACGACCGCAGCGGGAACCATATGACATGGACGAGTATATCACTATGCTGATCCGTAAAGATGATGCTGAAGTTAAGGTAAAAATGGCGGAGCTGTTAGAACGTCGCTGTGGGAAATGTGGTGATATTCTACCGGGTGAAAACGGTGGTTGTTTGTTAATTGGTGACTCGGAATGCTGGCAGCATTTGGGGTGGCATGAGTTGAAATTATAAATGTTATTTATACTAATAAAGGATGAAAATGAAAATATCAACGGTTTGTCCTGAATGCTATAGAGAAAACAGAAATAAAGGAAAAACCAATCATCTAATTAGTTACGATATAGATTACTTTGATGATAGATTGGTTAGGTTACTATGTGAGGAGTCGCACGATATTAATATCGGCATCAGCAATGAGAAATTTCAAATCCTATTTTCTTCCTCCATTGACACCTACTTGTCTGGGCATACTATTGAGTCTACGAGTAGTGCTTGGGCTGCATTTGAAAGATGTCTAGAGTTTATGATTAGAGTTTTCACATTTCCTCATAAAGTTGGCATGAAAGATTTTTCTATTAGTTTCAGTAATGTGTCTGGTTCTAGTGAACGACAGGTTGGAGGGTTTTTATTTTTGTATTTAATATCAGTTAACGAACCGTATATGTTTAATAAAAGATTGAATATAATTAAAGATAAAAGAAATTCATTTATTCATAAAGGAGTTATTCCTAACGGAGAGGATGCATTTTATTTTCTCAAAACACTATACAATGAAAT
>NZ_CACVAD010000072.1 GCF_902726545.1 Yersinia artesiana | reverse complement strand
TTATAAAATTGTGTTTTTGTTTGGTTTGACTATCTATTTCGCTTAATTTCTTCTCTTTACATAACATAAGATCCAAGTTTTTATTATATTCAGTAACTTCTGTATTCATTTTTTTTTCTGTCACCAGATCAAGATCTTGAGATCCTTGATTACCTTGCAATAATAAAGTGAACGATTTTTTTATTTGCGTGATTTCATGTGCTAAATGATAACTGAGTAGCGTAGTGCCTATACCTCCTTTACAACCAAGTACACTAATAAAGAAGGCTTTCCTTTCGGTTTCTATTTGAATGCCTTTTAGTAATAGCTGCGTTAGTTCAGCCGACTGTGACTGAACATTTAAATATCGTATTCCTCGCTCAGTAAATTGTTGTGCAATACTGATTGAGTCAATATCTCCGACTAATACACACCAACAATCTCGTGGTGTATGTTTTTTTATTAAATCTACTATATTTTCTATATTGCTATCATTGCCGATATCAACTATTGTACCAATAGTTTGTTCAGGTAAAGATATTGATTGGGCAGTAAAGATATCCTTATTTATCTCTTTAATATTCTTCATGTCAGCTAGTCTTATTTTTTCAGAGACCTTCTCTATCAGCCAGCTTCTGTTGGAAATAATGACAATGGCATTTTTTGTTTTACTGTCATTTTTATTGATTAAATCTTTATTTAAAATCAGCTGCATACGTCACCATTAATAGTGGTTGATTCTTGTTCTATAATTATAAATAGCATTGCTCTACCTTTTATAATTAACCTCATTTAATAAAACCTCCTTTGCGCAGAAATTCTCTGGCTATTTTTTCTCTTTTTTCTTCCTTGATAGAGGTAAAATTAAAAAAACGCTCTAGAGTTGAGGTATGCATGAAATTAGGCAACTCAACATCTTTTTCGGAGACAGGGTTTACCAGATTTACTGTCGCGATCACTATCAATTCAGTTTGATTTTGTTCTGTTTGTGCATTGCGGAAAAATGCACCTAATATGGGGATATCGCCAATCA
Source organism: Yersinia artesiana (assembly GCF_902726545.1). Lineage (GTDB taxonomy): Bacteria > Pseudomonadota > Gammaproteobacteria > Enterobacterales > Enterobacteriaceae > Yersinia > Yersinia artesiana. The sequence continues at coordinate 17,698 of NZ_CACVAD010000072.1, read as the reverse complement.
GTGGGATTTTTTTCAGTGATTCTCTCTCCGTATTGCTGATCAGTCCGCCTAAAATGAAACTTTCACCATCCCCCAGCTCTAATGTCGTTGCTGCTTTACGTGTTCTTAAGGTAGGGTAGGAATCCCCACCTGTAATATTAAATGTCTTCCCTATGCTGCTAACTTCTTCATTTAAAATAATCCGAATACGTTTTTTATCATTAACTTTCGCACCAATATTTAATTTTATCCCAAATTCTTTGTAACTGACTTCTCTACTATTTTGTGTGGTACTTACAATAGGTATTTCGCCACCAACCAAAAAAGAGGCACTCTCGCCTGATAATACCGATAGATTGGGTTCTGCTAAAACGCGAGCAATTGCGTTATCGTTAATAGCATGAACTAATGTACTAATTCCTTTTGCATTGAATTTAAAGAATTGGAAAGAACCAACGGAATCACCTACGGTGCTCCAGTTTACCCCAACATTTTCAGTAAAATCTTTTGTGACTTCGGCGATAGTGAGCTTTACATTTACCTGGTTGGATTGAGGTAATTTTATTTTATTGATTATGCCTGGATAATCAAATGTATCCGTCGGTTGGTTTTCGTCGTTTCCTCTTCTTTTGCTGCCAATAGACTCACCAATAATAGTGGTAATAGTGTCTTTAGCTTCCTCTGATTCTGCTATGCCTGTTAGCACATAACTATCACCTATTTTATTAATCTCTATGTTACTGTCTGGATATTCGAGTTGTACTCGCTTATGTGCAGTAGTAATGATGTTATTGACAAAAACTTTGGATTTCAAAATTGGTTTGTTGTTTTGATCGAACAAAATAAATTCTGCTATCCCTTCCTTTTTTGCGTAAACAATAACGCTATTTTTACCAATAAGTTCATAATCTGCTACAGCTGCCGCAGAAACAAAGACGGTATCTATTTCATCCTGTGTATTAAGGATATATGATTCGCCAGTGGCTAAATAAACTGGTTTAGCATGTACTTTATTCACCAATGCCTGCCAGGCTATAATAATGGACAGAAAAAACAATATTTTCCAGTTTATACTTATATAGCCTGGCCTCAGTGTTTTCATCCTCTTAGCTCTCTCGTTGTACGTAGTTTAGGGATAATGTCATATAAATTTATTGATGTACTTTTGTCATCATTATTGTTATCGGTTAGTGTTAGTAATACATCACCAGATTTTTCAGCTATATGTATAATTTCAATGTCCTCTGTTTTTATTATGACGGAAATATAACCTACTAATGTATCTTCAGTCTTTTGATTCTTGGTGTTTTTTTCTGATAATTCACTGCTCGAGTACTTTTTTATCCTTACTACCTTCATGTTGGGTATTATTTTGTTCAATGAATAACTTTGTTTTTTTCTATCATTTATTTCTTTTGTATTAATAGCGGTGCCATGTTCCATCCCTTTGTTTTTATCTGTCTCAAGAGTTATCAACTGAAGAGCAAGCATATTGCCAATACTCAGTGTATCCAGTAAATAATCATCCTTTTGTTTTATATGGAATTTATAGATAACCTCGCCTTTCTGCAAACTTAGATGATTAAATTCATCACTTTCTGGTGAGACTAGCATGTCTCTTGTGATATAGGAGCCAGAGAGTATATTCGTTTTTAATAAATAACTGTTAATGTTTGAAACTTCTGATATATCATTTTTTATTAGTTCGCTTGACTCTGGAACCTTGATTTTTTCTACAGCATAATCTGTATGACTTAAGAGGGTGCCTGGAAGTAAATCACTGGTAGCTTGTGCTAAAACAATAGTGACTTTTTTTTCATTGCTTGTTGTAGTGAGCTTGTTCAATATTTTTTTATCATCTTCAGATCCCATCAGTATACCGGTGATACCTATCGCAATAATAAGTAGGGAGAGTAATAAAATAAATTTTCGATTCATAATAATAGCCCTGCGTTATCTGAAGCGATGCAATTGTCATTTAGGAAAAAAAAGATATTAAGAAGCCAGCAGAAATCGCCACAGCATAAGGAACTCCTCTCTGTTGAATATCCGCTCGGTTAAACAGCATACCTATTATCATTACAACTCCGCCCATAATTGCCGTATAGAGAATAAAATTAAACGATTGCTCTGTATTCAATATAATCAGCAATACGGTTATTAATTTAACATCACCACCCCCAATAAGTTTGAAATGAAAGATAATATAGCCCAGTAACAATGCTAATAAAGGGGTAACGAGGTTAACCGTATTGTATCTAATTAAACTTAGTACCAACGTATTGAGAGCAACTATTATCACCCATTTATTACTGATAACACGGTGGCGAATATCGCTATAGCAGATTATCAGTAATTGCAATACTAAAAATGTGGTTAACGATATCTGTAATATATTCACTACTCGTCCTGCGTTGAATGTGACTAGTATGGCAACCTGAGGCTGCCATACTATTATCGAGTAATTTTAAATTACTTCGCTGGGGTAAGGACTGCTGTTTGAGTATCTGTGACCAATTTTTCCGTCATATCTGTTAGTGGTTTTTTGGCTGCAGCAATAAGGACACCTGCCAAAGCAATAACCATAACGTATTCAATAATAGAACCTCGATTGTTCTTCAGAAATTCTTGTACATTAACCTGTGTTGCTACATAGCCTTTGGTCATTAAATTCATCATGATTTTACTTTCCTTGTTGGGAATCTTCCCGATTTTTTAAAATAAGAATTGAGTAGGTATATCGCTACTACCCGAATTGATATTTTCATAATCACCTCGTTCGTAGTGGTAGCTATTAAATATTTTTTCTGGTGGAAAATCCTTTTTTTACCATTATTTGATCTTCATAAATTATATTTATTTTAGCTGAAGCATTAAGGATTTGGTTTACCACCACTGAGTAAGATAATAATGACTAAAACTGAGAGAAATGAGAGCCAGCAAAAAGAAAAAAATGCGAGTAATGAAATCAATTTTTTCCAGCGGTAACTTTGCAAAAAATTCTGTTTGCTGGCTGGTTGAAGAGTCTGTGGAATGACACTCTCCGATGGTAAAGAGCGTATGTCTAGCTGAGGGGGGGCAGGGAGAATAGCTATCTGTTGTATATCATTATTGTCATGCTGTTTTTCAGGGTCTTTGGAAACCGTTATCTGGCTCACTGAACCGGTATAGCGAACTCCTTTGCGCGGAATAGTATGAATAAGGGATTCTTTCAGCCCAACCTGAATAAATGCCTTACGTAACATATAGAGTTGCCCATAATAACTACTTTCACTGACAGCCCCACGCTGTTCTTTCCATACTTGATTGATAATCTGTTCTTTTTCAGTGACTCCATTAAGCAACAGCTGTAAAAATCTAAGATTATTTTCAGTTAACATGACGACTAAACCATTAGGGCCATTTAAACAGCGTTGTGCGGGAGAAAATAGCACCGTTCCTTCTAATTTAAACACAATCTCATTTGTCTCCATTTTGGCAGCTACCTATCCTGTATAAGGTGTATATTTATTTTGATTGCTTTAAGATCTCATCTCACCTTGCGTTAATAAGATTTATGCTAAGTGAGTATTTCTCTTTGATATTGTGTGCGTGAAAGTAGTAGTTGTACCATGTCATTACGGTTTTAATGGTTTTTAATTTGCTGTTTGTCTATTTTTATTTTAATTCTTAAATGTATTTAAATAATGATCCGACGTATTCTTGCATGATGTAATTGTGATTAACAAGAAGATATTTAGCATGGCTATGCTATTTATTATCATTAATTATCACGATTTATTATTTGTTTATTATTTTCTATTTATCCCTTGATTGTGATTTTCGCACAACTCTTCTGTATTATTGATGAATTCTTCAATTTTTAAATCTCAATATATTAAATATAATATTTATTTTCCCTATAATGACATTGCAAGTAGATAAAGAGTGAAATAGCGCTAAGTTAAACCGAAGGTTGGAGTAGACTGTATCTGTCTTAGTGCTGCAACAGTTTGAGGTACAGTGAGGCCATAATGACCATGGATCTGTTTTCTCAGTTACCCAATGAACCTTGGGTTGAAGAGTTAGCTCCTGGAGCTTTTGTTTTACATCATTTTGCCCAAGAGCAGGCACCCTCGCTGTTGGCTGAGATCACAACTATTACCTCTGTGGCTCCCTTTCGACATTTAATTACCCCAGGTGGCTACCGGATGTCGGTCGCCATGAGTAATTGTGGTGCGTTAGGATGGGTCTGCGATGCTCGGGGTTACCGCTACAGCTCGATTGATCCGTTAACAGAATTGCGCTGGCCCGCCATGCCGCAAAGTTTTATGTCGTTGGCGGTTGCTGCGGCGCAACAAGCTGGTTTTGTGGATTTTCAGCCCGATGCCTGTTTGATAAATCGTTATGAGGTGGGGGCTAAGTTATCCTTGCATCAGGATAAAGATGAGTTGGATTTACGCCAACCCATTGTCTCCATTTCGTTGGGTCTGCCAGCGGTATTTCAATTTGGCGGTGCATCCCGCGAGGCTAAATGTCAGAGAGTTTTATTGAGCGAAGGTGATGTGGTGGTGTGGGGTGGGCCATCTCGTTTGAATTATCACGGTGTATTGCCGATTAAAGCAGGATTTTCTCCCGCAACGGGAGCATACCGGGTTAACTTAACCTTTCGTCGTACTGGACGGGCTGAGAAGTTATGAGGAATCAATAAGAAAGCCCTGAGTCCAGCAAAGCAGAACGCAGGGCTATGGTAATACTTTTGAGATTTAGTGTCGTTTGCTGTCTTTTTTATGTAGCAACATATACACCGCCGGAATAACCAGCATGGAAAGCAATGGTGCGCTCACCATCCCACCGATCATCGGGGCGGCGATACGCTGCATAACTTCTGATCCCGTCCCCCCTCCCCACATTATGGGTAGCAAGCCGGCCATAATCGTGGCAACGGTCATGGCTTTGGGTCGAACTCGCAATACCGCGCCTTCGTGAATGGCAGCACTCATTTCTTTGGCCGTCATCGGTATACCGGGCCGTTGATGTTTTTTCACTGCCTGATTGAGATACAGCACCATGATCACGCCGAACTCTGCCGCTACCCCCGCCAACGCAATAAAGCCGACGGCGGCGGCAACGGAAAAGTTATAGCCCAGCCCATAGAGCAACCAGACCCCGCCAATCAAGGCAAACGGCAGGGTTGCCATAATCAAAGCGGCATCACGGACACTGCTGAAAGTCACATACAGCAGCACGAAAATGATAGTCAAGGTAACCGGTAGGACAATTTTCAATTTCGCTGTTGCCCGCTCCAGATATTCAAATTGCCCAGACCAACTGAGTGAGACGCCCTCCGGCAGTTTGACTTGCTGAGCGACGGCCTGCTGCATATCTGTGACGGCTGATTTTAAATCCCGACCACGCAGATCGACATAAACCCAATCGGATAAACGCGCATTTTCACTTTTCAGCATCGGCGGGCCTTCTGTCACTTTAATATCCGCCAGTTCAGATAATGCCACTTGCCCGCCACTGGCGGTGACAACCGGTAAGTCGCGTAATTTCTGTAGTGAATCACGAATTTCCCGTGGATAACGCAGATTGATGGGATAGCGTTCGCGGCCTTCAATAGTTTCACCGATGTTTTGCCCGCCAATCACGGTTTCCACCAACGATTGCAGCTCTTTGACCGAAACACCATAGCGGGCGGCTCGTTTGCGATCGATGTCGATATCCACATAGCGGCCACCGGCCAGCCGTTCAGATAGCGCTGAGGTCACGCCCGGCACTTTACGTACCACCTGCTCAATCTGCTGTGCCACCTGCTCAATTTGCTGCACATTTTTGCCGTTCACTTTGATCCCCACCGGGCTTTTGATCCCGGTAGATAGCATGTCCAGTCGATTGCGGATTGGTGGCACCCATAAATTGGCAATACCGGGAACATTGACTGTGGCATCCAGTTCCTCGATCAACTTATCCATGGTCATGCCCGGCCGCCATTGATTTTTGGGTTTAAACCGAATGGTGGTTTCGATCATAGTGAGTGGCGCGGGATCGGTGGCTGTTTCTGCACGTCCGGCTTTACCAAACACGGTAGCCACTTCGGGTACTGTTTTGATTAAACGATCCGTTTGTTGCAGTAAATGGCTGGCTTCTCGCACTGAAATTCCCGGTAAGGTTGAGGGCATATACAGTAAATCGCCTTCATCCAAAGCGGGCATAAACTCGCTGCCCAAGCGGCTTAGTGGGTATAAGGTTGCCAGCAATAACACCCCTGCGACGGCCAGGGTAGTTTTGGGCCGCTCCAGCACCGCGGTCAATACCGGGTGATAAAGGGCGATGAGCCAGCGGTTAATCGGATTCGCATTTTCGTCAGGAATTTTCCCGCGAATAAAATACCCCATTAATACCGGCACCAAGGTTATCGCTAAACCGGCAGAAACCGCCATGGCATAGGTTTTCGTAAAGGCCAGTGGGGAAAACATCCGCCCCTCCTGCGCCTGTAGGGTAAAGACCGGAATGAATGACAAAGTGATAATCAATAAACTGCAAAACAGAGCCGGGCCGACTTCAATGGCCGCTTGTTCTGAAATGCGCCAATAATCCTGGCTGACTGGCGTTTGACCTGGGTGATCGCGCCGCCATTGCTCCAACACTTTGTGCATGTTTTCGATCATGACGATCGCCGCATCCACCATGGCACCAATGGCTATGGCGATGCCACCCAGCGACATGATATTGGCATTAACCCCTTGATAGTGCATAACAATAAAGGCACCAAGAATACCCAGCGGCAGGGTGATGATGGCGACCAGCGCGGAACGGAAGTGGAACAAAAACAGCGAGCAGATAACCGCGACTACTAAAAACTCTTCCAACAACTTAAATGACAAACTGTCGATGGCCTGAGTAATCAAGTGTGAGCGGTCATAAACCGGCACAATTTCCACTCCGGCGGGCAAGCTGCGCTGAATCTGTTGTAGCTTATCTTTCACACCGTTGATGGTTTCCAGGGCATTTTTGCCGTAGCGCATCACAATGATGCCGCCAGCGACTTCCCCTTCACCGTTCAATTCTGCCACGCCGCGCCGCATTTCTGGCCCCATGCGCACGCTGGCAACATCAGACAGTAAAATAGGAATGCCATCACGGGCGGTAATCACAATATTTCTAAAATCATCCGGTGTTTTCAGGTAGCCGCTGGCGCGCACCATATATTCGGCAGCCCCCATTTCCAGCACTGAGCCACCGCCTTCCTGATTACTGTCGGCAATGGCGCTGGCGATTTGCTGATGAGATAGATTCAGCGCACGCATCCTTTCCGGATCAAGAATCACCTGATATTGGCGTACCATGCCGCCGACACTGGCAACTTCCGACACATTGGGTACCGTTTTCAACTCAAACTTCAGTGTCCAATCCTGCAACGCGCGTAAATCGGCCAGGCTGTGTTTGCCGGTTCTATCAATTAATGCATATTCATAAATCCAGCCGACGCCAGTGGCGTCTGGCCCCAGTGCCGCTTTGGCCTCGGCGGGCAGGGTGGATTGCACTTGGCTGAGGTACTCCAGCACCCTGGAACGCGCCCAGTAAGGATCGGTGCCATCATCAAATAAAACATAGACATAGGCATCGCCGAACATGGAAAAACCGCGCACAGTTTTAGCGCCGGGCACCGACAACATGGTGGTAGTCAGCGGATAAGTGACCTGATCCTCCACTACTTGTGGGGCTTTGCCAGGGTAACTGACGCGAATGATCACTTGCGTGTCCGATAAGTCTGGCAATGCATCCAGCGGGGTGTGTTGCAGTGACCAAATCCCCCAGGCAGCCATCATTACTGCGCCCAGCAGCACCAACAGCCGGTTGCGCAACGACCAGCGGATAATGGCGGCAATCATAAGTGGCTCCCATGAATATCCGTGCTGCTATTGGTTTTTACCGGTTGGATCTGACGGATCTGTGCGCCTTGCTCAGTCAAGGTAAAGGTGAAATTGACTTTACTGCCGACGTGGATATCCGCTGATAGTTTGCCCGGTGGCAGCAGGAAATCCATCGTCATCGCGCCCCATTTCAAGGCGGCTATCGGGCCATGCGAAAGCGTGATTGTTGAGCCATCAATTGCATTGACCTCCCCTTGTACCGAGTAAATATTGACCGGCGCTGGTGCGGTGTTATCAGCGGCTGGCACCAGGGGTTCTGGGGTGTCAGCCATTTGCGGCAGGGCACTTTGCAAGCTGGCTTCTGAATCAATCAGGAATTGCCCGGAGGTCACCACTAACTGACCATGACTCAGCCCCGATTTGATTTCTACCCAACCATCCTGAGTTTGCCCGGCACTGACTTCAACCGGCTTAAAGTGACCATTTCCTTCTGCCAACAACACGGTGTTGCGGCTGCCCGTCATCAATAAGGCTTCCTGTGGAATGACCAGCACTGGTTCAAGGGTATCTGTTTGTGTCGATTGCACATTCAGGTACATACCCGGTTTGAGCTGTTGTTGTGGGTTTTCCAAGGTGATACGCGCTTTCAGAGTGCGGGTTGCGAGATCCATATTAGGCAATAACTCACTGACTTTGCCGTGGAAGGATTCACCCGGCCAACTGGCCGTAGTAGCACTAATCTCACTGCCGATCCGAACTAAACTGGCTTGCGATTGCGGATAATCCACCACGATCCACACTGGATCGAGGCTGGCTAACTCAAACAGGGATTGCGTTGCTGTGACTTGCGAACCGGCACGGATATCCAGTTTATTGACATAGCCATTGGCAGGGGAGCGCAGTGTCACCCGAGTTTGTGGCTGGCCACTTTTTTCGACACTGCGAATCACCTCTTCCGGCATAAATTGCAGTTGTAGCCGCTGGCGTGCCGCCGCAGTCAATGCGCCGTCCCCCAATTTGCGGATAGCCAAATACTCTTGCTGGGCGGCACTCCAGTCGGGAACCCATAACTGCGCCAAGGGCTGATTTTTTGTCACCAGTTGCTGATTTGCGCGCACATATAATTGCTCGATAATGCCGTTAGCGCGGGCAGCGATGACTTGTACACTGCGCTCATCTGTTGCCACGGTGCCGTAGCCAGTAAGGCGATAGTTGAGTGTGCGCATTTCTGCCGGCGCGGTGCGTACCCCTAAATTTTGCTGTTGGCGGGCGCTTATCGTGATACCGCCATCTTCCAGGGTTTCACCGGCATAGCGCGGCACCAGTTCCATATCCATAAAGGGTGATTTCCCCGGTTTATCAAAGCGTTGACCGGGGGACATCGGATCGTACCAATACAACACCGTGCGGCTGTTTTCTGCAGCGACTTCGGGGTTTGCCGCGGCGGTTGATGTGGCATGTGATGCCGGTTTTCCGAGCAGATAACCCGCGATGCCACTGATGACGGCGACGGCCACTAACGTCAGGCTAAAATACTTTTTCATCGCACGCTCTCCTGCGGGGTCAGATAACGGATAGCAGCCCAGATACGGGCTAACTCTCTGGCGGCATTGCTGGTGTTGAGCTGGCTATCGAGCAGGGCGCGCCGGGCTTCCAGTACACTACTTAAATCGCTTTTATTGGCTTGATACTGTGCCATCATCAAATCAACACGTTGTTTTTGCAGCGGTAAAACATCGTTAACCTGTCGCTGCCATAACTGCTGTGTGGCCTGATATTGCGCCAGCAGCGTGTCGAGCTGCGCCCGATGGTCACGGGTCAGTAAGGTGAGCTGGTCGTTGGCTTCCATGGTGCGCGAGACATCCGCGGCATAGTCTTTATCCTGACGTTGCGAGCGAAATAGCGGCAGATCGACGGTTACCATCACCCCCGCCATATCCTCATACTCTTCTGCGCGTTTGGCGTAATAAACTTCAATACCGACATCCGGTATGGCCGCAATGGCTGATTGCGCCGAACGCGCTTTAGCAACCTCCGCTTCGCGGCTGGCGAGCAAGATTTCCGGATGCTGATTGATGGTGTCTCGCAATACGGTGATATCCGCCGGCAGGTGGGAGAACTTGGGCAACGGGCCATTGACATGCTGAACTTCAATGCCGGTTAACTGGGTCAGTTGGGTCTGCGCCAAAGTTACGTCGCGTTGTGCGGTGGTTAATCTATCTTGCATCGCCGCCAGGGTCAGGCGCGCATCCAACACACTGCTGGGTAATGCGCCACCGCTGGCAACTCCGGCTCGTTGCAGTGCTACCTGTTTTTCGCTCTCCCGCACTAACACCCTGGCATCACTGGCGGCCTGCTCGGTGAGCGCCAGATCCAGCCAGGCTTGCGCGGTTTCCTTTTGTAATCGGGTACGGATGGTTTCGCTGCCCGCTGCGGTTTTACGCGCTTCGGCACTGAGGGTATCGGCTTTTCTTTGCCGTTTATCACTGCTGACATAATCCTGCATGATGCCGATCCGCTGCATGGTCATGCCCTCGCGGGTAAAACGGCGGGCATTGCTGCCCCCCACTGGCAGGTTTTCGATACCAAATTTCAATTTAGGATCAGACAGTTGGGTGGCAGAACTGGCCATGTTTTCCAGCGCATTAACCTGATGCTGATTGGCTGATAGCTCGGCAGAGTAGCGCTCTGCGGAAACCAGCGCCTGATCCAGAGTGATATCTGCCGCGTGGCTCAGGGCGGGTAAACTGAATGTCGCAGCCAGCAGCAGCAGGTGGGTCAATCCCAAGCGCAACACAGCCGCAGGCCGCACCGGCAGTGGGTGATTCAATAAGTGGTTCATGATGGCTCCCGCCTTACGGTTGCTGTGCGCTAATGGCGGTGAGCTGATAGCCCTGTTCAGTCTGGCGGAAGCTAAATGTGACCTGAGTGCCTACTGGGATTGGGGTTGCAGCAAGGTTATCCGGCAGGTCAAAGGACATGGACATTGGCGGCCAGTTTAGGGCCGGAATGGCACTGTGGGCGATGGATACGCTGTTGGCATTCCAGGCTTTTATTTGCCCACCAGAGTGATAGTCATTGGTATGGGTCGTGGTGGTATCAGCCATCATTGCCCCATGGTCATGGGACATCGGCATACTTTCTGTCATTGATGGGGTGGCGGCCAACAGCGGGGCGGAGAAAAAAACAACAGCGCAAACTAAAGTGGTAACAGTGGTGGATACGGCGTTAAATAAAGCACTCATAGGAATAGCTCCAAAACATAAAATAAGCACAGCACGCAAGACGCGTGAATAATGTGGTTAAATCTGTCTGGATCTATTCTCTAAAGCGGCAGAGCGCGATTTCGGTGGGTGGCCCGACAATGGGCGGCATATGCCAGTCGAGGCGGTGAATGCGTGGGGCTTGCTGTACATCCGCTAACACTAATTCCGTGTGGGTCGGCAAAGCTGCCAGTACCAGCATCCCGCTGTCAGATTGAACTGAATCAGGAATGCAATGCTTTTCACACAGGGAGTTTTGCGCCTGACCATGAGACATTTCCATTGCCGACAACATGTGTTGCATCGGATCTGATTGTAAATGCCCTTGATGCTGACTAAAGACCGGCGAGTCGGCAGGGGCAATATCACACTGATGGCCAGCTATCGCCAGTTGGGTATTCAGGAAAAACCAGCAGGTAATCAGCAGCATACCGCACAGGCGCTTTTTACAGGCGCGCATCCGGTGCATAAGCTGTGATATTCCTTTAAATGCTGGCATGTTTACCCCAATGAAATATTGCTGTCAGCGAGTATAGGATTATCCCACTGTTTTTAGAATGGTTTTGTCCGGTTACGCTAAATAGAATGAAAGGTTGCTGAAAGGTTAGTTGGCTGAATATATTCGATTTATTTTCAAATCAATCATAAAAATGCTGCGGATTGAGGGAAAAATTTACGTTTCTTTAAATAATGGCCTTCACCCCAAATAAGCGACACCTCAGAGTGAATGCGCAATATGTCATTGTAAGTAATAATGCTTCTCAATATTCTTTGTGCTCATATAAATATATTTAAGTTGGCCGCTTGCGGGCATAGATTGGCGCGATGGGGTGCCGAATAGACTTGGGCAATGAAATCAAGAGGATTGAGTGTGGGCACAACAAATGAACATCCTGATAGCCAGCGTTTGCTAGCAGATCCTTTAGCCGGTAGTGAATCCTGGTGGCAGCAGATTGCACAGTGGGGAACGCCGCTGGTGGAGCCGATATCTGCGGATAAAGTCAGACTGACGTTTCTTTGGCGGGAGCCGGTAGCCAAGGCGGGTGATCCTGCTTATAGTCGCGTCTACATTGATGTCAACGGCGTGACAGACCATCACAGTGCTCATCCTGAAACCCTACAGCGCCTGGGCCAAACCAACGTTTGGTATTGGCAGGCTGAAGTGGAATCTGATTTCCGTGGCAGCTACAGTTTTATGCCGGTTACTGCGGAACATTGCCTGAATTTACCTGAGGGAACGCCACAAGAACGCCGACAGGCGCAGCGCAATTGGTGGATCGCCTTGATGGATTTGGCACAAAACGATCCGTTCAATCATACCGCTCCCCATGACAGCTATCGCGGAAGAGCACTTTCTGCGGTGCATTTAGCTGATGCCATCCCTCAGCCAGCCTGGCAACCGATTGATGCAGGCCAGCAACTGCCAGCTGATCCGCAACGGCTGCAACTGATTACCTGGCATAGCGAGTTGCTCGGTAACAGCCGCAATGTGTGGGTTTACCACACAGATGGCGCGGTAGAAAATGCCGAGCGGCCATTGGTTATCTTGCTTGATGGGCAGTATTGGGCAAATCGGCAACCAATATTCGGTGTACTGGATAACGAAACTTACGCCGGACATTTGCCCGCCAGTGTGTATGTGCTGATTGACATTATTGACCAGCCCCATCGCTCAGTGGAGTTACCTTGCAATCAGGATTTCTGGCTGGCGCTACAAACAGAATTATTGCCGCAAGTGGCTGTGCTACAACCTTTTACTGAGCAAGCCGCGCGCACCGTGGTGGCAGGGCAAAGTTTTGGTGGGTTGGCTTCGCTATATGCCGGATTACATTGGCCGCAGCGTTTTGGTTGTGTGCTGAGTCAGTCCGGTTCCTTCTGGTGGCCGGATGTTGACAGCAAGGCTCTGACTGCCAGGAGTGCCGAGTGTCAAGGCTGGCTGACTGAACAGGTTTGCCAGGGGCTGGGTAATGACCATCCATTGGATATTTTTATGGAAGCGGGCCGTCATGAAACTGTGATTTATCAGGTCAATGAGGCCATGAGTGAGGCACTGCGTCAGGCGGGGCATCGATTACATTATCGGGTTTATAGCGGTGGGCATGATTCGCTGTGCTGGCGCGGTGGTTTGATTGATGGATTACACCGCTTGCTCGCTCATTAAAACCGAATCCTAAATCACACCTCAAACCTCCCCTTTGGAATAACCAGAGGGGTATGCGACACCGGATCATCAATGATCAAACAGGGCATACCAAAGACATGCTCCACCAGATCTGCGGTGATCACATCGCGTGGTTTACCTTGGGTGACAATCTTTCCATCGCGCATGGCGATAATATGGGTGGCATAGCGGCAGGCATGATTCAGGTCATGCAGCACAGCAACCAGGGTATGGTTATGCTGTTGATTAAGATTGCTAAACAATTCAAGCAAATCAATCTGATGGGCGATATCCAGATAGGTGGTTGGCTCATCCAATAACAGTAATGGTGTTTGCTGAGCCAGCACCATAGCTATCCAAACCCGCTGGCGTTGCCCGCCTGATAAAGCATCCACTGACCTGTCTGCCAGTTCACTGACACCCGTGGCCTGCATGGCATCGCTGACTGCCTGCTTATCAGCCTGTGTCCATTGCTGCAATAATTTCTGGTGGGGGTAACGGCCACGCGCCACCAGATCCAGCACACTGATCCCGTCCGGTGCTTGCGAGCTTTGTGGCAATAAGCCCAAATGGCGCGCAACATGCCGGGTATCAAGGCTGGCAATATTTTTACCATCCAAAATCACCTGACCTGCCTGCGGTTTCAGTAAGCGACTCAAGGCGCGCAGCAGTGTCGATTTACCACAGGCGTTGGGGCCGACGATAACCGTAAACTCACCATCAGGAATGGCGACACTCAAGTTTTCGCTGATTATCTTGCCGTCATAACCCAAAGTTAGCGCTTCGGCCCGCAAGCGAGGGGTCGGTGAAGTGGTGGAACTAGCATTACTCATGATCGTCGAGACTCGCGGATTAAAAGCCAAATAAGATACAGACCACCGATGCTGATAGTCACAACACCGACGGGTAATTGATTAGGTGAAAACAGGTGTTGGGCGCACAAATCAGCGGCAATCAATAACAGTGCTCCCATTAATGCAGAAGCGGTCAATGTCACTGATGATGCGCCAGACAGGCGTTTGGCGATTTGCGGTGCGGCTAGGGCAATAAAGGAAATCGGCCCTGCCGCCGCAGTAACCGCTGCCATCAAAATGACACCAATAGCCATCAGGCCCAAACGAGTTTTTTCGACTGGAACACCTAAAGCGCCCGCCGCATCATCGCCCATTTCCAGCAGCGGCATACGGCGGCTCAGTAACATAGCCACCACGGCGGCAATGACAATAAACATCACTGATGGCAGGCCCTTTGCCCACGTCAAACCATTGAGAGAACCGGCTCCCCATGCGGCGGCAGTGATGGCGGCTTCCAATGAAGCGGTGATAGTCAGCCAGGTATTAAATGCGGTTAACATTGCGCCCATGGCAATACCGACAATAATCAGCCGAAAGCCCTGAATCCCCTGCCGGTAGGCCAACAGATACACCGCGATAGCAGACAGCAATCCGCCTGCCAGCGCACTACTGGCAATCTCAAAGTAGTTGCCATTGAACAGAGTGATCGCCACCAATGCGCCGGTATAAGCGCCAGCATTAAAGCCGATAATATCGGGGCTACCCAAGGGGTTACGTACCAGAGACTGAAATATGGCACCACTGATCCCCAGTGCGGCCCCGAAAATCAACGCCATCATTGCTCGCGGTAAACGCCATTGATTGACGATAATATTCGCCGCACCACTGGCATGGCCGAATAAGGCTTCAAATACTTGCCCCGGAGTGAGCGGTAATGTACCGACCATTAATGCCAGCATCGCCGCCAGCAAGCAGGCCAATAGCAGCAACCCGCCGACCATCAAGCTACGGGGCTGGATGCGCAGATTGATGGGGCCATCAGGGCGGCCAAATAGCCACGGCGGAGTGGCGGGTTTCATAGTGCAGTCATCCTCTTATTACGGCGTACCAGCCAGATCAATAAAGGCGCGCCAATGAATGCTGTCACGATGGAAACCCGTAATTCACCGGGAACCAAAAAGCGCCCCACAATATCTGAAACTAATAGCAAAATGGGGGTCATCACCAAGGTGAAAGGGAGGACCCAGCATTGATTCGGCCCGACAATCCAGCGGGCAATATGTGGCACCATCAGGCCGACAAAGGCGATCGGACCAACAGCGGCGGTAGCCGCACCACACAGCAAGGTCACTGTCACCACGGCCCAAAATTGGGTTTGGGCAATGCGTGCGCCAATTGCGGCGGCTAAATCTTCCCCCATGTGCATGGCATTGAGGGGGCGCGCCAATAGCAAGGCAATCACGCCGCCGAGCAGAATAGCGGGCGCGACAGCCGCCACTACCGACATATCACGGATATCCAGCGAGCCTGCTTGCCAGAAGCGAACCCGATCGTAGACCTGTGGATGTGTCAGTGAAATGCCAGTCGAGATCCCCAGTAATACTGCCCCGATCGCCACGCCAGAGAGTGTCAGACGCAAAGGGTCAACTCGCCCGCCACCCTGAGTTCCCACCCAATACACCACCAGTGTGGCGATCATCGCGCCGATAAAGGCCGACAGCATATAGCCGTGAATGGCATGCACGCCAAAAACAGTAATACCTATTACTACGGCAAAACTGGCCCCAGCATTGACCCCCAAAATTCCCGGATCAGCCAGTGGGTTACGGGTCAGTGCTTGAATGACGGCACCTGATAACCCCAAGGCAGCACCGGCGAGTACACCAATTAAGGTACGGGGCAGGCGCGACTCCAGAATTAAAACGCTGTCAGCATTGCTGTGTTCGCCCAGTAAACTTTGCCAGACCACTGAAAATGGGATGGCTTTGGCACCGAGCATCAAGCTGGCGGCCATCACTAGCATCAATATAACAATGCTGGTTAGTAGCCAAAGCCCACGGCGCGGTGGCGTGCATTTACCGAGAGCAGGGGCAGGTTTGAGCCGCTTTGATGAAAATTGGTTTGGGGGAGCAGTCGCTGGCATTGTCACTCTTTTTAACAAATGCTTATTGTTTATAAATAGTTATCGTTTTGATTATCATTATTATTTTCTAATATATGTTAACACGACTTATTATGAGAATGCATGGGTAAAACCCCATGCTAAGTAAGATTAATATTCTCTTTATCGCCCTGCTTTAAGATGATTAAGACTTTGCCTTAAACATTTCCTCAAGCCGTGCTAACAATTTACTCGCACTGTAGTAATCCAACCGGAAGGTATCATAACCCGCTGCATACACTCGATTGTGTTCAATGGCGGGGGTGTGAGCTAAAAACTTATTACTTTTCAATGCGCTTATCGCTGGCTGATCGCCGGAAAACAGTAAAATAGTCTCGCCATTCAGGCCCTCGGCCAACTTCTCTCCACCCAGTTGAACAATGTCTTTGCGGTGACCCATACTGGTGTTGCCCTTCACTGCATCAGGAACCTGCGCCAGTGTGAAGCCCAACTCCTGCAATAATTTTCCCTGCGCTGAATTTTCAGTCCACAAATTGGCGGTACTGTCTGCCGCTTGATAGACAAAGGCTGAGGTGGGTTGTGGTGGCAGCGTAATGTTCTGCTTTACCTCATTGAGTCGATGAGTGAATGTTGCAATGACTTGTTGCGCATCGGCCTCATGCCCTGTCGCCTGCCCAAGCAAAACCGCCAGCTCTTGCCAACTTTTGTCATCATAATTAATCACCAATGTGGGGGCGATAACCGACAACTGCTCATACAACTTCAACGCCGAATCTCCGCCAGTGGCAGAAATAATAATTAAATCTGGATTCATTCCCGCGACGGCTTCTGCATTTGGTTCCGTCTGGTATATCGGTACCAGTTTTTTAGCTTGGGCAACCTCTGACCATTGGGTAAAGAAACCTTGATTATCGGCAACGTTGGTAT
Organism: Yersinia artesiana; assembly: GCF_902726545.1. Classification (GTDB taxonomy): domain Bacteria; phylum Pseudomonadota; class Gammaproteobacteria; order Enterobacterales; family Enterobacteriaceae; genus Yersinia; species Yersinia artesiana. The sequence goes on along the minus strand of NZ_CACVAD010000072.1, from coordinate 593 downwards.
TGGGTGCGGTCGCCCCACTGGCAATGACCGGTGCATTGATCGCCAGTAAGGTGCCGGTGATCGTGATGCTGGTGGAGACAATTCGCATTGGTTGCTGCGTCAGTGTCACCGGGCCTTTCGCCGTTTCTACGGTGCGAGTCCATGTGGTTGCGTTTTGGCTACTTGATGAGGGGGCTTGCTCACTGGTGGTGTCGTCGCTGGGGTTACAACCGGACAAGCAGAAAATGAGGCTCAAAAAGCCCAGGCCCGGCAATATCGAACGCCATGATTTATGCTGAATGTATTTGATATAAAAGGACATAATGGCATTTTCTCTTTCGATTTAAACTCCCCCTTATCTGGGGGGAATATACAAATAAGTGTTACCAATAATATTTTTTTAATTTATTGGGAATGTGAATTCTTAGCCATAATTTACCACTCTCGGAAGAGAATGATAGTCATTATTATTCGTGTCGTCGTAGGTATTCCAGTAACGGCCTTTGCGCAATACAGCCCTCGTAAAGCAGGACTGCTAATTTGCTGTTTTTGACCCGGCCCCTCACTTCTTCGATGTTACTTTTCGTGAATCTATGAAAATTAAAATATATTTA
>NZ_CACVAD010000071.1 GCF_902726545.1 Yersinia artesiana | reverse complement strand
TTATTATTCTATCTTTATATCTTGCTATTTTTTTTATTCTATCGATTAAGTCTTTTTTATTAAACCTTACATCTAATGTCCACTTGCCTGATTGAGATTTCCCTCCAATAACTCCCGCATTTAGGATACCAGAACGATTTGTTCTATTTAAAAAGAATGCAGAAAAGCCAAGTTCTAGAATGTTCTTGTGCTTATCTGACGCTAAAATCAATTTTTGTTCATTCCACGTTTCTATAGAAACAGAGATGCTATTTATTTTATCACACAACTCTTCTGTATGATTTAATACTGAATACCAGAAAGCATAGATCGCAGGATCTATGTCATTAATAGTGATTTTCCTAACATATTCTTGCATTAATAATTCGAGAGCGACTCCAGCACCACCTGCAAAAGGTTCGATATAGTGGCAATCAAGAAGAGCATTATGTTTTATAAGCCCTTTTAAATAATAGGCTAATTTGCCCTTACCACCCGGATATCTTAATGGAGTATAGAATGCCATATGTCTCACTATAAATTTATTTTCAAAAATCAAAAAAACTCTAACATATTTTGCTTATCTTGGCCACCCCTGACTCTTGAGGAGGCCAAAACAGCTAATATCATCGCCAAATTGCTGAAAAAAGACAGTACAAGTTATCGAAATGCGTATTTAAAGAACTTTTATCGGGTAACGTATCTTTATTATGCATATACTGCTGTAAGGATCCTTGACTCTGAGTGATGCTTGAAGACACTGATTGAACTGATGAGACTTCACTATTGCTCAAGATATTCTTTAATTTAAGATCATTGCTGACGGCAACAACTTTATCATGTAGTCCTTGTTGTTGTTTTTTCAGAACTATACTATTTTTCTCTAAATAACATATTAATGAAAGTTCTAAGAACACTCGGAACAAAACAGATATAGCCATAGGGCAGTCATCATGTCTCAGACGTCCTTTAAGTTCGTCATATATTTTTTTACATTTTTTATTACTGATGTTGAACTTAACATTGCTTGGGATTAAGTTATTCCTATTAGGGTTTGGCTTTACAGTGATATTTTCCTTATGATCTTTATCATTCTTTTGTGGTTTTTCTTTCTCTTGATCGTCATTTATCTGTGGATTTATATTTTCAGAGTTAGTTGGTCTATCATTATTTATTCCTTCATTAGGATTTCCTCCAGAAAATGCCTCCACAGACTCCACTTTTTTTTCTTCTGGTTTGTATGATTTTGGATTTGCTAGCTCCCAATACTTACCTAATTTCTCTTCCGGTTTTGTTATTGAAAGCTCATTAATGACATCTCTGCGATCACTTTTATGTCTAATCTTATTTACAGTAAATATCACTTTTCCTTTATCATCTATTTCCTGCATCGCTCGAATAAGTTTAGATATTTCAATAATAAATCGTTCTTTTTTTTGTGAACAGAATAACTTTCCTTCTGAAACTTCTAAGGCCAACACCTCTCTAACTGCGGGATCACCAAGAAGTCGAGTAATATTAGTTAATTTTAACAATTTAAATTTCGATGTAATGTCTTCGCCAAAACTGGATTCATTCTCTATAAATTTCAAAAATTGGCTACCGAAAGATAAAACACCATTTTTGGATAAATACCTCTCTTGTTCCTTAGTATCCCAACGGACTCTACCCACACCGTTATTTTGACCACTATGTTTCAAACTTATCCAATGCTCAAACTCGTCAGGGTCATCAAAAACAACACAATCTACATTTTCAGGCAGCTCTGGGTTTGTTTGAAGGATTTTCTTGAACCGAGTGATAACTTTCTCATGATCAGATAGCTCAGGTTCATTGAGCAGTTTCAAAGCCGTTATGCGTCGATTACCTTCCGCTACTGTAAATGAGGTTTCATCATCAGAAATTTCGTTCTTGTAGACAATCAGTCGTTCTGAAGGATCTAAACCATGCTCAGCAATATCCTTAGCAAGGAACTCAATCTTATCTGATTGGATTTCAAGCATTAAATTTATTGCTTCACGCTGACTCTCAACAATTCGTGGAAAGCGAGGATTATCCAAGTCAAGGAGCAAATTACTGATGTGTATTGTCTCAATATTCATTAGGTTTCCTTGTAAGAATATACACTTTTAAAAATCAATAAGTTATAAAAATGTTTAATTGATTACTAATACTTTTATAAGCTTCTTATTGTATCATTACACTTAATAAACTTAATTTCTGTTTCCATTATAATCAAATGGTTTGATCGGATTTGTCGCATTCATCTCAAGATAATCAGTCCACAACTCAATCATTAGTCTACGTTCATCAATATGCGCGGAGTTGTGGATATAAGCTGCACACAGAGCTACGCTCTTGATGGCTCATCTGGCGTTCTACACCGTCCTTTGACCACAAACTTGATTTAATCAATGCGTGCGACAAGCCATCGCACGAAAACTACGATCGTAAACTTTTGCTTGGGTATCATTACTCATTTAACACAGACGTTGTTGGAGTAATAGGATCGCATCACTATCACGCAGCAATAGCCTTATGTTTCTGCACTTGAATATAATCCCCCCACCATTGCATAAGATCTGCTCTTTCGACGAGATACTCTGCACGATTGTAAGCGGCTATAATCTCAGTGCTTTTGGTATGAGCCAAAGCCGATTCAAGAACTTCTGTTCTGAACTTACCGCATTCCTCTGCTGCTGTTCTTGCGATAGATCGCATACCGTGGGCAACCAATTCACCACCTAAACCCATACGGATTAACGCTGCATTGGCTGTTTGCTCATGCATATGGGTCAGCGGAGTTTTTATGCTGGGAAATACCCACTCACGATGGCTGCTGATAGGCTGCATATTTTCGAGTATACGAAGAGCTTCTTTGCTGAGCGGCACCTTATGAGGACGTTTCATCTTCATAAATTCAGGGGGGATGTTCCAGATTTTGTTCTCTGTATCGATGTCAGCCCAACGCGCACGAACAGCCTCTCCGGGGCGAACCCAAGTAAGCAATTGCCATTCAATCAGCATACGTGTTTCCAGCCGTATGGAAGCATTAGCCAGTGCAGCCATAAATCTTGGTAGTTCGCTGGGGGGAAGGGCGGGCATATTTTGCTTTTTAGGTTTACTAAAACGCTGACCGAGATTATCAGCAGGATTAAACTCAATAAGTTCTTCTGTCGCTGCCCAGCGGAAGATTTCATTCAGGCGGGAAATGATTCGGCGCAGGGTTTCCAATACACCGCGTTGTTCAATGGGGTCAAGATGCTGCTTCAATAATTTAGGTCGGATTTCTTTGATAGGGACATTCCCCAGACCGGGGAAAATATTTCGTTCAAGACTGCGCCAGATGTCTACTGCATGGTCTTTGGATATACCAGATGTCTTTACCTTCTCATCTAACCACTTTCGAGCAACGGCTTGGAGTGTGTGCTCAGTAGCATCCTTTAATGCATTAGCCTTATCGTTGTTATGGACTTGTGGATCGATGCCATTGGCAAGTAAAGATAGGTATTCATCCCGCAAAGCTCTTGCTCTTGCTAACGTGAGGTGGGGGTAGGTTCCGAGGCTTACCTTTGTTCGCTTTTTAGTTACTGGCACTGCATACCTGAAATACCAATTTTTCTTTCCACCCCTTGAGAGGGGGGCGATTCTTAGCATTAGGCCATCACCGTCAAACAAGTTGATTTCTTTGTCTGCAGGTTTAGCGCTTTTGATTTCAGTATCCGTGAGTTTTTTTGCGAGTTTTGCCATTTTGGGACCCTCAAGTTTTGGACCCTTTGTGTAGGGTCCCAAGGAGGGTGCCATAAGTAGTGGTTTCTAGCAATTCTCAGTAGACTACTATAGACGTAAAAAAGCCCGCAAGGCTGGTTCCATGCGGGCTTAGTAGACTTTACTATACTTCGGTAAAACTAAAAGTGGTGGAGCTGGGGGGATTTGAACCCCCGTCCGAAATTACTACGCCGTCGGCACTACATGCTTAGTCCAGTCATTACATTCGCCGGTTAGCTGCGGACGGACACGCCACTAACAAACTATCCTGATTGGGTTTAACGCTTTCACCCCAGGCAAGGTGTCCACGCGATCTCTTTTAGGTTTGACCTCTCTTGATCCCCGTCCTAAGAGCGGAGGCTAGGGAGAGAGGGAATCTTCAGTTTCTTAGGCTGATTAAGCTGCTAAAGCAGCAGATTCGTATTGCGAGTCGTTTGCAATTATTTTTTTTGCGGTTTTTTACGAGGCCACCGCACCTCGGCATGCACCTTGGGTTTCGCGAATCCCGTCGAATCCAGAATCAGCCCCAAAGAACTTCGCTAGTATAACAGAACTATGTCCTGCTAAGCCAGTCACTTAACGATTTGCGTGCTTCATGATGCGCGCTTTGTCTAACTTCCACTCACGATCTTTAATGTCATCACGTTTATCGTGGTCTTTTTTACCTTTGGCGACACCGATTTTAACTTTAACCCAAGCATTTTTCCAATATACGGAAAGGGCAACTACAGTAAATCCGTCGCGATTAACTTTACCAATCAACGAATCTAGTTCGCGTTTGTTTAGTAGCAGTTTACGGGTGCGCATGGGTTCGCAGACAACATGTGTCGATGCCACGTTTAACGGTGTAATGGTGGCACCAAATAAAAATGCCTCACCGTTTCTAAAGGTTACGTAGCTATCACTAATGTTGGCTTTGCCAGCACGTAGAGATTTTACTTCCCAACCTTGCAATGAAAGGCCTGCCTCGAACTCTTCTTCAATGAAGTATTCATGGCGGGCACGTTTGTTTTGCGCAATGGTTGCGGAACCGGGTTTGTATGCTTTTTTCTTTGTCATAGTGTTGATCATTATACTGTATGCGGAGGCGAATGAAATCCTTTCCCGCAGGATGCCTGTGCATTTTGTCTCATTTGTTGCGAGGAATGACTAGCAGATTTTTTGTCTGGCGGTGGATAAATGGTATTATCAGTGCGTTTTATGTCTCACAGGAAATGTTATGCCACAAATTAGCCGCTCTGCGTTGGTGCCATTTAGCGTAGAACAGATGTATCAACTGGTTAATGATGTTCGCTCTTATCCAGAGTTTTTACCGGGTTGTACTGGAAGTCGGGTACTTGATGCTACTGAAAATGAAATGACGGCTGCCGTCGATGTTGCTAAGGCCGGAATAAGCAAAACTTTCACGACACGCAATACACTCACTGATAACCAGAGTATTGATATGCAACTGGTTGATGGGCCGTTTCGTAAATTAATGGGTGGATGGCATTTTACGCCATTAAGTGCGGATGCTTGCAAGGTTGAATTGCACCTTGATTTTGAATTTACTAACAAGCTGATTGAGTTAGCTTTTGGTAAAATATTCAAAGAATTAGCCGGTAATATGGTGCAAGCATTCACCCAACGAGCGAAAGAGGTTTACAGTGTCTGATATTCACGTTGAGGTAGTTTATGCCTTACCTGAACGCCAATATTTGCGTACTGTTTCTCTTGAGGCTGGAACCACAGTTGAAGAGGCAATTAAAGCTTCAGGTCTGCTTGAGTTGCGCTCTGATATTGATCTCACAAAGAATAAAGTGGGTGTCTACAGCCGCCCGGTGAAGCTTGGTGATAAGCTTAATGATGGGGATCGGGTTGAGATATATCGCCCATTAATTGCAGATCCAAAAGAACTGCGCCGGCAGCGCGCTGAACAAGCAAAGAAATAAGGCACAGTCTGCGCCTTATTTCTTTGTGGTAGCCCTGGACTGCGTTGAAGAAAAACGTGTGCTGCCAGGTGGTTGCATAAGCAATAATTAGACTTTTCGCCTAAGACCCTAATCAGCATTCGTTCCCTCAATCTGCTCTGCAATCTTCGGATAACTTAATTTCCTGCTAACGTTGGTTCATTTTTGATATCGGTTAGTACACCACTGCTATCGAAGGTCAACGTTAATGTTTGTTGTGTGACTTTCTCGTGACCAGGTTGCTGACGGAATACGTAGAACCAGGTTTTAGTGCCAAACGGGTCCTGCAGCATTGGCGTGCCTAGGGTATACGCCACTTGTTGCTGTGTCATACCCTTATGAATTTTGGACGCGTCATTAGGTGATAAATAGTTACCCTGATTAATATCAGGCCGGTAGACCACCTTCTCCAGCGTTGAACAACCCGCAGTAAGCATTGCAAGCATCACAGCGGCGGCAGTCAGCATTTTACAGCGCATAGTAATCACATTCCTTTAGGGCGTAGGATGACGATGATAATAGACCTTGCAGCAGTTGGAAACCTTTACAGGGCACCTGTATGACCTCTGGAAAGGAAAAAAGTTAATCTTTTCTACGCTGCGAGCAATTCTTTTGCATTTGCCAAGGTGTTTTTCGTCACTTCACTACCGCCCAGAAGGCGCGCCAACTCTTGTAAACGGGCTTTTTTATCTAACCGATGCATATGAGTTTCAGTTTCAGTGCCATCAGTTTGTTTACTCACAAAGAAATGTTGATGACCACAACCCGCTACTTGCGGTAGGTGAGTGACACACATAACTTGAGTGGATTCACCCAACTGGCGTAACAGGCGACCCACTATGGCTGCTGTTGGCCCACTGATACCTACATCGACTTCATCAAAGATAAGTGCAGGCGTGTCCATTTTACGCGCTGTAATGACCTGAATAGCCAATGCGATGCGAGAAAGCTCACCACCTGAGGCAACTTTAGCCAGCGGTTGCAATGGTTGGCCGGGGTTTGTGGTAACACAGAATTCGACTCGGGTAGCCCCTTCAGCACTCAGATGCTCAGGCTCAAACAACGTTTCAATTGTGAATTTGCCATGTGGCATGGACAGTTCGTGCATGCTTTCGGTGATCAGCGCTGCCAATTCGTCAGCATAATGTTGACGTTCTTCATGTAACCGCCTGGCGATAGCTAATGCATGCTGATAGTGAGTATTTACTGCATGGCTGAGTTGCTCGTGATCATTTTCTTGTTGTGAGAGCTGTTCTTGCTCATCCAGTAGTTGTTTATGAAATTGTGGTAACTCTTCCGGCGTAACATGGTGTTTACGAGCCAGATTTAATTGACGAGATAACCGCTGTTCCAGTTCATACAGACGATTCGGATCCATATCAAATTGTTCGGCATAATGACGTAATTCATCACTGGCTTCACTGATTTGGATCGAGGCCTCTTCCAGCATATTCAGCAAATTATTAAATTGCTCATCCATTCCTGCCAACTCAGTGAGTTGCTGCTTGGCTGAGTAGAGTTGGCTGAGAATATTATTCTGCTCATCATCAGACAATAACTGTAGGGTTTGTTGGCTGAGTGATAACAACTGGCCACTGTTTGCCAGACGCTTATATTCGACATCAATTTGTTCATATTCCCCGGCTTGTGGGGCAAATGAGTTCAGCTCTTTTAACTGATATTGCAATAGCTCATGACGAGCATTACGTTCCAGTGATTGTTGCTGATGCTGTGCCAGTGCACGGCAGCTTTGATGCCAGATTTGGTAGGCAGCTTTCATTTCAGTGAGCAGGACAGATTGGTTTGCGTAAGCATCGAGCAATTGCTTTTGATGGTCAGGTCTTAGCAACAGTTGATGAGCATGCTGGCCGTGGATTTGAATCAAATGCTGGCCCAGTTCCCGTAATTGGGATAACGGCACGGCTGTTCCGTTAATAAACCCTCTTGAGCGGCCATCAGTGCCAATAGCACGTCGCAGCAAACATTCGTTGCTGTCATCCAGATGATTGTCTTCCAGCCATTGTCGGGCTGATGGGGTGTCTGCTAATGAGAAACGAGCACAAATGTCAGCACGGGTTGCCCCCAAACGTACCATATTGCCGTCTGAGCGGCTGCCAAGGCATAACCCCAATGCATCTATGGCAATGGATTTACCTGCCCCTGTCTCACCAGTAATTGCCGTCATTCCAGGTTGAAAATCAATTTCTAACTCACGCACAATCGCAAAATTACTGATGGTTAATTGGGTCAGCATGGTAAATCTCCTGTACATAAACACATGACTGTATTTGAATACAGTATAAACTGGTTTTATGTACAGTAAAGTCCCTGATGCACTTTTTAGAATAATTTTTTTGACCAACCCAGCTTTGTACTTAACGTGTTGAAATAACTGTAGTCCTTGGGGTGAATAAGATTGAGGTGGAAATCACTGCGCCGAATTAAAACCTCTTCCCCTTCCTGAATCGGCAGTGCTATCTGGCTATCGCAACTAATTTCCAGGTCACTGGTGATTTGGGAAAACTTAAGGCGGATGGTACTGCTACTATTAATAACCAGCGGGCGAGCAGTCAGAGTGTGCGGGAACATGGGAACCAAAACGATGGCATCCAGCGTTGGTGTCAATATAGGGCCACCCGCCGAGAGCGAATAAGCGGTAGAACCGGTAGGTGTGGCGATAATTAAGCCATCTGAACGTTGGGAGAATGCGAAGCGATTATCAATATATACTTCGAATTCAATCATATGGGCGACTTTACCCGGATGCAAAACCACTTCATTGATTGCTGTACTGATGCGGCTTTGTTGATTTGTTCGCGTGACTTGCGCTTCCAGCAAGAAACGTTGTTCGCTGAGATATTCGCCTTCCAGCACATCGGAAAGCTGTTGTTGAGCATTATCGGGATCTAAATCGGTCAAAAAGCCCAGATTGCCTCGGTTGACACCGATCACTTTGATATCATAGCGGGCCAATACCCGAGCAGCGCCCAGCATATTGCCGTCACCGCCGACCACGACGGCCAAATCAGCTTTTTGGCCTATATCAGCCAAACTACCGGTAACGGCGTTGGTTAAATTGAGATCCTTAGCAATCTGTTGTTCCACCATAACGTCATAACCTCTGGCGTTTAACCAGTGGTAGAGCATTTCATGGGTGGCAAGTGCGGCCGGGTGCCGTGGGTGACCGACAATACCAATACAATTGAATCTTTTATTATTCATTGCCGTGATTTTCCTCAATGGGGTGTCTTTTACCCCACATTATGACCGGTTCCCTTGAATCCCCGGTTTTGATCCCCATAATAAGCCAAGTAGCGAGATTAATGCTAAAACGCGGAGATATCCATGAGTAGTAAAGAACAGAAAACACCAAACGAGCAAGTCTCGGAAGAAATGGAAAATACAGCAGAGCAGCAAGTGGAAGCGACACAAGAGACGGGTGAAGGTGTAGATCCGCGTGTTGCCGAGCTTGAAGCGCAGTTGGCTGCAGCTGTACAGCGTGAGCGCGAAAGCTTGCTACGCGCCAAGGCTGAAGTTGAGAATATCCGTCGTCGTACCGAACAGGATGTTGAAAAAGCGCATAAATTTGCGTTAGAAAAATTCTCATCCGAATTATTGCCGGTGATCGACAATCTGGAGCGCGCGCTGGATACTGCCGACAAAACCAATGCTGAATTGACAGCAATGATAGAAGGCGTCGAACTGACCCTAAAATCATTGCTTGATGCTGTCGGTAAATACGGTATCCAGGTTGTCAGTGAGACTAACGTGCCGTTTAACCCTGAAGTTCATCAGGCAATGACGATGCTTGAATCTGCAGATCACGAACCAAATCACGTCATGATGGTGATGCAGAAAGGTTATACGCTGAATGGCCGTTTGTTACGTCCGGCGATGGTCGCGGTATCTAAAGCGAAAGCTTAAGGTGTCCTGATGTGGAAAGGCACCTTTGCGGGTGCCTTTTTTGTTTGTTTTCTTCAGTAAATGACGTTTTATTCAGCCGTTGGCAATTTAGGTTGCCAGTCAATTGGTTGCTGACCCTGCTGCTGCAAGATTTGGTTTGCTTGCGAAAAGTGCTTACAGCCAAGAAAACCGCGATGTGCGGAGAGCGGTGATGGATGTGGGGCTTTTAAAATAAAATGGCGCTGGGTATCAATGATACGGCCCTTTTTCTGAGCATGTGCTCCCCACAACATAAAAATCACACCATCACGATGTTCATTCAGTGCTGCAATGACTTTATCGGTAAAGGTTTCCCAGCCAAGGTTGGCATGTGAGTGCGCATTGCCCGCTTCAACCGTTAACACGGTATTGAGTAGCAATACCCCTTGCTCGGCCCAGCTTTGTAAGAAACCATGATTGGGGCGTTGGAAGCCGGGAATATCAGTAGCCAGCTCTTTGTAGATATTGACCAAAGAGGGCGGTGCTGGGACGCCTGGTAAGACAGAGAATGATAATCCATGGGCTTGATTAGGACCATGGTATGGGTCTTGGCCCAAAATAACCACTTTGACCTGATCCAATTCAGTCAGGCGAAAAGCATTAAAGACATCGTGTTGTGCCGGATAAATGGTTTTGCCAGCATTGCGCTCAGCTGCCACATAGGCCAGCGTATCTTTAAAGTAAGGCTGTTCTTTTTCCTGGCCGATCACATCGTGCCAGGTAAGGGAGGCGGACATAAACACTCTCCTTGGTTTCGGTAAGATATTGATGTGCACTAGCTTACCGGTTCAAACCTGCGAGTGAAACCGCTAAACCTGAGTCTGTGATGTAATGATGTTTTTTTGACCATTAAATACAAAAAATGTTGAAAATTTACAAAAAAAATTGCTCCGAGTCAGATTGATAAAATTGATATAAAACATAAATTTGCCAGTGTCGTGATTGTCGCGGTGGTTGAAAGATTGATTTAAGTCAAAGAATCACGGCGGTCCGACTGGTATATAGAACAATAAGACAACAATGGTTTTACCAAATAACCAAGATAGTTTCTCCCCCTTGGAATTTATAGCCGTATTACGGAGGCACCAAATGATTACTGGTATTCAAATTACTAAAGCTAACAATGAAGCCTTGCTGAACTCTTTCTGGCTGTTGGATGATGAAAAATCTGAACTGCGCTGCGTTTGCGCGAAAGCTGGCTACGCAGAAGATCAAATTGTTCCGGCAAGTGAGTTAGGCCAGATCGAATATCGTGAAATTCCGTTGGAAGTACAACCAACGGTGCGTGTTGAAGGTGGTCAGCATTTGAACGTAAACGTTCTGCGCCGCGAAACACTGGAAGATGCAGTCAAACATCCAGAAAAATATCCTCAGTTGACGATTCGTGTATCCGGCTATGCTGTACGTTTCAACTCACTGACACCAGAACAGCAACGCGATGTGATTACTCGTACTTTCACTGAAAGCCTGTAATTTTTGTCAAAGTAATTAAGTTTCGAATTATGAAGGGAGCCTCTGTGGCTCCCTTTTTTGTTCCTGCAATTTATTCATCCTGAAGTTAGACTGAGATCACAATATTTAATTTACATAAATAAATCTTACCAGTTTCATTTAAGAACTCATCCGATGTGTCGATAGATAAAGTTATTGAGGCTGACTCAATATTGGAATTATCTATCGACAAGGAGTTGGCATGAGTATATCTGTCAGTTTGGTCAGGCCTGTTCTATCAGCAGGATTGATGAGCCAAATAAAACCAATGGAACAGGTCAAGGAAAAGAACTCCACTGCTGTCGGCTCTACGGACAAGCTGCAAAGGGAGCCCACCCCTCGAACTCCTCCTCAGGCAGGTAATGATCTTTATTACAGCATGCTGACCCACCTTGGTGTATCACGTGGTGAACGTGTTTTAGCTGCTGGCGACAATATACCTATATCAAGTGGACCAGGATCACAGCACGCGGACTATTCATTAGCATTACTCGCGAAAGATGTTTACGCTCCTGCTGCGGGAAGCATTGGCGGGTTTACACGGTTGAGTGATACCGCGTTACTTTCGGCGGGAATAGATCCGGCGAGCCTATCGGATACTGCTTCAGGGTTTCAGGCTGGGATTTACAGTGATAACCAACAATATGTGCTCTCTTTCGCGGGCACTAATGATATTCAGGATTGGTTAAGTAATATCCGGCAAGCAACAGGTTATGAGGATGTTCAATATAATCAGGCTGTTGCTCTGGGGAAAACCGCCAAAATGGCATTTGGTGATGCACTAGTCATTACCGGGCATTCATTGGGCGGTGGGCTGGCAGCCACGGCTGCATTAGCCAGTGGGGCTTTTGCTGTAACATTTAATGCCGCCGGTGTTTCTGACCACACATTAAATCGTTTGGGCATGAATCCTGCTCAGGCACGTCAGGCGGCGGAAAGTGGTGGCATACGCCGTTATAGTGAGCAACATGACTTATTGACGGATACTCAGGAGTCAACCTCACTCATTCCTGATGCAATTGGCCATAAGATCACATTGGCTAATAGCGATAAACTGACGGGGGTAAATGACTGGCTGCCACACAAACACCTCGAACGTAGCCTTGCGGCGCATGGTATTGATAAAGTGCTCAGTTCCATGAATGAACAACAACCTTGGGAGCGGCAGTATGCCTGAATCAACACTGACAATGAGGGTGAAACGCCATTTGCGTTACGCTATCTACGGTGTTTTGATGCCATTAATCAGTTTTGAGGGGCAGGCAATGACAGAGATTAATATCGCGTTTACCGATCCGCTGGTTATGCCAATTGCAGATGCGGTTGTTCATGGCAATGTGCAACAGATCCATCAGTTAGCCACTAAATCGTTGTTGCAACAGCAAGGTGAGCAGGCCGTGACACTGATGCAATGGGCTATTCTCAATCAACAACCTGAAAGTTTGGCGGCATTGTTGCAAGAACATGCAGATCCTTTTCAGCCCGGAATGCAGGGTGATACCACCTGGCACACCGCTGCCACTGTGCAAGATGCGCATTACATGCAAATTCTACTTAAAAATAACATTCGGCCTGATGCCAGAAATAGTGTGACACTCGCAACGCCTTTAGCGGCTGCTATCATGGCGGGGCGCGAGATCCAGGTGATCCTGTTGTTGGTCGCCGGTGTTGATCCGAATATTGCTGATCGTGTGGGCGATACGCCGTTACATTTAGCAGGTAAAAGCAATGCACCGGATTTAGCTTTGCGTTTGCTCAAAGCAGGTGCTGACCCTAAAGCCCGTAATAAGCAGGGCGCGACATTCCAACAGTATTTAGCGATGACGCCGCTGAACATTCAAGGTGCTGAAATGCAGCAAAAATATCAGCAATTGAATGCCTGGCTGCGCGGCAAAAAACTTGCAGAGGTTTACCAGCAATAGTGTTTGAACGGCCTGCTTTGGGCTGAAATGCCTAAAAGTAGCACTTCACTGTAAAATCAGGTCCTGTAGCTTGAATCCGTTTGATAACAAATAAAAAAGCCGCTGTTGATAAGCGGCTTTTTTGTCAGGGTGCAGAATTAACTCGCACTCTTGCTATCGGGCTTGTCCTTTGGCTTACGGCGCTTACCCACATTCTTAGCATCGCGATGGCGAACCTTAACCTTCACTTTTTCTTTACTGGCTTCTTTTAGCTCTTTACGTTTCGCTAAAACCTTTTTAGACGGTTTACCTGTGCTTTTCTCGCTCGGCGCTTTACTGGTTGGCCGTAGCTCATCAATCACTCGTGGCTTCAATGGCTCTTTCAGATAACGGCCTATTCTGCCCAGCAATAAATGGTCATGCGCTTCAACCAGGGAAATAGCAACTCCTTTACGCCCTGCACGGCCAGTACGACCAATACGGTGAAGGTAGACGTCAGCAGTCAGCGGCAAATCAAAGTTGAACACGTGGCTGATATCGTCGATATCCAGGCCGCGCGAAGCCACATCAGTTGCAACCAGAACGTTAACCCGGCCATCGCTTAAACGAATCACGGCTTCGGTACGTTTGGCCTGAACCATTTCGCCCTCAAGGAACCAGGCATTAATTCCAGCCTCGCGTAGCCAACTGACCAGTTGATGTACCTTCTCACGGGTACGCACAAAAATAATGGATTTCTGTACTTCTGGTTGCTTCAGCAAATGCACGAGCAAGGCAGTTTTGTGCTCAATATTGTCTGCGCGGTAGTACCATTGCTGAATTTTTTTACGCTCACGGCGTGATGGGTCAGCTTCCAGCTCTACCGGCTCAGTCAGGATGCGCTCCGCAAACTCACGGATAGCTTCACCTTCCAGTGTGGCCGAAAAGAGTAAAGTCTGCTTGCGCCAGCGGGTTTCTGCCGAGATAGTTTCAATATCCTGGGCGAAGCCCATATCAAGCATACGGTCAGCTTCGTCCAGAATCAGCGTTTCTACCGCCCGACAGTCAAAGTTTTCTTCTTTGATGTATTGCAGCAAGCGGCCAGTTGTCGCCACCACAATATCCTGATTCTCACTAAAGACTTCCGCGTGGTTCATATAAGCGACACCACCGGTGATGGTCGCGATGTCCAGTTGGGTATGCTTGGCAAGCTCACGGGCTTGATCTGCCACTTGCATGGCTAACTCACGAGTTGGCGTCAGGATCAAAATCCGTGGGGGGCCAGATTTTTTGCGTGGGAAATCCAGCAAATGCTGCAAGGCGGGCAGCAAAAAGGCGGCAGTTTTGCCGGTACCTGTTGGTGCCGAACCCAATACATCACGCCCATCCATAGCTGGCGGAATAGCCGCAGCTTGAATGGCAGTCGGGCGCTCATAGCCTTTGTCGCGCAGTGCGTCAATCAGGCGTTCATCGAGATCGAGTTCGGAAAAATTGGTTACAGTCATGGTCTTCCTCTACTTGGGGCGCCGATTATAGACGGGTTAGCCGAATTCTTCACCTGTTTAAGCGGTAATGATGTCTTTTCCCTTCAATCATATTGTCCTATGCTACGCCGGTTATAGGTTCTGGTGACTAATGTGGGCGAGCAATTGAAAAAAAAACCGATGTTACGCGGTGGTGGTTTCACTTTTAAACAATTCTTTGTGGCACATGATCGCTGCGCGATGAAAGTGGGCACAGATGGTGTCCTGCTTGGTGCTTGGGCACCGGTAGAAAAAGCGCGCAAAGTGCTGGATATTGGCTGCGGCAGCGGGCTTATTGCTTTGATGATGGCCCAGCGTTCGACACCCGAAGTCATGATTGATGGTGTAGAGCTGGAACCTGAGGCGGCGCAACAAGCAAGCAGCAACGCAGCACAATCGCCGTGGGCGGATCGTATTCATATTTATCAGCAAGATGTACATCAGTTTGCTGAAAACCATCTTCATCAGTATGACCTGATTGTCAGTAACCCACCTTATTTTGCTCCGGCGGTCGCCTGTCGTGATGAAGCTCGGGATACCGCACGTTACACTGGCTCCTTAACTCACGATGCTTTACTAAACTGTGCGGAGAAGCTTATCACAGCAGACGGTATCTTTTGTGTGGTTTTACCTCACGATTTAGGCGGGGAGCTGTCTCGTCTTGCCGTGCAGCAAAATTGGTTTATTCGTTGTCAGGTTGATATCAGAGATCGCCCTGGCAAACCATTACATCGCATGTTGCTAACGCTATCACGCCAGGCTGGTGAGACTGAATTCCAGCAACTGGATTTACGTCAATCGGAAGGGGTGTATTCACCTGAGTTCTGCGCACTAATCAGCGATTTTTACTTAAACTACTAGCGGGTTGTGAAAGCGAATAAAAAGGGGAAGCAGGGCGCGATATTTTGTGTTTACAAAATATGGTGTTCACAAAATATGGTACTCACAAAATATGTGCGCCCTGAATGGTATTATGGATGGAGAATGGTCGGTTTTGGATTATCAAGTTGCTCTGGGTAGTCAAGGGTGTAATGCAACCCGCGACTCTCTTTGCGCTCCATAGCACAACGCACTATTAGCTCAGCAACTTGTACCAGATTACGCAATTCCAGCAGGTTATTCGAGATACGGAAATTGGCATAATATTCATCAATTTCCTGCTGTAATGTTGTTATGCGACGTAAGGCCCGCTCTAAGCGTTTGGTTGTACGTACAATGCCGACGTAATCCCACATAAATAAGCGCAATTCGTGCCAGTTATGTTGGATGACAACACGTTCATCGGAGTTATCAACACGGCTTTCGTCCCAGTCTGGTAAATGCGGAGCCAGCTTGGCCGTCGGTAAACGCACAAGAATATCTTCAGCCGCAGACCAGCCATAGACCAGGCATTCAAGCAACGAGTTAGACGCCATGCGGTTAGCGCCATGTAAGCCGGTATAGCTGACTTCGCCAATCGCATATAACCCGTCGAGATCCGTGCGACCGTGCTGATCGACCATTACGCCGCCGCAGGTATAATGTGCCGCTGGGACGATTGGAATGGCTTCTTTAGTCAGGTCGATACCCAATGACAGCAGTTTTTCGTAGATCATCGGGAAGTGCTGCATCACGAAATCTGTGGGTTTATGGCTGATATCGAGGTACATACAATCCGCGCCAAGGCGTTTCATTTCGTGGTCGATGGCGCGCGCGACGATATCTCGTGGTGCGAGTTCGCCCCGGGCATCAAAATCGAGCATGAAACGGCTGCCATCTGGGCGTTTTAGGTAGGCACCTTCGCCACGTAAGGCTTCGGTCAGTAAAAAGTTGCGAGCTTGCGGATGGAACAGGCAAGTAGGATGGAACTGGTTAAACTCCAGATTGGCAACCCGACAACCAGCACGCCATGCCATGGCAATACCATCACCGGAGGAAATATCCGGGTTGGTGGTGTATTGGTAAACTTTTGCGGCACCGCCTGTCGCTAACACGACAGATTTGGCTCGAAAAGTCTCAACTTTCTCTAATTCGCGGTTCCAGATATAAGCGCCAACGACGCGTTTTGTCCCCGGCAGACCAATTTTATTGGACGTGATAAGATCGACTGCATTGCAGCGCTCTTTAACTAAAATGTTCGGATGAGCCCTTGCTTTGCCCACCAGGGTGGTCTCTACTTCTTTACCTGTAGCATCCGCGGTATGTAGTATACGGCGATGGCTATGACCACCTTCTCGGGTAAGGTGATAACGTTCTTCGCCACTGGCATTGGTTTCGGTATCAAAAAGAACACCTTGATCAATCAGCCATTGCACACAAGAGCGGGCGTTGCTGGCGATAAACTCGACGGCTTCTTTGTCGCAAAGTCCTGCTCCGGCGATCAGGGTGTCATCGACATGTGAACTGATGCTGTCAGTTTCATCAAAAACGGCGGCAATACCTCCCTGAGCGTAAAAAGTGGCGCCTTCATTTAGTGGTCCTTTGCTCAGAACGGTGACTTTACAATGTGGCGCAAGACGTAAAGCCAGTGATAAACCGGCAGCGCCACTCCCGATGATCAATACATCGCTAACGTGTTCAGATGATGATTGCATATCGTATGATGTGTGCAGAAGAAGAGTGAAATTCATGTTAGCCTATCTGCCAGAGCAAAAGCTATGGCTATAAGATGTCTAAAGAATATTCAGACAAATAATCTGGCAACATGGAACTTTGCAAATTTTATAAACTCCAAGCGTGTGCTTGCTCAGGAAAATAAAGATATGGCTGGCAGTACTACTTTTAGCGTGGGGATAGATTTCGGGAGAGTTCACCTCGGATGAGCGAGCAGTTAACGGATCAGATGCTGGTTGAACGGGTCCAGAAAGGTGATCAGCAATCGTTCAATTTACTGGTAATTCGATACCAGCATAAGGTTGCGAGCCTCGTATCCCGATACGTACCTCAGGGCGATGTCCCTGATGTAGTTCAAGAATCTTTTATTAAGGCCTATCGCGCCCTGGAATCGTTTCGTGGCGATAGTGCTTTTTATACCTGGTTGTACCGTATTGCTGTTAATACGGCGAAAAATTATTTAGTCGCTCAGGGTCGGCGCCCGCCATCCAGTGATGTAGATGCAAATGATGCTGAAAATTACGAAAATGCGGGTGCATTGAAAGAAATATCGAACCCTGAGAACTTAATGTTGTCAGAGGAATTGAGGCAGATAGTTTTTAAAACCATAGAGTCACTTCCTGAAGATCTCCGGATGGCGATTACACTCAGGGAGTTAGATGGTCTAAGCTATGAAGAGATAGCTGTAATTATGGACTGTCCGGTCGGTACTGTTCGTTCCCGTATCTTCCGTGCCAGAGAGGCTATCGATAACAAAGTTCAGCCGCTGATTCAGCGATAAGCGGACAAATAAAGGGTATTTGGCATGCAGAAAGAAAAGCTTTCCGCTCTGATGGACGGAGAAACTCTTGATAGTGAGCTGATGGGGTCTTTATCCAAAGATAAAGCGCTACAGCAAAGCTGGCAGAGCTATCATTTAATCCGTGATACCCTGCGGGGGGACGTTGGTGAAGTCTTGCATCTGGATATCGCCAGCCGTGTCGCAGAGGCGCTCAAAAATGAGCCTGCTCGTTTTGTTCCTATTGCTGTGCCTGAATCTCAGCCACAACCTCATGTCTGGCAGAAAATGCCTTTCTGGCAAAAAGTTCGCCCATGGGCCAGCCAGATTACCCAGGTTGGGGTTGCTGCGTGTGTTTCTCTTGCAGTTATTGTGGGTGTTCAGCAGTATAACCAACCGGCATCCGGCAGTTTACAGCCAGAAGCACCCGCCTTTAATACATTACCGATGATGGGTAAAGCATCACCTGTCAGTTTTGGTGTACCTGCTGATGGTTCTTTCGGAACGTCTCAACAGCATCAAGTTCAAGAGCAACGCCGTCGTGTTAATATGATGACGCAATTGCAAGATTTTGAATTGCAACGTCGTTTGCCGCAAACTGATGTGTCGCAGGTACCTTCAGCATCTACGCAAGCCGCTATTCAGGTCCCTGGAACTCAGTCCTTAGGAATGCAGCAGCAGTAATGAAGCAATTTTGGTTCTCCGTCTGTTTAATGGCGGGCAGCCTGTTCATGCCAACAATTGCTGCGGCGGAAACAGCGCCGATAGCAATGTTGCAGGACATGAGTGCTGCCAGCCAATCGCTCAATTATGAGCTATCGTATATAAACGTTAACAAGCAAGGGATTGATTCTCTTCGCTATCGCCATGCCATCCTGGATAAAAAAACGTTAGCGCAATTGCTACGCATGGATGGCCCGCGTACCGAGATCATACAGCGTGGTGACGAGATAAGTTATTTCGAGCCAGGGTTTGATTCTTTTACGTTGAGCGGTGAGCATATTGTTGATGCTTTACCTTCCGTTGTATTCCCCGATTTTGACAAGCTATCAAAATATTATAACTATATCGCACTAGGCCGCGCCCGTATTGCCGATAGGCCATGTCAGGTTATTCGCGTGGTTGCCCGTGATAGTACTCGATATAGCTATATTATTTGGATGGATGAGACAACAAAACTACCGATGCGGATAGATCTGTTGGATCGTGATGGTGAAACACTTGAGCAATTTCGTGTGATTTCTTTTGCTGTCGGCGAGCCTATTCAGGAGATTCTGCGAGGTGTATTAAAGCTGCCTTTACCGCCGTTGCTAGCTTTACCAGCAAAAAATAAGGTGGATTTTGCTTGGACTCCGCGTTGGTTGCCTGAAGGGGTTACTGAGGTTTCGCGTAGTCGCCGCACATTGCCTAATATGGATACACCAACGGAATCACGGCTCTACTCTGATGGTTTGTTTAGCTTTTCGGTGAATGTCAATCCTGCTGGCAAAGATGCGCCTTCCGAACAATCACTGCGCCAAGGGCGTCGCACGGTTCATACAGAAGCACGTAACAATGTAGAGATCACAGTAGTCGGTGAGTTACCGCCTTCAACTGCGAAGCGTATTGCCGATAGTATCGTTTTGGAGTCTGCAAAATGATGAAGGAATGGGCAACAGTTATCTCATGGCAAAATGGGGTAGCACTTTTACGTTGTGAACCACATTCTGGTTGTGGAAGTTGTAATGCTCGTACTGGATGTGGCAGCCATCTTTTAAATGAATTGGGGCCAGAATCAGAGCATCAGTTAAAAATAGCAATTTCACAACCCCTTGAACCAGGGCAAAAGGTTGAAGTTGGGATCAGTGAAGGTAGCTTATTACGTTCCGCTGCTTTGGTTTATTTGACCCCATTAGTCGGATTAATTGCTGGTGGTGCTTTGTTTCAGGCTTTATTTATTACCGATGCCTTTACTGCTCTGGGGGCTATTTCCGGTGCGGGGTTGGGTTTTTTATTGGCTAAAGTTATCGCGAGTAAAATTGAAGGGCAAAGCACTTATCAACCAGCTATTTTGCAGATTGGCTTACCACCAACAGCTATACGTATCCAGCAAGAATAGTTTAGCTAGCCATAATAGGCTGGTATTCGGTTCTGTATCATGTGTTCCAGCAGGGCAATAAAAAGATCAGCACTGATAAGAGATGAGTAGTCTATTGAAAATAGTACGTTATCTTTCGCGTCAAATAATCGTATTTTATCATGATGTGCTTCACGCAAGGTTTCTATACGCTGTATATCCTCAATATTAATAGTACCTTTTGCAGTCACTAATGAGTGAGCACTCAGTGAGAGTGGGATGGTGTCTATTTGTATTTTTTTCATTTTAATAATATTAAATATTAGTGACTTTAACCAAACATCATTTCCTTGTACGATGTCAAATACGATTGTTTTACTTTGTGATAATCTATTTAAACTTATTAATCCGACATTCATAACCTGCTGATGGATTATGGTGTTTATGAGAGGGTATGCATTAGTGATATTATTAATGATAATGTTCCAAGGCTGGTTTTTTGATGTGCGGAATGCCATTGCGTTAATTTTCCCATTGGGATTTATTCCTGCGTGATATTTATAAATATATTCTATCTTATTAAATGATATAAAATAAACGTTTCCACTATGATGATTAAAAACGCGTACGCCTTTTTCATACAGAAAATAGGTAAATATCGGATTGTCATATTGACGTGAGTATAGCAGTAAGCTCAATGATATACCGGCAATAGCAACGCATAAAATTGAAAGAATAGAGGGCGTTGAAAAAATAGATGTTGTTAATGATAAACTTATTATTACGAAGCTTAATCC
>NZ_CACVAD010000070.1 GCF_902726545.1 Yersinia artesiana | reverse complement strand
AAACTATTATTATAGTTATAAACTCAATCATGAATTTCCAATATCCTCTCTTAATCCGTTACAGATCCATCAAACAAGAAACACATTTAAAAATATATCGGATGTGGCAAATATAGAGTTTATTGAAGATAAAAGTGCTAAACCCAATATTCCTATTGTCAATTTCCACCCAGAAAATCACATTAGTGTCGGAGGTTTTGCCTATTATCCTAATGCTGGTGACATCACCCCCGTGTTTATCAATGCCGATTTCTCAGAAAATCTTGCTCCCACTCACTTAAACTATGGCGGTCACGTTACCGTTCATGAACTTTTACATGCTGTCGGTTTGAAACACACCCATGACACAGTTCGGCTTACGCAACAACACAGCGTCATGAGCTATCTCTCTGAGCGGTATTCAGATGCCAGCTATGGTGGGCATCATGTATCCACACCCCAACTCTATGATATCGCTGCACTCCAATATCTTTATGGTGCCAATATGAATACTCGCGTAGGTAACGATATTTACACCTATTCCACTGATACGCCGATACTCTGTATATGGGATGCGGGTGGGATTGATTCTTTTGATTTTTCTGATCAAACCCAGGATCTGGTCATCAATCTTGCAGCTGGCAGTTTCTCAAACGTGGGGGGATTAACCGGGAATATCTCTATTGCCTATGGAGCAATTATTGAAAATGCGGTTGGTGGTCGTGGTAATGATAAAATTATCGGTAATGATGTAGATAATATCCTGACGGGAGGCTATGGAGCCGATCAACTCTGGGGAAAAAATGGCAGTAATATCTTTTGTTATCGGAATACGAAAGAGTCGATGACAATTGCTGCCGATACCCTACACGACTTTAAATCGCATAAAGATAAAATCGATTTATCACCGCTTATATACGCTAATGATAATGTTGCTTTAGTTGATAGATTCAGCTTTAGTGGCCAAACAGAGATAATACAAAAATATAATGAAATAAGGGACATTACATATTTAATGATTGATTTTGATAATAATCTTCATGAAACAGACATGATGATAAAGCTCACCGGCAAACATCAACTGTCTTTAAATAATTTTATATTAACACCACAACTGGTCGCATAATTTACATGCATTCACAAAATGAATAATTCGAGCTGCTACGATATTTTGCAGCAGCTTGTATGCTGTATTAAGGAAGATGGGTATAAAGATCAAAACGATGGCTTTTAGTTGTCACTGCGGCCTGCGCTGCAACACCAGCCAGTGGTTCGGCATAATCTGGGCGCTTAACCACTACCCGTTTGGTTGCCAATGCGCGCGCCGGTGCCAGTAAACCATCGGCGTCTTCGTCAGCCCCGACCAATGATTGGAACACCCGCATTTCCTTTTTAACCAACGCACTTTTTTGCCGGTGCGGGTACATCGGATCGAGATACACCACTTCGGGCCGAGGTTCAATTTCAGCCAGCGCGGTTAAGCTGGAAGCATGTAATAGCGTTAACCGCTCACGTAACCACGGGCCAATTTCACCGTCCTGATAACCACGGCGCAAACCATCATCCAGCAATGCAGCAACCACGGGATTGCGCTCCAGCATCTGCACATGACAACCCAGTGCCGCCAGTACAAAAGCATCTCGCCCAAGGCCTGCGGTCGCATCAACCACGCGCGGCAAATACCCTTTTTTGATACCGACCGCTTTGGCAACCGCCTCGCCGCGCCCGCCACCAAATTTGCGCCGATGGGCCTGCGTGCCAGCAACAAAATCAACATAAATGCCGCCGAGTTTTGGCTCATCCCGCTTACGCAGTTCAAGGCGCTCAGGTGTTAATACCAGCGCCATAATAGACTGCTCGTCAGACACCAAACCCCAGCGCTCAGCCAGAATAGACAAGGCGCCGGGATCGGCGCCTGCTTCAGACAATAAACAAATACTTACCTGTGACACATTCTAGCCCTTAATACCGTAATGGCGCAGCATAGCATCCAACTGCGGCTCACGGCCACGGAAGCGCTTGAACAGAGTCATTGGCTCCTCGGAACCACCACGGGACAGAATGTTATCGAGGAACGACTGCCCTGTTGCGGCATTGAAAATACCTTCCTCTTCAAAGCGCGAGAAAGCATCAGCCGAGAGCACTTCCGCCCACAAGTAACTGTAATAACCCGCCGCATAGCCACCGGCAAATATATGGCTAAAGGCATGTGGGAAACGGCCCCAGGTTGGCGATGGTACTACCGCGACCTGTTTTTTCACTTCATATAAGATCGGCAGGATCTGCGCGCCAGTCAGCGGATCAAACTCATAATGCATACGGAAATCGAACAGACCGAACTCCAGTTGGCGCAGGATAAACAGTGCCGCCTGATAGTTTTTCGCCGCCAGCAGTTTATCCAGCATCTCTTGTGGCAGTGGCTCATGGGTTTCGTAATGACCGGAAATAAACGCCAGTGCTTCCGGTTCCCAGCACCAGTTTTCCATAAACTGGCTTGGCAATTCGACGGCATCCCACGGCACGCCGTTGATACCAGAGACACCGGCAGTATCAATTTTGGTCAACATATGATGTAAACCGTGGCCGAACTCATGGAACAGTGTGGTCACTTCGTTATGGGTAAACAGCGCCGGTTTGCCGCCCACTGGCCCGTTAAAGTTACAGGTTAGGTAAGCGACCGGTTTTTGTAATTGACCATTCGCTAAACGCAAGCTGCCGACACAATCGTCCATCCAGGCACCGCCGCGCTTGTGTTCACGGGCATATAAGTCCAGATAGAAGCTGCCGCGCAGTTCACCGCTGGCATCATATAGCTCGAAGAAACGCACATCTGGATGCCAGGTATCAACATCGTGGCGTTCTTTGGCAGTAATACCATAAATGCGTTTCACCACTTCAAACAGCCCTTCTACCACCCGCTGTTCCGGGAAGTAAGGGCGCAACTGCTCGTCACTGATAGAGAACAAATGCTGCTTTTGTTTTTCGGAGTAATAGGTGATATCCCACGCAGCTAACTCGCTGACACCATAATGTTTTTCAGCAAAAGCACGTAACTGCGCCAGTTCTTCTTCAGCTTGTGGTCGCGCGCGTTTTGCCAAATCATTCAGGAAGCCCAACACCTGTTGTGGGCTTTCTGCCATCTTGGTCGCCAGTGATTTATCGGCATAACTGCTAAAGCCCAGTAATTGAGCCAATTCATGGCGCAATGTCAGGATTTCGGCCATGATTTCGCTGTTATCCCATTTGCCCGCATTCGGCCCTTGATCAGAAGCGCGAGTGGCAAAGGCGCGATACATCTCTTCGCGCAGTTCAGCGTTATCGGCATAAGTCAGCACCGGCAGGTAACTCGGCATATCCAGAGTCAGCAACCAGCCCTCTTGCTCTTTGGCCTCGGCCATGGCTTTAGCGGCGGCTAATGCACTTTCTGGCAGACCTTTCAGTTGCTCAACATCGGTAATTAACTTGCTCCAACCCATAGTGGCATCGAGCACGTTATTGCTGTACGTCGACCCCAACTCAGATAAGCGGGCCACTATTTCGCCATAACGTTTTTGTTGTTCCGGCTCCAGACCAATACCGGATAACTGGAAATCACGCAGCGCGTTTTCTACCGCTTTACGCTGTGGAGCCGTTAATGCATCAAAGCCCGGCCCTTCTTTCAAGCTGACATAGGCCTGATACAAACCTTTATGCTGACCGACCCAAGTGCCATATTCAGACAGCAGTGGCAAACTTTGTTCATAAGCCGCACGCAATTCCGGGCTGTTTTTGACTGAATTCAAATGCCCGACTGGCGACCAAATGCGTGATAAGCGGTCATCGGATTCGGCCAGTGGCTGGCACAAGTTGTCCCAGGTGAAAGGCCCTGGTTGGGCGACCACCCGCTCCACCGCTTGACGGCATTCATCCAACGCGGATTTCACCGCAGGCACGATATCTTCAGGGCGAATAGCAGAAAATGGCGGCAGGGAGAACGGGGTCAACAGCGGATTTGTCATAAGGCAGTCCTGATTATAGTTGTCGGTCTGACGGCGATTTGCTCATGTCGTCAGGTCATAAATAGGGTTGAAAGATTAACATGAGGTCTGTTACGCAGAAAATCAATGGCTGGCGACATCAATCCCTTTGATAGATAATGCTACCTAAGCCGCAGGAGAAGCCGCAAATGTTAAGTTACCGCCATAGTTTTCACGCCGGCAACCATGCTGACGTTCTGAAACATACCGTACAAAGCCTGATTATTGAGTCTTTGAAAGAGAAAGAAAAACCGTTCCTTTATCTGGATACTCACGCCGGTGCTGGCCGCTATCAGTTAAGCGGCGAACATGCTGAACGCACGGGTGAATACCTTGAAGGTATCGGCCAACTGTGGCAACGCGATGATTTACCCGCTGATTTAGCTCCGTACATGAGTGCAATCAATTACTTTAACCGTGGTGAGAAGTTGCGTTACTACCCCGGCTCACCGTTGATTGCCCGCCATTTATTGCGTGAATACGACAAAATTCATCTGACCGAACTGCACCCTAGCGATTACCCGCTGCTGCGCAATGAATTTGCCAAAGATGAACGCGCCAAAGTCCAGCGAGCCGATGGTTATCAGCAGCTTAAATCACAGTTACCGCCACCATCACGCCGTGGTTTGATTCTTATCGACCCACCGTATGAAATGAAAACTGATTATCAGGATGTGGTGAAAGGTATTCAGGAAGGTTATAAACGCTTTGCAACGGGCACCTATGCATTATGGTATCCGGTAGTTTTACGCCAGCAAGTCAAACGTCTATTGCGGGATTTGGAAGCCACTGGCATCCGCCGTATTTTACAAATTGAACTGGCCGTTCGCCCTGACAGTGACCAACACGGTATGACCGCTTCTGGCATGATCGTGATTAACCCACCGTGGAAGCTGGAGCAGCAAATGAACACGCTGCTGCCGTGGCTGCACAAAGCGCTGGTACCATCCGGCCATGGTCATACGCTGGTGAAATGGGTAGTGCCCGAATAATTCTTTTCTAAATGAATCGCCTATCAGAGCCATTGATGCATAAAGCTTTATCAAGCGCTACACTGATAGGCAATTTTTTAAACGACTTGGAAACGACACTGATGACCAAACATTACGACTATCTGGCAATTGGCGGTGGCAGTGGTGGGATCGCATCGATCAACCGGGCAGCCATGTATGGCAAGAAATGTGCGCTGATCGAAGCTAAAGAACTCGGTGGCACCTGTGTCAACGTCGGTTGTGTACCGAAAAAAGTGATGTGGCATGCGGCGCAAATTGCAGAAGCCATTAAACTGTATGGCCCGGATTACGGTTTTGACACCACAGTGAATCATTTCGATTGGAAAACGCTGATTGCCAATCGTACTGCTTACATCGATCGTATCCATCAGTCTTATGACCGTGGTTTAAGCAATAACAAAGTAGATGTTATTAAGGGTTTTGCGCGTTTTGTTGATGCGCATACCGTGGAAGTGAACGGTGAGAAGATAACCGCCGATCACATCCTGATCGCCACCGGTGGTCGCCCAAGTCATCCAGATATTCCAGGGGCGGAATATGGCATTGATTCCGATGGTTTCTTCGAATTGGATGAGATGCCAAAACGGGTTGCCGTAGTGGGTGCCGGTTATATCGCGGTAGAAATCGCGGGTGTACTCAATGGGTTAGGTACAGAAACGCATCTGTTTGTGCGCAAACATGCGCCGCTGCGTACCTTTGATCCGCTGATTGTTGAAACCCTGTTGGAAGTAATGAATACCGAAGGGCCGAAACTGCATACCGAGGCAGTACCGAAAGCAGTTATCAAAAATGCCGATGGCAGCCTGACACTGCAATTGGAAAACGGCACAGAAGTGACTGTCGACCATCTGATTTGGGCCATCGGCCGTACACCTGCAACCGATAACCTGAATCTGGCTGCCAGCGGTGTCAAAACCAATGAAAAAGGCTATATCGAGGTCGATAAATTCCAGAATACTAACGTCAAAGGTATCTACGCTGTTGGCGATAATACCGGTGCCGTTGAACTGACACCGGTAGCAGTTGCCGCGGGTCGCCGTCTGTCTGAACGCCTGTTTAATAACAAGCCGGATGAGCATCTGGATTACAGCAATATCCCAACCGTGGTATTCAGCCACCCGCCAATCGGGACTATCGGCCTGACTGAACCGCAAGCGCGCGAGAAGTTTGGCGACGAGCAAGTGAAAGTGTACAAATCGTCCTTCACCGCGATGTACAGTGCCGTTACTCAGCATCGCCAACCATGCCGGATGAAACTGGTGTGCGCAGGGCCGGAAGAGAAGATTGTCGGTATTCACGGCATCGGTTTTGGTATGGATGAAATTCTGCAAGGGTTCGCTGTCGCCGTGAAGATGGGCGCAACCAAGAAAGATTTCGACAACACGGTTGCTATCCACCCGACTGCCGCCGAAGAATTTGTCACCATGCGCTAAGGTCAGCTAAAAGAACGTGTAAGGCTATAAACTGCATGGTTTATAGCCTTTTTTATTGCGTTGAATTCGGCCT
Organism: Yersinia artesiana; assembly: GCF_902726545.1. Classification (GTDB taxonomy): domain Bacteria; phylum Pseudomonadota; class Gammaproteobacteria; order Enterobacterales; family Enterobacteriaceae; genus Yersinia; species Yersinia artesiana. The sequence continues at coordinate 14,394 of NZ_CACVAD010000070.1, read as the reverse complement.
TCAGGAATATTTTACTTTCGCGTGCGCGAACCCGTTGACAATAATCGCCACCACCGGATAGATAAAAGAGAGCATACTAAACATGGAGTTTACGACAGGAAAAAGTCACTTGCGGGCGGTTGTGCGCCACTTTGGCCCTGCCATAGAGAGCGTTCAGCTAGAGTCCTATGTTCCTGCCCTGCTCAAAGCTGGTGAGTTGCGGGTGAAAATGCAGTTCAGCACAATCAATCCCTCAGACCTGATTACTATTTCTGGCGCATATTCCTCACGAACCCCATTACCCTTCGTGCCCGGCTTCGAAGGGGTTGGCATAGTGGAGGCCGGCGGCGAATTAGTAGGTCAACGCGTCCTCCCTCTGGGAAGTGCCGGTGCATGGCAGCAATATAAGCATTGTGATGCGCAGTGGTGTTTTGCCGTTCCCGACTGGCTCACTGATGAGCAAGCCGCCACCTGCTATGTTAACCCGATGACGGCTTGGTTGATGCTAACAGAAGCCCTCGCCGCCGCCCCTGGAATGAAGATAGTGGTCAGCGCGGCAAATTCGACAATTGGTTTGATGCTGATCCGAATGGCAAAACAGTTGGGCCTAACGGTCACCGCGATTATTCGCCACGCTGGGGCTGAAAATGCTGTTGATAATGCCGAACCCGATGAGTTACTGATATTGCCGGATACGGGTAATGCGACTTATAGCAACTCATTACCGCTAATCGGAGAGGCTGATGCCGTACTCGATTGTGTTGGTGGTAAAACAGCCATCAAGCTGGCAGGCATGCTGCGGCAAAGTGGGAAGTTTATCTCTTACGGGCTGCTGTCCGGTGACCCAATCCCCGCCTCTTTTTGGCAAAATCGACCTGATATTCGCTTTAGTTACTTCCACTTACGTCAATGGGTACATACCGCAGGCCGTGACGCGCTGGCGGCAAAACTCAGTGAAATATTCCCTCTCATTCGTGATGGTATTGCCCACTCACAGGTCACAGATGAATTTCCATTAGATGAACTACCTGTGGCATTAAATCTCATCAAGCGGAAAAAATTACCCGGCAAAATTCTTATTCGCTGCAATCGCTAAAATAAACCAGTCATCCAAGGAATACTATAATCTCAGCCGATACCTGCACCAACATCACCCTTGGTTGAGTTGTTATAGACGTTGACTCTGCTATTATCAACAGATTAGCCGCTGTTTTATGTCATATTTTGTAGAAGAATCATCTGCATAAGGCATGGATAACTGTATTCGAGGAGAATTATGCCGAACGCACCGCGAGACAACCCAGCCCCGCTGGCTGCTGGGATTGAAACTGGCAAAAAAGCGATTTCCTTTATGACACGGATAAGTGATCGTGTGAAAGCTTACCCCGCAGTCGCCCATATTATCCGTGCCACAGATCGTTTCAATGATCGGCTGGGCAGTCAGTTTGGGGCTGCTATTACTTACTTTTCATTTTTGTCACTTATTCCTATCTTGATGGTTTCTTTTGCCGCCGTGGGTTTTGTGCTGGCATCTAATCCTGACTTATTGGCTGAATTAATTAACAAAATTGTTAATACCATCAGTGACCCAAGTTTAGCAGCTACACTGAAAAACACCGTGAATACCGCTATCCAGCAGCGGACGACCGTGGGGTTAACCGGTTTGGCAATTGCACTTTATTCCGGTATCAGTTGGATGGGGAACCTACGCGAAGCCATTCGCGCCCAGTCACGAGATGTTTGGGAGCGCAATCCGCAGGATCAGGAAAAGTTTTATTACCGCTATGCGCGTGATTTTGTTTCGCTCACCGGGTTAGTTATCGCACTGATCATTACCCTTTCACTGACATCCATCGCCGGTGCGGCACAATCTGCAATTGTTGATGCATTAGGGTTAGGGGGGATCGAGTGGTTGCGACCGGTCATGACACTCATTGCCTTATCAATCTCTATTGCCGCTAATTATCTATTATTTTTATGGATATTCTGGATTCTGCCACGACATAAGCCGAAGAAAAAAGCGCTGCTGCGCGGTACCCTGATTGCCGCAATCGGCTTTGAAATCATCAAATTCATTATGACCATGATGCTGCCTCGCCTTGCCAGTTCCCCATCTGGAGCAGCTTTTGGTTCAGTGATTGGTTTAATGGCCTTTTTCTACTTTTTCGCGCGCTTAACCTTATTTTGTGCCGCCTGGATAGCCACGGCCCGTTATGCCGAGGACGGAACCTTGCCTCTGAAAGGCGGCGATAACACCGTTGAGTAACCACGATCATGGGGGATCACCAATGTCTCGCAATATAAAACTATTGATGCTACTCGCTGTTGTCATGCTAGCGGCTCTGCTTGTTTATCAATTGCGTTTCAGCCATGCGGATGCACTGTGGAAAATTGTTAGCCAGCAATGTGTTCCGCATATGGAACAGGAACATAACCCGCAACCCTGTGTTGAGGTTGATACGCAAGCCGGTTTCGTGGTGTTTAAAGATAAGAATGGGCCATTACAGTATTTGTTGATGCCGACCGCCAAAATCAGCGGCATAGAAAGTCCACAGTTATTAGCCGCCAGCAGTCCCAACTATTTCTTTGATGCCTGGCAAGCTCGCCACTTTATGGCGGATAAATACGGTGCGCCCATTGATGATGCGGATATCTCGCTAGCTATCAATTCAATATTTGGCCGCAGCCAGGATCAACTGCACATTCATATCTCGTGCCTAAAGCCAGCAGTCAAAACGGCTCTGGCAGCACAGGAAGCTGATTTCCGTCAGCAATGGCAACCCTTACCCGGCGGTTTATTGGGACACGATTATTTAGTTCGGCGCACTACCGCAGCAGAATTGCAACAATCAGGTGCGTTTCGTTTGTTAGCAAGTGAAGTGCCGGGCGCGAAAGATGAAATGGGGCGTTATGGTTTAGCCATGACAGCATTACCGGATGGGCAATTCTTACTGCTCGCCAGCAAAGCGAGCCTGACAAAATTGTATCGTGCATCGGCGGAAGAGTTGCAAGACCACAGTTGCCAACTGCTTCCTCAACCACCGATACATTAACCCGTTATTTTTTCTGCTTCATTTTTTGCAGCAGCGGAGTGCACTGATTTTCTTCAGCTTCACTGGGGGAAATCAGTGCCAGCAATGCAGCGGCAGGTGTGAGTGCCACACCTAGCACCGCAGCAACTGCGCCACGGGCCAGTAAAGGCCCGGCTTTGACCCCTGCATCAGGCTGTTTAAATGTGCCTTTCACATACAGCGGAGAACGCAGGGTCAGAATTCGCAGCCCTGTGCTTTCTGGATCAATAGATAAATCCAGCCGCTCGGTAGCAAAATTGATATTACCGGTAATGTTGATAATGGTATTTTCGGTATCAATAACAAATAAGCGCGGTGTCGCCAGGCCATTACGCAACTGAATATCCGCCACTGCGCAGTTAATTTTTACCTCATCATCACCAAACAGCTTCGCCACCAGATAGTTACCCACATTCAGGCCAAGTAACTCCATTAAGCTGCGGCTGATAAGCCCCTGATTCAGTAACAAACGCAGATGACCGTTGCTGGTTGCCAACAGCGCAGCAACTGAGTTACCGCTCGCGGTAAATGACGCATCGCCATTCAATTGCCCTAAGCTGTTGCGCATCGCCTGTACCTGCGGCAACAGCTCTTTCAGTTGTAGGCGACGGGCATGCAAATCAACTTTGCCCTGCATCGGGTCTTTGTTGCCATTCAGACGCAGAGTCGCATTGAGATTCCCCCTTGCCATACCAAATCGCAGCGGGTCGAGCAGCAACTCACCGTTATTCAGCACCACATGAGTGGAGAGGTCAGTCAGCGGTAATGATTTATCCCGATCTATACGTTTAGCCGCATAGGTAACATCGGCATCCATCACTCTCCAACTTTTAGTATCAAATTTTTCAGTCGGCAGCACCTTATTGCTCGGTTGTCGGCTGCGCTCGCCACGATTGGCTTTTTCCTGATTGGAATCCGCCCCAATCAAAGGGGCCAAATCAGCAAAACGTAATTTATCTGACGACATGTTGCCGACTAATTTCGGGCGCGGCTGGCTGGCGGTGTAAGTCAGGTCACCATGAATATCGCTATCGCCGATTTTGCCGTTAAAGTTTTCATAACGATAAACCGCCCCACCCGCCTGTTTGAGGCTCGCGATTAAGCGACCATCGGTATTAAATGGGGGAGTGGCCGGCAATAACACACCAATCAGCGGATAGAGGTTATCCAAACTGGCACCGGAGAATTTCAATTGCAGATCCAGCCCCGCCAAATTGGCAGGATCAGTTAATGTGCCCGCTACCGCCACCCGCGTGGAGCCAGAGCGGACATCGGCCTGTAATGGGAAAGGAGTGCTGGCATCACTCATCGACAACATCCCGCCGATTTTGCCACTGCCGGTTAAAGGCTGCCCCTGATACTTGCCGTCAATCTTCCAGCCAAATACAAAGTCTGGGGCGTTGCTTTGCGTTTTTTCAGTAGCTTTTTTCTCGTTACGGGCACCGGTCACCTCAGCAAATGGCAGCGGCTTACCCAGTGGGTCAATCACCGCCTGCAACTCTGCTTTTAGCACCGCGTCTTTCAAGTTTATCTGGCCGCGATCAAACACAATATCATCAATATTAACCGACCAATCAGACGCGCTACTCTTATCCCCGCCAGGGCTATTCGCCAGATTAAATGTCCAGTTATTCTTACCATCCGCCAGCCGCAGCAGGTTGGCATCCGGTTGTGTCAGCCAAATGCGCGGTATCCAGACCTCTTTCGCCAGCAACGCCAGCGGCGCAATGCTGGCATCAACCCGTTTCAGGGTGACCATCTCGCCAGCAGGGAATGCGGTAGATTCTGTTTTGCCTTCGGCGGTGTTGCTTTTACCAGCGGCGTTATCGCCAGCTAAATCGGCCGGGTTACCCAGCACCAAATCTTCAGCGTGAATATGCGGCCACGGCACCCAGCCGCGCCAGCCAGGCTCATCACCTTTACGTGACCAGTCCACACCCAGATTGCCGCGAATAGCGAAAGGCCGTTGCAGCTCGGTCGAGACTTTTTCATTGATGGTTGGTTTTAGACGATTCCAGTCGAAGGTCTTAATAAACACGATGGCTGCCACCAGTAGCAGCAGAATAACCCCGACAATGCCTGTCAGCACTTTTCCAGTTTTGGTCATAACAGCTCCATGCCAATACCATGATGTTAAGAACGTAAAAAGTACTTTAACCATAGTCGAGAATGAAGTAACAGGGCGGGATGGAGGAAAGAGGTGCTGATTTATTGACCCAAAATATTAGCCGCAAAACAGCATAGGGAGGGTCTGTAAACGATCAAATGACGTAGGCCGAGAGAGATAATAGCCTTGTGCGGCAATGGCATCAGACTGCTGCACCATCGCCCATTCTTGTGAGGTTTCCACCCCTTCAACAATTACGCCTTTGCTATAGCTAGCCATGAGAGTCACCAATTTGAAAAACAGTTGGTTTCCGACATCACTTTCTTGCAGCACGATAAACAGATCTCTGGCGACTTTGATGTACTCATAGCGCCAACTAATAAATGAAGTGAAATTCGCCAGCCCACTGCCGAAATCATCCAACCATAACCGGTCTGCTTCAGCAATACGTGCAAAGGGGGTATCAAGGGAGGTATCGACATGCTCAAGCAATTCAAAGCGAATGTAAGGCATGTCATCGATTAATACCTTAGCCTGCAAGTCGTCCTGCATCGCCATTAAAGCCTGACCATCAATGTTAATCGAGACCAACACCGAGTGATGCAAAAATATCGCATGCCATTGTTTAACCATATTCAACTGCTCGAGCACCACCCCCAAACGGGCGCTGATACTGATAGCACTGAAGTAATCCTCCGGATTCAGACGGGTATCCGGCGATGAAGGATGAAAAACTGCCGTAAGCAGCTCGATAGCCAGCAGCGCACCTGAGGTACGATAGATAGGTTGAAAAGTGTACCGACGCTGACATTGCCGCCAGAAGCTCTGTCCTTTATTACGATCAATGGCGGCAAAGGATGGCGCAAGTAAACCTGATACTTTATTGGTCATCATCAGTTTAGTCGCCATGTTTTAGGGCACCAGACCGTCAAGGCAATGAGTATCGCCGTCAGTTTGAGCCACCCTGTGATAAACAGTTTTCCTTCTGGAGATGTTATCGACTCGGACGAACAGAACTTTATATCGCAGCATGACAGATTATTATTTCCAGCCAGATTACAGGCCTCGGCAGGCTGGCGCGGCACATTTAAGCCATCTATATTACTTAGCTCAATGATGCCTTACTGGAGATGAACATGCCTTATGTCAATATTAAAATTACTCGCGAAGGCGCGACGGCGGAACAGAAAAAACAGCTAATCGCCGGAGTGACCCAACTGTTAGTCGATACTTTGGGTAAAAACCCGGCGACGACCGTGGTCGTGATTGATGAAGTAGATACCGATAACTGGGGCATTGGCGGCCACAGCGTGACCGACCTGCGAAAGTCATCATAATTGTGTTCAGAACAGCGGGAAACTTGTCGGTTTCCCGACCTACATCATAAAAAATTTAAAACGTCGTTTTAATACTATTGACTCTAACCAAGCCAGCAGTGAGACTAACCCTTATTTCCCTCATTGACTCACAGGCCAGCTTTCCATGACCAGCAAAAATATTGCCGTTATCGGCGAATGCATGATTGAACTGTCACAAAAAGGTACCGACCTTAGCCGGGGCTTTGGCGGTGATACGCTGAATACGGCGGTGTATGTTGCCCGTCAAGTGTCAAAGCAGGACTTGAATGTCCATTACGTCACAGCACTGGGTACGGACAGTTTCAGTAACGAGATGTTGGCGGCCTGGCAGCAGGAAAACATTCATACCGACCTTATTCAGCGTATGGATGATAAATTGCCAGGGTTGTACTTTATCGAGACAGACAGCACCGGTGAACGCACCTTCTATTATTGGCGCAATGATGCTGCCGCACGTTTCTGGCTCACCAGCCCGGCGGCAGACGAAATCTGCCAACGTCTGGAAAAGTTTGATTATCTGTATCTTAGTGGCATCAGCCTGGCGATCCTCGACAGTGCTTCCCGCCAGCGCTTACTGAAATTACTGCGCGCCTGCCGTGCTAACGGCGGCAAAGTTATCTTTGATAATAACTATCGCCCTCGCCTGTGGCAGAACAAGGAAGAGACGCAACAAGCCTATCGCGACATGCTGGCTTGCACAGATATCGCCTTCCTGACGCTGGATGATGAAGACATGCTGTGGGGCGAGAAGCCACTGGAGCAGGTCATCGAACGCACCCAGAATTTAGGTGTAAGCGAAATTATTATTAAGCGCGGCGCAGATTCCTGCATCGTCTGGGTGAAAGAGGGCTTTGAAGCTCACCAGTATGATGTGCCGGCAGTTAAATTGCCGAAAGAAAAAGTGGTCGATACCACCGCGGCTGGGGATTCCTTCAGTGCCGGTTATTTGGCTGTTCGCCTGACGGGTGGTAGCGCACATGACGCCGCCGTGCGTGGGCATTTAACCGCCAGCACCGTGATTCAGTATCGTGGTGCCATCATTCCACTGGCAGCCATGCCTGTAGTGTGATTCAACATAGAGTCTGAAGGGTTTACCGCACCTAGGGGCACTCCGGCAGCTCACGCTGCTACGGCCCCAACGGCACGATTCCCCTTCCTTCAGCATGACACTAATAAGCCCGGTACATTCCATACAGGGCTTATTGTTTGCTAAATATCTATTTATTGTGCCGTGGTAGGTGTCGCGGGTACTACCTCCGCAGCAGCCGCTGTTGGAACCGCATCTTCTGGCACCACCGTGTGTGGCGTCATAATCGCGTTATAGGCATCCTGCAACACCTTCACATTCACTTCTGGCTCGCCTTTGGGCTGGGTCAGAATCAGCGTGGTATCTTGCGATAATTGCTGCTTCAATTCCTGATTTAGCTCCGCCAACGTCAGCCCTGACAAAAATGCCTGTCGTAGCTTCTGATACTGTTCTGGCGCAATATCCACCACGCCACTTTGCTGCGAACGCAGACGCTGACTCATCAAAATATCAGTATCGGTACGAGCATATGTGGCAAACAACTTACTAAGTTGATCATTTTTCTGCACCATCAAGGCATCAAATTCATCCTGACTCAGGCCATTCGCACGTAAACTGGCCAGTTCGCGCGCCACAAAACTCATTCCCGGCGTCAGATTTTCAGTTGGTGTATTCAGGTGAATCGCACATTGAGCACGCTGATATTGTACCCGGCAATCAAAGCCCAACTTCAGGTTCTTCTGATCACTTTTTTCCAACACTTGTTGAACATGCCAGAATAGCGCCTCACGGGCTAAATCACTGCGCCAGTAGCGGCTTAACGCGACGGAATCCTGAATCGGATGCCAAGGGGTATCCCACATCAGAGATAATGTGTCTTGCGTCGCCTGCTCACTCATCAGGCTCACCGGCTCTGGTGGCAATGGCGCTAACATCGCGACAGGTGCCGGCGTAGTGCGCTTCCCTTTCAACTCAGAGAATGTTTTGCCAATTTGGGCCGCAATACTGCGGCTATCGACATTACCCACCACGTACAATGTCATGGCATCTGGGGTATACCATTGCTGATAAAACTGTTTCAGCTTCTCGATATCTACTGGTTTTGCCACTGGCTGACCGGGATCATGCCCCATCAGAGAAGAGCCTTTAAGGCGGTAGCGCCACCAAGGCTCCTGAATATTTTGCGGGAAAGTGGCAATAGGATCGGTTGCGCTATTCAGCGCTGCATTGACGGTCTGTTCACTGATGGCTAGCTTGCCACTGGTATCGGATAACCACGCCAAGGCTTCTTTCATCAAATCGGGGCGGTTATTGGGCAAACTCAAACTGTATAAGGTGAAATCATAAGATGTAATAGCCGGTGGCAACGGACGATCGTTATCGACCCCTTGCTGCCATAGAGACTGAAGCTGGGCAGGAGTAAAACTCGCGCTGCTCATTAATGCCAGGCGCGGTAACAGATGGGCAAAACCAATGTGTTGTGCGCTCTCTGATAATGAGCCAGTTTTAACCACCAGACGTAACTCGATCCGGTCGCTAGGGCGCTGCGGTGTCGCTAGCAACTGCCATGAAAACCCGTTTTCTAATTTTCCCTGCTGCCAGGCAGGATCGGGTTGTAGTGCTTCAGCCTGCACATTACTGCTGGCGGCAGCCAACAATAATCCACCAACTATGAGACGAATTCTGGTGCCCTGCATGTGAACCCCTACTTAATAAACTATCCAATTTTAAAACAATGCAATCCTTACGTGAACCATGCGTGTTTTCATGCAAATTGTCACAGTGAGAGCGGAACGCTGGAGTGTACCATTCTGTTAGACCGCATGCTTTTGTGGATGTCACTCATAAGAGTAAAAAATAGTATCTAAATGGTAATTAACACAAGAAATGATATCGCGGGGGTGATCACGAGGTGCTACCGGTGGCAATGTTAGCCACCGGTAGTGAATCGAACAGACAACTGACTTAACGTTTTATTCTGGGCGAATCAAGCAGATGTGCTGTTTTTTATCTCGCCATTAGGTAAGGTTTTATTTGATAACACCGCTTGCAGTTGGTCATTATCTAACTGGTTGCACCATTTCGCGACAACAATGGTTGCAACCCCATTCCCCACCAGATTAGTTAGCGCACGGGCTTCCGACATAAAGCGGTCGATACCCAGAATCAGCGCCAAACCTGCCAATGGTAAATGCCCAACCGCCGAGATGGTGGCCGCCAACACGATAAAGCCGCTGCCTGTGACCCCTGCTGCACCTTTTGAGGAGAGCAACAGCACCACCAGTAAGGTCACCTGATGAATCACATCCATATGGGTATTAGTCGCCTGAGCAATAAATACCGCCGCCATGGTCAGGTAAATAGAGGTTCCGTCCAGGTTAAATGAGTAACCGGTCGGGATAACCAGGCCCACCACAGACTTCTTACACCCTGCTTTCTCCATCTTATCCAGCATGCGCGGTAGCACAGACTCTGAAGATGATGTCCCTAACACGATCAACAACTCTTCTTTTATATAACGGATAAATTTGAAGATGTTAAAGCCATTGAATTTCGCAATAGAACCGAGCACCACCACCACAAACAACACGCAAGTTATATAGAAGCAGATAATCAACTGACCCAGTTGCACCAAGCTACCCACACCATATTTACCAATAGTAAAGGCCATTGCACCGAAAGCCCCGATAGGTGCCAGGCGCATAATCATATTGATAATACCGAAGATAACGCGGGAGAAACTCTCGATAACATTAAAGATAAGCTGACCTTTTTCACCCAGACGATGCAGGGCAAAACCGAACAGAACCGCAAACAGTAAGACTTGCAGAATGTTGCCACTGGCAAAGGCACCCACTACGCTGCCAGGAATGATATCCAGCAAGAAGGGTATAATCCCTTGCTGCGAGGCTTGCTCGGCATAAAGTGCAACCGCCTTGGCATCCAGTGTCGCCGGGTCGATATTCATACCAGCACCGGGTTGCACCACGTTAACAATCACCAAGCCAATCAACAGTGCAATGGTACTGACAATCTCAAAATAGAGCAGCGCAATGGCACCGGTGCGGCCCACGGCTTTCATACTTTCCATACCCGCGATACCGGTCACGACGGTACAAAAAATCACGGGTGCGATAATCATTTTAATTAGTTTAACAAATCCATCACCCAGAGGTTTCATTTGAGCGCCGAGATCCGGGTAGAAATGCCCCAACAAAACACCCAAGGTAATCGCCGTTAACACCTGAAAATAAAGACTTTTAAATATTGAAGCTTTCATAACTATGTCCTTTTGGAGTAATACACGGCAGCCTGTCGCTTTGTTCTCTGTAATGATTGAGTGACACTTCTTTTTTATCCGTGCTTGCGCGGAAAATAACACCCTCATAACAATATGGAAATTATTAGTTGCACTGGATTGCACCCTAAACGCGAAATTAAGAACTGAAACGCTTCAAGCGGAAGCAACAATGGGAATTCAGTCAAATCAACCGGACAATTAACTCAAAATGATTAGCGATGAGAATGAATAGAAAAGAAGCAACCAACAGAAGTGAGGGATTATCGGAATGAATGATTTTTGCGGAGAACACTTGATGGGCAGTTGCCCCCTTTTGAGGGTAGGAAAAGGGGGCTATAGAGCAAAACAGTCTGGGTTATTTAATGGCCCGACTGGGTAGCGCAGCAGCACTATTAATGGCAATTTCGTTAATGGCACTCCACTTATTAACATCCGTGCCAAAGGTATCTAACTTGATATATTTGGCCGTAACAGGTGCAAAGGTCAGTTTCTCGCCATTTTTATCTGCGGAAGATGTTTCTAAACCTTCTGCCAACGGCTGCCAGCTCTTGCCATCATTGGAGTAAAAAATGGAAAACTTCAGTTTCCGTTCTGTGGGTTTAAACGGAACAATAAGAATGTTTTCAATGGATTGCTCTTTATCCAATTCAAGCTGTATCCAACTTTCGCCAGATGCCGCCCAACGCGTTTTAACATCACCATCGGCGATGTTCGCCGGAACATGGCCTTTTTCACTGTCATAACCGGATGCCGTTACTGCAACAATTTGTGCCGCATAGCCAGATGCGCAAAACAACGAACCGAGCAAAACAGTGGCTAAAACTTGTTTTTTCATCAACCTATCCTTTTTATCACGACGATGAGAACCCGTGGGTAAAAGCGCCGGGCAAGCAGACCCTGGGAAGCCGCTGCTCGGCACTTTTTACCAACAGCGGCCCCAGCACGGGCCGCTGTCGGGACTATTTACGGCCGTTCGGTTGCAACTTCTCGCCCACATTCAGCAAGAACAGTTCATTATCACGGGTTGAAACTCGCGCTGAACCGTCATCCATTCGATAAGCCCCTTCCGTGAAGCCCGCACCATTGAGGAACGGTGCCACTGCCTGTGGTTTATTGCGCAATGACGCTTCCAGAGCCAGCAGAGCATAAGGCTCTATGGCATCAACATCGGCATATTGGCGATCAGGTGAAGCCATGAAGAAGCCGTCGATATAACGTGTTTTAATGATGTTATCGCCGATTTTTTCTGCTAGTTTCCGATAGTCTGCCACATGACTGGCATTGTAGAGATCCAATAAAGCAAACAAGGCGTAAGGATCACTGTTGGTAGTGTCCATATTGACTTTGACATCTTTGCCCGGCGCAGTACCGATATCACCCAGCCCCTGGTCGTTGGCAATACCGCGGGCCACTTTCCACAGTAATGGGTCATTGTCGATTGCATAGGCACGCGCATAAGAAATCAGGAATTCATTACCTGCTTTGTATGGCTTGATGACTGTGCCTTTCTTGCCGTAATAACCATCACGCGGCAGAGTGTAATTCGACAAATCCTGCCCGTTGGCTATCATTGGGCGGAAGGTATTGTCTTGATCGTTATAGGCATATTTAGCGAATGCTTTCAGGCCATCCACCGTCCATTTCAGCAAGTCCTGCCCCTGCGGGCCTAAGTCTTTACCCAATTGCAACTGCATCAAGGCATTTTCAGAATAAAGGGTGCTGGTGCGCCCTTTAAGCATCATATTGCCCTCCAGTGCTGTCGGGCCGAACTCTGGGCCAAACTGGCGCTGAGCACGATCGCCAAACTTGGAATGGGTATCGGCATCATCTGTTGGCTCTTCACGTTTCAGAGCTTGTGTAAACTGATAAACGCCGAGGCCCGTTTTGGCATCACGCGGCAAAACATACTGATCGGCCAGACGCTTAGCCCAGGTTAGTGCGCCCTGATCTTGCTGGTGTTTGTAAAGCAGGGATGCGGAATAAATCAGATCATTACCCGCATTAAGGAAGCTCAGCCCTTTAGTAGCAAAGAAAGGTGGCTGCTGCTCAAATTTGCTTTCCCACAGTGCGCCCATCGATTTGCCATATTCCCCATGACGGCTGGTTTCGAGAATTCGCCAATCATAGACATGGGCATTCCAAAAACCACGAATAAAGCGAGCGGTGGCATCACTGTCGACAGTGAACATCAGGTCATAGTAGGGATAGGCATTTTTCAGCTCATGCACCATCTCTTTTTCACTTGGCCCTTCTGGTTGGAGGGTTTTCAGATCAACAAACCGGTGTCCGCCCCAATACAGTAAGCCACTTGGGTCTTGATAGTTCTGGAAGTGATAGCGAACAATATCTTCAGCACGTTTCTGATAGCGCGGATCACCACTGAGTTGGCTCAAGCCACTCATGACGCGCATCAGATTTTGCTGTGCTGAAAAGTTTGATAAGACTGCCCGACGGCCATCGGGGAATATCCATTCCAATTGCTGCCCGGTTCGGGGGTCAACACCATCCGCCAGCAGCGGGCTGGGCTTGTCACCGTGGTAGGTATCGGATGCCTTGTTTAATACATTATCGACATACTGTTTTACCACGGCCAGGCGGTCGGTATCCGCTGCCTGTCCGGCGGGTATATACAGCGTTGCCAGCGCTGCCATACTCAAAAATAACGCTCTTTTTTTCATTACTTCGTTACCTGTCAAAAATCGTTATAGCGAGGTGTGACCCCTGAGGTCAGAATTTAATTACTTCAATGAGGATCAGAAGCTGTATTTGATACCTACACGATAACGGGTTTGGCGCTCATCGGTATTTTTGCTGCCGGAAACATTACCGATAGCCATATAAGGCGACCAGTTCTTATCCCACTTATACGTCAATTTAAAATCATGGCTCCAATCGTAATTTTCGTTATCAGACAGAATGACACCGGCTTTATTGGCTTGCTTATAATCCAGCTCATAGTCTAATTGGAAATCTTTGTAAATTTTGTAGCTCAGGACGCTCGTCAGATTATAACCATTCTCAGACGTGTCTTTTTTCGTATTAATATTGGCGCTGGTGCGTTTGTAATAAGGACGGTAACGCAATGAAATAGAGAGATCATCGGTAATATTAGCCTTACCACGCAGATAAGGACGATAGTTGTTAGCCGTTGAGCTTGAATCTAATGAAAAGCCTGGTTCAATAGAGAATGTCTTATCAATTTTATAGACATAGCTGGCAACCACTTCGGTACCATTACTCACACCTTCATGGAATGGCTTGTCTTTGTCACTGGCGCTTTTCCACTTACCTTCCAGAGATAACCCGAAGCCATTGGCAAAGCGATGGGACATTAATAAACGGTCTTTATGGTTATTACCACTTTGGTCTTGTGTTTCATGACGATAGTCAATAGTCACAGCCATTGCGCTGGTGCTGATAAGTGATGCCACTGCCAGAGATAATAATTTAAATTTCATTACAGTTACCTTATTTTAATAAATAACATTAATTATTATGATAAATATAGATCTCACTTATGAAACATCATTCTATTTATTTTGGTATTAAGT
>NZ_CACVAD010000069.1 GCF_902726545.1 Yersinia artesiana | reverse complement strand
TCCCGGTCAGTGGAGGCGCATTATAGGGAGTTCCTGACAGCCTGCAACCCCTAATTTCAAAAAACTTTTCAACCGCTGATTCTTTAGTCAAAACACCGTTAAATTGGCAGTTTTTCCAGCGATGGAAAGCCATAACCCTGCAGAACGGGTAATAAAGCGTCAGTATCCGCATTCAGTGCCATGCAATACGCGATGTTTTCTTCATCGGAAGAAATCACATTTTCTTGAGAAGAGATAAGCCAGGCGGTACGGCGGGCAATTGCAGCGCCGGAATCGACCATTCGGGTGCCTTCTGGTAACACTTGCGCTAACTCTTCAGTTAATAGAGGAAAATGGGTGCAACCTAAAACGATGGTATCTGGCGGTTCACGCATGGCGAGCCACGGATGAAGGATTTTCTTTAATGCTTCCTTCGGAACAACACCACCATGTAACTTGGTTTCCGCCAACTCCACCAGCTCAGATGATCCCAGTAACTCAATTTTGCAGTCTGTCGCAAAGCGCTCGATCAAATCCTGGGTATAAGAAGCATGAACGGTGCCACGAGTAGCCAGCAGACCGACAACACCATTACGTGTGAGTCGTACCGCAGGTTTGATGGCCGGAACCACCCCCACTACCGGGAAGGTAAAACGTTCGCGTAAAGCAGGAAGGGAGACCGTACTGGCCGTGTTACAGGCGATAACCACAATAGCCAGCGGGTGGCGCTGTTGTACGGCGGTGACAATTTCCAGTACGCGCTCAACAATAAATTCGCCTGACTTCTCCCCATAAGGGAACGCGACGTTATCGAAAGCATATATATAGTGGAGATCCGGCAGCAATTGCCGAATCTCCTGATAGACAGACAGCCCGCCAACACCTGAGTCAAAAATCAGCGCTGTCGGGCGAGGAGCAGTATCAGCCTTAGAAGTTATAGCTTCCGGTGAGGTAATACTCTCGTCCAGCGGTTTTATAGCCATAAGCCGTTTCGTATTCTTTATCAAACAGGTTGGCAATTCTACCACGAACTGTTAGATGAGAAGTAACCGGATAGCCCGCAGAAACGTCTACTGTGCTGTAACTCGACAATTCACGCTGAGTCGAGCTATAAGCTGAGGTGCTATTGTCATAACGTTTACCGTAATACTGATAAGAGACATCCATATCAAGGTTAAACATCGTCCAATCTAACTGATACTTCGCCTGTTGCTTAGAACGGCGAGCTAATACCTCATTATTCAGATCATTACGCGGGTCAATGTATTGCAGTGTGACTCCGTGTGTGAATATGCCGGTAGTGAGGTTACCCGTCCATTCCACACCTTTTATAGTCGCAGAATTGACATTGTAGTAATGCCCTTTGAATATTGAATTATCAAAAGAGTAATCAATCAGGTTTTCAATTTTGTTGTGATAAGCAGACAAACGCCAGTCAAGTGGCCCGGTCACTCCTTCCAAACCCGCTTCCCATTGGCGAGACTCTTCCGGCTTAAGGTCACTGTTGGAGATGATGTCAAAGCGCTGCGAACCATATTGCTGACCCAGAGACGGTGCCAGGAAGCCGGTACCATAAGATACAGTCACGCGATAGTCAGGAACAAACTCCCAGCCCGCTGCGGTTTGCCATGTTTCATGCCAGCCAAATTGCTCATCTTTATCGCCACGGCCAGAAGCTTCTAACGTCACATTGCCGATTTTCTGCTGTCCGCTAAGGTATAAGCCGGTGTTATCCCGCTTATAAGTATCAGCGATGGTCTGACTAGATGAGGTCAAACGCTGTTGCTGCCAGTCAAGGCCCGCGCTCAATGTTCCACTTTCAAAGCTATAAGTGTTGCCCCATTGCACATTCCGCTGGTCCATATTATCCAGCGTGGTAGCCACACCATAGCGGCCATATTGGCTACTAAAGTTGTAGTCTTTATATTTCTGATAGCTACCGATTAATTGTGAAGAGTAGGCACCCGACGTATAACGCAGCCCCGCATCATAAGTGTGGTTATAGAGCCGCTCTTCATCGCCGCTATAAGCCGGGGACGACAAACTGCCAATATCGTAATCAGAATTGTTGGTATAACCATAACCTCGGACAAAACCGGAGATCTCTTGGTTGAATTGATGCTCCAACCCTGCCCAGAAGTTTTTATTGCGGAAACCATCGCGGTCATTATCGATTGGGTTCGGTGAGTCAGGTTTGATGTTATACCCGTTGCTGGTTTGATACCCGCCCGCTAACGTGGCCAAGGTATCGCCAAAGCGCTGGCGGACACTGCCATCATATTGCTGATAGCCTTTAGAACCGATCCCAGCATTAATCTGCGCACCTTCCTGGTCTGTCTGCGTAATCACGTTAATGACGCCACCAATGGCACCAGAACCATACACAGCAGAACGTGGCCCGCGGATATATTCAACCCGTTGCACTAAGGAAATAGGGATTTGATCGAGATTAACGCTGTTGACGATACCGGTACGTGCCAGAGGAATACCATCAATCAATATCAGGACATGGCGGGCTTCGGTGCCACGAATATACATAGAAGAACCCTGACCTAACCCTCCCATTTGCGCAATATCCACTCCAGGTAAGCGGCGCATCACTTCATTAAGACTTTTCGCCTGCCAGCGGTCGATATCATCGCGCGTGACCACATCGGCAGGAGCCAATACAGTCGAAACAGGTTGTTTGAAACGGCTGGCGGTAACCACCATTTCATCTTTATTACCGGTTGTGGTGTTGTCTTGCGCCCATCCAGAGAATGCTGTCACAGAGAGAGCGGTGAGCAGCGTATATTTTTTTATTGTGATTGTATTTTTAGTGATCATTTAAGAAAGCATCCAAACTCAAATAGCGGATGCCGCAGAGCCATGGCCGGTAGTACGCGACGACCACGAATATTGCGACGTATACCGGCAGGTTTTCGGGCTTGGGATCTCTGTTATCTAACTATGAATAAAACAGAGCGGGCGATGACTTCCCATCCTTACGGACAGTGTCTGGTTGAAACCTATCGCCGTGACTTCCCCTTACCGCTGCGCGTCAGCTCCGGATTTACACCGGATTCCCTTTTAACTCTTAGGTGTTTAAGTAACAGCCTGAGGCCGGACCGCAATGCTACGATCAAGTAAAATAGATGTCTAGACTTCCATTATTGTTACAATGAATAAATACAACAAAACTGGACATCAGAGCCACTTTCCCTACAATCCGCAGCAATACTCCTCTTTTATTATGTCCAGACGAGAAGAAACATGACTCCTGACATCCTGCCGACTGACGGCTACGAGCACCAATTGGCGGAAAAATCTGCCCGTCTTCAGGCGATGATGTCGCCGTTTCAGGCACCCGCTGCGGAAATATTCCGTTCTCCAGCAGAACATTACCGCATGAGAGCCGAGTTTCGCGTTTGGCATGACGAAGATGACCTGTACCACATCATGTTTGACCAACAGACCAAGCAGCGAATTCGGGTTGAGCAATTCCCAGTAGCCAGTCTGTTAATTAATCGTCTGATGAGCGCGTTAATGACTGCCATCAGAGCCGAGCCGATTTTGCGGCGCAAGCTGTTCCAGATTGATTATTTATCTACCCTGAGCGGCAAACTGATCGCCTCTTTGCTATATCACCGTCCATTAGATGAAGAGTGGCAGCAAAAAGCGCAGGAACTGCGTGATCAGTTGCGTGAGCAAGGCTTTGATTTGCAACTGATTGGCCGAGCGTCAAAAACCAAAATTATGCTGGATCACGATTATATCGACGAAGTGTTGCCAGTCGCCGGACGCGACATGATTTATCGTCAGGTTGAGAATAGTTTCACCCAACCTAATGCGGCGGTGAATATTCATATGTTGGAATGGGCGATTGACGTCACCCAACATGCCAGCGGTGATTTACTGGAATTGTACTGTGGCAATGGTAACTTCTCACTGGCGTTGGCGCGTAATTTTGATCGGGTATTGGCAACTGAAATTGCCAAGCCGTCAGTTGCCGCAGCGCAGTACAACATCGCTGCCAATCATATTGATAATGTACAAATTATCCGGATGTCAGCGGAGGAGTTTACCCAGGCCATGCAAGGTGTGCGTGAGTTTAACCGCCTGAAGGGCATCGATTTGAGTAGTTACAACTGCGAGACCATTTTTGTCGATCCGCCGCGCAGTGGGCTGGATGATGAAACCGTCAAACTGGTACAAGCTTACCCGCGTATCCTTTATATCTCCTGTAATCCAGAAACCCTGTGTGCCAACCTTGAACAGTTGCAACACACACATAAAATCAGCCGATTAGCGCTATTTGATCAGTTCCCTTACACCCATCATATGGAGTGTGGGGTTTTGCTGGAAAAACGTGACTGACGAACAGCAGGAATCAAGACAAAAAAGGGCAACGCGATGTTGCCCTTTCTATTGGATTTGATAGTGAACAATAAAGCTATTATGGCTGCTGGTTATCTGTATCTGTGCCGGTATTGATGTCTGTTTGCGCCGATTTGCGCGCTTTCAGTTTGAATAAGATCCAAAACACTAACACCACACTCAGAATTGAAGGAACAAAGTTAGAACCAATCGCCGGATGCTCAACCCGCACAATCGCGCTATACAATAAAATGCCAAGTAAAAAACACGCTCCAGCCAATACTGGCAGGCCTTGTGGCATGGCAAAATTGAGATAGCGCTGGTGCAAGCAATAAACCGCCAGGATTAATGCCAGCAGCGGAAAAATTGAAAATGGTACAAATGCGCTGAATAACGCGTTAAATGAACCGTTTATTGCCAAACCCGTAATCAAAGCCAGCGGCAGGGTGCCGGTTTCACGGTGAGGTTGTTTTTCAGAATAAGCTTGTTTTTCCGAGGAAGATTGTTTTTCAGAGCAAGATTGTTCCATTGTTTTCCTTACCTTATTAAGCGCGGGACACAGCGAGCTTTTCCTGCTCGCGCCGATACCAATAATAAGCGCCCTTGGAGATCATCCTCAGTTGTAAAACCAGGCGTTCTTCTAACTGTCGCCGTTGTTCTGCATCTACGTCCAGCACTTCTGCACCTGCACTGAAGACAATTGTGACCATGGCCTCAGCTTGCGCTTCTGTGAAGCTGCGCGGCATGTGATTTTCCAGCTCAAGATAATCGGCCAGTTCGGCAATAAAATGCTGAATTTCACGCGCAACTGCCGCACGGAATGCGGCGGATGTCCCGGAGCGCTCCCGCAGCAATAAGCGAAATGCATTAGGGTTATTGCCGATAAATTCCATAAATGTCGATACGGATGTGCGGATAACACTGCCGCCCTTGGCAATCCGCTGACGAGCTTGGCGCATCAGTTGGCGTAACATCAGGCCGCTTTCGTCGACCATTGTCAGCCCAAGTTCGTCTACATCACGGAAATGCCGATAAAAAGAAGTCGGTGCAATACCCGCCTCACGGGAGACTTCCCGCAAACTCAGGCTGGCAAAACTCCGTTCAGCACTCAGTTGGCTGAACGCCGCTTCGATAAGGGAACGACGAGTCCGCTCTTTTTGTTGTGCTCTGACGCCCATAATCGTACCCAAGGGATATCCAATTTCTCAATCTAAGACATATAGTCAGCAATATACCAAACTTTATAGTAACAACCGTTATACAAACGTATCATTCCCATGTGCAATTGCCGCTTTACAGCACACATATGGCGATTTACCCATTGTTTATTGGGTTATACTTAGGATGATGTTAATGTAGCGTTGTAATTTTGTATAATAATAGGTCTCTCCTACATGCAACAGCACTTCCATTTTGATGCCATTGTTATTGGCTCGGGTCCTGGCGGTGAAGGCGCCGCTATGGGGTTGGTCAAGCAAGGTGCCCGCGTTGCCGTGATTGAACGGTACAGTAATGTGGGCGGGGGTTGCACCCATTGGGGCACCATCCCTTCCAAAGCTTTGCGCCACGCCGTTAGCCGTATTATCGAGTTCAATCAAAACCCACTCTACAGCGACAATGCCCGAACTATCAGCTCTTCTTTCGCTGATATTTTAAACCATGCGGACCGTGTTATTAACCAGCAAACCCGCATGCGACAGGGCTTTTATGATCGTAATCACTGCCAAATGTTCTCCGGCGATGCCAGTTTTATTGATGCCAATACTATCAACGTGCGTTATGCAGATGGTACTAGCGATACACTGCGAGCCGAGAATATCGTGATAGCGACTGGCTCACGCCCCTATCGCCCGGCAAATGTTGATTTTACCCACGAACGCATTTACGACAGCGATACTATTTTACAGCTCAGCCATGAGCCACAACACGTCATTATCTATGGCGCCGGAGTTATTGGCTGTGAATACGCTTCAATTTTCCGTGGCTTGAGTGTCAAAGTTGATTTAATCAATACCCGCGACCGTCTGCTGGCGTTCCTCGATCAGGAAATGTCAGATGCCCTCTCTTACCACTTCTGGAATAACGGCGTGGTTATCCGCCACAACGAAGAATTTGAGCAGATAGAGGGAACCGTTGACGGAGTGATTGTCCATCTGAAGTCAGGCAAAAAGGTCAAAGCGGATTGCTTGCTGTATGCCAATGGACGCACCGGTAATACCAGCGGCTTAGGCTTGGAGAAGATTGGGCTGGAGGCGGATAGCCGCGGCTTGTTGAAGGTCAACAGCATGTATCAGACAGCGCTTCCCCATGTGTATGCGGTTGGGGATGTGATTGGCTACCCAAGTCTGGCCTCTGCGGCTTATGACCAAGGGCGAATTGCAGCACAGGCGATGATCAAAGGCGAAGCGAATACTCACCTGATCGAAGATATTCCAACCGGAATTTATACCATTCCAGAAATCAGTTCGGTGGGCAAAACGGAACAAGACCTGACGGCGATGAAAGTCCCCTACGAAGTGGGTCGCGCGCAATTTAAACATCTCGCACGGGCGCAAATTGTTGGTATGGATACCGGCAGTTTAAAAATCCTGTTCCATCGGGAGACTAAACAGATCCTCGGCATTCATTGCTTTGGTGAACGTGCGGCTGAAATTATCCACATCGGACAGGCCATCATGGAGCAAAAAGGAGAAGGCAATACTATCGAATACTTCGTTAATACTACCTTCAACTATCCAACTATGGCGGAAGCCTACCGAGTGGCAGCGCTCAATGGATTAAACCGCTTGTTCTAATTTTTGGTTGATAACATCTGGATTCATGCGCGGTTGCATGTGTTCACGTATTGCCTCGGCAAGTTGCTCATAGCGGCCACGCAATGGGGAGCCGGGGCGATACACTAACGCAATGGTGCGCTTGGGTACTGGCTTGTAGCATTCCAGATAACAAACACCATCACGCTTTCTTTCATTCGGTACCGCCAGTGATGGCAATAGCGTAATCCCGCTACCCGCAGCAACCATGTTGCGCAGTGTTTCCAAACTGGTAGCGCGGAAATGTGTGTCTTCATCAGCGCCCGCCTGGAAGCAAAAACCCATCGCCTGATCACGCAAGCAGTGACCATCTTCCAGCATCAGCAATTTCTCGCCCGCCAACTCATGCATCTGCACTTTGTCACGATCGGCCCATGGGTGATCGGCATAAATCGCCAATTGCATCGGCTCATCAAAGAGCGGAACTTCAATAAAGGCCTCAGTCTCTTTGACCAGAGCCAGAATAGCGCAATCGAGTTTACCGCTATCCAACTGCGCCAGGAGGTTTTGGGTTTGCGCTTCGTGCAGATACATTTCCAGTTTTGGAAATGTTTGATGCAACATAGGAATGATTTGCGGCAACAAATAAGGCCCAACAGTAGGAATAAGCCCAATATGCAGTGGGCCAGACATACTCTCACCCTGCAAACTGGCCATCTCTTTGAGCACTTTCACTTCTCGCAATACTGTTCTGGCTTGTTCCACCAGCAATAACCCTGCCTGTGTAAACAGCACTTTACGACTGGTGCGCTCTAACAACATCACGCCCAGTTCATCCTCCAGCTTACGAATCTGGCCACTTAATGTGGGTTGACTGACATGACAAGAGTCGGCTGCGCGCCGGAAATGCCTGAACTCAGCCAGCGCCACTAGGTATTCTAAATCACGAATATTCATCGGTGCTCCGCTTTATGATAGCCATTAACGATAGATAAGATAGCAACCAGTGATTAGAACTATCAAGTGATAAAATGAATAATGTGTCCCAACGAAAAGATACTCAGAAAAATTTAAATATTTTATTTTCTAATTAAGGAGTTACAGATGTTTACTAGCCAAGAAGGTAAAAAAATCCCACAAGTCACTTTCCATACCCGTCAGGGCGACCAGTGGGTTGATGTAACTACCGATGAGTTATTTAACAATAAAACCGTCATCGTATTTTCACTGCCGGGTGCCTTTACTCCAACTTGTTCTTCCAGCCATCTGCCACGTTATAACGAACTGGCCGGTGTGTTTAAACAGCACGGTGTTGATAGCATTCTGTGTGTGTCGGTCAATGATACTTTCGTGATGAATGCCTGGAAAGCCGATCAAAATGCAGAAAATATCACTTTCATTCCTGATGGCAACGGCGAATTCACCAAAGGTATGAATATGCTGGTTGAGAAAGCGGATCTGGGCTTCGGGCCACGTTCATGGCGTTATTCCATGCTGGTACGTAACGGCGTGGTTGAGAAAATGTTTGTCGAGCCAAACAAACCGGGCGACCCGTTTGAAGTGTCTGACGCTGACACCATGCTGAAATATCTGGCTCCTGATTTTAAAGTACAGGAATCGGTTTCTGTCTTTACCAAACCGGGCTGCCCATTCTGCGCCAAAGCCAAACAGATGCTGCAAGATCGCGGCATTCAGTATGAAGAAATCGTACTGGGTAAAGATGCTACCACCGTCAGTTTACGTGCTGTTACTGGCCGTGGGACAGTGCCACAAGTGTTTATCGGTGGCCGCCACATTGGTGGTAGTGATGATTTAGAGAATTACTTATCTGCTTAATAATATTAATAGAATGAAGATAATATGAAGTAACTTGGTAGGCTTCGGCCTACCCTTTTTTCCTGTTATGGAGCAGACATGAAAACCTTAAACGTTGATGTCGCCGTGATTGGCGGCGGCACTGCCGGGCTTGGCGCTTATCGCGCGGCCAAACTGGCGACCCCCAATGTAGTAATGATTGAAGGTGGCGAGTACGGTACCACCTGTGCCCGCGTCGGTTGCATGCCATCCAAACTGCTGATTGCGGCGGCTGAAGCTGTACATCAGATTGAAAAAGCCCCCGGTTTTGGTATCCACCCACAAGGCGACATTCTGATTAATGGCCGCGAAGTCATGGATCGCGTAAAACGCGAGCGCGACCGCTTTGTGGGTTTTGTTCTGGAAGGTGTCGATAACATTCCGGCTAATGACAAAATTCAGGGCTATGCCCGTTTTATTGATGACAACACACTACAAGTCGATGATCACACTCGTATTGTTGCACAACGCATCGTGATTGCCACTGGCTCTCGCCCAAGCTGGCCTGCCGCCTGGAATGAGCTGGGTGATCGGCTGATCGTCAACGACGACGTATTCAATTGGGACAATTTACCCGAATCAGTCGCTGTTTTCGGGCCAGGCGTTATTGGGCTGGAACTTGGTCAGGCACTGCATCGGCTCGGCGTTCAAGTCAAAATGTTCGGCGTGGGTGGTGGTGTCGGCCCGCTGACAGACAGTATTGTGCGCAATTACGCAGCAAAAACCTTGGGTGAAGAGTTCTATCTCAACCCAGATGTGAAAGTTGAAGTGATGCAGCGCGAAGGGGATAAAGTCTTTATCCGCTATCTGGATGAAGCCGGTTCACCACAAGAAATCATGGTGGATTATGTTTTAGCTGCCACAGGCCGCCGCCCAAATGTCGATAAACTCGGTTTGGAAAATACCTCACTGGTGCTTGATGATCGTGGTGTTCCGCCAGCTGACCGGCTGACAATGCAGACTAGCGTGCCGCATATCTTTATTGCCGGTGATGCCAGCAACCAATTACCCTTACTGCATGAAGCCAGTGATCAGGCTCGTATCGCGGGGGTAAACGCTGGTGGGTTCCCTGAAGTGGTGCCGGGTTTGCGTCGCAGCCCAATATCCGTGGTGTTCTCTGACCCACAAATCGCGATGGTAGGTTCTACGTTTCGCGAATTGTCGCAAAAATTCAGTGCATGCGGTTGCTTTGAAGTCGGCGAAGTCTCTTTTGAGAATCAAGGCCGCTCACGAGTCATGCTGAAAAACAAAGGCATCTTGCGGGTTTATGGCGAACAGGGAACAGGCCGTTTCCTGGGTGCCGAGATGATGGGGCCAAGTGCCGAACATATTGCCCACCTGCTGGCCTGGGCGCATCAACAACAAATGACCATCAACCAGATGCTGGATATGCCATTCTATCACCCCGTGATTGAAGAAGGCTTGCGGACTGCATTGCGTGATTTGCAGTCCAAATTGAAGCTGGGTACTGACGAGGCCGAACGTTGCCTACGCTGCCCAGGCGAATAATATTGTGGCTAATCTGTTAACAATAATTCAGCCGGGCTTTACGCCCGGTTTTTTTATCCTTTAGTTATCCGTACTGCCCCGAGAATATTGCGCTATTCATCGTTTTTTATTCTTAAGATCAAAACCAACAGGCATAGCCAATGTGACTTGCCCATTTGATAACAGCTCGGCAGGTGGTAAGGGTAAGGGTTGAGCGCGTTTAATCACTGCCAATGCTTCTTGATCTAAGGCCGCGGCACCACTGCTCTTAATCAGCATAGTCGATAGCACATACCCCTCTTTATTGACCACAAAACGAATAATCGCTGTCCCTTGTTGGTGCTGTTTTCTGGCTATCGGGGGATAACGTTTAAACCCCATCAGATGCCCTTGTAAGCGGCTTTTCCAATTCATTTTGCTCTTTTGACTTTGCAGAGAATGGCTATTCGCCGCTGCTGCGACTTGATGACTTTCACCAGACAAAGGGGTACTGGTGACGGCGGCAGGTATGGAAGGTGGATTGTTAGAGTTTTCAGCTACCGGTTTACTGACAGGGCGGCGCGGCGTAATGATCTTTTGTTGTGGCCGTTTTTGGGGAGGGGATTCCACTTTTTTTTCAACAATCAATGAAGCATCAGGATGCTCAGGCGCTGTCAGTGTATGACTCACCGCCTCTGGCTGACTCTCCAACGGCTCTGCTGTTGGTTCGTTGAAATCCTGACTGACACCCACCACCGGATCTTGCTGCACATTCGGAGTAAACTCCGGTTCTGCCGACAACGCGAGCAAAATCGCTACAGGGGGGACTGCGGTATCTGTCGGAGGCAAGAATGGATTACTCATTATCCATATTAAATAAATATGGATACCACTTGTTAAGAGTGCGCTACCCCACCAAAGCATAATACTGCGGTTAGTTTGCTGTATCTTCATAAATTTAATCACTATATTAATTATTTTCAGTCAGTTACCTCCAAAATCACTCTTCAGCAAAAGCGACGTACAGACGATCAGTTAAGGGTTTAAACAGATAATTAAGTAATGAGCGCTCCCCAGTACGGATAAAAATATCAACCGACATACCGGGCCGGATTTCCAGCTCGGTTTGCGTGGTATCAATGGCGATAGTTAAAGGATAATAAGGCTCTAAAGTGTGCTGATGCTGTATTCGATCCGCACCAACGTGTAATACCGAACCTTGTAAACGCGGAGTGTTACTTTGATTAAAAGCAGAGAAATTCAGATCCACCGGTAGCCCGACCATCACCTTGTCAATTAAGGAAACCGGAAGCTGAGCCTCGGCCAAGAGTGGTTGCCCACTGGGAACCAATTCCATCAATGTTTGCCCGGTACTGACCACCCCACCCACGGTATGTAGGGCGAGCGCGATAACCGTGCCACTGACCGGTGCATAAATTCGCGTGTTATCTAATTCGTATTCCGCGACACTCAAACGCTGCTCTAACTCTTGAGTGTTTTGTTGTGCTTTAGCCAGTTGCTCGCGATTCTCACTTTTATATTGCTCGCGGCGTTGTAAGATATGCTGCTCTGTTTCGCTAATTTGCTTGTGAAGCTCCAAAATCTCACTGGTATTCTTTTCTATATTTGCGCGAAATGAAATCGCCTGACGCTCCATCTCTAACAACTGGCTTTGAGCAACGTGACCATTTTTTGCCAATAACTGTACTCCCTGCAATTGCCGCTGGAATAGATCAAATTGGCGCTGGTTATGGCTACGTGCCACTTGTAATCCATCCAACCGACTCTCGTGACGAGTAATTTGTGCTGATAGCCGAGCAATTTCGCTCAATTGGGCCTGACGACGATGGAGAAATAGCTGCTGCTGCAACACAGTATTTCGCTCAACTAAAGCTTGTGCTGGATATTGAAGCAATGCTGGAGGGAAGATAATTGTCGGTAATTCATGTTGCTCTGCCGTGAGACGAGACTCCTGAGCGAGCGCACTCAAATACTGATTTTGTAAATTATCGCGATGGCTAAGTAACGCAGTATCATCCAGAGTGATAAGTAATTGCCCTTGTGTGACATCATCGCCCTCAGCAACATGCAATTGCTGGATACGCCCTCCTTGCAGCGGTTGCACTAACTTACGGTTTTCCGCCACAACAATATGCCCCATCACCGCAATACCTTTATCCAAAGGGGCCAGCCCCGCCCACAGCAAAGAACCGATAAAGCCGCCACAAACCAATAATGCGCCGAGACCAAGATATCTCCCGCTATTGGTTTGTAGTGGTGGATGTTGACTTAAATTCTTAGTCGAAGAGTGGTCAGATTCAGGTAACATTGGTGATGACTCCATCCGTGGATATGTGGGTATGTCGGTATATAGTTAACATTATGATTTTTGTGATGCTGTGCGAGCAGGGACGACAGCATATGACATACCGCCCCCCCAAGATTTTTGGCTGCCCGGAGTCTTGATTTCAGCGTTGACCACCGGCTTATTTGTGCCTTTAATCTTCTGTAGAACCGTCGCAGTACGATCAAACAATTCCATCCGCCCCTTATTGAGTAACAACAAGAAATCGCTACCTGATAATAGTTCTGGCTTATGGGTGATCATCACAATGGTACAACCCTGCTGTTTGAGTTGGATGATACTTGCCAATAAGGCTTTTTCGCCGTCCTTATCCAGACTGGCATTGGGTTCATCCAACACAATAAGTCGCGGCACACCATACATTGCCCGCGCCAGAGCAATACGCTGACGCTGACCGCCGGATAATTCCGCCCCTCCGTCGCCAAGCTGAGTGTCATAACCCTGTGGCAAATGCAGGATTAAATCGTGTACCCCCGCCATTTGCGCTGCCGCAACCACTTTTGCGGTATCAATAGTGCCAAAGCGTGCAATGTTTTCTGCAATCGAACCTCGAAATAGCTGAATATCTTGCGGCAAGTAACCAATAAATTGTCCCAAGTGAGTTTTATCCCATTGAGAAATATTTGCGCTATCCAGCCGTACCGAGCCGCTAAAGGCGGGTTTACATGCCACCAATAGTTTTGCCAACGTCGATTTGCCACTGCCCGACGCCCCTAAAACGCCCAAAATATCACCGGCCTGCAATTCAAAATCGATGGAATATAAAATGGGAATATGTGTACCCGGTTTACACACCGTCAGTTGCGTCACATTGAGCTTTCCTGTGGGTGCCGAGAGTGCCATACCCGTTGGCACTGGTGGGTGCTCAGCCAATAAATGAACGAGACGCAAATAAGATAATCGTGCATGACTCCATTGTTTCCAAACGGCAATCAATTGATCAATTGGCCCCAATACTCGTCCGATTAAGATGGAACCGGCAATCATGACGCCAGCCGTAATTGCGCCATCAATGACCAGTAATGCACCCAGCCCTAACATCATTGATTGCAAGGCCTGACGACTGGATTTGGATGCCGCAGTGACCTGACTGCTTTTATCACTGGCTACATTTTGCTGATAAAGGAAACGTGAATGCTGTGCTAACCAGCGTTTGCGTAATGCATCCAGCATCCCCATCGCTTCAATCGCATCCGCATTACGCAAGTTCGCATTCGCCTGTTGCGTTGCTTGTGAGGTGACAGTGGATGCTTCTTTCAATGGTTTTTTACACACCCACTGGTTAAGCCAGGCCAGAAAAATCAACACACAAGCCCCAGATGCGGCTAATACACCCAACCAGGGATGGAGTACAAAAATAACCAGTAAATAAAGCGGGAACCAGGGAGCATCAAAAAAAGCAAATAGGGCATTACCGGTCGCAAACTGGCGTAAAGAGGTGAGATCATTCAACGCCTGGGCCGCGGGTGTGGTATGCCCCATAAGTTGGGATGCAAAAGCAGCATTAAAAACTCGTTGATTAAGTTGCATATCTATACGCGTGCCGAGCCGAATAACTATCGCACTGCGAATCCACTCAAGTAGGCCAATAAATACAAATATTCCCAGAACCAGAACAGTAAGCATCAACAATGTCATGGTATTAGCTGATGCCAAAACCCGATCATAAACTTGCAACATATAAATCGCGGGGGCTAACATCAAAAGATTAATTACTGCTGTAAAAAGTCCTATCCCCCACAGGCTCTTCTTGTGACTGGCCAGAACGGAAAGAATTGTCAGTGAATCCGAAGAAAGGTCGATAGTTTTTTGTGACTTCATGGCATCCATTTCCATACTGAAAAAATTTTATCGTAAAATCACTGGCAACTTATTTTAGTTTATATAAATATTTTATTTGTCAGAATATATAAATTCATGGGTAATTTAATTCCTATAATAATAACCACCACAATGGTAAATATAGAGATGTATCATGGTGGCATTACTTATACAGCCAGATAATCACCCTTTAGCACCTTTAATTAAGCTGCTAATAATATGTCATTATTATCGTTTATACCTAAGGCATCAATGACTGGAATGTTAAACTGGCTGGCGCTCGCCATATTTTTAAGTGGCATATTAACATCAACACCTTGCGTTTTTAATATCTCCAAGAGTATATCTGCATTGCCTTTTTTTAAATTAAACCCAATCTGATGAATGTCATTTTTTCGATTTTCGGCGGTTATTTTAAAATCATCATACTCACCGATGATATTTAAATTATTAAATATTAATTGAGGTTCCACTAAATGCTTTTCAATTATAGGTTGCCCCTTCTCATTTTGAACAATCCCTTCTTTACCTAGTTCCAAAATTTCCACTTTGCCGTAAATAGTTCTGTGGCAATAATTATAACTTATCTCTCCACTCATAATTATTGTGGCTTTATCTCCTGAGGTATTAGTTACCGAGAATTGTTCGTACTGCCTAATCTCAGCATTCTTAAGGCCATGAAAACCTACGAAATTAGAACCCTCTTCGGTGGGCATATTAAAATCAGCTATCCATTTGTGAGTATATGAATAGATAGTTTCATCCTTTATATTTTCGCTATATCTTATAGTTACTGTCATAATAATGTCCTTTTTATTTATGACTATGTATGTGACCCATTATTGGGCTATGAGCCATTTACGCTGCTAACAACATTTCACTACTGTCAGTGACTCCCACTGTATCAATAATGGATGCATCAATTACCACTTCAAATTGGCTAGCGCTAACCATATCCTTAAGTGGGGTATTCACATCAATTCCCTGGAGTTTGAGGATATCCAACATTGGGGTAGCATTACCTCTCAACAAATTGTATGTGCCATGATCTATTCCACCTTGATAAGGCGGTTCAGCATCAAATGCCTTGGATATTGAACATAGAGAAGGATACAAGTCATCTTCAATATTTAAACCGTCCAGTTTCAGTTGTAGTTGCTGAATTTGTTTACCCGTATTCTCCGCATTCGGTATGAGTGACTCACCAAACTCTAATGTTTGTATACTTTTTTTCATAATAAAATAATTACCTACCTGCTCAAGTCTACTTCCCCCAATAATCATTGCTGCGTTACTCTCGTAAAAACTTTGAAATTCTACTTGAACAATTTCATTATTATTAGCATCAATGTGACTAGATAAGGTACCGTAAGTTTTAAAAGAAGTTGGTGTTTGAATCAGATCACCATAAGCCGCAGTCCATTGGTGAATATAATGAGAAATTGAGTAATCTGATAGTTGGCTTTGATATTTAATAGTTACTGTCATAATAATATCCTTTTAACTTATGACTAAGTATGTAAATCATCCTTGGGTCAAGGAAATATTTAAGCAGCTAATAATATTTCCGTATTATCAGCTGTACCCACCGTATCAATCGCTGGTATATCGGTAATAACATCAAATTGGCGGGCAATTGCTAAGTCTTTGAGCGGTGTATTGACATCAATTCCTTGAGCTTTAAGAATATCCAGCAATGGCTCCGCGTTGCCTTTCAACAAATTGTATATTCCCAGGTTTTGACCTCCCTGATAATAAATATCTTGCCATAAGACGTAATCCAAGATAGGCATTGAACTTTCAACATCAGCCCGAATATCTAATCCACTGATATCTAACTGAACTTGCTGCAAAAGAAGCTGGTGTGGTTGTTTTTTCATGCCATCATTGGCAATAGGAACCAAGGCTTCACCGAACTCCAAGCTGACGTTGACGTCAATAGATGGATTATCTGCAACTTTTTTAAGTGCTATCACTATCGCGGCATTACTCTCTGCCTGATTATGATGAGTACTTGCTGCTACATATTTTATGCTATCAGCAGGAGGTATGGAATAACCCGAAGCGTTAAGAGTATAATCAATTCCTGTCGCCCATAAAATATTACCAAAATTAGTAGCCCACTGTTGGCTGTATGAAGAGATCGTTTCATTGGCTATTTTTTCATGGTACTTAATCGTTATTGTCATATTAATATCCTTTTAATTTAAAGTTAATATTAAAATCAGTAAAATTAAGCAACTAATAATAATCCGCTTTCATCTGTTGTACCTACAGTATCAATCACTGGAATATTGGTAATAACATCAAACTGACTGGCAATTGCTAAATCTTTGAGCGGTGTATTGACGTCAACTCCTTGGGATTGAAGAATTTCCAATATATGAGCATTATTTCCCCTCAGCAGACCGTATACACCTCGATTCATATCACTTGGATAGCTATTATCTACAGCAATCGCAAAAATCACCTCAAACATTGAAACATCAATATCGTCTGAAATATCTAACCCACTGAATTCCAATTGCACTTGCTGGAGTTTCAGTTGATTACATTGATAACCAGCTAAATCAGTATCTGAAATTGAGATTAAATAATTGCCAAACTGCAAACCTTCACTCTCACCAGGAATTAAGGTAGGCTCTGCTGATATCTTGGCTCCATTAGCGGCTTGTAATACCGTCGCCGCGTGCATTCCCTTAGATTCCATCACTATTGCAGCTTTACTTTGAGAGGAAGTGCTTTGAATTGCATATTTCACACCAACGGTGGGAGGATTTAGGCCAGCCGAGTAAAGATGATATTCGTTTTTACTCGGTTCCAAAGCTATATCACCAAAGTCATTGGCCCACCAGTGAGTATAAGATGAAATAGTTTCGTTTTTAAATTCTTCCTGATATTTAATAGTAATTTTCATATTTAAATCCTTTTATAAAATATGAACCACCGTCGCACCCAATATAGCAACGTACGGCGGTGGCGCACTTACACTTATTACAAGTACACTAACACTTATTGCACAACAGCTAGATCCGACCAGAAAATCCTTTTCCGGAAGTCTTACTTAAGCAGCTAATAACATATCACTGCTTTCAACTACGCCAACGGTATCAATCATTGGTGCATCTGATACCATATCCTCAAACTGACTGGCGATTGCCATATCTTTAAGTGGGGTATTAACATCAATGCCTTTAGCGGTGAGCACTTCTAGCAATGGATCGGCATTACCTCTCATAAGGCCATATGTAGCTTTATGCATATCCCCTTGGTGGTTCTCTACCATTGTTTTGCTAGGATCAAATTCACCGGTAATATCTAAATCGGACATTTTCAATTGCAGTTTGTCAAGCTTTTTACCAATGCCATTGGCATTATCGCTCAAGTTCTCACCCAACTCCAGACTATCTATTTTACCGTAGAAAGTATGCTGAGGCATAAAGGTGTACTCCAAATTTCCTTCAACAATCATCGCAGTACTAACACCACTGTGCGAGCTGCCAACTGAATATTGAGTACCATTAAAAATACTACCACCGGCAAATTGCCCAAAGTCCTTGGAATAACCCTCGGCTTGGGTATCTTTTATATCACCATGAGCCGTGGCCCACTGTTTAGTATAAGAAGTTAGAGTATCATTACTGAATTGACTTTGATATTTGATAGTTACTGTCATAATAAATTTCCTTATCGTTAACAACAATAATATGACTCATCATTGAGTCACATGGCTACAGATGAAGTTATTATTCCATCTGAACATTTAAAATCTCTATCAGTTTCTATTTTTATTTTAAATATTAATTCTAAAATTTATATTCAAAACCACCTTGAATAGTTCGGCCACGGCTTGGTGCGAAAGAAAGTGAATCACCATAACTCACAAGATAGGCACGATTAGTTATATTTTCTATTGAACTGCGCAAAGTTAAATTATTAGTTATCTTATAACTGGCATAAACATCAAATATGGTATACTTTGGCCAATCAGCAACATAAGCGGTATTAGCATGGCCTTTGTTATTGATAACTGATTTATCTTGGTGTCCTTTGTTATAACGAATAACGGTGCCGAGATCCAGCTTTTTATCAAAAAGTCTTCCACCTAAAGTTAAGCTACCGCGATCACCCGGTAAATAGGCAGAAGAGCCAAATAAATTATTTACCACAAAGCAATCAACTATATTATTTACATCATCTCTATCAATAGAATAGATTTTATAGTTCTTATAGTTTTTATTACTTGCTATGCCCTTTACACCACCTAACCAGGCCCTTTTCGAACAAACAGTATTAACTCCAATCATTCTGGTATAATTTAAGTTGGTATAAAACACCCCTGCATCATAACTTAATTGATATTCAAGACCTCGAAAATGGGTGACCAGTAAATTATTAATATAAGTAGCGTTGGTAAAATCCCCGCTGCCATGCAGCGGCTTAGTCTTGGACAGTTCAAGATTGATATAGTTGGTGACGCGGGTATCAAAGTAGGCCAGCTTGGCAACCAAGCGGTCTTCTGCAATAAATAGATGGCTGTGTTGGATATTAATGCCGGCTTCCCAGGCTTTGGAGTGCTCTGCCGCCAAAACAGGATTAGGCAAAGTCCAACTGTGGCCATGGGCGCTCCCCGTGGCCAGCGCCTCAGTAATCGCCGGTGGCCGCCAGGATTTGCCATAATTGCCAAAAAATTCCAGCCACTGCACACCGGGCTTGATGCCGATGGCCAGTGTGGGTGACAGTTGTTGCTCACGGCGATCGACCTCCCAGGTCATTTTCAACGGCCAGTTAAATGAGCACCGTCTTCTCTCATTAATAATATATTGCTCATGTGTCTTTTGGTTGCAGGGATTTTCGCTGGTATAGTTTTCGCGGAAATTTTTGCTCTGCATCCAGGTATTACCCTGTAAGCGAAATTGATCATAACGCAGCCCGCCTTCCAGCCGCAGCCAGTTCGCATGTTCATAATTCAACAGGGCAAAAAGACTGGTAATAGTGCGCTTGCCCGGCGGAGTGAGGCCAAGCATCGTTTCGTGCGTTGAGTTACCTCTGGAGCGGTCACTAAACCATTCAAGACCATAGTTAATATGGAATTGATGCTGATCGGCGTAGGTAAAGAAGCTGGTATTTTGCAGTTGTAAACCATGAGTGGTCAGGCGGGTTTGAGTCCAAAACTTTTTACAATAAATAGCATCAGAACAGAGAGTATTGGTTTCATCATCAGTATCAACGTAATAAATCTTTGCCGCGACATCTAGCCAGGCGATATGTTCTGGTCTGAAGCTATAATCCAATCCAATATTACGATTCAGCACATCGCTGACACTGCTATTTTTCCATCCTATCTTTATTATACGGTAGGGGTCTGCCTTATCGACAATCTGAGTTAACATGCTGGCATTAGGGCTATTAATTTGTGTTTGCAAATAACTTAGCATCAAGCGCTGATTAGCAGGTAAATTCCAACCTAATTTGGCCAGTTGTGAGCGCATTTTATATCGGGTATATTCAACTTTATTATTCTTAATATCATAATTAATTCTCTTCTTGGCAGTGCCAAATCGAATATCCCCCATATTCCCTTTATTGCCCGGCCAATAATCACTTAAATTACGCTCGCTGATGGCAATTAATATATCACCATGTTTATTCCCCAACGCCTGTACGGCGCTGCCAATAAAATTGGTGCCATTATCACCGGTGAGGGCGCGGATTTGGCCGCCAATTTCTTTCCCCGGTTCAAGAAAGTTACTGGCATTAATTGTATTGAACGTTGCAATACCGCCTATTACCCCCGCTCCGCCAATACCGCTGGTGACCCCCTTCTCAATCACCACATTACCCAGTATTTCCGGATCGATATACATCACACCGTGGCGCTGACCGTGACCACTTTTCATAAAATTTTGCCGCATACCATCAATATTCATATTCACGCGGCCATAATCCTGAATGCCACGGATATTGACTGAAAGTGCAGGGTCTTGTTGGCTGACGCTGGAATAGACACCGGAGGTTTGTTCCAATATATCCGCCGCATGGCGGGCGGGCCGATTATCGAGCTGTTCGCGAGAGATTTCACTAACAGAATGGAGTTCATCGTAAACCCAGTCCCCCTCATGGGCGTTACTGCTTCCCTCTACTTTTAGCTCATCTAATACTATGTCATGTTCATTGGCGGGTATTACGGTGGTTTCAGCGTTGGTTCTCTCTGAATAGCCCTGAGCGACTAACGCCAAGAACATACCGAATGTAACTCTATTTATTGTTATTCTTTTATCTATTACTATATTATCCATTTATAAGATTTCATCCTTATTAGTATAAAAGCAATACATCAATTAACTATTAGCCATGATTTAAA
>NZ_CACVAD010000068.1 GCF_902726545.1 Yersinia artesiana | reverse complement strand
ATTTTTATAACGATATTTTTATTTTACGATATTGAAATATCAGGCCGATTTATTTCGGGATAACTCAATCATCTGATCAATCCATTCATCTATTTCACTCTCGACAAATGCTATTGCACGCTCACCAAGCTTTATAGGTTCAGGGAAACGATCTTGACTAATAAGTTTATAGATCCAAGCTTTGCAAAGACCCGTTCTTTTCAGCACTTCAGGTAAACGGATAAATCTTTTTCTTTCTGTCATACATTTCTCCATTGTTGTTTTGATGGAGGTAGTATCTTCAGATCGCTTATGACGATCAACTCTCAAAAAGCACGAATTGATCAAGATGTGAGGGATTTTTAGGCAGATTAGAGATGGGAGTAACGAAAGCCAGTTGCCGTAGGCTTTGAAGCATTTTTGCAAAAAGTGCTATTTTTTCACTCTATTTGAAGTTATTTAATATTTTGTTATTTATCATGCAGTTAATTTATTTGAGTTTAAATTCTGAACTATCTCTGTTATTCATCTTGCTTCAGGCTAAAAAATGTTTGGGTAGGTGTAAGATTTACCACTGAGCGTTAAATATGCTATTTCTGACCCTAATAGATTTTGATGCTTGTCGTGAGTTCAACTCCTCAGCATTAGCGTTATCGATGATTTTAACGCTGAAAGACGACACAACTTTACTCATGTTGTTTCTTTGGTCCCTTCATTGAACCCTCAATTAAATATAAAAACAAAATAATTATAAAAATCAATTTATTATACGTTTAATTACAGGGACCCCAGCCCGGTTATTACCAGATAAGTCCGGTGAAGTACGAAGAGCCCGCATCCCACCTAGGTTTGCGGGCTTTTTTGTGTCTGTAGTAGTCCAAGGATATCCACCTGAAGCCAGAGACAATTGGTATACAAATTGGTATACGCTAAGATAGATACCAATGGACGTATACCAATTAAGGGAAGAACCATACATGGCAAGGACAACGCGCCCCCTCACCCACACCGAAGTACAAAAAGCAAAAGCCACCGACAAAGACCTAACTCTCCATGATGGAGATGGCTTATTTTTGTTAGTCAAAACTACCGGCAAGAAAATCTGGCGTTTTCGCTATCAACTTCCCAACAGTAGTAAACGCACTATGGTAAGCCTCGGCGCGTACCCTGCACTCTCTTTGGCTGATGCCAGAGAGGCACGAACAGAGAAACTGGTAATGTTAGTGCGAGGGGTTGATCCGCAAGCAAGAACTGATGAGGAAGCCGAAAAACGCCAGGTAGCTGAAGAGAGTATTTTCGTAAACATCGCTCGCAAATGGTTCGCGTTGAAAGAAAGCCACATTAGTGCCGCCCATGCGAAAAATATTTGGCGTTCTATCGAAAAAGACATCTTACCCAGCATAGAGAATGTCCCCATCCAAGAACTCAAAGCACGCGCCCTGATTCAGGTATTAGAACCCATCAAAGCACGCGGAGCATTAGAGACGGTCAGGCGGTTGGTACAACGTATAAACGAGATAATGATCTATGTAGTCAACGTAGATTTGATTGATGCCAATCCATCCAGATACGATCCCAAACGGTAACCACGATCGGTGATAGTTTGTTTTAATGACGGAGTGGTCAATACTTCCAACTCAGTAAGTCGTGGATAGCAGTAACCGCTGGTCATCAGAGTTTTGTCGATAAAGGCCGGGTGGCACATCACCTCAATAGAATTAATATCATGCTGGTCGGCGTAGTCTAGCCCTTGTAAAAATGACTGTTCTGTCAGATCCTCGCCATAAAAACTGGCATCAAACCACTCGGTGCTACGGGGATTATTCAACACTATATTTTGCTGTTGCGCCTCGTGGCGATCAATACGTAATGGTAGTGATTTTTCGTGGGCAAAAGATTCAATCAACGGATAAATCTGAGGCAACATATGGACATGATGATGGCTATCAATATGAGTTGGTGCGCGGCCAAACACAGCGACGAATTTGTTAAATTGCGCAATCAGTTCTTGGGCAATTTCATCCAAATTTAACTCATCCGCTTCGGCTCGCGCCCAAAGCCATTTACCCAGTTCACCCTTGGCATCCACCAATGATGGCATCGGCGTTAAGGGCTGACCATAAGTCAGAACAAAGTGCATTCCTACTGGTAATGCAGGGTTTTGCTTGCTCAGTTCCGCCGCATGATAGATATCTGCACAATTCATCATTGCAGTGGTTGATGAAACTATGCCATGCCGAAATGCTTCAATGACTCCGTAATTTTGGCCTTTGCATAGACCAAAATCATCAGCATTAACAATAAGTAACTTTTCCATTGAGGGTGCCTTATCGGTCTATTCCGGGAGACAATATCAAACCGGAAACTAATCGGATAATCCATCTCTGACGCAGTTGAATTTCTTGCGGTAATTTCCCGGCGTAAAAGAGGTCAATTTCTTGAAGTTTTTGATAAATAACGTGGTATCACTGTATCCCGCTTCGAAAGCAATATCGGAAACAAAGTAATTCGTCATTTCGAGCTGGGTTTTGGCAAAGTTGATCCTGATTTCATTAATAATCTGCATTGGCGTTTTCTGATAATAACGCCGAGTGGCACGAGTCAGGTATTCTTGCGTTTTTCCCGACAGCGCGATCATATTTACCAACGCTTTTTCACCAAACATCGATTTATCATGCATTTTGTCGATACTGTTTTTTAACCACTGCGGTATATCATCGTTAGTTTCAGTCTCTTTATAATGGCTGATGCGGTTAGTCACATAGAATGTCAGCAGTTCGACCAGTTCTGTCAGCTCATCCTCCCTAAAATGTGGCGCAGAAATAGCTGATTCAATATAAGAAAGAAAATCACCTTTCAGGCGATAAGCCTGCGAAGCCACCATAGGCCGGGAGAGTAGATGGGAATAGTGCTCTTCAAAGAAAGATTTTCTGATCCCAACGTTTAATATTCGCGTGGCACCAAAATCATAAAAACTTTGATGATGAGAACCCATGGGGATAAAAACAAAATCGCCACGTTCTAAAAAAACGCGCTTACCATTAATCTCCTGATAACACATGCCGGTTAATATCAGGGTGTATTCATAATAATCGTGTTGGTGTAAGCCTGTCGCGCTCTCCGTTTTATTATAAATAAACAGATGGAATTCTTTTCCGTTAAAAAAGTCTTTTTCACGTACTAATCTGACTTCCATCTTATTTACCTTCACTCTCTTATTTTAAAAACCAACAGTCACTTGTATCGATTAGCTTATTTTTTGATGTAATTCAATTAGTTCTGAAATCAACTCTCGGGCTAACATCGCATTCATCAAATGATCCTGGGCATGTACTAATACCAGCGTGACTCGGGTTTTTCCCTCACCTTGATCGGCTTCAATAAGCTGAGTTTGTACCAGATGCGCTTCGTTCAATGCCTTGCGCGATTGTGCCATCAACTCTTCTGCTTGGGCAAAATCACCTGTTTTGGCCTGTTTCAATGCTTTATAGGCTAAACTCCGGGCTTGCCCTGCGTTGATAATCAACCCCATGACCACATCTTCCAGTTCATCGGTAGGTTGCACATCATCAACGATTTTATCTAAATCAAACATACTGTTGCTACTCCGTTAATTAAAGCCGTTTTGCCTGGCGACGTCCGCAAACCAATAACCACTTTTCTTTATGACCCGCGATTGATCTGTGATATTCAATCGCACTAATCCATAACGATTTTTATAAGCATTAAGCCAAGACCAGCAATCAATAAAAGTCCACAGATGATAGCCTTTACAATTACAGCCCTCTTGTAAGGCTCGATGTAACCATTTTAGATGCTCTCGAATGAACTCAATGCGATATTCATCTTCAACCCGGCCAGATGGGGTGATAAATTGCTCTTCGCCCTCAACCCCTATGCCATTCTCAGAGATATAGCAGGGAATATTGCCATAATTCTGTTTCAGGTCTGTCAGGATGTCATACAACCCTTTTTCATAAATTTCCCAGCCACGATGCGGATTAACTTTCCGCCCCGGCATCTCATAAAAGCTAAATAAATCTTCTGGCGTTTTTACCTGGCCCATAGGGGTTGGAATATCTTTCGCCTTGACTCTTCTTGGCTGGTAATAGTTAACGCCTAATAAATCCACAACGCCATTAGCAATAAGTTGGCAATCGCCGGGTTCGATATTGGGTAGCAAGTCATGCTCACGCAACAATGCAATCAGTTCGTCAGGGTAAGTACCTTTAGTGACGGGATCAAGAAAGCTACGATTAAGTAGCAGATCGGCACGATTAGCGGCTACGCTGTCTGGAATGCTATCAGAGCGAGGATAGGTTGGTGTGAGGTTCAAAATGATGCCAATATCACCTTCCTGCTTCAGTTCCCGATAGTTTTCAACGGCTTTGGCGTGAGCCAGAACACTATGGTAGGCCACAGTTACCGCGCGGTTAAAATCGACCACACAAGGATAATGTAAGTCGTTCAGATAGCCAGCTTCAACCGGTACCACTGGCTCGTTAAAGGTAAACCAGTGTTTTACCCGGTCACCAAACAAGGTAAAGCAGATTTTGGCATAGCGGGCATAAGCATCAACCACCGCACGACTTTCCCAGCCTCCTTTCTCTTGCATGCACAACGGCATATCAAAATGGTAGAGGTTGATAAACGGCGTGATGCCATTTGCCAATAAGCCATCAATAACCGCGTTATAAAAGGTGACGGCTTTAGGATTAAGTTCGCCGTCACCGGTTGGGATCAGTCTCGACCATGAAATCGATGTCCTGAAAGTGTTATGACCTAATGCTTTTAACAGCAAAATATCCTGCTGATAATTATCGTAAAAGGTGGAGGTGTTTTCCGGACCAATTTGGCCATGAAAACGTTCTGGTGCGATGTCATACCAATAATCAAAGATATTCTGGCTCTTGCCATCCCGCAATGACGCCCCTTCAGATTGGGTTGCAGAAGTAGCACTACCCCACCAGAAATTCTCGGGAAATTGATATTTCATTCCAGCCTCCAACCTCATACGTTAAATGGGTTTTACCCTTAGAATTTCAAGCTATCAGCTATTTCTTCTTCGCTTTGAACTTCACTGTCTATCGCGTTTTGTGCTTTATTGGCAATAATCACAAAGGGTAGGTAGATCATTGTGGCAATACCAAGGTTGAACAAACTTAATAGCATCGCCGCAATACTGCCGTTGGTGTTAAAGAAAGCCCCCAATCCGACAGGCATGGTCCAGGGTGCAATATTAGTGATTGGCGGAATAAAACCGGTGTAATACGCAATTGAAGTGATGATGGCTAATACCGGTTGAACCAGGATAAACGGAATAAAGAACAGCGGGTTCATAATAACTGGCAAGCCAAACAGAATCGGTTCGTTAATCTGGAAAATACTGGCTGGAGCGCCCAGTTTTGCCACCTGGCGATAATCTTCACGGCGAGAACCAATAAAGATAGCAATAACCAGCCCCAGTGTTGCCCCGGTTCCGCCGAGGAAGATATAGGAATCAACAAAAGGTTTGGCCCACATATGGAATTCTTTGCCAGCAGCCAAGGCCGCAGCAACCGAACCATATTGGGTATATGTCGCCACGTTTTCCAATGCAAATGGCATCATAATGCCACTTTCCAACGCAGATAATGCCATCGCACCGTGTATCCCGAAGAACCACAGTAGTGAAGAACACATCACATACACCCAACCAACGACACTGCCCATTTTAGACAGCGGAGCTGAAATGGTGTCCATAATGATCTGGTGGAAGTTGGTGCCATGCAATCCAAGGGCATAAGCAATCACACCCATGATGGAGAGAATGATAAAACCAGGAATTAGTGCAGAGAAAGAACGGGAGACTGAAGTCGGCACACTGTCTGGCAGGCGGATAACCCAGTTACGGCGCACGATGAAGGCGAAGAGCTCTGCTACTACCAAGCCGATAATGATACCGGATATAATATTTGCGCCACCTAGCCAGTTGGCACCTACCGCATAAGCATCGCCGACACTGTATGGGGTCACGGTCATAAAAGCAGCAATAGCCAGCAGCGCTGAAGCCAGTGGATCGACTCTTTTCTCTTCAGCCAGGGCCATACTGATAAAGAATGGCGTCATTAACGACATGATACCGAGAGTACCGTTGTAAACGTTGCCGCCTATCGCTTTAAAACCATTGAGCGTGGTGATGGTATCGGCGTCTAGCCGAACACCCATCGAGAAAAAGAATGACCCTTCGCCAAAACTCAAGAAAACGTTATTGATAAGTACAAACATAGCCCCCGTCAGGGTCAGCGGCATCAGCCGGATAAACCCATTCTTGATGGCATTAATATGTTGCTGTTTGCCAATTTTAATGGCGAAGGGCAATATAGCCCTTTCCAGAGAATTAATAAATGCGCTCACAGTGCTCCCCTTATTGTTTTGCTTTTTTTATTGCGGCAACAGCAGCTTTTAATACCCCTAAACCATCGACTTTGCCGTACAGAATAGAATCGATCACCTCTACGGGTTTGTTAGGGAACATTTTGGTGACTTCTGGCAACATATAAGCAATCTGCGGCCCTAATAGGATCACATCAGCTTCAGTACCATGCTGTGCGGCCAGTGCTTCCGGGTAAGCATTGATAATCACTGGCACTTCATACTTCTCTGCTTGTACTTTCATTTTGGAAACCAGTAACGAGGTAGACATACCGGCAGAACAAAATAGATAAATTTTTTTCTTTTCCATACCCAACACCTTTTGATGTTCAAAAGACACAAGTTATTCATATGCCAGTGCAATGGTGAATTCCCTTTATCTGTACTTTATCGTGCCCCTTGCCCAGCTCCATTGTTTCTGGTTGTCGGCAGTATACGGAGTTAACAGCCAGTCTAGTAATTCGAGCATACCTATAATCGTCTCTAATTGACTTTTCATATTGATAGCCTTCACATTTCTCAGCTATTACAATGTGATGGTTATCGCAAAATGATTATTTTTTTGCTCGGCGAATTAAGTTTAATTCATTTGTATTTCATGTGGTTAGTTTTTATTGTCTGATTTTTTAGCAACCAGGCACAACGATAAAATCCATTGAAACCAATAAAAGGATAAGTTAGAGAATCTTATTGATTTGATAATCGTTTCATCCAGACTTTCCCACTTTTTTCGTAGGTTCAGTGCAACAGCTTTATTCGTGAAGCGAAAAGTACAGCCGCCATTCCCTTCTCCATACAACCAATACACAGTCCTTTCGGGGCAAAAATAGCCGATTCCGACTTAATACTCTAAAGTTAACAGGTGCTTGCCTATTTATGGAGTGACTAATGACGTTATTGGAAAATAGAACATCGGCCCCTCGGCTGCGCTTTCAACTATTAAAATTACTCTTACTAAGTGTGTTTATCTCCGCATCGGCCATCGCCGCCCCAACCCCCACAGTGACGGTAACTGAGCTACAAGATGGGTTGGATCATCCCTGGTCACTGGCATTTTTGCCGAATAATGGAGGGATTTTAATTACCGAACGTTCCGGACAATTAAGGTTATGGCAACAAGGAAAACCGCTGTCAGAACCCTTACAAGGCGTACCTACGGTGTATGCCAAGGGGCAAGGCGGCTTATTGGAAGTCGCATTATCACCAAAATTTTCCCAAGACAGGCGCGTCTACCTCAGTTTTTCTGAAGAGGGAAAGGATGGAAAAGCCGGTACTGCGGTGGGTTATGGTCGCCTTAATCCGCAAGGCACCGCCATTGAGAACTTCACGGTTTTCTTCCGCCAACAGCCCAAATTATCAACTGGCAACCATTTTGGCGGCAAACTGGCCTTTGATGAACATGACCACATTTTTATCACCTTAGGCGAGAACAATCAGCGCCTAACCGCTCAGGATCTGAGCTTGCACCAGGGTAAAATTGTGCGTCTAACTCTTGATGGTAAGGTGCCGAAGGATAATCCCTTTGCCAATCAGTCACCGGCAAGACCCGAAATTTGGTCTTATGGGCATCGTAATCCGCAAGGGTTGGCGCTTAATCCATGGAGTGGCGTGATGTGGGCCAATGAGCATGGGCCGAAAGGCGGCGATGAAATAAACATCCCAATAGCGGGAAAAAACTACGGCTGGCCACTGGCAACACACGGGGTGAACTATTCTGGTTTACCGATCCCTGAGGCGAAAGGGACTCATGTAGATGGGACTGAACAGCCCGCGTATTACTGGGAAAAATCACCTGGTATCAGTGGAATGGCATTTTATAATGCCGACCGATTCCCTGCCTGGCAACATTCACTGTTTATTGGCGCATTGGCGCAAAAAGAGTTGATTCGTTTACAACTGGATGGCGATAAAGTTATTGCAGAGGAGCGCCTGCTAGGTGATCGCAGCGAAAGAATCCGCGATGTACGCATCGGGCCTGACGGCTATGTTTATCTGTTGACGGACGAGAGCGACGGTAAGCTACTCAAAGTTGGTCTTGCGACTAACAACTAGCTAGTGGTCACAAATTTCCGAAGAAAAAGCCGGATAATATTCCGGCTTTTTTATTATCACTGGCGAAACTTATCGTGGCAGATTAACGCGCCGAAGAAGCCTGCCATAAATTGAGCTGCCCATCGGTAACATGCTGATCAATTGCGCGTAACTCCTCGGCGCTAAAGTTCAGATTATTGAGAGCGGCACAGTTTTCCTCTAGTTGTTCTGGCCGGCTGGCACCAATCAAAACCGATGTAACGCGGCTATCTTTCAACAACCAGCTTAATGCCATTTGCGCCAAAGACTGCCCACGTTGTTCAGCTAATTCGTTCAACAATTTGATGCTGCGCAGATTGGCTTCTGACAACATAGTTTCTTTGAGCGAACCGCCAGCTTCTTTTTTCATGCGAGAATCATCAGGAATACCATTGAGATATTTCCCGGTCAGCAACCCTTGTGCCAAAGGTGTAAAAGCAATACAGCCGACACCTTGTTTATCCAAGGTATCTAGTAGGTTGGTCTGTTCAACCCAACGATTGAGAA
The DNA here is from genome assembly GCF_902726545.1 of Yersinia artesiana. Taxonomy (GTDB): domain Bacteria; phylum Pseudomonadota; class Gammaproteobacteria; order Enterobacterales; family Enterobacteriaceae; genus Yersinia; species Yersinia artesiana. Next base: position 12,641 of record NZ_CACVAD010000068.1, on the reverse strand, counting down.
TGTTATAAGAAGGCTGGTGAATAAGCAGAGGAATTTTCCATTGCTGTAATAACTCCACCATTTTGGCTGTTCGTTCAGAGGAATAGGATGAAATCCCAACATATAGTGCTTTACCACTTTGCACTGCCTGAGCTAAAGCTGATGCAGTTTCTTCCATCGGTGTATTTTCATCAACACGATGCGAATAGAAGATATCCACATAATCCAGCCCCATACGTTTTAGGCTTTGATCCAGGCTGGCCAGCAGATATTTCCGCGAGCTGCCTGTGCCATAGGGGCCGGGCCACATGTTATAACCGGCTTTCGTTGAGATTATCAGTTCATCACGATAAGGCTTAAAATCATCTTGTAGCAACTTACCGAAGTTTTGTTCTGCCGATCCTGGCGGTGGGCCATAATTATTGGCTAGATCGAAATGGGTAATTCCCAGGTCAAAGGCTTTGCGCAATAGGGTACGTTGTGATTCTAATGTATTGTTAAAACTAAAATTATGCCAAAGTCCAAGTGACAATGCGGGAAGCTGTAAGCCGCTTTTTCCACAAAAACGATATTGCATTTGGTTGTATCGGGAAGGATCTGCGTTGTAAGGCATGATGGCTCTATCTCCGTTTATTGTATTTTTGAAACAGCATTCCTATTTTAACGCCATCCTCTGCCACTGCAAGTAAACCCCTCTGGTTGCAAAAATTCTTACTCTACATTTCTGATATCCGAATGCTCTCAAGGTTTATTTGTACTACAATTATTACCACTCTAGTGAATAACTATGGAGGGCTTTTTATGACTGCAATTGATGTAATGTGGGTTGGACTAGGTGGAGGGATCGGCTCACTATTACGATGGTGGATAGGACTCGGTGTCGGCAAGATATATAAAGGTAATTTTCCCCTCGGCACTTTTCTAATTAATATTTCGGGTGCATTTGTAATTGGTTATCTAAGCATTCTTTTTAGTGTCGACTGGCGCGATCGCTATGGCGATCTCATGAATGCTGCAGTGTTAACCGGTATTTTAGGCGGTTATACCACCTTCAGTAGCATGCAATTAGATGCGGCAAAACTGTCTACAACCCGGGGCAGAGCTATTGCTGCTGGATATCTGATTATTTCTGTATTAGTCGGTTTAGCTGCAGCCGCATTGGGGGCATGGCTGGCTTATTAAGCTGAGGGCCAACTTATTAATCTGAGAGCGTTGTTAATCGGAGATAATTGTTATGCCGAATCTTATTATTTTAGTTTTTATTGGTGGTGCTTTTGGGGCTATGTGTCGTGAATTTATTATGTTATCAGTACCACGACTAGCAGATGGATTCCCAATGGATATCTTTGTCGCTAATATCATCGCCGCATTTTTATTAGGGCTAGCTACCTCTTTCTTTAAAAACGGTAAAATTAACCAATATGTCCACCTGATGGTGGGTACCGGTATTATGGGCGGTCTTTCAACATTTTCTAGTTTCGTATTTGGTGCCGTCGAAATGATGAAAACCCCCGGTGAGGTTTTAGTCTCAATTTGTTATCTGGTTATCAGCCTGATTGTTGGTTTTATCGCTGTTGAATTGGGTTTAATGGTGGGGCCAAAAGAAAAACCTAAAGATCCACAAACTGCCACGCAATAAGAAAATACAGGGATATCTTAAGGCATAAAAACACCCTCGTCATGAGGGTGTGAGATTAATAGCAAAACTATTGATAACTCAGTGAGTGAAAGGGTTACCGCACCTCGGGGCACTCCGACGGCTTACGCCGTTACGACCCCAACGGCACGATTCCCCTTCATTTGACTTGATCAATAAATTTAATCTAATTTCTGGCAATTACCAAAGAACATTTCGGTAATAAGAGAATTATTAATCGTATCGCCATTTAAGGTTCTGACCAGCAGTTCGCTACCTAACAATGGCAATGAGAACACCATATCAGGGTTAACTCGTTTAACTTTTTGCATATTTTGCGTTTCATTAACCAGAGCTAATGTTTTCGTACCCTCACCGGCAATCTCTTTTGCTGCCAAAATGGTAAAGGTATTGTCGGCATCATTGTTGCACAATGCGATTATATATTTTGCCCTGGCGGCACCAGCCAATTTCAGTGTTTCGACCGAAGAAGGGTCGCCCTCAATAACATCTGCATGTGGAGGAAAACCGTGTTGGCTGCCAACTGCGCAAACCACAGTAACATCATCACCCCGGTCACGCAGACCGTTATAAACATTCAGCGCCAAAGAACTGGAACCGACAATAATAAAATGATTTTTACGTTCCACGTGAGAAATCCTGCCTTTAACAATGCGTTTAATATTATTACTGATTATCGGGCCGGCAATAGAAGCAATCGAAGTAGCAAAGACTGTAATGCCAGCAATAATCACCGTAAGAGTAAACATTCTCGCCACAGTGGTATGCGGAATAATATCCCCGAAGCCCACTGTCGACATACAAACAATCGCGAAGTAGAATGCTGTCGGTAAATCGGTCACCACCGGTGCGAACTCATCACCCATGTAAAGTGTGCCCAGCATGCTATAGACGATTAATGAACAAATACTGGCGATCGCAAAGAATGTTGCACTCCCAAGACTGTAATGATCAAACTCACGCCAATAAAATAGCAGTGCAACAAGGATAATAAGAGAATAAGTGGTCAGCTTATCTTGATCTTTCAGAATAAAGATATTGATAGCAACGAGTGTAAACAACAATAATACCGTAAGAAACCATGCAGTACGGATTTTCATCGCAACTGAAAATGCCATTAATATCAATAGCAGACCGATCATAAATCTTGGAATTTCAAATAATTCGAGAAAACTTAGCGCCTCCTTCCAAGTACTGAAATTGTTTATCGCATCGGTTGAATGAGATAGCGCCCGGAAAAGCACAGGGCTTAACACCAAATACCCATTAATGGCCACCAAAATAGCCAACAAAAGTGGTATTGATACCTTAGTTTTAATTTCCTGTAATATTTTCATCAATAGAGTGACTAAAATTGTTATAGGTGAATCAAGTATAGATAAAAAACGATAAAAATCATGGTCAAATATGATTATTTTTGACTAAAATCAAATGATAATTCGGTTATTACTATAAAGACAACATCACTCTGGTCATTTTACATATTGTAAAGTTATCCATACTCAATAATGAATAAAATAATAATCCTATAGTTGCATTAATATCATTTTGGTTAATAATATATAGGTTCACTGGCATATCGGAAATGCCAGCGTTCGTAGACTTGAGTGATATCTATCACCCTTAATTTAAGTGTCTTAAATATTTAATCATATTTAACAGATAAATAAGGAAATAAGCATGTCCTACAAATCACTTCGTAATATTGCATTGACTGGTTTATTACTTTCCGCTGCCGCAACAAGCTTTGCAGCAACCACTAGCGCAACGGCGACAACCCCGAGTGATATGACCTGCAAAGAGTTCCTGGATCTGAATCCGAAGTCATTTACTCCGGTTGTTTATTGGGTATTAAATGATGATACTCAATATAAGAAAGGTGATTATGTTGACTTGCACGAGACTGACACTATCGTCACGCCGAAAGTAGTCGAAGTCTGCAAGAAAGCACCTGAAAGCAAACTATCTGAAATTAAACAGGATATTTTAGGTTTTGCTAAAAAACATATGTAACGTGTAAATGTCTACCTTATGAAAAAGGCGCTTAATAAGCGCCTTTTTATTTTATTGAATAATAACTAACGGGTAATACTCAATTTATCATAGCCGCGAACATAATAATTAACCGCAGAAATTACCCAGCACAGTATAAACATACCAATAATCCAGTAACCTATCTCACCTAAGTTTTCACTGATATTATTTATTGGTGTCCAAATACCGCCAGTTAGATTAAGTTTATCCGCAATTAACCCTAATGCTTCAATCCCACCAATAAAGAATGCAATGATAACTGAAGCCGCAGTGATAGTAATGTTGTAATACAATTTCCGTACCGGTTTAGAAAAAGCCCAACCATAAGCACCAATCATAACAAAATTATCGAGTGAGTCGATCAAGGCCATCCCGGAAGCAAATAAAATAGGGAAGACCATAATTGACCATAAATTCATGCCATGAGTTGCACTGGCTGCTGAAATTCCTAACACCCCAATTTCAGTAGCGGTATCAAAACCCAAACCGAATAAAAAACCAACGGGGTACATATGCCAGCTTTTATTCACCATGTTAAACACACGTTTGAATATTCTGGCCAGAAAACCGCCATTATTGGTCACAAGTAGATCAAGTTCTTCGTCTTGGTAGACATGCCCTGCTTTGACCTGTTTAAACTTTTTATATACTGAAATCAGAATGGTTAAATTAAGAAAACCAAACAACAATAAAAACAGTGACGAAACCAGCGTACCAATTAAACCGCCGGTTTCATGGAACCACGCCATATTATTTTTAAATGCCATGGCGGTTGCTGCGATAGCTAGTGACGCTAATATGACAATGGTCGAATGACCAAGGGAGAAGAATGTCCCAACCGCAATCGGAGTCTTCCCCTGTTGCATTAATTTACGGGTTACATTATCAATAGCGGCAATATGATCAGCATCTACAGCATGACGCAAACCAAAGCTATAAGCCAGAAATGCCATCCCCATTAGCACCGCATTATCATTAAATTCGGTAAAAGCCCAACCCCATGCCAGCCCATTAATCACCAGTAAGCCAATCAATAAGTAAATGGCGCGACGTTTAGTTTGCTGGTTGCCAAATGCACTACGTTTCTCTATTCCAGTCGTCATATTCCTACTCCAGAATAAAATCGCTATTGTCTATGTGCTGGCATCACATCTTTATTAGGAACCAGGAATAACCATGACGCGAGAACAAATGGCATCGTCAAAGTTGGAATACCGATAGGCGACAATAGAATATTCAGAGCGCCCTGTACGATGACCGTAAAAATAACGCCGACGATGGTATAAGCCAAAACTCGCCAACTGGGTTTGTTAAATGTCGAACCTAAAGCGATCGCCGTCAGTACCGCACTGAAGGCATAAAGTCCGGCATCAATACTGCTCGGGTTTGCCCCAAGGAATATAGCGGTGAAAAGCGCCAATAGTGAACCACCCACGGCAAATACAGCGGCCCAGAGTGATTCAACCGCCAGACCGATAATAAAAAGAATGCCGCCAATCAAACTACTGAATAAAAATACCTGAGAAACCCCATTGAACATGCTGACGAAAAGATTACCACCCGCAGTTGCTCCACTATCTAAAACTAACGGATGAGGTAGTGCCGGGGTGGGTAATCCACTGCCATGTAAACCGGCAAAGGCGTAACTGGCCAGCAAGATCATCCAGGTGGTGAGAACAAAAGGTGCAGTTAATGCCGCAACTTTCCAGGTTTTTAAAATATCGGCGATACAAACCATCACAATGACCGACACGATGCTACCTAAAACAATGCATGCCCAGACTATCGGTGTGGCAACCAAAAATGTCGGTAATGCCGCCCCCACCAAACACCCGTTATAGCCGTATAACCCTGAGCGCCATGATTTACGATCGCGCATCGTTAGCCCGGTGAGTGTCGCCACTACCGTTCCCAACACACAACCATAAGCCACTGCCGGATTCCCTTCACCATAGGCTCCGACAAATATTGCGATAAAAAAGAATAGCCCAGTCAGAGGGTTATTCTGGAACATGACTTGAGCACAGCCGCGCAGCGTTGTATCGATAAATTCAATGAAAACATTCGAAGCACTGAGTTGTGCCCAGCCGGATTGATTGCCCGTTTTCGCGTTCATTATTTTACCCTTCTAACTTGAAGCCGCAGCTGTATTCGCTGCACTCACTTGCCGTTGCATCCATTTATTGTTGCAGCGATGTTTTGCTGCAACGCCAATGCCTTTGAGCAACACCTTAGCGCCACAAGAATTTTTCCGGCAATGTCACGCCGAGAATTTCCTCACGAGCTATTTTCCAAAATTGTCGAATTTCGTTCTTCACACCGGCGCTATCAATCCCCAATGCTTTAAACACTAGTCCGCAATCATTCGGTAAACGCGTTGCCCCACTGGCAATACCGCCTTTAATATCAAAATGGGCCGGTACCCGCGCCAGAATGCGGTCATGATGCTCTTTGGGGGTTAATAAGATCACATTGCCAAACGCATCAAATGATTGCATTACCCCAATGGCATCAAGACTTTCTGACTTCGGTTCCAATACATATTTCTCAACAAACAGCTCTTTACCCGCTAAGTTAAAAGCCGCCACTCGGGAGGAATAAACATCAAAACCAAAGCGTTCGTCCGCATGGTGATATTTCCGCCCAGACATCAGCACTTCCGAATAAATCGCCGTCGCCGTAGGATGAATATTAATGGTGGTATCAGTAATAAAACGCGAATTACGATGTGGAATAAGTGGGTCTGGCATAAATTCAAGATACCCCCCCTCTTCCACCGTAAAATTCTGTATCTGCGACGCATAGTTGGCATTCATCATATGAACTTTGGTTGCCGACTGCGTAGTGACATGAGCACAAGCCCCCGCCTCCACAATCACGTCAGTGGCCAGACGGTCACCTTGTAAAATACATCCTGAAGTCGAGATCATGGTGACACACGGCAGCTCGGGCATTTCTTCATCCCAGTACAGCGCTTTTTGCACCATTGAGGGCACCCGTCTTTCCATTTCGGCCAAAATACTGCGATGTTCACGTTTGGCAAATCTCAGTTTGAGATAGCCGCTTTTCCCTACCGCCCCGCTACGCATTTGCGCCGGTTCATCTTGATATTCCGCGAGTTCCGGCGCGTTGGTACCTAATGCGTGAGCGCGAACCCGTGAAGGAGTTTCCACGATATTCTGGCTCTGCGCTGTCATGCATGTTCTCCTTGTGGCTGCACATGGGTAAACAGGAAATCGCGCATAATCATATCCACCAACTCTTCAATGCCCTGCCCGGTTTTGCAGTTGGTCAGAATATAAGGGCGCTCGCCACGCACTACTTTGGTATCACTTTCCATCACATCCAGGCTGGCGCCGACATAAGGGGCGAGGTCAATTTTGTTGATGACAAGAATGTCCGCCTGAACCAAACCTGGGCCATTTTTACGCGGGATTTTTTCCCCTTCCGCCACATCGATGACATAGATATAGAAGTCGGCCAAAGCCGGGCTAAAGGTCAGTGTCAGGTTGTCGCCACCACTTTCAATCATGATGAGGTCGCTGTCAGGGAAGCGCTCTTCCATCTCTTCCACCGCAGCAATATTCATACTTGGGTCTTCACGCACCGCAGTATGCGGGCAAGCACCGGTTTCGACCCCGAGGATCTTCTCTTCATCCAGAATGCCTTTCAGGGTACGTTTCACCTGCTTGGCATCCTCGGTGGTGACGATGTCATTGGTAATGATCAGCGGCTTAATACCCCGTTTGATCAGAATAGGGGTGATCACTTCGATAATGGCGGTTTTACCTGAACCCACCGGGCCACCAATACCAATGCGGGTGATCTTTTTGCGTTTATCGGTTGAATGGCTATTCACGGGGTCATCCTCTCAATTTAATCTGTTTTTGGCTCTGTGCTCGGTCAGCAGAAAAAACCCAGCACTCAGAAGTCATTTTTATCAATCAGTTAGATAGTCGATCAGTTACTAAACAGGCGAACGTGCGCTTTCACATGCACCGCCGCCAAAACATCCACAATCGGGACATAAGAAGACATCCGGTCAATATCGCCAATTTCGGCGATATCGCAGAACTTCTCGATGTCGTGGTTTAATTCAAACAAGATATGCTGTGTGTCGAAATGGGTAACGCGCATCAAGCGCATGGCCGCACTTAATATCGTCATCGCCACACCATATTGGTGCATCACCACCACTTCGCGCTGCCCAATCCCCTGTGCGGCCATCACCACCGCCTGAGTGACCGGGTAAGTCCCTGCGGTATTGCCATTTTTTATCTGTTCCAGCCACCAGCTGATCAGCGGGTGCTCCACCACATGGATTGACATCTCCGCCAGTTTTTTCCCCATACGGGTTGCCATCAGGCGGCTTTCTTCATTGAGTTTGCGGTTATTCACCGCCCAATCAGCACGGATAATACCGTCACGATCGTCGGCCATCACGGCCCGATGGGCAGCAACCACCCCCATGCCATCACAACTGGCCGCTTGTTTTAGGGCGGTCAACACGAAGCCTTTTAACGTCGGTACGTCGCGTACCACGCCAGTTTGGATGGCGGACTCCACGCCATTGGAAAACGTGAAGGCCCCTACCGGCAGTACGGAATCACCAAATTGCATGATACGAATCAGATCTGATGCATTCATTGCGGTGCCTCCCTGCCAGAATCAGTGTTTATGGTCGTGGTCGTGATCGCCGTGGCTATGACTGTGACTGTGGTCGTGGTCATGGTCATGGCTATGTACATGCCCATCGCCATGGGAATGAATCGCGTGAACATGTAAGCCGGAGCCATGAGGTTCATCCAAAGGGCTGGCGACATGCACATGAGTATCGGTATCTTCAGCCCCACCAAATAGCAGGCGCGCTTCAGAATTACTGAGTAACGGCAGAATCTCCGCCCCTTTAACAAACCGGAAAGGTAAATGCTGGAAGCCGTGGGTTCTCATCACGGAATCCATCATGGTGGTGGCAACCGTCAGAGGCACATAGACCTCGTTATTTTTCGTAACCGCTTTCCAGTGCTGGTTACCCAGTGCATGCCCCAGCTCAAAGCAGGTTTTAATCAATTCATCCGGTGAGCGGCTTTTCAGTTCACTCAGGTCAATCACCATCACATCGCGCAAATTGATTTGCACTACCACCGCGACCTTGGTTTTTTCATCCCACGCCAGCACATCCCCATCAGCCAGAACGACGTGGCGGTCGAGCGAAATACCCAGATCTAACCCCTGCGTGCTGAGTTTACGGCAACGGCTTTTTTGCGCTTCCCGTTGATCCAAAACCAAGAGATCAAAAGTGGCGTCTTTGAGTTTCTCCTGCCAAACCGGATCTTTTTTCACATTGCCAAGAATGTGCTCGATCAAAATCATGTATTGACTCCTTGCCTGTATTTTTGGCAAAAGCCAGTTGCCCACAGTAATGAAATCCGTTTCTGTGCCACACATCCCGGCCATTGTTGGTCGCCCCAGCCAACAGCCAGATGACACTTACCATGAGCAAACTGAATGCTTAATAAACTGGATTTATGTCCAGATTTATCCGTTAACCAAAGCCTTTATTAACCAAAGCTCTTATTAACCAAAGAAATAACGTTGGTTCATCGACGCTGTATCAATAGGCTCACAGGTGGCATGTACGCCATTCACTTTCACCGCAAAGGTTTCAGGGTCCACTTCAATGTTTGGTGTTTGGTCATTACGCACCAGGTCATGTTTAGAGATGGTACGGCAGTTTTTAACCGCAATAACCTGACGATCCAACCCGGCTTTCTCTTTCACGCCATCATCCAGCGCGGCCTGAGAAACGAAGGTGACGCAGGTGTCTTGCATGGTTTTACCCATTGCGCCAAACATTGGACGGTAGAACACCGGTTGTGGGGTTGGTAATGAGGCGTTCGGATCACCCATTGCCGCCCAGTTGATCATGCCGCCTTTGATAACCATCTTAGGTTTTGCACCAAAGAAGCGCGGATCCCACAGCACCAGATCGGCCATTTTACCCACTTCAACTGAACCGATGACATGGCTGACACCCTGTGCAATCGCTGGGTTAATAGTGATTTTTGCCACATAGCGCAGGACGCGGAAGTTATCGTTACCCGGCGCATCTTCTGGCAATTTACCGCGCGATGCTTTCATTGCGTTAGCCGTTTGCATCACACGTAGCCAGTTTTCCCCCACACGCCCCATGGCTTGTGAGTCACTGGAGAACATGGAGATAACCCCCATATCGTGCAGAACGTTTTCTGCCGCGATGGTTTCCGGGCGCACACGGCTTTCGGCAAAGGAGACGTCAGCGGGCACATTCGGGTTGAGGTTATGACACACCATGATCATGTCGAACAGTTCGGCCTGACTGTTAACCCCATATGGCAGGGTTGGGTTAGTCGAACTTGGTAGTACGTTAGGCTGGCTGGCAACACGGATGATATCCGGCGCATGCCCCCCACCCGCACCCTCGGTGTGGAAGGTATGGATGGTGCGGCCTTCGAAGGCATCAATGGTGTCTTCTACATAGCCACATTCGTTCAAACTGTCGGTATGTACGGAAACCTGAATATCCATTTCATCCGCCATCCGTAATGAATGGCGCAGGGCATTAGCTGTCGCGCCCCAGTCTTCGTGAACTTTATAGCCGACAACACCGGCAATCGCCTGTTCTAACAACGGGCCACGGCCATAAGAGTTACCTTTACCCAGAATACCCACGTTAACTGGCAGGCCTTCAACTGAGCGTAGCATCTGGCGAATATTCCAAGGGCCAGGTGTTACTGTCGTCCCATTAGTCCCATCGGTTGGGCCAATCCCACCACCAAAGAAGGTTGCCACGCCATTAGAGAGCGCATGATAAGCCTGTTGTGGGGAGATTAAGTGAATATGGCTATCAATACCGGCGGCGGTCAGAATCAAATGCTCACCGGAAATAGCGTCGGTGCTTACGCCCACGACCATGCCGGGAGTCACGCCATCCATCACCCCTGGGTTACCACTTTTACCGATACCGGCAATTTTACCATCGCGGATACCGACGTCGGCTTTGATAACCCCTAAACGGGCATCAACAATAGTGACGTTGGTTATGACCAAATCCAGTACACCGTTATCGCGGGTCAGATGGTTATTCGCGCCCATCCCGTCACGCAATGACTTGCCCCCACCGTAAACCGACTCTTCACCATATCCACGCAGGTCTTTTTCGATTTCGATAAACAGATTGGTGTCACCCAAACGGATTTTATCGCCAGTCGTTGGGCCAAATAGACCCGCGTATTCTTGCCGAGAAATTTGAGGCATCTGTCGCTCCTTTCTTTTTCCGGTACGCGTAACCTTCATCTTTCAAGTTGCAGGTGTGTTAGCTACACTCGCTCACCCGAATCACTTACCTGTGTAAGCTCATCGGAACCTCTCGTTTGCCGCCGTCCTGAAACTTAAAATCTATTGGTTATAGCTAATTACACGTATGCGAATTTCGATGATTTTTAGTGAGATAAGGTGTCATTTAGACGATTTGAAACCACGCTCAGCCGCACGACGAATAGCCTCTAGCTTATCCGGACGTTCGCTATTGGGGACGACGCCTTCACCGGTCCAACCATCCACCAGGTTGTTAAACCCATACAGTGTTTGTTTGCCACCAAAAGGAATCAGCGGAACTTCGGTTTCATCACCGGGTTCAAAACGGATTGCGGTTGTTGAAGAGATATTCAGTCTTTTTCCGTAAGCCGCAGCACGGTCAAACTCCAGTGCCCGGTTAGCTTCAAAGAAGTGGAAATGTGAACCCACCTGAATTGGCCGGTCACCGGTATTGCGAACTTTCAATTTGGTAACAGGCTTATTTTCATTAAAGGTGATCGGTGTATCGGCTAAAATGCAACCACCGAGAGGGGTGTTTTGTTCTGAATAATCTGCACTTGATTGAGTGCCTCTATTTGTCTTTAAGCTATCTGTCTTTGCACTCGTTGTCTTTGTGCTATTTGTCTTTGTGCTCATGCTTTAATCCTCTGCAATGTTCAGATCAGGTTTTACTCGCATGCTGCCGTCACTTATTTAATAGGGTCGTGCACCGTGACCAAACGACTACCGTCAGTAAAAATTGCTTCGACCTGAACATTCGGAATCAGATCAGCCACCCCGTCCATCACATCATCTTTAGTGAGAACTTTACTGGCTTCTTTCATCACATCTTCTACGGATTTGCCATCTCTGGCCCCTTCCATGGCAGTCACTGTGATAATAGAAACGGCTTCCGGATAATTGAGTTTCAAGCCACGCGCTTTGCGTTTGAACGCCACATCAGACAGCGTGTAGATCATGAGCTTTTCAACTTCTCTTGGGGTGAGCTGCATAAGCCCTCCTGTATCTGGTTAAGAAAGTGAAAGTGAGAAAAACAACCTACTAGCCTTATAACTTGCCTTGCCTATAAAGGTTATCCCTTGTTATTGCTGATAAAAGTAGGTTTTGACGCCGGTTAAATAAGCATATTTCAGAATTGAAGCGCATCCTCCTGTATATCTTGTGAGATTCTTCGTTTGAATTCTGACTTTACATTTTAATTACCATCAATCTGCTGCCAGATATTTATCCTGTAACCTTTAATATCGCGAAACAGACTAAAAACGACGAGCATTATCTATTCCCATCACAGATATCTGCGACAGGGCATAAGGCATTATCCCGTTAATTTTATTTGTATGATGATTTTTTCGGATAGGTATTTTTTACCGCTTTTAGTTATCTCAAGCAACCAAGAAATAGTGTTTATTAATATTTTTTTACTAAAATAGAAAAGCATTACTGCACTTATCCACAGTAAAAAATATAGTGAAGAGCTAATTAATCGTTTGCGTTCTATAGCCAATGCCATAGCTACTGAATCCCTTTATTTAACACCTGACTTCAGTATGTTTTTTTGTAATAGAGATACCGTTAAATCAACCAATTGCTATAAAAAATCGTCTATGATCAATAT
>NZ_CACVAD010000067.1 GCF_902726545.1 Yersinia artesiana | reverse complement strand
ATATTAAGATAAATATAAGCCAGAAATAACTATTCTATTAGCAATACACTCTGCAAACTTTGCCAGAACAAGTGAGGGTAAATTTTTCGATGAATGCCGGAATAAATACAGACTGCCCAGCGCTTAATATTAATGTTTCACCACTGGCATGATGGAGTGTGGTAACGCCACTGATGACCAGAATAATTTCGGCGCTGTTGACCGTCATAGCCTGATTCTCCACATTGGAGAAAATACAAAAACGAAAATCATCTACCGGAACGCTGTAATCAAAGCACTGTTGGGTTTGGCTGGGGTTCAGGATCAAATCATTGTGCTTTATAGAGGTAAACGTCGTGCACAGCACCAACTCAGAAAGATTGATTTTTTTGCTGGTAAGCCCTGCACGCAACACGTTATCAGAGCTGGCCATGACTTCAATCGCCGTACCTTTTACGTAGGCATGAAGTGTGCCCGGTTGTAGAAACATCGCCTCCCCTGGTGCCAAAGTAATGCAATTTAATAATAAGGGAGCAAAAACGCCGATATCATCTGGATAGGATTGATTGAGGTTATGAATCAATGTTGCCAGTTCTGGTGAGAAACAAGCCTGCGCCTGACTCACCAGTTGCCGTACCGCCTGTTGGCACAATGCAGGTGTTAACTGCATCAGCGTGACGAAAAACAGCTTCAAACCGTCAGCATTCGGTTGGGTTATCAACGCATTGAGTGCCGTAGTAATGGCGGGGATATCGAGTGCTTTAAAATGCGCAATTATCTGGTCAACTTCCCGAAAACCATTCATGGCCTGAAAAGACGTTATGGCATAAACCAGCTCCGGCTTATGGTTCGCATCATTATAATCAGGTGATGCGGCGCGATGTGGTTGCCGTTGCTGCTGCCAGAATCCGGTTTCAGCCTGCGCTTTTTGAGGGTGAACCTGAATAGACAGGGCACTTTCAGCAGACAGTATTTTCAGCAAAAAAGGCAGATCAGCGAAACGCTCCGCCGTTGATGCCCCCAGAATTCGACATTTATCCTCAGCAATTACATCCGATAATGCTTTAATCTGGCCCTGCTCATTGATAGTAGAAACACCCGCGGGGTGGATGCCCATCCACAATTCGGCCTGCGGTTGCCCATCAGGGTTAGGGATATTAAACAATTGGTTTAGCGCAGTACGGCTTCCCCAGGCATAATTTTTAACTCTATTATCAAGCTGATAAAAACAGCGCGATAGCTTGCTGCTCATAACCTTTACTCCTTTAATGGCTTAATCCTGTCGGCTAAATTGATTAGTTTCAGCAAGAGATTTAAACCACAATCCATTGCGTTTTATTTGCCGTTCGCCAGTAGCCAAATCCAGCCGATAGAAGCCGTAACGCCGCTTAAAAGAGTTAATCCATGACCAGTTATCAATAAACGTCCACTGATGTACGCCAAAACAATTCGCTCCTTCATTGATTGCCCGATGCAACTGCACTAAATGTTCTTCCATTAGGGCAATACGAAAGCTGTCATCAATCACGCCATCTGCCTGCACTGGCCCTTCTGACTCCAAATCCATGGCGATACCAATTTCAGCCAGATACCATTTTATATTGCTGTAATTGTCACGAATATTGGCCGCAATATCATAAATAGCTTGCGGCAGAATTTCGTTATTATCACGGTAGGGGTTAAAACGACCATCAGGATCGACATAGTTTTCGAAGTAATATTCCGGGGTAAAATAATCAAGGGTATATTCACTTTCACGTGCCTTTACCCGGCGTGGAACATAGTAATTTACCCCTAAAAAATCTATGCGAGAGTCGGTAATTAAGCAGACATCTTCTTTGCTGACGATAGGTAGGCAATCGTGAGTAGCCAGTATTTCACACAGTTCTTTGGGGAACTGATGTTTCACTAAAGGGTCGAGGAAGCTGCGGTTAAACAGTAAATCGGCATACCAGGCTGCTTTTTGGTCTTCCGGCGAATCACTACGGGTATAGGAAGGTGTGAGGTTAAGCACCACACCAATTTCTCCGGTAAGCTGCTGTTCGCGATAACATTTTACCGCTTTGGCGTGTGCCAGCATGATATTGAATGCTACCTGAGCGGCCAGTTTGCCATCTTTTTTACACGGGTAATGGAAGTCATACAGATATCCGCCTTCCACCGGGACGATCGGCTCATTGAAAGTGGTCCAGTATTTGATTTTATGACCAAACAGTTCAAAAGCTGTTTTGGCAAAACGGGCGAACAGCTCAGCCACATGGCGAGATTCAAACCCACCATGACGATTCTGTAATTCTTCTGGCATATCAAAATGATAAAGATTAATTATTGGTTCAATGCCATTACGGATCATCTCGTCAAAATAGTCATGATAAAAGCGCACCGCGTCATCGTTCGGTTTACCCGTTTCAAAATCCTCAATCAAACGCGACCACTGAATTGACGTGCGAAATGAGTTAAAGCCAATGCTTTTCATCAGCGCGACGTCTTCTTTATATTTGTGCAGCGTTTCGCACACTTTGGTCGGGCCGATTTGCTGAAAGAAACGCTCCGGATGACTGGCAAACCAGCTATCCCAAATGGATCGGTGCGGTTTATTGTCAGTGCCTTCAGTCTGTGGGCCAGACGCCGCTGCCCCCCAGAAAAAACCAGCGGGGAACTGATATGTTGTCATACAACCTCCTAAGGATTCCGGTGCCTGGCACCTGAAAAAGGCTGCGCCAGTGAAGGCGCAGCGAAAAAACTACTCTGCTGTCACCTGCATGGACTTAATGAACATATAGCCCCAGTCACCGGAATACTTACCGAAACCAAGGGTGTTCTCCCCCTGCTTCAACTGCACCGGCACCACCATTTCCTGCCCTTTTTCATCGGTTTCCGGGAATTCAATTTGTAGTGGATTATCACTGTTTACCTGAATCGAGTTTTTCTTACCGCCCCATTTACCATTAAAGAAAATATGCAGTTTGTACGCACCGTCCCATGGCGCATTTATCTGCCAGGTAACTTTATCGCCTTCGTTGACAAACGGGCCGAGGAACCCATCGTCACCGGTAGCAAGCTGGTTTTCATCACTCTTCACCACATTCACTTTGCCGTCTTTAACACCGAGTTTCGGGCCAGCAAAATTGCAGTAATCCGCTGGCGCTTTACCGGTTGCTTTACTCACCGCAACCTCAACCACTTTGCTGCTTTTCAGTAACCCATCATCCGCCGTAAAGGTCAGTGAATAATTGCCTGCCGCTGGGAACCAAACTCGAGTGGAGGCCTGATCATCGTGACAAAAATGTGCCTGATGCTTGCCGCTACTTGTCCATTTCACACTCACACCATGGCCGGGCAAGTTATCGTCCTGCCAACGGGCATCAAGACCGATTCCCTTATCCTGCGTGGTCGTCGCCTTATCATTCAGCTCGATAACCGGAGCCTGATTTTTCTGGTGATGGGTAATACTGATAACGTTGGACGGCGCAGATTTGCCGGATTCGTTCTTGGCGACCACGCGGTAATAGTAGGTTTTACCTAATTTCAGAGCAGAATAATCATCGCGGAACAAATCCATTTTGGCAGGATCCCACGCCTGAATGCCGTCAGAAATGTCATGACCTACCACTTTCCATGGGCCATTTTCACTGTCCGCACGCTCTACGTCATAACTACGACCAACGGCGGCCCCCATCCAATTAATTGCGAATGGTGATTGGCTATCACGTAACTTTGGTGCATCGGGTACTGGCAATGGCGGGGCCTTATCCAGCCCGGACATCTGTGCAGACGCGGTGCGCACCAGATTCACCACATCCATTTCCTGATTGGCCTTTCCTTCAGGGAAGCCAGGTAAATGATAGCTGTAGTGGCCGGTATACTCTTTGTGCCAGTAAAATCCCCCATCCTGACGATGCCCACGGAAGCCCCAGATAAAGCCCCCTGCGGCCTTGGCACCATTAACATCGGTGTGAACAATAGACTGCATAATGCTATTCAGTTCACTGCTGTCCAGCAGACCAAACTCGCCCACCAGATAAACTTTTTTGCCGCCGATAGCCGTTAAGTCTTTCGCCACCTGATCTGGGTGATTGTTGCCAGCGTTGGTGTAATAGTGATTGCTGACGATATCGACATTCGGATCATTAACTGAGAAATCATTAATTTTCTTATAAGTGCCGTCGACCACTAATTGATGTGGAGCCAACTTTTTAATCCACGCGGCCGTTTCGTGCAAAAAGGCCGCATTGGTATCCTCCAGCTCATTACCAGTTTCCCAGGCCATGATGGCTTTTTCATCATAATAGGGGCGGCCAGTTACCGTATTGGTTCGGGTAATAACCTGACGAATAATGTCTTTATAGGCCTGATAGGTTTTGCTCGAGGTATCGTAAAATGCCTCGGGTTTTTCGTGATAAAACGCCGCTAATTGTTCACGACCGCCCCACCACCACCAATGGTCAATAAACGGCAAGATAAGCCGCAGCCCTTGCTTATCAGCTTCGGCTATCATGTTGTCATAAACCGTCATCGCTTTTTCATTCAGCCGTGGCATACCATCCGGTGTGGAAGGTGCCAGAATATGAGTTTCACGTTCGCAGTCTTTATCATTCTCCTGCTGAACTGATAGTACGTAGACGCGCTGGGCTTTCGCACCCGTTGCCACCATCGCCTTGATCCAATTTTCCTGCTCTTGAGCCGTCGGCCATTTAAAATATTGCCCCCACCCCCGTGGATCCGCTTTACAGGTGCCACGAGCATCATCTTCAATGCGGTGTAATTCAGGCGCATGAATCCCGGCAAAACGGAAGGTCTTGTCTCCCTCCATTAACTGCGCGCCCTGACGGGTAATAAAGTGCTCAAAATGAGACTGTTCAGCCGCCATTGCACCGGCGCTCGCCAATGCTGACAACAGGGATAGCAGCAACGTTTTTCTTCGGATAATTTTCATCATTTCCCCCTTAGAACCACACTTCAGCTTGAATACCAAAGTTCAGCGTGTCGGTTTTCCCACTGCGGCTATAACCTCCAGCGCTGATACTATTGGTGTCCCAGTTGTAATTGCCATCAAGGGCATCAGATACGCCCTTATCCCATTTGGCATAAGTGGCAAAAACGCGCAGTTGTGGGCGGCTCCAGAAGCCGGAATCGAAAGTCAATGTTGGGGCAATAGTGACTTTGGTTAAGCCGCCTTTTCCTTTGCCATCAACACCTTTGTAGTTGTCATCATCCAGATACTCGTAACCCACTTCATATTGCATTGCGAAGTGTTTGGTAATTTGCTGGTAAGGACGAACCCCGGCAACCCAGCTTGTCCGACCCCAACCTTTCTCATCGCTGCTCCACCAACGGTAGTTTTTATCTTTTTGGTAGTAGGCAAAGGTGGAGATATCCCATTCACCCAGTGAGGCCATTCCGTCCAGTACCACGCGCCAGGATTGAGTATCTTCCAGGTTGGCCCAACCCCAGCCGTTCTTACCCAAAGAATCCCCCGCGGCCAACCCTCGGCCATACTGCACAACGAATTTGGAATAGCCGCCAGCGATGCCATAAAATCCGTCGAAATTATAAATACCCGTGAAGCCATAGCCTTTTTCCGCCGCATCAACATGTTTTTCGCTGTTATTCATGTGATGACCGACCACTTCCAGGTCAATGGGTGACCCGCCAATCTTCTTCAACCATAGGTTCAGGGAGTAATCATCGGGGTAGCCCTGATCACTTTTATCCACCGGGAATGCTTTGCTTTCATCGGTTGGGGTAAAAGCGTAGATACCGGCATCAAAACGTGCGAAGCCTAAGTCCAGGTTATCGAACCCGCCCCCAGTCCCGTTGTATTGAATATATTCCCAGTCAAACTGATGGCTTGAGGTGTTGGAGCTGCTGTAGCGTTTTCCGCCCCAAAAAGCCACTTCAGGAGCAAAGTCGAGGTTAGTCATTTCGACATAACCTTCACGGAATTGTACCGCCTTACCGTCTTCATCCAGACAGTTCCAGTCAGAGGTACATTTACTTTGATGGGTGATATTGGCCTGAATTTTGGCCACGGCACCAGAATCTGATGTCAGCGTAACCTGCGGAACTAATTCAATTTTCGTATCATCTTCGTTACCAAGACGCCATTTCCCATCAGGCATCAAGCCAACAGAATCGACACGGTTACCATCGCTATTGGCCAAAATGCCAGAGCGAATATAACCATGTAGTGCAAAATCATATTTTTCTGCACTGGCCTGATGACTCATGGCCGTCAGGATGAGCAAAGACAGAGGCATTAATTGGTTCAGACTTTTCATAATTTCCCTTGTGTTTTTTTTGATTGAAATAGCATCTGAATAACGCGTCGGGAAATTTACGGAATAGAAACGGAAATGTACATCCAATAACGGAAAGCGCTTTCCGTATTTGCCGGATCAAGTCACAAATTCGCCAGTAATCCCCTTAGAATTGTGATTGGAGTCGCATTTTTAGTTGTTGAGAGCGGGAAGTGCCGACCCTGACGACGGGTCAGCACATTGATGGCGAGAAAACAGCATCTGTTATTTACGTTCTAAATCAGCAAGTTGCTTTTCATACACACAAAAGAAAGGGCGATATAACATCCAGGAGTTGAAGATGGCAAACAAGCACATACACATGTTTTTCCAACTACCGTTCGCAGCCCATGCAGCACCTAAGGGTGAGGGCATAGACCAGGGCAACATAGCAACCGCTCTATCCAATACCCCCAGATGAGTAAGATACCAGGCAATGCAGGCATTAATCATCGGAACACCAATAAATGGCAATAAAAACACAGGGTTAAGAATGATTGGAAAACCAAATAAAATGGGTTCATTGATATTAAACAGCGAGGGGATCAAACCAATTTTTCCAACACTTTTGAGCTGGCTGGAGCGGCTGCGCATCGCCATAAAAACCAGCGGCAATGTTGAGCCAATGCCGCCAATTAATAAGTAAAAATCCCAGAATCCTTGTAGATAAATATGGGGAAGTTGGGTCACACCATTAGCCAGAGCTTCTTGATTTTCAACTAAATTTGCCATCCAGAATGGGTTCATAATACCCGTGACAATCAGTGAACCGTGAATACCAACAAACCACAATAACTGGCAAATAAGTAAGGAAATCAAAATAGCTGTCAGGGTATCAGAGGCAATGATTAACGGGCGGAGTGCTTCACTGATCAAATTCGGTAACATCATTCCTGTCGAAAGCTGCAATAGCGTATTCATCACGCTAATGGACAACATAATTACCAATAGCGGAACCAATAACTGAAAGCTATTACGTGTCATCAGGGGGACTTCCTGAGGTAAGCGTATGCACCAACCTTTTTTATAGAAAAATCTTATTATTTCAATTGAATAGAAACTTGAGAACAAGGCAGTAAACATCCCCATCCCACTTAAAAATATATTGGGTGCGGTGCCCTCTTTGAACCCAATAAACATCAGAAAGGCCAGGCAACCGGTGAGCCCAGCAAGCCGTTCAGGTAGCCGATATTGCTTAGCCAGGCTGGCGCTGGCACCAAAGGCAATAATCAACGAAATCAGACCTAATGTCAGTTCAAAGATAGGCATCAGTATTGGCCGAAAGAGCAAATACCACGTCCCGAAGCGGCCATCAATATTGATAGAGAATGGCGGAAAAATCAGAGGAACCATCAAGCTACCTACAATCACAAAGGGCATTGCCAGAGCAAAGCTATCGCGCATAGCCGTGATGTGATGGTTGCGGGTAAGCATATTGGCAAAGGGAGTCAGGCGCTGCTCAATCAGGGCGACGGCAACATTCATGATCTGGATATTCATGGTGGAACCTTTCTGGGGCTGTTTTATGGAAGGATGATGGCGCACATCACAACAAAGCGAAAGCCTCCATCTGGTGATCAGGCTCACATTTAAATGATCCATAAACGGAAAGCGCTTTCCGTTTATTTCCATCATAGCTATAGTCCGCTCGTTATCACTGTCGTTATTTATTTCGGAGCTACCCATGAAAAAAATCATGCTTTGTTGTTCTGCGGGAATGTCTACCAGCATGTTGGTGAAGAAAATGGTTGAGGAAGCGGAGAAAAGAAATCTTGAAGTTGATATTAAGGCTTTCGGTGTCGTGGAGTTTGAACAGAACGTTGGAGATTATCAGGTCGTTTTATTAGGGCCACAGGTGAAATATATGCAACGCGATCTACAGAATAAAGCCAATGCATACGACATTAAAGTCGAACCCATCAATATGATGGATTACGGCATGCAAAAAGGTGCTGCGGTTTTAGATTTTGCCCTTTCACTAATTGATAATAACAAATAAGGGATAAACCATGGGTTCTCTGTACAGTAAATTAATCGACGTGATTGAACAGAAAATCACGCCAATGGCGGGCGCAATTGGTCAGCAGAAATATGTTACATCCATTCGTGATGGATTTATCGCCGCACTCCCTTTCATGATTGTCGGTTCATTCATGTTAGTTTTTATATTTCCCCCTTTCTCACCTGATACAACTTGGGGATTTGCTCGCGCCTGGTTGCAATTTTCATTAGAACATCGTGCCAGCCTAATGCTGCCTTTTAATTTCAGCATGGGGATCATGACCCTATTTATTGCAGTTGGGATCGCAGCGAGTTTAGCGCGCCACCATAATCTCGATCCTTTAACTTCGGGCATGTTGTCACTGATGGCATTCTTATTGGTTGCGGCCCCCTTAAAAGACGGACAAATATCTACCGCTTATTTTTCTGGTCAGGGGATTTTTACCGCTATTTTGGTCGCTATCTATTCCACTGAACTTTATGCTTTTCTCAAGCGTCATAATATTACTATCCGCCTGCCACCTGAAGTCCCAACCGGTGTTGCTCGCTCATTTGAGATTTTAATTCCTGTTCTGGCGGTCATCCTGACTCTGCATCCACTTAATTTATTTATTGAAGCGCAATTGGGAATGATTATTCCTGAAGCTATTATGTCACTGGTAAAACCCTTGGTTGCAGCCTCTGATACCCTACCTGCTATTTTAATCTCGGTATTGGTTTGCCAGGTATTATGGTTTGCCGGTATTCACGGCGCGCTGATTGTCACGGGTATTATGAACCCATTCTGGATGGCAAATCTGTCTGTAAACCAGGCGGCAATGGCGGCTAGCCAGGCTATTCCACACATCTATGTGCAGGGATTCTGGGATCACTATCTGCTGATTGGCGGCGTAGGTTCCACACTGCCATTAGCATTGCTGCTCATGCGCAGTAAAGCGGTTCATCTACGCACCATTGGCCGAATGGGTATTGTGCCTGGCATGTTCAACATCAATGAACCTATTTTGTTCGGCGCGCCTATCATTATGAATCCATTGTTCTTTATTCCATTTGTACTCGTGCCTATGGTCAATGCCACACTCGCCTATTTTGCGCTGGATTTTGATTTGGTATCCAGAGTAGTTCAAATGACCCCTTGGACAACCCCTGCGCCAATCGGTGCTTCATGGGCTGCCAACTGGACGTTTAGTCCGGTCATTTTGTGCCTGATATGCATGGCAACCTCTGCCGTTATGTATTTCCCTTTCCTCAAGGCTTATGAAAAGCAGTTATTGGAACAGGAAACAGGTAAAGCCACAGAACACAATGCAACCGCGCAAACGGATGCGGCATAAATCACAATTACGATACCACCGAGGTTATTAATGGAATTAGAAGAACAGGTTATGGGCATTATTATTAATGCCGGTCAGTCACGAAGTCTTTGCTATGAAGCGTTACGTAGCGCTAAAGAAAATAACTTCGCTGATGCCGATGAAAAAATGAAAGAAGCTGAATATTACGCCAAACAGGCCCATTTGGTACAAACCAAACTCATTGAAGCTGATGAAGGTGAAGGAAAAACCAAAATGACACTGGTGATGGTTCATGCTCAGGATCATTTAATGACTTCAATCCTGGCAAAAGAATTAGTGACTGAGCTGATAGACCTGTACCGCAGCAGACAATAACAGCTCGCATGTCATGTTATAAGTCAGAGAGGCATATCCTCTCTGACCATTTTTGAAGTTCTCTATGAGGTTAATATGTTTCATCTCGGACTGGATATTGGCGGCACTAAAATTGAAGCGGTATTATTAGATTCTCATGGAGAAATACGACTACGTGAACGCCGAACAACTCGTAAAGAGAGTTATCAAGGCTTTATGGAGAACCTGCTCTCATTTATTAATGAAATAAAAAATAAAGCGGGTGGTGAATTTACAATTGGTATTGGGCTGCCAGGCACAATTGATCCGGTAAGTGGCTTAATTAAAAACTGTAATTGTCTGGTACTGAATGGCCAGGATTTAACCGGGGATTTAACTCAGCACTTAAAACAACCCGTTTTTCTCGCAAATGATGCTGACTGTTTTACGCTTTCTGAAGCTGTAGATGGTGCCGGTTCCGGTTATAACACAGTATTTGGTGTCATAGTGGGTACCGGTTGTGGCGGCGGCATCGTGGTGAATAAAACACTACTTTCAGGGCCAAATGCCATTACCGGAGAATGGGGTCACAACCCGTTACCCGGATTTATGACGGAGCAGGATGGTATAACGCAACAGTGTTATTGTGGCCAGAAAAACTGTGTTGAAAGTTTTATTTCAGGAACAGGCTTTGCGCAGCGTTTTAATCAACAGTGGCGTACTCAACT
The DNA here is from genome assembly GCF_902726545.1 of Yersinia artesiana. Lineage (GTDB taxonomy): Bacteria > Pseudomonadota > Gammaproteobacteria > Enterobacterales > Enterobacteriaceae > Yersinia > Yersinia artesiana. Next base: position 11,078 of record NZ_CACVAD010000067.1, on the reverse strand, counting down.
CAGCGCCGAAGATATTATCACTGCCGCCCAAGAAAAAGAGCCTCGCGCGCTGGCACACTACCATCATTTTATTGACGCCTTTGCCCGCAGTCTTGCGACTGTTATTAATACGCTAGACCCTCATGCCATTGTTATCGGCGGTGGTTTATCTAACGTAGCGAGTCTTTACGATGATTTGCCCAGTGCCATCCAGGAATATATTTTCTCAAATGATTGCCGTACAACTATTCTGAAAGCCAAATTTGGCGACGCCAGCGGAGTACGCGGGGCTGCATGGCTGCCTATCTTGCAGATAAATAAACAGATATAGCAGTGCCAGGAGTGACAACACTGTGAACAATTATCTCGGTTATTTATGCTACTATAATGGGAAAATCGTTACGCAGAAGACGCAATGCCAACAATCGATGATGTTTCCAAGTTAGCCAATGTTTCCAGAGCCACGGTATCGCGCGTTCTTACCGGAACACGCGGCGTGCGCGACGAAAGTCGGGAAGCAGTATTACGGGCTGTCGAGCAACTCAATTATCGCCCGAGTTTTGCCGCCCAAAGTCTGGCCAGTCAGACTTCCAGCTACGTTGGCATTGTACTACCGACTTGTGAAGCGGAGCTTTCTGCCATTCTGTTGCCACAGTTGTCCCGCGCGATGAAAAACCTCAACAAAACACTTATTGTTCAGTATGTTAATGACGAATCTGAACAACAAATGTTTATTGAAGAACTCCAACACCAATGTGTGGCTGTCGTCGTATTGGGTAAACTCAGCGCTAACGCACCGCAGAACGTCATTGCATTCGATCAGTTTGCTGTTACCGGAGCAGAAAGCCGCGGCTATGATTATGCATTTGCAACAGAAAGTGCCTGCCGATACGTGATTGGTAAAGGCCATCGCAATATCGCGTTACTCATTGATAATGAAGATGATGATGCCAGCCGCCAGATGGTAGAGGGTTATCGTAACGTGCTGCAAAACTTCTCACTGCCTTTTAACCGGCAGTTATTGTTAGCCGCAAAAAATAACGTAGAGCAAGCCTTACTGACTCTAATTAACAGCTTTACCCGTTATTCAGTCATTATTGTAAAACGCGATAGTTATGCCGCTGAAGCTATGCGCCTGATGCGTGAATTTAACATTGTCGTGCCACAGGAGGTTTCGTTGCTAAGCCTGGAAGACTCTCCGCTGGCCTCGCTGCTTTACCCACCGCTAACTTGCATTTCTTATCCTACAGAACAGTTATTGGAAAATTGCCTGCAACGCATACGTAGCCTAATTGAGCAGCATCCCATTTTTGTTCCTGAAGGGCATGCCGTGACCGGCAGATTAATTGCCAGAGCCTCTGTTGCTGATATTTCTTGAGACTGCTTATTAAGTCAGAGCAGGCTCACAACACTATAAATAACAGACCATATCCATACATCTCAAGTTGGCCTGTGCCAACTGGGATGGATATAAGCTCTCACCAATGAGTATAAATCCATTCTTTTCATAAAATGCCGATGCATTAGGTGTTGCAGCCAGTGTTAACTTTGCAAAACCCCGCTGTTTTGCTTCTTGCTTGATGGCTGTCAGAATCAAAGACGCCATACCGCGGCCTTCAAATTCAGGTAATGTAAAAATAGCTTCTACGCTACTGGATGAGAGATCTAAAAAACCAGTGGCAACAGCAAGCTGGCTAACCGGGTCATCGACGACAAAAAATGGATTATGCGCCACAGCCTTAGGATATCCCTCGGGCATCTGATCTGGAGTCCAGGCAATCAATATTTTCTCATCATACACATTTCGACACCCATGCCTTATGGCCTTATTCCTTACCAACCATAACTGACCTGCTTCATCAGGTGACGCCAACCTGACCTTCATACATCCTCCTGTTTTTATTCGGCATAACAGCGGCAAGCCCCAAAATAATAAAAGCCCCGACTACACTAGCCAGGGCTTTTAAGGTACTACACATTTAAAATTAAACATTAATCAACTTAATAACGTGATACTTATCTTGGTACTGTTTATAAAGATGTACATGTTTTACAGGAATATTTTCGTTTAGAACTAACTCTGCCCTCCAATATATTAACTGAATGGTAACATTCCCAACTTATTACATTTAGCCATGTTTTTGATAAAACTGACTAAATTAGTACATCACCCTCGCGATATATACTCTTTGTTACGTGGCTTTACTTTCGTCGCGATATTCTCGATCTCATACTGAAGTACACAAATCGCGAACATTACTATTAACAACAAAGCCTTAACTCATCGCGTACCTTCCACAAAATGCGATTATGAAGATTTACTGCGTGACCTTAAAGCATCATCGCATGAGTAAATTATAAGTAAACTCATAACGAATCTCACATAAAAAAATATTTCGTGACCTTTATCGCATTATTTTAAATCTGCTACATGGACACCGGTTAAATAAAAAGCTCGCTACTAATTGCACCGGTGTTGAATTCCAATCTACGTGTTCTATATCAGATGTCAATACTGTTTTTAAGCACATATCTTTATTATCAGTGCTATTGAAGTTTTTATGCCGATTTATTGATTTAGAATAATATAAATCGCTCATAATCAAGGGCTAAGACATCAAGACTATTCACATATAACCATACAAAGACGTTAATGAACGCACGACCATGATCAATGAGATCTTCCACTTCGCAGGGCGAGTTATCGGACATGCTGCACCTCCGACCGGAGAGTGGTGGTTATTGATTTGGGGCAGTTGAAAGCTGTACGGTATGAAATGTCTCAAAATGGCAGTATTTTTATGCCCCCAGCACAGGGTAGAAACCAGTAAACCACGGTAGATTCAGACAGACTATTTTCATTGTAACCATTGGATTATAAAAGGATTTATAGAAGAAAAGAGAAAACGGGAGATAGGCTTTGGCGGAGATCACAGGAGTCGCATTTGATACTTAACTCATTGATTTAAAATTGCCATTTTGTGTTGGATAAGTGAGTAACCCCCATAAGCACCCCCAAATGATTTTGCTTGTGGAGAGCAGAGGCATCCAGAGCTACTTTTTGGCCTGTAGTAAAGCGGCAATATCCTTTTCGCCTCCGGCTTCTGTTTAACGCCGAGTTGTTTGGTAAAACCGAACAACTGAAGTTTCGCATATTCAGTTTGCCAGCGTCTGGCGATGCTCTCCCTGCTGAACTTGTAAATTAGACTTACAGGTTACGTAGTAGCCTGTTGAGAGTTCTTGGCCGCAATGATTATGCCAGAAACCCATAATCTACTCAGGTTATCTTGCAGGTAGCGCTCCAGGAAAATGTTTTGCCACGATATCATTCATCCTCTCCACCAGATCAAGGCGTTTAAACGTGATATGTCCGCTGCCTTTCTGAAAATAACGAATGCTAAAGAAATCATCCTCGAAGACCTGTTGATGTGGATTATCGCGAACAAAATCCATGAACCGAATGGAGATATCGTGCCGGTTATCAGGGATGGTTTTACCATCCAGCAAATACAGCATACGTTCCAGATCGGCTAACTGATCGCGCCGCCAGCCCCAGTTCAGGCTGTAGCCCCATCGGTCATGCTTCACCAGATTGTTGACGATAATCTTCTTACCGAAGCTGCAGGGACTGTTGGTTTTGTAATCCCACGACAGGCCTTTGAACACGTTAATGATGCTGCGTTCGAAGACGTCCATTTTATTCAGATGTAGCTGCTCAAAGGTGCTGAGGATATTCGCCTCGCTGATAGCAGGAAGATCGCCCTCCTCCAAGTTCTTATGCCACTGGTCACGAGCCTGCGCATCCATCAAGGCCATCATGCCGGACTTCAGCATCAAATCGCGCCAGATACTGCGGTCAATATTGTGGGTGACGGCAGGTAGCGCTCTATCAGTATTTTCAGTCAGCCAACTGTCGTAACGGTGCCCGGCTTTCATCGCCCAGTCTTGCGCTGTACCACCGCCTATTTCTGAGGTCAGCCGTGAAATGGCATCAATTTGCTGAATGAGTTGTTCGATCTGTTTTAGTGCTGTATCGCGGCCTGTCACTATACGTTCAATACTAGTCGAGCAAATCAGTTCGCTATGACCGGTTAATACTTCAGCTTCAGTTTGCATGATATTTTATCCGCAAAAAGCAAACGCGGCTGCCGGGTAGTGGCAGCCGCATTATGCAATATGTAAACAAGGGAGAAAGATCGGAAGTGCAAATCGGGAAGGTTGTACGCAATATTCACCGTACTGCGTTGTTACGGCTTTGTCGCAACAGGCCAGTTGCCTGTCTTGCCCGTAAAATATCTACCGCCCGAATATAAGGTGATTGCTCCTGACAGTTAAAACTTCTGCGATCGATACGAACCAGTTCGTACTTTTCCACCAGAAAGTTAACGGCATCAGCCAGCGTAATACCGGCGTTGATATGCTCCTGAATAACGGTTACATCACTGAATGGTGTGTCGTTCAGCGTCAGGCCATAGTGTTGCTCCAGCAGGCGTGTCAGTAGCATTTGCCAGACTGCAACGGTCGACAGACAGGGCTTCGCCGCCCGCGAAATTGTAGCAGGTAGAGTTTTCATGCTTGTTCTCGTGAAATTAAGTTAGCGTTGAGTGGGATAAACAGCGATGTATACGTAGCCGCAACTGCCAAGAGTATCGGCTTCGCAGGTATAACCGTTGTGGTACAGGGTGACGCAATGGGCATGCCGAGGATTCATTTCACCAGTGGTCAGCATCGATTCCATCTGACTGATAAAATGCGGAAATGCGATATCCAACTTCTGGCATTCGGCATCACTAAACTTACTGGTGATACTGGCCCGGTCAGCCAGATAGTGCAGCCGGTTGCCCTCCTGTACCAGACGTGCCCCCATGCGCGGTGTAATATCCCGCTGCAGGCCCCATGTGGTGTTGCTCATTTATAACCTCTTTATTGTCAGTTCAGGGTGATACTCATCAGGCAGGCGTAAGGCCCGTTACGGTCCTGGCGGCGTTCGGCGTACACAGCCAGGACTCCAGTGATATCCGGAACGTCCCTGCCTGTGTAATGACAGACGCTACCGTGCCACTGGTATTTGCCGGTGCAGTAGCGAAAGATTCGGGACTCAGGATGCTGGCGGTATATCGTCATTGCCCGGCGTTTACTGATAATTTTCATTTAATACCTCACAGAAGACCGTGTTCCGCGAACGAATAGATTTGCCTGCCGCCGACAATCAGATGGTCAGGGATACGGATATCCACCAGTTGAAGTACCTGAACCAGTCGCTGCGTGAGGGCTTTGTCAGCTTGGCTGGGCATCGTCTCGCCGGAAGGATGGTTATGCGCCAGTATCACCGCCGCCGCATTGAAGTGCAGTGCACGTTTTACCACTTCCCGGGGATAGACCTCGGTGCGGTTAATCGTGCCACTAAAGAGGGTCTCATGGGCGATAAGCTGGTTCTGATTATCCAGATACAGCACCCTAAACTCTTCCCGCTCAAGTGCGGCCATATGTAGTCGCAACCACTCCCGAACGGCATGAGTGGAGGTGAAGGATACCCCTGGCTCATGCAGGTGCCGCTCCAGAGCCCTGAGCGCCCGCTGAATGAGACGCCGGTCCTGTGGCGTCATCTCGCCGGGTAAAAAGGAAAGCTGTTTCATTCGTTGTTCCTCTGGTCAGTCAATGATACGCAGAATGGCGTGGGCTTCTGGATGCTGCAGGGCGTAGTCCCGCAGACGGTAATAGTGCTCCGTCATGGCATCGCATTCGGTACGGCAGGCATGGTGGCTGTATTCAATCAGGCAGACAGCAATACCTGCGGCTTCTGCGCTCATTTCCGCACCATTGCCGTTCATGCCGTTGAACAGATGCCATTTATCGTCACCTTCAGCATCAGGAGCCATAAACGCACCGCCATTGCTCAGCGTGTAAAACTGCCAGATACCGCCACTGTAATCCGCGCAGAAGCGGTCCATCCAGGCAAAGATGCGCGGCTCCAGCATTAGCCACTGTGGAATGGTGCCAAAATGCTGCGGCCAGAAATGAATACGCAGCGCATCGGGGACGTCGGCGACAGTAAGGGTGAGTTGCGGCTCATTAGCCGGGGTAAATACAGGCTGAGTCAGGGAGGTCATGGTGTTCTCCATTAATAAAAACGCCAGCGGTTGTGGCTGGCGTATCGGGGAATAAAGAGATGTTGATGGCGTGTGACGCTGGGTGAAATACGTAAGAAATTTGCAGGGTGACGGCTATCGCCGGATGCTGTACTGCCGGAGATACGGGTTAATCCCTGCACCGGCGTCAGGCTCAAAGCTCCAGGCTCGCCAGACCATACTTCCTTCGCTATCGTGAACCACCAGCCGAAAATGGCTGTCCTGGTCATCTTCAATAGCGATGTTGCGGTAAGCTGTGGCGACAGCTTCTGCCTGCTCCCGGGTGAATGGCCCGGGCGGCAGCAAAACAAATTCAGGCATTTTGTTGCACCTTAAAAAGTAAAAACCCCTGGCGCAGAAGCGACAGGGGACAGAAAGAGGGGGGATTTGGTATGTTTCGTGTTGTAACGATAACGCTACTGCTTAGCCGCTTGTTTTGCTTTTTCCCAGGACGGACGATCCTTACCGGTGAAGTCGCGTACCAGTGACCAATACTCGACCGGGTACTGCATCACAACTTCACTGCCTACACCAACATCAACAGTCCAGTATTGGCCGTTGTTCATAGAGCCTTTGCGTATCCAAGCATTCGGACTACAAGTTCCGGTATCGTACTGTTTCCAAAACAATTCATCTTTGTCAACCATGTAGATATCACCGAAAGCACACCCGTTCAGAGACTGGTGGTTCCAGATGGCCACGATATGTTTGGTACTGCCCACAACCGTACACGTCTGTTTATTACCACCACAAACATCGCCCAGCGTTCTACCGTCATCACCAGTGACTTCCCAGATGGTCTTTGGTGCTGCCTTCGCTGGGGCGGCTGTCGGAGCTGGAGTAGCGGAAGCTGTCGTGCTGTTTTGTGCCGGCGTCACTTCTCCTTTGACCAGGGAACGCAGTACCTTCGCTTCCCCGTCACTCGGGGTATTTACCCACTGTCCGTCGTTACGGTTAGTGTAAAATCCGATGAAGTTCCCGTGGTCGAGTTCGTACAGGAAGATCAGGTTGTGATCGCCACAATCTCCGTCAGCACACATCGAACCTTTCAGATAATCTTTCCCGTCGATTTTCAACGGCTCCAATGGCCCCTGTGGGCCATTGAGTGCTCCCTCCTGCCCCAGCAAACCAACCAGTCCATTCCAGGACATGGCGGTTTCAATAGACTTCTTGAACTCCGGGTCAGTCTTCATTAGGTCGGCTGGGTACGGACAATTGTTCGCTTGCGGCTGACAGTTTTTAGCGTCCATCGCAGTTTTGAAATCGGCGTGGGCGATGGTAGGTGCTACCAATGCTGCAGATAGTACCAACCAACCCCATTTCACGCTGGCAGGGAAATATTTTCTTTTCATTATCAAACTCCTGAAATAAAAAAAGGGCCATATCAGGCCCTGTACAGTGATTAACTCTCGCCACGGTCACGTAAAGTTTTTCGTGCAAGGCGTTTTTCCATTTCTGTTGCGCCGCTGAAGTAACCGTCATCCGCGACAATTTTCTTCAACGCGGTACTGCTCTGACCATCTAGGCGGTCATGAATCGCCTTCATTTCCCGGGAACTGTCGAGCGCGTCTTTAGCGACGTTTTTGGCGAGTTTCCCGGCAGTATCCCAGAATCCCATGTATTCCTCCTTTGCAGGTAACCCTTGGCGATGTTGAGCAGCGTGTGATAAACCAGTACCGCCCACCCGATACGGCGCTAGACGCCTACTCAAATGCCATGCCGGAGGTGTGTTGCACTGTGCTAGGGCGGCCATCAGTGGCGTGGTGGAAAGCTGTTGCCACTCCGTCATTCCCTACCGCCATACCAGCGTGGACACGGTCAGCTCACTGCGTTGTATGCGTCCGGTGATATCGTCTTCAGTCACACCGTCGTGACGTACGCTATTTTTCTCGTAAAACTAGGCCATTGTTTTTTTCCTTGTTAACAGAGGTCATTAAACCGAAGCCTAGCCCGATTCCACATTATCGGCAGCCTGTGACAGAACTTCACGGATACAGTCGAAGTGCGGAAGTGCCCGGATAAAGCCCGACTGTGTGGTTAACTGGCTGAGACGTTTTTTCGGGATAAAAGTGGTATTGAGGACTGTCACCGCATGGATGGTCGTCAGAGGATGCACGGTGATATACCCGTTAAGTTCACCAGTGAGGTACCAGCAGCCGTCGAGTGATATCAGGCGGTATGGGGCCAACCCGTCACAGCGCTCTCCCTCGGCCAGCAGCAGTACCCGCTGGCAGGCGGTAATGGCACTGACGAGACGGTAGAAGACCAGTGAGCTGGTCGGTGACACAGACTGTGGCGGCTGCCATACCAGACACGGCATCCCTCCTGCAGTGAGCAGCATGCCCGCCAGACGCCGGTCCAGCCCCGGAAAAATATCAGCCAGTCCGGCCCGGTGCGCGAAGGTCAGCGCATCGAGCTCCCCCTGTACGCCCCCACCGGTGCTGCGCAGGCGGCATTGCCCCCGTCGATACTCAAGGTCGAGGTACATCAGCCGTTCACGAAAATCCCGTCGCAGGGTACGGACTGACACTCCAAACTCTGCAGCAAGCCGCGTCATGTTCAGCGTTTCACCTGCAACCAGGCGGCTGATTATCAGTGACAGCCTGACAGCCAGCCGGTCATGACGGCGCTCTGCCTGTGTCATCTTAAATCTCCGTAATAGTTAACTGACTGAATATGAAATGATTCTAAAGAGGGGGGAGGACAGGGTATGGACATGGAATGAACTATTTTTTATCTGCCACCGGAAGCAGGCCCGACGCGGCACATCGTGAAATACGGTGAAAAAACACTCAATCCAGAGGAGGTAAAACGGACAGGGAGTGTCCTTTCCTAACATGCTGATAACAAGCTCAGGACTGAAACCCACTCAGCATCGCTTCAGCCATCACCCACAGTGCCCGGTTGAGCTTAACGTCGCCGTCGATACCGCGCACTGCACGGGTATGCGTTCGTCCGCCTTTTGCACTCCGTCCACTGAGCCCGCCCTTAATCAGGTTCTCCTGAATACGCTGATACGTGGTCCACAGGTCGTTACTCTCATCCTGCCAGCGACGCGGGGAGAGTACCTGTGACGGCGCAACCGGCTGGTGGTCCTCCCCGAAACGGTACGTCAGTGCAGCCTGTGCCAGAGCCTGTTGTGCAGAGGGCGGCAGCATCAACGACTGCATGGCATCCCGTTTCTCTTCTACACGGTCAAAAATCCCCAGTACCTCATAGGCTCCCTCAATCACCTGACTCACCACATCGCCTTTGTGCGGTACCCGCACCTCGCCAAACGACTCACCGCAGACGAGCCCGTTCTGGCATACCGCACGGAATAATCCCGGCAGCATCTGATACGAGCTGGTGCCATCATGGGAGTTGAGCAGAATAATTTCCGGCACCTGCTTACCGGTAATCTGCCCCTCACGCCGCAGACGCAGCATGTGCTTGGTATGTTCACGGCGCCCTGGGTCACGAACGCGAGTCTGACAGGCAAAGAACGGCTGAAAACCCTCTCGCTGCAGATTTTCAAGAACAGTAATGGTTGGTATCCAGGTATACCGTGTGCTGCGTGACGCATGCTTCTCCTCACTGAACACGCTGGGCACCACCCGACACAACTCTTCACGGGTTAGCGGGCGGTCACGGCGAATAAGGTTTGCTGCGCCAAAGCGCGAAGCCAGACGGGTCATAAGCAGACTCCTCATGATGGAAAATAAAGACAAAAAAGCCCTGTCGCTCAAATGGCGGCAGGGCTCAGGAAACGACGGATTAAGTGGCAATATTCAGAAGAAGAAATTCCAGACGGCCCGGGCGACCGACACCACGGTATCGCGTACAGCCTGAATGATGGTCCGAACCGGGGCTGGTATCAGGGGTAGGGAACTTACTGTATCCAGTACCGAGCCGACCGTTTCCCCAAAATCGTCACGGGCTTTTTTATTAATGGCATCGGTACGAAGCGGGGCACTGAGCTGTACCGCTACCGGGCTGCTGGCCTCGCGTGGCAGGCAACGGATCATCCTTTCAGCCATTACCCGAAGCCCCCATTGCAGACGTACTGACACCGCACAAACCGGGTTTACCGGCTGGAACAGTTCATGTAACAGGCAGATTTTGCGGCTGATATTCTGTTTCTGCTCTGTAGACAGCTTTTCACCACCGCTGGTGGGTTCGGCCTTATCCGACTGACTGATAACAAACAACACCTTATGCCGGTATGCCTCACCAATCACCTCCCGGTAAAAATGTTCATCCACTGCCAGCGCCCGGTCATCGGCCTTAATCAACCACAGCACCAGGTCCAGCCGGGGAAGCTGTTCGCTGTAAAGCGCAGCATATTCTTCATCGTGCCTTTCACTTTCACCGACACCGGGCAGATCCACGATGGTCATAAAGTGCTCACCCACCTGAAAACGGAAGCGTAGCGGTTTACGGGTACAGGCTGCAACATCACTGACCGGCGAAACGTTCCCGGCAAAAAGCGCATTACACAGGCTGGATTTTCCGGCTCCGGTCTTACCCATAATGCCGATCACTGGCTCATAATCCGCAAGCCTGCTAATATTCGAAAGTATTTGTTTTCTAATAAAATCAGGAAGAACAGCCACAGACTGCGTGATATCTTGCAAACCTTCATGTATCTTCATCAAATAACCTCAGACAAATAAAAGAAACTCGCCTTAATGTCTATAATTCAGGCGAGCTTTCGGGGATGATCATTGTGATAATATCTGTCTGAAATATTTTTAAATGCTTCTGATATTCTTCGGAAGTTTTAAATATGCAGAATTAATGCATAACTCTAACATCTCTTGCCGGGTCATTTCACTGGCTTGTGATAAATCAGACAATTTTTTTTGTAATTCAGGCGTCAAAATGGCAAGAACCGTATTCTTGACTTTGTCTTTTTTATTTTTCCCAGATAATTTGAAATTCCTCTGAGCATATGCATTCTTTATCTTTTTACTAAAATTAATAATGGTT
>NZ_CACVAD010000066.1 GCF_902726545.1 Yersinia artesiana | reverse complement strand
TAGTTAGTTCATTAATAATTTGAGTTTTGGTTTTTGTGATAACTAAAAGCATAATGGCATAATAAAGGAGACTATTCTTAGCCAAAACAGGAGTTAGAAACGAAAATATGTTAGTTTATTTTATGTCAGTTAGTTGTTTAAAGGGTTTTCACTCATTTGTCTAAAGGAGTGATATGTGTAAGCACTTATAACGCATGTTTACCTTGGAGCAATGTAACCATGTGTTTTGCATGATTATTGTATGTTGGTGGCGTTGGTATCTTACTTGTAATAATAGTATGCCAGCACTCCTTGGCAATCTTTGAGCCTAAACTTTCAGCCAATCGCCAGAAGATGAATAGATTTAATGATAGGGTTACCATGATGCTGCTTATCAATCAGGCTAACTTACTGGTGCTGTTTTTTTTAATACTAAGTGTTAGTGTTATGCGTGAGAAATTTAATCACGTCTCACTAATTAACTCGTCAGAGTATCAGGCTACAGTCTGGTGCCTTTTTGACCTCACTATCACTAATGCTTGAGTGACTATGAGCGCAGAACCCCATCATCTTTACAGTCAGTTACCCGCCATAGACAGCTTGTTGCGAGCGCCAGAAATGGCCTCTTTGCTGGATGAATATGGCGCAGCATTGTTAACTGAAAACCTGCGTTTGATGCAGGCTGAAGCCCGTGAATATATCCGTCAGTTCCATACATTGGCTGATTGGTGTGCGGACTGGCCTGCGGCTTTACGCCATCGACTGAACCAACGTCAACCCGCATTAAAACCCGTCTTTAACCTCTCCGGCACCGTTTTACACACCAATCTAGGACGAGCACCTTTAGCGGAGTCCGCTATTGCTGCGGTAACTGATGCCATGCGCGGCGCGGTTACTCTCGAATATTCCCTGAGTGGCGCAGGTCGCGGTCATCGTGATCGCGCGGTAGCCGATTTACTCTGCGAACTGACTGGCGCGGAAGATGCCTGCATCGTTAATAATAATGCTGCTGCGGTATTTTTGATGCTGACGGTCATGGCTGCCGGGAAGCAGGTGGTGGTTTCCCGTGGTGAATTGGTGGAAATTGGCGGCGCTTTTCGTATCCCGGATGTGATGCGTCAGGCCGGTTGTGAGCTGGTTGAAGTCGGTACCACCAACCGCACTCATCTGAAAGATTATCGCCAGGCCATTAGTGAACATACTGGTTTGCTGATGAAAGTGCATACCAGCAATTACAGTATCGAGGGCTTTACGGCCTCGGTGGCGGAGCAGCAACTGGTTGCGTTGGGGCATGAATTTGCGATTCCAACCGCAACAGATCTCGGCAGTGGTTCGCTGGTGGATATGACCCGCTACGGCTTACCGGCGGAACCGATGCCGCAGCAGTTAATTGCAGCGGGCGTCGATTTGGTGACATTTTCAGGGGATAAGTTGCTCGGCGGCCCGCAGGCAGGGATCATTCTCGGCAAAAAACAGTGGATTGACCAATTGCAGCAACATCCGCTCAAACGGGCGCTTCGGGCCGATAAAATGACACTGGCTGCACTGGATGCGACCTTGCGCCTCTATCAGCAACCCGATCGTTTGACCGAATTGTTACCGACAATGCGGCTGCTAACTCGTCCGGCACAAGATATTGCCGAGAGTGCGCAGCGGGTGCTGGCCGCCTTAAATAGCCGCTATGGTGCTGAGTTTACGCTGGCGGTAGAGCCATGCTGGTCGCAGATAGGCAGTGGCTCATTACCGGTCGATCGGTTACCCAGTTGGGCGGTAACATTTACCCCTAAAGATGGCAGCGGAAGCGCTCTGGAAGCACTAACGGCGCGCTGGCGTGGATTGGCTAAACCCATCATTGGCCGCGTGGCTGATGGGCGTTTATGGTTGGACTTGCGCTGTTTGGAGGATGAGGCAGCGTTGCTCAGGGAGTTGGCACTATGATTATTGCAACCGCGGGGCATGTCGATCACGGTAAAACCACGCTATTACAGGCGATTACCGGGGTTAATGCTGACCGCTTGCCGGAAGAAAAGCAGCGCGGGATGACCATTGATTTAGGTTATGCCTACTGGCCGCAATCAGATGACAGCATTATTGGGTTTATTGATGTCCCCGGACATGAGAAATTTCTTGCCAATATGTTGGCTGGCGTCGGCGGTATCGACCATGCGTTGCTGGTAGTGGCCTGTGATGATGGCGTGATGGCGCAAACCCGCGAGCATCTAGCCATCCTGCGGCTGACGGGCCGCCCGACATTGACGGTGGCGCTGACTAAATCCGATCGAGTGGATGATGAGCGTATTGCGCAAGTACGCCAGCAAGTGATGGCGGAGCTGTTAGCGCAAGGCTGGGGAATCGAGCAAGTCACTCTGTTTGTCACTGCGGCTACGGCCGACCTGGGTATCAGTGAATTGCGCGAGCATCTGGCGCAATGCCAGCAGCAAGATGAGAATAGTCATCGGCTATCACGGCGGTTTCGTCTGGCTATTGACCGCGCCTTCAGTGTAAAAGGCGCAGGTTTAGTGGTTACGGGAACGGCGTTAGCCGGCAAAGTGGCGGTGGGTGATACCTTATGGCTCACGGGCAGCGATCGCCCGGTACGGGTGCGAGGTATACATGCACAAAACCAGGATACCCAGCACGCGCAGGCCGGCCAGCGCATTGCCCTGAATATTTCCGGCGATATTAGTAAGCAACAGATCAATCGTGGTGACTGGCTATTAGCCCAACAGCCAGCGGAATCCGTTGATCGAGTGCTGGTCGTTGTCGATGCAGATGAACCCATACAGCACTGGCAACCGCTGCATTTGCATCATGCCGCCAGCCATATTACCGGGCGCTTTTCACTGCTTAACACCCCTCAACCGGAGGGCGATAAATCCCAATTGATACTGGCCGAGCTACTGTTGGATAACCCCCTGTGGTTGGCTGAAAATGACCGTCTGATTCTGCGAGATATAGCCGCGAAAAAGACATTGGGTGGAGCGCGTGTTATTCATCTGGCGGTGCCAAAACGGGGGAAACGGCAACCGGCATTTTTGGCGTGGTTAACCGCGTTAGCGCAAGCGAAGAGCGATCCTGAGGTGTTGGAACTGCACTTGGCACAAGGGCCAATTTCTCTGCATAAATTCAGTTGGGCGCGTCAGCTTAGCAGCCATGATATGGCAGCATTGCTGGCAGGTACGGATTGTGTGGTGGCGGGTGATATTGCTCTGTCCAGCCCTCATGCTCAGCAAGCTCAACAAACCTTATTGCATGTTTTATGTCTCTACCATCAACAGCATAGTGATCAGTTAGGATTAGGGCGGGCGCGGTTGCGCCGCATGGCACTGCCGACATTGGATGAAGCATTGGTGTTTCGTTTGATTGATAATCTGCTGACACAAGGCGCGCTAAAAAATACCCGTGGCTGGTTGCATCTGCCCGATCATGGATTGGGATTTACCGAGCAAGAACAAGTACGATGGCAACAGGTTGCTCCCTATTTCTCTGACGATCCGTGGTGGGTTCGTGATTTAGCGGCGGAATTGGCAATGGATGAAAGTGAAATGCGCAGCTTGCTACGTAAAGCGGCACAACTGGGCTATATCACGGCAATTGTTCCCGACCGCTACTACTTGAGCCAACGTATTGAGCAGTTTGCTGATTTGATTCGTGAATTGGGTGCCAGTCAAGGCAGCGCCAGCGCAGCAGATTTTCGCGACCGGTTAGGTATTGGCCGTAAGTTGGCGATTCAAATCCTGGAATTCTTTGACCGCAGCGGCTTCACTCGCCGTCGGGGTAATGACCATCTATTGCGCGACAGCGGACTGTTTTCTTCTGTGAATTAATAGGTCGTTGGGTTAACATCATTACAGATACCTATTCGCTTGAGTTCATTTGTAATGATGTTTTGGCTGTATTCCTAATTCTTTAGAATGGTTATATAGCCATCAGTACTATCGATGATCTTGCTATCGGCAGTAATTAGAGTGTGATTCTCTACTCTGGCTTGTGAAACTAAAATCCGGTCAAATGGATCTTGATGCATATTAGGGAGTTTAAGGGTGTTTAGAACGTGCTCACTTTTTACTGCTAATTCTTTAAATCCATTTTCAAACAATCCCTTCCGTAATATTTCTGGGTCAATTTCTATTTTCTTAAGTGCTTTTTTTATCGCAATTTCCCAGATATTGGCAACACTGAAATAAATTTCATTATTGTAATTGGTGATGATGTTTTCAACTTCCTTGTTGAGTTTCTCTGGTTTGGCAGCAAGCCAGATTAGAATATGAGTATCAAGTAAATAAATCATCTTCATCCTTAGCATCAAACAAATTAATGACAGCCTTGTCTTCATCATCAAAATTATCAGGGCAAGAGACTTTGCCAGCCAGAAAACCCAATTTACGTTTTGGCTGTTCCTCAATATAAGGAATGACTTTTACCAATGCCTTGCCATTTTTGGCGATCAAGAAAGGCTCGCCAGTAGTTGTCACTGCGTTAATCAACTTAGATAAGTTGGTCTTGGCATCATAAATATTGATCTTTTCCATAGACCCCCCTCTTTTTGTTGGCCTGTAGCAAATATAAAATACCATATCAATTTGGTCAAGCCAGGTTGACCAGACTAGATGCGGAGGGGAGCCATACTCCCCATTATTTAATTTACTCAGTAGTCAGGGCTTTCGGCTGGTGGCGAATAAAAATCATCACCAAACCCAGCCACAGCAAGCCGCTGATAAGATTGAACAGGTTGAAAATGCCGCTGTTTCCCCACAAATAAGCCACTTTGGCGAATTCAATCCCCAAGGTGAAGACCATCATACTGATCATCCCCATGGCAGCCGACACGGTTCCTTTACTGATATTGCTGGAGAACAGCGTTAGTCGTACTAAACCGGCGTTCGCCAGGCCAATACCAAAAGCATAGAGACTTAGGCCAGCAGTCATCCACAAATAAGCGTGGGATGAATAGAGGGTCGAGCCAGCGGCAATCATTAGGCCAATAATCATTGGGCCAGCACCATAGCGGATAAGCTGCGGAATGCTGGTTTTCCCGCTCAATTTCGCTAATGTCAGGTTGCCGATAATCAGTGCGCCGAAAATCGGTACCTGCAAAATGCCATATTCCACAGTTGAGAGCTGCTCACCGCTGATCAGAATCACTGGGGACTGGGCAATCCAGGTCAGTAGAGGCAAGCTGGCGAAGCCCAATGCGAGGGAGCCACACAGGAAACGGCGATTGGTTAGCACTTGCTTATAATCGTGCCACATCGCCCCTACCGACAGCTTTTCCCCTTGGCGTGAGGCGGTTTCTGGCATCGCGCGCCACAGCCCCACAAATGAAATTGCGCCGAGCGCTGCAAAGATCACAAACATGAACTGCCACGGGGCGACATGAATCAAGGCGGCACCCGCCAATGGGCCGAGCAACGGGGCAATTAATGCCACATTCGCCATCAGTGCGGTGATTTTGATACAGACCGCTTCTTCAAAGGATTCCTGAATAGTGGCGTAACCGACCGCGCCGATAAAGCACAAACCGATCCCTTGCAGGAAGCGCATGGCGATGAACTGTTCAATCGACGTGACCAATAATATGGCAAGACAGGTCACCACGAAGAATGCGACACCAACCAGCATCACTGGGCGACGGCCACGACGATCTGATAACGGCCCAAGCAACCATTGCAGG
Source organism: Yersinia artesiana (assembly GCF_902726545.1). GTDB lineage: Bacteria > Pseudomonadota > Gammaproteobacteria > Enterobacterales > Enterobacteriaceae > Yersinia > Yersinia artesiana. The sequence continues at coordinate 16,677 of NZ_CACVAD010000066.1, read as the reverse complement.
AACATCCCGCCAGCCAGATAGGCCGTCATTGATGTCGGAACCCACTCAATACTGGCATTAAAATCGGCGACTACCGCCAGCATACCGGGTTGAATCATATCGTTGGCGATATATGCGGCAAATTCGAATAATACCAGGCACAAGGGAAATAAAAGCGCCCGTCGACCTAAACGCGTCGCGGGTGAGAATGAAGTTTGCATAGGTTAAGCTATTAATAGTAAACATAAAAAACTGGAAGCGCTCAGGTAGGATCTACAGTCAGAGCGCATTAGGACGGCTATTTTGCCGTCAATATAACTTTATGGCAACAATTACCCTTCGTCCTGATGGGGTTTCATTTACTTTGGGTATAAATCAAATTTACGTTATTGTTTGCAGCCTGATTATTTGCGACATAAATAGATAAGCGTTTTTATAAATGACGGCGATAGAGAGTATGCATGACCAATAAGATTGGCTGGATTGATAATCTGCGGGCCGTTGCCTGCATTATGGTGGTCATGATCCATGCCACCACCTATTACGTCACCAGCGGGGCGCAAGTCGGGGAAGCGAACTGGGACATCGCCAATTTGCTGAATTCGGCTTCTCGGGCCTGTGTGCCCCTCTTCTTTATGATCTCCGGTTATCTGTTTTTTGGTGAAAAAAGCGCACAGCAAAAGCATTTTACCCGCATCGGGCTGTGTCTGTTGTTTTACAGCGTGATAGCACTTATCTATATTTCTACCCTGACCCCGATCAACGGTTGGGCGTCACTGAAAAACATCCTGCAAAAACCAGTGTTCTATCATTTGTGGTTTTTCTACGCCATTATTGTGGTTTATCTGGTATCACCACTGATTAACGTCAAACCGGTATCAGGCCGCTATCTGGCGGTCGCTATTTTGTTGTTGGCGGTAATTGCTAATCCGCAGACCAGTAAATATTCAATCGGTGGCTTTCAGTTGCTGCCGATAAACCTCTATATCTACGGCGATACTTTCTATTACTTGTTGTATGCGCTGCTGGGGCGAGCTATTGGTATGCTTGAGACGCGAGGGCGAGCTATCAGTTGGGGCGCGGTATTATTGTTTATCATGAGCGTGATATTTATTGCCATCTCAACGGAGAAGCAGACGCGAATTAATGGCAGCTTTGCCGATACCTTCTATATGTACTGCGGCCCCTTGGTCTTTGTTGCGGCGGTATCACTGCTGGTGTGGTTTAAAAACTGCCTGAATCAGCCCATTGCCTGGTTGAGTTGGCTGGCCGGACATTCGCTGGCTATTTATGGTTTCCATGCGCTGATTATTCATTTCATCCGCACCCATCATTATGATTTTACTGACTATCCGGTGCTGGATATTTTCTATGTCTTTGCCTTAGCACTGGCGTTAAGCACTTTATTGTCGATGGGGCTGCAACGCCTTGATCGGCGGCGATTAGTCAGTTAGTTACCGCCTGCCCACGCTGTTGTGCGCGCCGAAGCTGTCGGCCGGAGGAAAATCCGGCTGCCAGTGCAGCTTTCTCCAGATTAAATCCTTCTTGCAGGCGGACTTCGGCTACCGCGACCCGCAATTGTTCATGATATTCACGCACACTGATCCCGACATGTTCACGGAATAATCGGGTTAAATGACGGCTGCTGACATGCGCTTTGTGCGCCACCTGAAGCAGTGACCACTCCGCTTGCGGCTCTGCTGACATCACGTCCTGTGCCCGATGTACCGCCGGGTGGAGATGGTTGCGGTAACGTAACCAGGGTGAAAGTTGCGGGTCATCACCTGAGCGGCGAAAATACACCACCATTTCGCGCGCCACCTCCAGTGCAGTTTGCGGGCTACAATAACGGCTGATCAGATGCAAAGAGAGATCAATACCGGCGGTAATCCCGGCACTGGTATACACTCCGCGATCTTCGACAAAAATACGGTTTTCTTTGGTATGGGCCGCCGGCGCTTGCTGGCGTAACCGTTCAAGCACATGGTGATGAGTCGTGCATTGATAGCCATCCAATAGCCCGGCTTGCGCCGCCAATAATGCTCCAGAACAGACACAAACCAATATCGTTTTTTGCTGCGTAATGGCGGCTTGCTGTTGCTGTAACCATCGGCGGGCTATTGCGGCGGTTTCTGTCGCAAAATAGTGGCGTGAGTCACTCACCCCCGGCACCACCAGCAAACTACCTTCCGGTAAGCTGTCAGGTAGCGGCTGCAATTGGCCTAACATCATCTCGGTGGAGGACATTACCTCGGGCAATGGGCTGATATAACAAAGGTTAAATGACCCCGCCAGCCGTAACGTTTCGGCAGGGCCGGTTAAATCCAGCGACAGCACGCCGGGCAGCAAGAGAAAATAGACATTTCGTTGCATGGTTAATCCACAGTTATCGTCAGATAACGATTCATATAAGCCGGAATATTAGGGGTATGCTGTAGCAAAGTATCAACAAAAGCATCGCGCTCAAAGGCCATTACCTGTAAATCCCAAACACAGAAGGATTCATCACGTGCCGCGCGCCAAATTCCCTGTTCCTGCACCCAGACTTTCACCCGCAATTCGTTTTCGTTATCCCACCAGCCAACAATCAGGTAATTCAATGTTTTTCCCTGATGTTCAATCACCAAACCCACACCGGGGCGATCCTTTGTTTCAGCAGCATGAGGTAACCACTGGCTGACGAGTTGATAAGCAGGGGCATAATCTGGCGTGGCACCTTGCGCCTGCGCATAACGAATCACATAGCGTTTCAACTGCCAGCGGTTAAGATTTTTGATACCCGCAGGTGTGATAGCGCGAGGCAAATAAGGCTGTGGCTGCCAATTGACGACTTTTGGGGTAGCCGCTACTGATGGTGGTGAATCCAGTACTGCCAGTACTTGCGCGACGGTATGGATAGTCGCAAACCGGTCGACGAGCACCGTTTCCGTGCGTAATTTCAATTCCTCACTGCTCAGAACAATGCCGTTGGGCTGGGTCATTGGAAAGGTCAGTGTGGCTTCCGTGACAAAAGTGACCTGATAGCCCAGATCCGACGCCACGCGTGCGGTGGTTTCACAGCATTGTTCGGTGCGCATACCCGCAATAATCAGGTGGTTTATCTGACGCTCCTTTAGCCATTGATCCAGCCCTGAATCAGTTAGTGCATTATGCACTCGCTTTTGCACTGTCACATCTGCGTGATGGGAAACCAATGACAGCGGCTTCACATAGCCAGAAGCCAGCGAAAACGGGCCTTCCGGCGCGACGTGGAATACATCGACCAGTGCCACTCCGCGTTGTTTGCAGCCCGCAATAAGTTGGTTCAGCGCCGCAGAGAATGCAGGGAGATCCTGTTGTTGCCAAAAAGATTTATGTTCGAATGATTGTTGGACATCGATGATCAGTAATGCACTGTTAGTCATATCCGGCCCTCCGCCGTTTAGGTAGAGTTCCATCATCTGCGGGATTTTAATTAAGTGGAATGCCAAATCCGGCCATCATAGGGAGTAAAAGGGACCAGATTTTTACTCCCATATATTTATGGCTTGTGCTTTAGTTTACTCACATTCACACAATGGCAGTAATTGTTGATATAGCTTTTTAAAGATAACGCGACGGGCAGCGTAATCCTGATGGCGCTGTGCATGAGGTAAGTGGGTTTGTTCCAGTGGTAATGCAGGCAGTAATTCAGCTAACGGAATATCTGGGTTGAGGGCAATTTGGGCCAGCCTGGCCGCGCCGAGTGCGGGGCCGACATCACCGCCAGTCCGATACTCCAAAGTCTGGCCGCTGATATCTGCCAGCATTTGCCGCCAATAAGGGCTGCGCGCGCCACCACCAATTAGCGTGACTGATTTGGGCTGTAAGCCACTGGCATGCAGGGCATCCATTCCGTCAGCTAAAGCAAATCCGACTCCTTCCAATACTGCACGAGCTAAATCTGCCCGACCGTGTTGGTGGGTAAATCCCCAAAAGGCCCCTTTAGCATTAGGGTTGTTATGAGGAGTGCGTTCGCCGGAAAGGTAGGGGAGGAACCAAACGGGCGTGGCGGCTGGTGGTGTATTTTCCACTTCATTAATCAGCGCAGGAACACTCTCGGCACCGGTGAGTTGACATGCCCAATCAAGGCAGGATGCGGCGCTCAGCATCACTGACATCAGGTGCCAGGTATTGGGTAAAGCATGGCAAAAGCTGTGTACGGCGCTAGCTGGATTGCTGAGAAAGCCATCACTGACGGCAAAATAGACGCCGGATGTCCCCAGCGACAACATTGCCTGCCCGGTTTGATACAGGCCCACCCCGATAGCACCGGCGGCATTATCACCCCCGCCCGCCACGACTGGAATAGGGTTGATGCCCCAGCGGCGTGCAATTTCAGCACTAACATGGCCGGTAATCTGGCTGCCTTCGAAGAGAGCGGGCATCTGCTGGCGATCCAGGCCGCAGGCCGCCAGCATCTCATCGCTCCAGTCGCGCTTTGCCACATCAAGCCACATTGTGCCGGCGGCATCGGACATATCACTGGCAAAGTCACCAGTGATCAGAAAACGTAGATAATCTTTGGGTAACAATACCTTATCGATGCGATTGAAAATCTCTGGCTCATGTTCTGTCAGCCATTTCAGTTTCGGCGCGGTAAAACCCGGCATCATCAGGTTGCCGGTAATCTGGCGGGATTTTGGTACCGCGTTTTCCAGCGCCTGACACTGGACAAAGCTGCGGCCATCATTCCATAAAATAGCTGGTCGCAGCACCTGATGTTGTTTATCCAGCAAAGTTGCACCGTGCATTTGCCCCGTCAATCCCAGTGCTTTTACCTGTGTTAAATCATGGTCTGCGGCTAAAGCCTGCATAGCTTGATCAGTGGCTTGCCACCAGTCGGCGGGATTTTGCTCAGACCATAAAGGGTGTGGGCGGGAGACGGATAATGTTGCACCTTGGCTGGCAATGACTTGCCCGTTTTCAGCCAGGAGAATGGCTTTAACGCCGGAGGTGCCCAGATCGATGCCAAGGTACATACATACTCCTCATATTTATCGTCCAGAGAGTGAAGGGTTGACCGTGCCTAGGGGCACTTCGGTGGCTTACGCCACTACGACCCCAACGGCACGTTTCCCCTTCATTTGGCTTTCGGGGTTTATCAGCCGAAGATATAGCGGTTAACCCTATTTTCCAGCAGTTCTTGATGCCCGCTTTGATGGTGTGGGTTCAGATTATGTTGCTCGGCATAGGACGCTAAATCTTCCAGCGACATTTTGCCTTTCAGAATTTGTTGCCCCAAATCGCTATTCCACCCGGCATAACGTTTAGCAACCAACTGATCCAACTGACCATCTTCAATCATTTTTGCTGCAATCTTCAGTGCTAGAGCCATGGTGTCCATTGCCCCGATATGACCATAGAACAGGTCATATTTATCTGTACTTTGGCGGCGAACTTTGGCATCAAAATTCAGCCCACCGGTAGTAAAACCGCCGGCTTTGAGGATTTCAAACATCACTAGCGCATTTTCTTCCACACTGTTCGGGAACTGGTCGGTATCCCAACCTAATTGCGGATCACCACGGTTAGCGTCCACCGAACCGAAAATACCTAATGCAATCGCACTGGCAATCTCATGATGGAAAGAGTGCCCAGCCAAAGTGGCATGGTTGGCTTCAATGTTAACTTTAATTTCTTTTTCCAGACCAAACTGCTTAAGGAAGCCATAAACTGTAGCAACATCATAATCATACTGATGTTTAGTCGGTTCTTGGGGTTTTGGCTCGATCAACAATGTGCCCTGGAAACCAGTCTTGTGTTTATGTTCGACCACCATTTGCATAAAGCGGCCAATTTGCTCACGTTCTTGGCGTAAATCTGTATTTAACAGTGTTTCATAGCCTTCGCGCCCGCCCCACAATACATAGTTTTCCCCACCGAGTTTTTGGGTGGCATTCATGGCGGTAAAGACTTGGGTTGCCGCCCAGCTAAAGACTTCAGGGTCTGGATTAGTTGCGGCACCGGCACCGTAGCGCGGGTGGGTGAAGCAGTTGGCGGTGCCCCATAATAATTTTACGCCGCTATTTTCTTGCTTCTCAGCTAATACATCAGTCATGACGGCAAAATTATTTAAATATTCTTTTAATGATGCGCCTTCTGGTGAAACATCCACATCGTGGAAGCAGTAATAAGGCACATTCAGTTTATGGAAGAATTCAAAAGCCACATCAGCTTTACGTTTTGCCAAAGCCAATGCATCTCCCGATTGTTGCCATGGGCGCTCAAAGGCATTGCTGCCAAACATATCCGCCCCGCCCCAGCAGAAGGTATGCCAGTAGCAGGCAGCGAACCTTAGGTGATCGGCCATTCGCTTACCAAGGATAATTTCATCCGGATTGTAGTGATGAAATGCCAGTGGGTTAGAGCTCTGGCTGCCTTCGTAACGCACTTGTTCTAATTTATCAAAATAAGATGACATGCAATACTCCTTGGAAGCTGACCCGCATTATCGGGCTGGTGAGCTTTTATCTTCGGAGTTGTTTGTTATTCTCTCAATTACGTTATTTCACACTTAAATTCAGAGAATTATTAATTGTGGTGTAGATCTCATAAATACCCAATTAATTATAAAGAATCACTGGTATTCATTGTCTGGATAACATCTCTTACTGGAATTATGCATTTTGCAGGAAAGAAAACATGATCGTTATCATAAAATTAACATTAAACCAAAAAACATAATTGGCGGACGAAAATCTGTAATTGCCGATGTGCAAATAAGCGACAACAATCCCTATTGCAGTTGATGTTTACCGTTTCTCTTACCCTGCTTGCACAATAAGAAAGGTACCGAAAAATGAAATTTAAGAACATTTTACTCTCCGCATGTGCCGTTCTGGTCATGTTTAGCCAGCCCGGATTCAGTAAAGAAATTAAAATCGGTATGGCGATAGACGATCTTCGTCTTGAACGTTGGCAGAAAGACCGCGATATTTTTGTTAACAAGGCTGAGTCTCTCGGCGCTAAAGTATTTGTTCAATCAGCGAATGGTAATGAAGAAACTCAAATGTCGCAGATTGAGAATATGATTAACCGTGGTGTCGATGTCTTGGTTATTATTCCTTATAACGGGCAAGTATTAAGTAATGTGATTGCCGAAGCAAAACGGGAAGGAATAAAAGTATTAGCGTATGACCGTATGATAAATAATGCTGATATTGACTTTTATATCTCTTTCGATAATGAAAAAGTAGGTGAATTACAAGCTAAAAGTCTGGTTGAACGCGTGCCACAAGGCAATTATTTCTTGATGGGCGGTTCGCCGGTAGACAATAATGCCAAGCTGTTCCGTCAGGGGCAGATGACAGTTCTTAATCCATTGATAAAAGAGGGGAAAATAAAAATTGTCGGTGATCAGTGGGTTGATGCCTGGTTACCAGAAAATGCCTTAAAAATCATGGAAAATGCGCTAACAGCTAACAATAACAAAATTGATGCTGTCGTGGCGTCTAATGATGCCACCGCTGGTGGGGCTATTCAGGCGTTAGCAGCACAAGGTTTGGCAGGTAAAGTGGCTATTTCTGGACAGGATGCTGATTTAGCGGCAATAAAGCGTATTGTTGCTGGTACCCAGACTATGACGGTATATAAGCCAATCAGTAAATTAGCCAATGATGCGGCGGAAATTGCAGTAAGTTTGGGTAAAGGCGAAGAACCAAAAGCAAATAGTAAATTAAATAACGGTATCAAAGATGTTCCTGCTTATTTGTTAACGCCGATTCAGGTAGATAAAAATAATATCGATAGCACAATTATCGCAGATGGCTTCCACAAGAAATCGGACATTTACTAATTATTTTTTCGTTGCTGAATATATCAGAAGCCATTGGGGTTGTAGCTCATCATGCTGCAACCCCTGGCATAAAAGATATATGGAGGGAATTATGCCCTACCTGCTAGAAATGAAAGAAATTACCAAGCAGTTCGGTGTCGTTAAGGCGGTGGATAATATCAGCCTGACATTGGAAGCCGGGCAAGTATTATCTTTATGTGGCGAAAATGGCTCTGGAAAGTCCACATTAATGAAAGTGTTATGTGGTATTTACCCCGCAGGCACGTATCAGGGGGAAATCATTTTCTCAGGGGAAACACTTCAGGCCAAAAATATTCGTGAAACAGAACAAAAGGGCATCGCGATAATTCATCAGGAATTAGCATTGGTGAAGCAAATGTCGGTGCTGGAAAATATGTTTCTCGGCTCCGAATGGGGGCGTTTTGGCATTATGGATTACGACGCCATGTACCTGCGCTGTCAACGGATGTTGGCTCAGGTCAAACTGGTGGTAGACCCTCATACCCCGGTAGGTGAATTGGGGCTTGGGCAGCAGCAATTGGTTGAAATTGCCAAAGCGCTGAACAAACAAGTTCGGTTGCTGGTACTGGATGAACCGACCGCTTCTTTAACCGAAAGTGAAACGGCTATTTTGCTGGATATTATCCGTGACCTGCGCAATCACGGCATTGCCTGCATCTATATTTCGCACAAATTGAATGAAGTGAAAGCGATATCAGATCATATCTGTGTGATCCGCGATGGCCGCCATATCGGCACTCGCTCTGCGGCGACCATGAGCGAAGATGACATCATCGCCATGATGGTGGGCCGTGAACTGAAAGAACTCTATCCACACGAAGCCCACCACATTGGTGAGGAAATTCTGCGAGTGGAAAATATCTGTGCCTGGCACCCGGTAAACCGCCATATCCGGCGAGTGGATGATGTCTCTTTCTCTTTAAAACGCGGGGAGATATTAGGTGTCGCCGGGCTGGTGGGGTCTGGCCGAACAGAAACAGTGCAATGCTTATTCGGTGTTTACCCTGGTCGTTGGCAGGGAGAAATATTTATTGATGGCAAAGCTGTGACCATCAGTAATTGTCAGCAAGCCATGAAACTCGGGATTGCCATGGTGCCAGAAGATCGTAAGAAAGACGGCATCGTACCGGTTATGGGGGTGGGGGCTAATATCACACTGGCTGCGCTAGATGACTTCACCGGCTCTTTCAGTGTGTTGGATGATGCGAAAGAACAATCGACAATTGAGCAATCGCTCGCTCGATTAAAGGTGAAAACCTCCTCTTCGGAGCTGGCTATTGCCCGCCTCAGTGGGGGAAATCAGCAAAAAGCTATTCTTGCCAAATGCTTGCTACTGAACCCACGAATTTTGATTCTCGATGAACCGACGCGCGGTATCGACATTGGTGCAAAATATGAGATTTATAAACTTATCAATCAATTAGTCCAGCAGGGGATTGCGGTCATTGTGATTTCCTCTGAACTACCGGAGGTCTTGGGATTAAGTGATCGGGTGCTGGTCATGCATCAAGGGCGTATCAAAGCCGATCTCATTAACCATAATCTGACGCAAGAGAAGGTCATGGAAGCCGCACTCAGGAGTGAAACCCATGTCGCAAGCTAATCAAACTGAAGTGAACACACCCGAAAATGGCGATAAAAAGCCATTGTTTCGACTAAAATCGGTTAATTTACAAGTCTTTGTCATGCTGGCGGCTATTGCCGTGATTATGCTGTTTTTCACTTTCACCACTGAAGGGGCCTATCTCAGCGCCAGGAATATCTCGAATTTATTACGGCAAACGGCGATCACCGGCATTTTGGCGGTGGGGATGGTGTTTGTCATTATTTCGGCTGAAATCGATTTGTCTGTTGGCTCAATGATGGGGCTATTGGGTGGTGCGGCTGCCATTTTTGATGTGTGGCTCGGCTGGCCGCTCCCTCTGACCATTGTGGTTACTCTGGGATTGGGGTTGGTGCTTGGCGCATGGAATGGTTGGTGGGTTGCTTATCGCAAAGTGCCTTCGTTTATTGTCACATTGGCGGGGATGTTGGCTTTCCGTGGCATTTTAATTGGCATCACCAATGGTACGACGGTTTCACCTACCAGTAATGCCATGTCACAGATTGGTCAAAGTTATCTGCCAAACGGCCTTGGTTTTGGTATTGGTGCGATTGGCCTGATGCTATTTGTTGCCTGGCAGTGGCGTCGGCGTAGCCATCGTATCCGGCTGGGTTTGCCTGTTGCCGCGCCACAAGGTGATGTTACTCGTCAAACTATTACCGCAGTTATCGTTCTTGGTGCCATATATTTACTGAATGATTATCGGGGCGTCCCTACGCCGGTATTGATTCTCACGGCATTGATGTTGGCGGGTATTTTTATGGCCACCCGCACCGCATTTGGCCGCCGGATCTATGCTATTGGCGGCAATATCGATGCCGCGCGCTTGTCTGGGGTGAATGTGGAACGCACCAAACTGGCGGTATTTGCTATCAATGGGTTGATGGTTGCCATGGCCGGTTTGATTCTCAGCTCACGCCTTGGGGCTGGCTCACCTTCAGCCGGTAATATTGCCGAACTGGATGCGATTGCCGCTTGTGTCATTGGTGGCACCAGCCTGGCGGGTGGGATCGGGAGTGTGGCGGGTGCTGTTATGGGGGCATTTATCATGGCTTCTCTCGACAATGGGATGAGCATGCTAGATGTGCCGACGTTCTGGCAGTACATTGTCAAGGGTGCAATTTTGCTATTGGCAGTGTGGATGGATTCCGCCACCAAACGCCGAGTGTGATCCCATCTTCAAAAAGAGATCAATGCCATACTGCATTGATCTCTGAGGTTAATGACAAAGTGTCTGTAGTGGTGAAAACAGGCAGATCGTAAAGACGCGGTACTTCTTTTGTTAAAACAAGCATCCCTGGCGCGGACGCACCTGCTTTCACCTTGCAAGATCGAGTCCTTTGGGTTTGTCTGTTACCCCTCCCCACCTATTTCAGGAGCTATTCCCATGTTTGAGAAACGCTACCGGATAACCTTGTTATTTAATGCTAACAAAGTATACGACCGGCAAGTGGTGGAAGGTGTCGGTGAGTATTTGCAGGCATCACAGTGCGACTGGGATATTTTTATTGAAGAGGATTTTCGCTGCCGCATTGAGAATATCAGGGATTGGTTAGGCGATGGTGTTATTGCCGATTTTGATGATCGGCAGATAGAGCAACTGCTGGCGAATGTTGATGTTCCGATTATCGGCGTGGGGGGGTCTTATCATCAGTCAGAGGATTATCCGCCAGTCGATTATATTGCAACGGATAATGCGGCGCTGGTTGAGGCGGCATTTATGCATTTGAAAGAGAAGGGTTTAAACCGTTTTGCATTTTATGGTTTGCCGGCCAGTAGTGATAAACGCTGGGCGCAGGAGCGGGAGTATGCCTTCCGGCAATTAGTCGCGGCAGAGCAATATCAAGGTGTAGTCTATCAGGGGATGGCAACTGCGCCGGCCAACTGGCAATACACGCAAAATCGGCTGGCGGATTGGGTGCAAACTTTGCCACATCAGACGGGTATTATTGCTGTCACTGACGCGCGGGCGCGCCATTTATTGCAAGTGTGCGAGCATCTGGATATCGCAGTGCCGGAGAAATTGAGTGTAATTGGTATTGATAATGAAGAACTAACCCGCTATTTATCGCGAGTGGCACTTTCGTCGGTAGTGCAAGGGACGCGGCAGATGGGCTATCGCGCGGCTAAGTTGTTGCATCAGCGCCTTAATCAGCGCCAGAAACAACAAGAAGCTGCGCCGTTGCAGCGTATTCTGGTACCTCCGGTGAAAGTGATGGCGCGGCGTTCGACGGATTTTCGCTCATTACGCGATCCGGCCGTGATTCAGGCGATGCACTATATCCGCCATCATGCCTGCAAGGGGATTAAGGTTGAACAGGTGCTGGATGCAGTAGGGATGTCACGCTCAAACCTGGAAAAGCGCTTCAAAGATGATATTGGGCAGACTATTCATGGTGTTATTCATGAAGAGAAGCTCGATCGGGCGCGCAATTTGTTGTCTGCAACTTCATTACCCATCAATGAAATCTCTCAAATGTGCGGTTATCCATCGCTGCAATATTTCTATTCGGTCTTCAAAAAAGGCTATTCAATCACGCCCAAAGAGCATCGTGATAAGTATGGTGAGGTTAGCTATTAGTCGTTTTTAAGCCGAAGACGATGACGTTAGATTCCGCCTGGTGAGGGAATTTATTCATCATACCTATTGAATGAATAGCACCATATAATAAACACGCTATAATCACCGCCTTACACTCATATCTTCTCTGGAAGATCATCGTCCCCGGTGGGGCGGCTGGACTTCAAATCCAGATGGGGCCGCCAGCGGTCCCTGGCAGGTTCGACTCCTGTGATCTTCCGCCAATTTGCCTCTCCTGAACTCCCTCGAAGTCAACAAAACCCCTGTAATACCTGATAAAATAAGAGAAATAACCCCACCATTGTCGCCTGAAGGTAATCGGCATCAAGTCCTTTTTGGGGGTACATTAGGGGGTGTTATTTTCCTTTAAAATATCAGCACCCCCATAATGGTAAAAATGTGATATATAACAACAGGTTTCAAAGACATCTTTGTTATATAAGGGGTACATGGGGGTATCAGGTTAATCATTAGCGGAAGTCCCCTGGAGGATGGATTTATCAAAAGCCGGAGGATGTAATGGCGCTAACCGATGTAAAAGTGAAAACCGCAAAGCCAAAAGAAAAGCCCTATAAGCTGACCGATGGCGGCGGCATGTATCTACTGATTAACGCTAATGGTTCCAAATACTGGCGTATGAAGTACCGCTTCGCCGGTAAAGAAAAGATGCTTTCCATTGGCGTATACCCTGATGTTTCCCTGGCAGACGCACGCGAAAAGCGCAGTGAGGCCAGAAAAATTCTCTCCGCTGGAGGAGATCCGGGTGAAGTAAAGAAAGAAGAAAAAATCGCCCAGCAAATGAGCCAAAAGAATACGTTCGAGGCCATTGCCCGCGAATGGCATCAGACGAAAGCCGATCGCTGGTCATTACGCTACCGCGATGAAATCATCGACACCTTCGAGAAGGATATCTTCCCTCATACGGGAAGACGCCCTATCGTCGATATTAAGCCGATGGACTGGCTTGAGATCCTTCGTCGCCTTGAAAAGCGCGGCGCTTTAGAGAAAATGCGCAAAGTCCGCCAGCGTTGTAATGAAGTCTACCGTTACGCTATCGTTACCGGGAGAGCTGAATATAATCCCGTGTCAGATCTTGCTACAGCGCTGGCAACGCCTAAGAAAACACATTTCCCGTTCCTCACAGTCGAAGAGTTACCACACTTCCTTAAAGATCTGGCCGGATACACCGGTAGTATTATCACCAAAACAGCCACACAGATCATCATGTTAACCGGCGTGCGTACACAAGAGCTGCGTTTCGCTCGCTGGGAAGATATCGATTTTGAGAAGAAATTGTGGGAAATCCCGGCAGAAGTGATGAAGATGAAACGGCCTCATATTGTGCCGCTCTCAGAGCAGGTCATTGCGCTGTTTGCACAGCTTGAACCGATCTCAAGGCATCACCCGCTGGTTTTTATCGGCAGGAATGATCCTCGCAAGCCGATCAGCAAGGAAAGCATTAATCAGGTTATCGAATTGCTGGGATATAAAGGCAGGCTGACGGGGCACGGTTTCCGCCACACGATGAGCACCATTCTGCATGAGCAGGGGTTTAACTCCGCGTGGATTGAAACGCAGCTTGCACACGTCGATAAGAACGCGATTCGCGGGACGTATAACCATGCTCAGTATCTTGATGGGCGTAGGGAAATGATGCAGTGGTATGCGGATTATATCGATGAGTTAGGGAGAGCTGGGGCAGTGGTAGAAGGGATGTTTGGGAAGACTGCATAAATTAATAAATAGCCTTCTAGCGGTAAAGATGGCTATTTATTTAAGGTTTCATGACGCTTTGTTTTCAAAAAGCTCTGAATTGCTGGCGTAAGGTACTTTCCCGGAAGGAACCACCTTTGCAGCAGTATTCAAATGCACATCCTGATCGTCAAAGAAAATGTGCGGTTTAAATGCCTTCAAAACTTTTGTTTTCTCTACACCGCCAAGAAAAAAAGCTTCATCGACATACACCCCCCAGCTTCTCAGTGTTTTAATGACGCGCATTTCCGATGGGCTGTTTCTGGCGGTCACCAGTGCAATACGGACAGGGGAATACTCAACTCTTGTCGGTAGTCGCTCCTGAAGCTTGGCTATTTTTTTTAGCAAAGTGGCATATGGACCCTCAGCCATTGGGATATCTTGTTGTGCATCCTCCAGCGCATGAAAAGCAGCCATCCCTTGAGTCTTATAAACTAACTCACTTTCATCAGAGAAAAGCACGGCATCACCGTCAAACGCAATGCGGACCTGCCCTTCCGGGATATCTGAGGCGTCGGAGGGAGGATCTTTGAGGATTGCAGCGGCGCAGAATCGGGAATCAATTACCTTTTGCGCATCTTCAACGTTAGTTGTTAAAAACAGATCCACATCAAAGGCATCAAGGTAATCGGCAACGGTTTCGCCTGCGGTAAAAGCTGAACGTGTAATATCGAGTTTGTCATGGCGAATGGTATTTAGAACACGGATACCTGTATCAGGACTGTTACGCGACATAACAACGACTTCAACCAACGGTGATTGATCATCCGGTTGACGATACTGGTTCAGACCCAGAAGCGCTTTGACCAAGGGGTAACCTGTACCAGGCTGCAAAGGTTGGTTTTCGTGTTCCAGCATGTAGGCGCGATACTTTTCAATGGCGCTATCAGGATCGGTCGCATAGGTTTCCCGAAACATGCGATCGGATTCACTCATGTCAAAAAGCGCAGTTGCACTGATGCCAATAACTAAGGTGTTACTTAAATCTAAAGGCATTGTTTATCCTGAAGTAAAGGGGCAAGATTACTGCACCACCGTATCATAACGCAGGCACTGTGTAGCGGATACTGGCCACAGATCTATAGATAATGGGCCAAATTGCCAGAACAGATAAATGAATTTTAAAGGTGCAAAATTTTTTAATCATGCACTGGAGATGGCAACCGCAATGTCTTACCGTTGTCTCAGTTGAGGATTTTTGATAGGGAATACCAATATGAATTTCAAGAAAAAACTCGAAGAGCATTTTAAGCAGTTTGAGGCATCCCCTGTGTTATTTGTTGGCTCCGGAGTGTCTCGTCGTTACCTTGGTGTGCCATGTTGGCAAGACCTTTTGAAGCATTTTGCTGAGGCGATTGGGGAAAATCATATAAAATTAAAAACAAAATCTAATGGTGACTTACCCGAATATGCACAATTATTAGTGTCGGCATACGCTGAGAAATGGTGGGATACTAAAGAAGGACAATTAGCATTAAGTGAAAAAGAACAGGAGAAAATTTTCATTAACGAACAGTCTCCTTTGAAGTTGTCAATATCTAAATATATTGAGAATGCACATAAAAATATTATAGAAAATGATGAGTTAAAACACGAAATTTCTCTTTTTGCGAAAGCAAATATTGATGGGGTTATTACCACAAACTGGGATGTTTTTCTAGAAAGCCTTTTCCCTAAATTTACAACCTTTATAGGCCAGGACGGGTTGATTACTGGCAGGAGTCACGGCATTGCCGAAATATATAAAATACATGGTTGCTGCACTGAGCCTAACTCATTGATTTTAACATCAAGTGACTATGATAAATATAGGAAGAAAAACCCCTACCTATCATCTAAGTTACTAACTATGTTTATAGAGAGGCCTGTTATTTTCTTAGGTTACTCTTTAACAGATGAACATATAGCTGAAATCCTGGAAGATATAGTTAGTTGTTTTCCTGATGCTAGTTTGGATTTTTTACAGAACAAATTATTGTTTGTTGAATGGAAACCTGAACTTGAAGAGGCCGACATTAGTGATTCTGTTATTCATAAAAAAATACCAGTAAAATATGTTCAGGCACCATCTTATAAAGAAATATTTGAAGTGCTGAGTGAAACTAAAAAAAGGATTCCAGCACATTTATTCCGAATGATAAAAGATGAACTTTATGAATTAGTCTTAACTGATGATCCGAAAGGGAAATTATATGTGAGGGACTCAGAGAAGATTGAAGAGGGCGCCAATACAACAGAGTTTGTTGTGGGATATGGTGCTATTTCGATGGTGAAAAAATCAGAATCGATGGCAGCAAAAGGATTGGTTGGGCTGGAGCGTGTAGACCTCATCCGTGAAGTTGTATTCGAAAATGGACATTATGATTGGGAATGCGTTGTTAATGATGTTCTGCCAAATATTTGCAAAGGTAATGCGCGCATTCCTATTTTTCATTTCTTAAATCATGCTAATTTAATTAATCCTGACGGGAGTATAATTAACGAGCCTGAACTTGCAGGTGGTGTTTTATCACGATTAGATATTACTCCTGTAAGTTTTCAGTCTCAAGGTTGGGATAAACGACGTTCTGAAAACGTTCCTGAAGTTAGAGTTGGTGTAAATGAGTTATATCTTGCTTATGATTTCGGTTTTTTTTTGAGGATGATGCCCTATATGGAACCAGGTTTAATTAATCGAGATATGAATGAACTACATAAAATACTGAAAAAGCATATTGATGAAGCGATGAGCATTCAGGCTCTATCAAGTAATTTTTGTAGACTGGTCTGTCTGTATGATTTTATAAAGAATAGCAATAAATTTTAAGAGTTAAGGTTTCACTTATTAAGTGAAACCTTTGACTTATAGATTATAATAGATTTTGAATTTGAAAGTGTTTTTTACTTAATGATGACAGTAATTCTTCCAAATCGTTATGGTTTATT
>NZ_CACVAD010000065.1 GCF_902726545.1 Yersinia artesiana | reverse complement strand
GAGTAGGACACTGCCAGGCATCAAATCAAGCCGAGACCCCATGCCAAAAGCGTGGGGTTTTTGCTATGTGGGAAATATAAAAAACGATAGAAATAGGTTTTTTGCGTGGATTTTTGTATGTAAAAAGCCAAATAAAAGAGAAGGCTACCCTGACGGGTGGCCAACTATTGCTGGCAAAGGCCTGGCTTCTGGACCGGGACTTTGATCTAATAGGAATAGGCTAAGAAATGAGCGTATTCCTATGCTAAAAGAATCTGCCTCTAAACAAAATATCAACTTGAAATGGTCTGGCCCGAAGAGTTGGTGTCACAGTATCATCTGGTTCGCAAAGTTGATGCTGCCATCGATTTTGAGTTTATCCGCGCCGAAGTCGCCTACCTTTATTGTCACAACAATGGCCGCCCCGCAATTTCCCCTGTCTTGCTGTTCAAAATGATGCTCCTAGCTGTTTGGCATCTCTAGTGAACTTCAACTGGTGCAGGAAATCCAGGTTAATGTCGCCTATCTTTACTTCCTACGCCTCGGCCTGACCGAGAAAGTCCCCGATGCCTCGACGGCTATATACATAGCAAAGCAGCCTGAAAGTGATGGGGGGCAGCCTCAGATGAGGCTGACTGTGCGTGAGAAGGTTTACGCGCGACGAAAAGAAAGGGGTAGGGGAAGCTTCGCGGATGCCAAACAGCACCATGGGCACAGCTACGCGCGGTTCCGTGAGCTGATGAAAGTACAAATGTAGTGCCTTCTTGCTGTGGTTGTGCAAAAAAACATCAAGAAGATGCGCTGCTGGCGCTATTTTATTATGTTTAATGATATAGGGCTAAAACAGGGCTGATGGGTATGGAAAGATGTTAAGGGCATTGCTGAAGAGTCTGAGTGACCGGCAGGGAAAAAATCGCGAACGTAACCTTTGGTCACTAAAAAGACAGAACCCCACAAAAAAGTGGGGTTCATCAACATTTCTGAGCACCCCGAAAGGTGCTTTTTAACAGCTTTATAACGATTCTGACTTTATGCGTCCGGGGTTGATTTGCCGTTAACGAACAGCGTCAATTTCAAACCTGGCAGCAATTTATTAGCTTTGCTGACTACCGAATTCCATCGCATCACATCGTCGGTGTTTACACCGTGACGCTTGGCAATACTGGCAAAAGAATCACCTTTACGAACCTGATAGGTGATGCTGTTGCTGCTGGTTGTATTGCTTGCCAGTTGCAGGGTTTGCCCAACTTTTAAGGTGCTCTTGGCACTTAAGTTGTTCCAACTCTGCAAATCGCTGGTCTTGATATTCAACCGCTTGGCAATCGTAGATAAGGTATCGCCGGGGCGAACTTTATACTGCGAACTTGATGCTGATTTTGTGCTGTTCTGTGCCAACTTGGTTGGTTGAACTGCGGCAATATCAGTATCTGCCAATGAATCTTTAAGCTGCTCAGCATGGGCTTTCGGCAACATGATATAACGAGGACCGTGTCCAGCTGGTGCCGTTACATTGCGCTTATACCCTGAATTAAAGGATTTCAACTTTGTCAGTGACATCCCCGCCATCTCAGCCGCCTGAGTTAGCTCTATCTGCTGACCAACATCAACTCGCGCCAATGCACGGTCTTTGTCGGGTTCAGGTAAGGTTATACCGTACTTTTTGCTGTTCTTGATTAAATCACCCAAGGCCAGCATTTTTGGAACATAAATTGACGTTTCACGAGGAAGCGACAATGCCCAAAAGTTCGTCGGTTTACCCTTTGCCTTATTGGCTTTCACCGCCTGCATGACTCTGCCTTCACCGCTGTTATACGCAGCGACTGTTAACAACCAGTCACCGTCAAACATCTTGTTCAGGCGCTCCATCATATCAAGCGCTGCTTTGGTAGAAGCAACCACATCTCTGCGGCCGTCATACCATTGGTTTTGTTTCAAGCCATAATTTCGACCGGTACTTGGCACTATCTGCCACAGCCCTGCGGCGTTGGCGGATGATGTCGCGTGTGGGTCAAAAGCGCTCTCCACTATGGGTAGCAGTACCAATTCCATCGGCATCTTACGTTTCTTAATCTGCTCGACTATCAGGTACATGTACGGCTCTGCCCGTAATGTTACATCGTGGAGATAGCTCTTATTTTTTAAGTACTTTTGCTTCTGTTCACGGATCCGGGAATTTTCCGGAACCTTCATCTTCAGCTCGTCGCTAATGAAGTTCCACAAATCTTGCTGCGCGAGGCCACTCTCACTATCCAGCCATCGCGCGCTGCCCACTCGGGCGCTATTTGTGTACTCTCCTGCTTCACTCTCTTGACCTGCCGAAGACAAACTCTGTGCATGCTGTACAGGAGCCTGAACGCCCACCTTGGACGTCTGGCACCCAACAAGCAAGACTGAGGCGAGAAATATCGCTTTGGTCTTCATGTGTGTGTCAATGTAGTTGCTTAAAAGACGACCAATCATACTTTGCTTCGATAAAAAACACAACTAAAAGCTCAGAAACGGTCTTTCTGTGCACGTAATTCGGAAAAAACTGAGACAAGTGAGTCCGGTGGCGACATTACGCCTATTTTTCTTTGTAAATCAATGTCATTGCAACGTAAAAAAACATTAATTTTCCGCTCAATTTGCAATTTTACGGGTAAGCTAGGTTGGTTTTTTGCTCGTAATTGCATGATTTGCTGCTGATATGTAGCAATGTCTTGATCTGAGGGCAGAATAAAACGGGCAAACTTAAGATTTGCGAGAGTATATTCATGCGCGCTGCAAATTAAGGTTTCATCAGGGAGTTGTGCGAGCTGTTGAATAGACGCGTACATTTGCGCCGGAGTGCCCTCAAATAGTCTGCCGCAGCCGGCGGAAAATAGCGTATCACCACAGAAAAGATAAGGTTTGCTGTAGTATGCGATATGCCCAATGGTGTGACCGGGAACGGCAATAACCTGATAGTTTTGGCCGCCGATACTCAGGTGATCCCCCCCATTTACAATAATTGTCGCGCCTTTATCTGCAGTTTCTTGTGGTCCATAGACCGGAATTTCGGGGAAATGACGGCGCAAATCCGCGACACCCCCAACGTGATCGTGATGATGATGGGTTAATAATATGGCCTGAGGAAGGTACTGGCCTTGGCTCAGTGCGGCCAGCACGGGGGCTGATTCACCGGGGTCTACAATGACACAGTGCTTTTGTGTGTCAGCCAACAGCCAAATGTAATTGTCTTGAAATGCCGGAATACTGATAAGATTCATTAGATACCTCTTTTATTGGCAACAGTTTGAAAGAAGACGTTAAAACATGAAACCAGCACAAACACGCCAAAAGATCGATGCGCCCGCATCTTGGGCTGAGTTACCTTGGGGAGAGTATTATCGTGCGGCAATTGAGCAGCAGTTGCAGCCCTGGTGGCCGAAATTCTTTGGTTTCCACTTACTGAAGATAGGCCATTTGAGTGCTGAAATCGCCAGCGATAAATGTGCTATTTCCCATCAGGTGAATGTGGGAGAACAGGGCAAAAATATGCAGGTGCTTGCCAGCCCATATCAGTTACCTTTTGCTGAGAAATCGGTGGATGCTTGCTTACTGTCCCATACTTTAGCCTATGCTGCTGATCCGCACCGCATTTTACGTGAGGTGGATCGGGTACTGATTGATGACGGCTGGCTGGTTATCAGCAATTTTAATCCAATGAGTCTCTTGGGGGCAGGGAAGTTGGTGCCGTTATTGCGCCAGCGGCAACCCCATATTAGCCGCATGTTTACTCAGATGCGCTTATTGGATTGGCTCAGTTTATTAAATTATGAAGTTTTGTATTTGTCGCGCTTTCATGTGTTGCCGTGGCATAAAGAAGGTGGGCGCTTTATCAGCACCCATCTGCCGGCGTTGGGGTGTGTCAGCTTGATTGTTGCCCGCAAACGCACTATTCCGTTAACGTTTAATCCGATGAAGTTCGGCGCGCGTAAACCGTGGTTCAGCCGAGCTGTTGGGGCAACGAAAAGCTATCGTGATCAACCTTGATGGTGCAGTCACATCAAGGTTGAAAGGTTAATTGGGGTTATAACCGGTATCTTCTAACGTCGGTGAGTTTGCACCTTCACGGGCCAGTTCATCACAACGCTCGTTTTCCGGATGCCCCGCATGGCCTTTTACCCATTCCCACTGTATCTGATGGGTCTGAATAGCCCGATCCAGCCGCTGCCATAAATCGACATTACGCACCGGTTTGCGGTCGGTAGTTTTCCAGTCGCGCTTTTTCCAGTTATGAATCCACTGAGTAATCCCCTGGCGCACATATTGGCTGTCGGTGCTAAGAGTGACTTCGCAAGGTGAGGTCAATGCTTCCAGCGCCACGATAGCGGCCATTAGCTCCATGCGGTTGTTCGTTGTCAGGAAATAGCCAGCGCTAAAGGTTTTTTCATGTTGTTTGTAACGCAAAATTGCGCCGTAACCACCGGGGCCGGGATTGCCAAGACAAGATCCGTCGGTGAAAATTTCTACCTGTTTAGTCATCTCTGGTAGACTCTTCCTATCTGATTAAACGTTAAGTCTGACATAAACGAGCGCTATGAGCACTGGCAATATGCAAGTTACACCGACCAGACAGATTGTTCTGGATACTGAAACCACCGGTATGAATAAGCTGGGCGTTCATTATGAAGGCCATAAGATTATTGAAATCGGCGCAGTTGAAGTGATCAACCGTCGTCTGACCGGCAGAAATTTCCATGTTTATATCAAACCTGACCGTCTGGTCGATCCGGAAGCTTACGGGGTTCATGGTATTAGCGACGAGTTTTTAGCTGATAAACCCACCTTTGCGGATATTGCACCGGAGTTTATCGAGTTTATCCGCGGCGCTGAGTTGGTCATCCATAACGCGGCGTTTGATATCGGCTTTATGGATTATGAATTCCGAATGTTGCAGCAGGACATTCCGAAAACCGAAACCTTCTGTACCATCACGGATAGCTTGTTATTAGCGCGCCGCTTGTTCCCAGGCAAGCGAAATAACCTTGATGCTCTGTGCGATCGCTACCAGATAGATAATACCAAGCGAACATTGCACGGCGCATTACTCGATGCCGAAATTCTGGCAGAAGTTTATCTGGCGATGACCGGCGGGCAGACGTCACTTTCTTTCTCAATGGAAGGTGATCAGTCGCAGAATAATTCCTCAGACGATATCCAGCGTATTACCCGGCCAGCATCTGGACTGAAAATAATTTATGCCGCTGAAGATGAGTTAGCCGCTCATGAGTCACGTCTGGATTTGGTGATGAAAAAGGGCGGTAGCTGTCTCTGGCGTATGCCACCAGAGACGGAAGATAGTGCAAATGCAGAATAAAGTAATTTCCAGATGAAAAACTGTGCAAACGGCTTATTTTCCTGGAAAAAGTGTTGACGAGATTGCACTGCATACGTAATATCCCACTCGTTCTTAACCGGAACAGCAGCGTGGTGCGGTAGTTCAGTCGGTTAGAATACCGGCCTGTCACGCCGGGGGTCGCGGGTTCGAGTCCCGTCCGCACCGCCAACATTCAGAAGCCCTGAGTTATTGTTAACTCAGGGCTTCGTTGTATCTATACCCTTCGTACTTGAAGCCGCAGGGGGGTTAGCTACGCTCACTTACCCAAATCACTTACTTAGGTAAGCTCATTGGGATGCATTCGCTTGCTGCCTACCTGCAACTCCAATTACTTTGGGTATATCCTTGGCACTTGAAGCCGCAGGGGTGTTAGCTACGCTCACTTACCCAAATCACTTACCTGGGTAAGCTCATTGGGATGCATTCACTTGCTGCCTACCTGCAACTCCAATTACTTTGGGTATACCCTTGGCACTTGAAGCCGCAGGGGGCAAAATAATAGAACGCCGCCTTGGGTAACAGACCAATAAACCCATTTAGAATTTACTGCGTAGCTTTCACATTACCCGCTTCAGCGGCTGTTTTCACCCAGCCATCAAAGGTTGCCTGATGAGCTTGGATCCAACCATTCACATGACGTTCGATATCGGCATCTGAGGATTCACCGGCATGCATCCGCATGTTCTGAGCATTCACATCATTAATTGATAACTTCATGATGGAGAACAGCTTGGCAGCGGCTGGGTTAGCTTCAGCCCATTTTTTGTTGGCGACAATATGCATCACGCTCGGTGGGAAGCCGTAGTTCGCACCGTTAGAAAGCTGAGTGTCGATAGTTTTGTCCGGCAGGGAAGAGAACGGCACCTGTAACCACACCACATCACGGCCGGGAACCAGTACGTCGCTGACCCAATATGGTGTCCAGGTGTAATACAGGATTGGCTTGCCTTCTTTGTAGCGCGTGATGGTATCGGCAATCATGGCGGCATAGTTACCCTGATTGTGGGTTACCGTATCGCTGAGGCCATAGGCTTGGATCTGGTGGTTAATCGGCGCTTCACAACCCCAGCCCGGATTACAGCCGGTGAGATCCGCTTTGCCGTCGTTATTGGCATCAAACAGTTTGGCAATTTTCGGATCTTTTAGCTGCTCAATATTAGTAATATGATATTTATCAGCAGTTTTTTTGTCGATCAAATAGCCCTGAGCCAGCCCTTCAATAAAGTTACCCTGACGGTAGAATTTGGCATCGCCACCTGCGGCTGCGTATTGATCATTATGCAGCGGCTCCCAGTTTACCGCCAGATAAGTCGCATCACCGGCGGCAATAGAAGAGTAAGCGACATTGTAATCAACCTCTTTGGTTGGCTGGACGTCGTAACCGAGCTTCTCGAGCGCTTTATTGACCAGTGAGGTCTGGAAGGTTTCTTCTGAAATGGTGCTTTGCAGTGGTTGGACAGTGATGCCTTTGCCCGGTAATTCTGCGGCGGATAACTGAGTGCTTACCAGTGTGGTGAGGGCCAGGGCCCAGATTCCAGTCGTGCGCATAATTTTCTCCTTATCCCCTTCGTCCTTGACACTGCAGCTGTGTTAGCGGCGCTCACGCACCCGAATCACTTACTGATGTAAGCTCATCGGGATTTACTCGCTTGCTGCCTTGCCGCAGCGCCAATGACTTTGGGGATGACATTGAGCGTAATGAATTGAAATTACTTAGTGTTACGGAATGGTTTGGTGATTAGCCCGATAGGGCCAGTGGTATACCAGCGACCAATGCCTTTACTGCGGCGGTCACGGCCTAGTGATTGGGTCAGGCGGTCAAGGATAATGGCCAGAATCACAATACCGACCCCCCCAACAGCGGCCAGCCCCATATCAAGGCGACCAATACCGCGCAGCACCATCTGGCCCAACCCACCAACGGCAATCATTGAAGCAATAACAACCATCGACAATGCGAGCATTAAGGTCTGGTTGACACCGGCCATGATGGTTGGCATCGCCAGCGGCAATTGCACTTTAAAGAGCATCTGACGTGGATTAGCGCCGAAGGACTCAGCTGCTTCTATAAGATCTTCCGGTACTTGCTTAATACCCAAAATAGTCAGGCGAACAATGGGTGGTAGAGCAAAGATAATGGTCACCACGACACCTGGGACATTACCAATACCGAACAGCATGACAATGGGCACCAGATAGACGAAGGCCGGAGTGGTCTGCATCGCATCCAGTAAGGGCCGAATAATTCGTGCGGCGTTATTACTGCGTGCCAGCCATATCCCGAGCGGTAGTCCGATAAGGATACAGAAGAACAGCGAGGTCAGAACCAGTGCCAGTGTCACCATCGCTTGCGACCAGGCACCAATCGCGCCGATGGCAATCAGGGAAACCAAGGTTGCCACCCCCATCCCCAGGGTAGAGAACTGCCAGGCGATCAATGCGAAAACCAGAATCGCCACTGGTGCTGGCATGCCCAGCAATAAGTGTTGGAAGCCACTGAGAATGAAATCAACCGGCACGCGAATGCCTTGGAACAGCGGGCGGAAATGCAGCACCACCCAATCAATACCGTGGGTAACCCACGAATCCAGTGGCACCCAGGTATTATGGAACGGGTCCATCAGACTGAAATGTTCAGGTGTGGCTGCCGGAGCGCTGTTTAGCCAATCGGTACTTTGTGCGGCTTGGCTCTGTACGGCCTGAGAAGCAACCTCATGGCTGGCACTGCCTGCGGCATGGCTACCCTCGGCCATACTCGCTCCCCATGGGTCAGCAGCGGCTGATAGAGTCTGAGTGCTATCAGTCGCGGCCGGTGCTACTGAAGTTGCCGCATCCGTCGCCCACGGGTTGCTATCAACGGGGGTGCTGTTTTGGATTTGATCACTCATTTGGCGTCTCCTTATCTAAGGCCTGCAACAGCATGGCTTTGGAAATAATACCGATATAACTGTTGTCTTCACCGACCACAGGAACCGCGCACGGAGCCTGTGCCACCAGTGAAATCAGCTCACTGAGGGGCATGTCTGCCGGAACCGGTGCTGGATCAGCCAATAAGGCACTATCCAGTGATTGGTTCTCTGCCAATGCTTTTTTCAGTGAATCTATCGATACCACGCCAATAAACTTCTGCCCGCGCTCCAGCACATAGCCGTAATCGCGGTCTTCATCCTGAAGCAGTTTTAACGCTGAACGAGGGCCGAAACCCGGTGTTTTGCGGATCAAGGATACCGGACGACGCCGCGCGATATCCTTGGCACTAAAGACGTGGCTGATGTCGACACCACGGAAGAAAGTGCGTACATAGTCATTCGCCGGATTATTAAGTATTTCATCCGGTGTCCCGACTTGTACCACTTCGCCGCCTTGCATAATGGCAATGCGATCGCCGATACGCATGGCTTCATCCAGATCATGAGAGATAAAGACGATAGTTCGTTGATGTTTGGCCTGTAGCTTGACCAGTTCATCCTGCATTTCAGTACGAATTAATGGGTCGAGTGCTGAGAAGGCTTCATCCATTAATAGGATATCGGGGTTATTGGCCATAGCGCGGGCTAAACCTACGCGCTGGCGCATCCCACCTGACAACTCGTCGGGATAAGAATGTGCGTAGCTTTCCAGACTCACCTGCCGTAATGCTTCCAAGGCTTTTTCATGACGTTCCGCTTGCGGCACGCCAGCTAACTCCATACCGAATGCCGTGTTATCGAGCACATTCAGATGGGGCATTAATGCAAAGGATTGGAAGACCATGCTTATCTTATTTCGGCGTACGGTACGCAGGGCGCTATCAGATATTTTGGCAATATCTTCGCCGTCAATGAGCACTTCACCACGAGTGGGTTCTATCAGACGATTGAGAAGGCGTACCAGGGTGGATTTACCGGAACCGGATAACCCCATGATGACGAATATCTCGCCTTCTTCAATGGCCAGATTGGCATCTTTAACGCCAACGGACAAACCAGTTTTGGCAAATATCTGCTCTTTATTCTTACCTGATTCAAGTAGTTTAAAAGCCCGTTCTGGATGCTCACCAAATATTTTATATAAGTTCTTTACTTCGAGTTTAATTGCCATGCAGCTGGTGTATTCCTCTGTCAATTTTAAATTATGTTTATTCGATCAATATTATCCTGATGAAAAAATAGAGCGCCATATACCCTAACACAATGAGAATCTGAGACAACCCTCAATGTTCCTATAATCATTTTTGCAATAGCCTTCATCCCAATATATAGGTTTTTAACTTGTTAATTTACTTGCATTAATACTGTGGTTTTTTGTTTTAGATAAATCGCCTAATATTGCTAATGAATCTAATGGCTAATTTGAGTGTTAATAGTGTGAATATTGCACATATATCGGCAATATATTTTCTATATTATTGAGCGTTATATTTCCTGCAATGAAAGTGTTGAATCCCCCTGATACTCTGGCCTGTAGCCAAATTGAGAGGAAGATGAAATTTTAGATTTGGTTGGGGCAATCCGGCCATCTTGCTCTGCTCGCCAGAGAGGGGCGCTCCCCTTTGTTATATTAGCAAAAAGGGGAGTTTTTATGGGGAAGAGGTGAGCTTAGAAATCCCAGTCTTCGTCCTCAGTATTGACTGCTTTACCTATTACATATGACGAACCTGAGCCAGAGAAAAAATCGTGATTTTCATCCGCATTGGGTGATAATGCCGCTAAAATGGCTGGGTTGACATTGGCCTGACTGGCGGGGAATAGGGCTTCATAACCCAAATTCATTAATGCCTTATTAGCATTGTAATGGAGGAATTTTTTGACATCTTCTGTCCAGCCAACCCCATCATAAAGGCTCTCAGTATAGTGCACTTCATTGTCATATAAGTCCTGCAACAAATCGAAGGCGAAATTCTTTATTTCTTGACGGCGATTATTATCTACTTTCTCCAATCCTTTCTGGAATTTATAGCCGATATAATAGCCATGAACTGCCTCATCGCGAATAATCAGCCGAATAAGATCTGCGGTATTGGTTAATCTGGCGCGGCTTGACCAATACATAGGTAAATAGAATCCGGAATAGAATAGAAATGACTCCAAAAATACACTGGCAATTTTCTTCTTCAGGGGGTCATCATTATTATAATGCTGAAGGATAATATCGGCTTTCTTTTGCAGTGGGCCATTCTCCTCACTCCAACGATAGGCATCGTCCACATCGGATGTCATACACAGGGTTGAGAATATGGAGCTGTAAGAGCGGGCGTGTACGGCCTCCATAAAGCTGATATTGGAAAATACCGCTTCCTCATGAGGGGTAATTGCATCTTTAATTAACGCCGGGGCACCCAGCGTATTTTGAATAGTATCGAGCAGTGTCAGCCCGGTAAAAACCCGAATAGTCAGTTGCTGTTCATCGGCGGTGAGTTTGGCCCAAGAAGGAATGTCATTTGATAGCGGGACTTTTTCCGGCAACCAAAAATTAGCCGTCAGGCGGTTCCATACTTCAAGGTCTTTATCGTCTTCAATTTTATTCCAATTGATGGCGCTGACGTGTTTTATCGTTTTTGTTGCATTCATATCATCACATCCTTATTAGCCATTTTTATTTATTACAGTGAGCAGGAAACACAGCCTTCAACTTCCGTGCCCTCAAGCGCCATCTGCCGCAGTCGGATGTAATAAATGGTTTTAATCCCTTTCTTCCAGGCATATATCTGCGCTTTATTGATATCGCGGGTCGTGGCGGTATCGCGGAAAAACAGAGTCAGTGACAGCCCCTGATCGACATGCTGGGTCGCTTCGGCATAGGTATCGATGATTTTCTCCGGCCCGATTTGATAAGCATCCTGATAATATTCCAGATTATCGTTGGTCATATAAGGCGCGGGATAGTACACCCGGCCAATTTTGCCTTCTTTGCGGATCTCAATTGGAGAGACAATCGGGTGGATACTGGAGGTCGAGTGATTGATATATGAAATAGATCCAGTCGGGGGCACGGCCTGCAAGTTCTGATTATAAATTCCGTGTTCCATCACTGACTGGCGCAGTGCCGCCCAATCCTGTTGATCCGGAATGGAAATCCCCGCTTGGGCAAATAGCGCACAAACTTTAGCTGTTTTAGGTTGCCAGCTTTGCTCGATATATTTAGTGAAATAATGACCCGATGCATAAGTTGATTGGTCGAAACCTTTAAAGCGACTGTCGCGTTCGATCGCCAACTGATTGGAGGCGCGGATGGCATGATATGCCACAGTGTAGAAATAGATATTGGTGAAATCCAGTGCTTCTTCTGAGCCGTAAAAAATACGTTCGCGCGCCAGATAGCCGTGCAGATTCATCTGCCCGAGGCCAATGGCATGGGATTCCTGATTACCTTTTTCAATTGATGGCACTGAGCGGATATGGCTCATATCAGAGACGGCCGTCAGCCCGCGAATAGCGGTTTCAATCGATTTACCAAAGTCTGGTGAATCCATGGTGTGGGCTATATTCAGTGAGCCAAGGTTACAGGAGATATCCTTGCCAATATGGCGATAGCTAAGGTCGTCGTTGTATTCGGTTGGTGAATTAACCTGCAAAATTTCCGAGCACAGGTTACTCATATTAATCCGGCCTTTGATCGGGTTGGCCCGGTTCACCGTATCCTCAAACATCATATAGGGATAACCGGATTCAAATTGGATCTCTGCCAGTATCTGGAAAAACTCGCGCGCTTTAATTTTGCTTTTACGGATGCGCTTATCATCGACCATCTCGCGGTATTTTTCACTGACACTGATTTCAGACAGAGGAACGCCGTAAACTTGTTCTACGTCATAAGGCGAAAACAGGTACATTTCTTCATTATTCTTCGCCAACTCAAAAGTAATATCAGGGATAACCACACCCAGTGACAGGGTTTTAATCCGTATTTTTTCATCGGCATTTTCGCGTTTGGTGTCGAGAAAACGCAAAATATCCGGATGATGGGCATGGAGATAGACTGCCCCAGCCCCTTGGCGTGCGCCCAGTTGATTAGCATAGGAAAAAGCATCTTCCAACATTTTCATGATAGGGATAACGCCAGACGACTGATTTTCAATGCGTTTAATCGGCGCGCCGACTTCGCGGATATTCGTCAGCAGGAAAGCGACACCGCCGCCACGTTTAGATAATTGCAGTGCCGAGTTAATGGAACGACCAATGGACTCCATATTGTCTTCAATGCGCAGCAGGAAGCAGGAGACCAGCTCACCGCGCTGTTTCTTACCGCAATTGAGGAAGGTTGGCGTGGCGGGTTGGAAACGGCCAGTAATGATCTCTTCGACTAAATCTCGCGCAACTTGCTGATTACCCGCAGCTAATGTCAGGGCGACCATACACACACGGTCTTCATAGCGCTCCAGATAGCGTTTACCATCAAAGGTTTTCAGGGTATAGCCGGTGTAGTACTTAAACGCGCCAAGGAAGGTCGGGAAGCGAAACTTTTTGCTATAAGCTTGTTGGAATAAGCTCTTGATAAAGCTGAAGCCATACTTTTCCAACACCTCTTTCTCGTAGTATCCCTCTTCCAGCAGATAATCGAGTTTTTCCTGTAAATTATGGAAAAACACCGTGTTTTGATTGACGTGTTGCAAGAAATATTGCCTTGCAGCCAGGCGGTCTTTATCAAACTGGATACGCCCATCGGCATCATAGAGGTTCAACATCGCATTCAGTGAGTGATAGTCAAGTTCACTGCTGGATGAATCGGTGATTCTCAGTTCTGTCGTTGCCAAAATTCAGTTACTCCCTTGCGCACGTTTGCCACATCTTCTGCTGTACCCAGTAGTTCAAAGCGATACAGATAAGGAACCTGACATTTTTGGGAAATAATTTTCCCCGCCAGGCAATAGGCGTCGCCAAAATTAGTGTTACCCGCAGCAATCACACCGCGAATCAATGAACGGTTATGGGGATCATTGAGAAACCTAATCACCTGAATAGGCACCGCGCCGACCGGGCTGCCTCCACCATAACTGGGTACCAACAAAATATAGGGCTGCTCCATCCGTAACTTTTCCCGCGCCCCCGCGATGGGAATACGTATTGCCGGTAGCTCCAGCTTCCCGACAAAACGGTGGGTGTTCTCCGAAGAACTAGAGAAATACACCAACGGATTCATTTTTTGGCCCTCATCAGGCACCGACTGCCTGAGCCAATGCACTTATTTTGTCGGGGCGGAAACCAGACCAATGATCATCACCTGCGATAATCACCGGAACCTGTTGATAGCCAAGAGATTTAACGTGGTTTAAAGCCTGTAAGTCTTCAGTTAAATCAACAACCTGATAAGGGATCCCTTGTTTATCAAAAGCGCGATAGGTTGCATTGCACTGGACACAATCGGGTTTGCTGTAAATAATAATACTCATGATTCGCATTCTCATCTTATACCCGTCATACTTCAAGCTGCATGTGCGTTGGCTACGTTCATTACTCAGCCCGTTCATGGGCTTCGCCTCTGCGAGGCCGCGGCAAGCAGCGTTCAAATCTGCTCTCGGCAGATTTGTCACCCGAATCACTTACTCATGTAAGCTCATCGGGACTCATTCACTTGCCGCCTTCCTGCATCTCGAACTATTTAGCGTATGTTTGATAAAAGGCAGACTTAGCAGATTGTTAGTGTGTCTCGACGACCTGCCCCTGATTATCAACCCCGATTTCATTCTCGCGAGTGATAAACAAAATACTATATCTAGTATTTATTTAATTCAACCACACTATATGTAGTTATTTGCTATGAGTTATGCACAATTGAGAGATGACGCCGCCAGCACAGGGCTGGCGACAAATTCCAAGGGAATAAAGGGAGGTAAAATACTTTATTGCCGGGCGGCGATGGGAAAAGAGAAAAGTGGGCTGTCAGTTTATCGGCCTGCGAACAGATATCAGCGGCGAGCCAGCAGTACACCCAGTACCAGGCCGATGGCAGCACCAATACCAACACCTTGCCAAGGTTTATCATGCACATAATTATCAGCATTACCGGCAACATCACGCGCATGTTGTTTTAAGCTGGTCGAGCCGCTAAAACGCGCTCGTGCATCACGTAATACACCTTCAGCATTGTGGCGCACCTTGGCCAGCTCTTCTTTTGTTTTGTCGCCCGATGAGCGTAAAACATCGTCGAGAGTATCCGCCAGAAGGGTCACGTCCTGATCGAGATCTCTTTCTATTTTTTCTGATTTCTTGAACATTTGACTCTCCGATTTACTTGATGAACATTAAGCGTAGACCATCACAGCAAGGGGCAATCCGCTTCAGGAGTAATCCGAATGGGTTATAAATAGTCAGAACATGCTTTGTACATTTGGTTACTCAGCGAAACCAATCACTCACGGAAAGAAAAAATCCATTCCTCTATGATTCTTCCAACGGCCCCACCGGGGGCTTAGCGAAACAAACTCTGAGGATTTTAAAATGAAAAAAGTATTAGCGCTGATCGTTGCTGCAACCATGGGTCTGTCTTCTGTTGCTTTCGCTGCCGAAACAACTGCGGCCGCTACAGCAGCACCAGCTGCAACCAGCACTACTGCTGCTCCAGCCACAGAAAAAGCTGCACCAGCGCATCATAAAAAGCACAAAGCCACTAAACAAACCACTGAACAAAAAGCACAAGCTGCTAAAAAACATGAGAAGAAAGCGCCGGCTCAAAAAGCACAGGCTGCTAAAAAACACGAGAAAAAAGCGCCAGCTCAAAAAGCACAGGCCGCTAAAAAGCACCACAAAACCGCTAAAAAATCAGCCACTGCTCCAGCTGCATAATAATGCCGGAATGCGGGCGACATCGACCCCGCACAGTCTAGCCAATTCCAGACACCCGGTTAATGCCGGGTGTCTTTTTTTATAGGCTAATCATCATGATCAATCGCTATCTGTTCGAACTGATTTTCAGTGTGATGGCTCTGTGTGGTGTATTACTCGCCTGTGCGCTGTTTCTCACTGATTCAGTTATTTAGTCTCAATGCAGAATATGCAGTTGCTGAAGGTAAGTGATTATTTATTGAATGGTCTGCTGATGTGATTTCTCTCTTTCCGCCGCCAGTTTACATAGCGGTAGAAAATCAAAATGCCCACTATTGGTTAACGTTACAGCGGTAATACCCGGCTGGTTCAGTTATTTTCCCCATGTTGCACCGCCCAGATTCAGAGATTTATTCGGTGAAATAAAATAATGGGCGTTAATCAGTAGCAGTGGGGCAATTAAGTGAAGCAGGCTGCTATTGTTGGTTTGTGCATTACAAAGTGCTCTGATTGGGTTACTGATGGTTCTTTTGCTAATGGGGTCTGGGGTGGGCGACATCATTATCAGTGTGGACTATGCCTTTTTTGCCGGAAATCAAGCTGGGGTGATAGTCAGTATCAGTAATTTCTTGATTATATTGGTAATATGTTACACGTTGTTCACCCGCGCTCATCGTGCGGAACCTGTTATCGAGGCACCAGCAGATGATAAACCGGTGAGCGAACCGCTGGATGAATTGTTCTCGACTATTTTATTGGGCTTAAAACACCATAATCTGTATCTGGACAGCCAACTCAACTTATCTAAATTGGCACGTAAAGTCGGGGTATCTGCACGAAAAGTGTCACAGGCGATTAATCAGCAAACCAGGTTAAATGTCTCACAATATGTTAATCAGTTGCGCATTGAACAGGCTGCGCAGTTATTGGCGACAACCGAGCCGCCGGTGATCGATATTATGTTGGAAGCAGGGTTTCAAACTAAATCTAACTTCAACCGTGAGTTTATGCGGGCAAGGGGATAACTCCCTCACTGTGACGTGAGAACCAGCAAGCGCGGAATAATAAGTAACTAATATGAAGTTAATGACAAAGGTGCTGTAGCGGTGAAAACAGGCAGATCGTAAAGACGCCGTAAACCCATCCCTGGCGCGGACGCTTTACTCTTCTACCTGTCCTCACCTTGCAAAATCGAGTTGTAGAGGTTTATCTGCTATCTGAAATAATGTTTTATTATACATATTTGATTCAGACTGAAAGCTGATCGGCGTATTGTAAGAACACGTTCTTTTTTGTTTGAGCTTTGTTTATGTCTGCTGATTCAGCCCCTGCGGTGGTGAATAGTGCGCCACTCAGCACTCGCCAAGTCAATAAACGTATCCTCTCGATTGTTATTTTTACTTTCGTTTGTTACCTGACAATTGGCCTGCCGCTGGCGGTATTGCCGGGTTTTGTCCATAACCATTTGGGTTACAGTTCACTGCTGGCCGGTTTGGTTATTAGCGCTCAATATTTTGCCACTTTGGTCAGCCGCCCACATGCCGGGCGATATGCTGATTTATTAGGGCCGAAAAAAGTCGTGTTATTCGGTTTGAGCTGCTGCGGGATTAGCGGGATATTCTGCGGTCTGGCCTTTTGGTTGGATAACCTGCCATTAATCAGTGTGTTGATGCTGGTGGTTGGCCGCTTTTTTCTGGGGGTAGGCGAAAGTTTTGCCAGCACCGGCTCGACCTTATGGGGCATGGGCGTCGTGGGATCTATCCATACGGCGCGGGTAATTTCCTGGAATGGTGTGGCAACTTATGGCGCGATGGCGATAGGTGCCCCGCTTGGCGTTTATCTTAATCTGCACTGGGGGTTAGCGGGTATCGCCTGGCTTATCTGCCTGGCCGTGCTGTTGGCGCTAGTGTTAGCCAGCCGTAAAACAGCAGTTTCGGTGGTAACGGGCAAGCGTATTGCCTTTCGCGCGGTGCTAGGGAAAATCTGGCTTTACGGTTTGGGGCTGGGGTTCGGAACCGTGGGTTTTGGGGTGATTGCCACCTTTATTACACTATTCTATGCCGATAAAGGGTGGGGCGGTGCCGCATTCTCCCTGACTTTGTTCAGTATCGCATTTGTCGGTATCCGCTTGTTATTCAGCAACAGTATTGACCGCCACGGTGGCTTAAAAGTGACTGCGGTTTCCTTTTTGTTAGAAATTGTTGGCTTGTTGCTGATTTGGGGGGCAGGAGCCCCCTGGATGGTTCAGGTCGGTGCATTTCTGGCCGGTGCCGGTTTCTCGCTGGTCTTTCCCGCCTTGGGCGTTGAGGCGGTTAAACAAGTGGAACCGCAGAATCAGGGCACCGCGCTTGGCACCTATTCCGCATTTCTTGATTTGGGGCTGGGGATTACCGGCCCACTGGCGGGGTTAGCTATTGGTCAATTCGGTATACCGGCAATTTATCTGGGAGCGGCCTTGATTGTCGCTTTTGGCGTATTGCTCACCTTGCGATTATTACAGCAACAACAGCGTCGGGATAACGCCGCCCGGCTTGATGGCGTGTAGACTATTCCGAAATAGTCGCTTTGAGCCAATAAATACGTGGTTTCCCTTATTTATTACGGTAAGGTCGCTCAATAGTAGTTAAAAAGAGGGGAAATAAATGTATTTACGGCCAGATGAAGTGGCTAGGGTCTTGGAGAATGCCGGTTTTGAGCGGGATTATACTGTTGATCAGGCTTACGGTTATCGGAAAGCGGAGCATTACGTTTATGTCAACCGGGAAGCTCGCATGGGCAGGACAGCATTGGTTATCCACCCGGCGCAAAAAGATAAAAGTTTGTTGTTTGCCACACCGACAGCAACACTTCGCATCAGTGACAAGTATCTGGAATTTCCGCTTTATCTCGCGGGAGAAACAGAAGATCGCTACGGTATTGCCCACGGCTTTAGCTCAAGAGAAATGTTATTGCGCTACCTAAACAGCATGTTCCCGTAAACTTTGCCGGCCTTTGTCGCCATTAATTTCGTCGCGCCGTAATGCCTTCATCAATGCAATACGGCGTCTGCTTCCTGATTAAATTGCAAATTATAATTGCGGCGAAATTGTGCTAATTCAAAGGCATCTAAATCCAACTCAGCGAAATAGAACAAAGCCGCTTCAGTATGCTCAGCAGTTAGCATGGGGGAAATATGCGAACGAATCAGCGTATTTCGCCATTGCATCACATTTTCATCGGAAGGATCTTTGATAAAGGTTTGATAGATAAAGACCAGATAAGCAGCCTTCCTGACATCTTCGGCATACCCATTGCTGGTGGAGCGAATAAACATTTGTGTTTGACGCTGCCCCATCTCTTGCAGCATGGATTCAATATAAATCGGTTTTATCTTCAGTAAATTCGCCAATGTATCCACGGCCTTGCGAGTATCTGATGTCAGTACACGATAACCCACAATAAAAACTACGATCAAAACAGCAATAATTATCCACGTCATGTAGTGTTTCTTTGCGCCATTAAAGGTGAAATTGACAACATAAAACGATCTGGCTGCTCAGTCGCCGCTATCGATAAATCAACAAAGTGTTTACTGATTATCGCCACTAAAATTATCGCTATTTTTCTGCTGATTATTCAGATGGTGATTAAACGCGGCGGCATCTTTCGCTAAAGCATCCAGGTGTGCGCCCAGCATTTTGATCTGCCTGACCAGCGAGTGTTGTTCGGGCAATGTATTCGCCGTATTGAGTTGCCTCAGCAGCATATCATTTTTAGCCCGCAATGCGGCTTCTCGTACTTTTGACTGCTCCAGTTCATGTTGTAGCGCGTTATAACTTGCCTGCCATGTCTGATGTTGCTTCTCAAAAGTTGATTGCAACTCACTCATTGCATTAAGAAACTTCACTTCAAGTTCACGCATTGTCATTGCTTTTCCTTTATGACGGCTTCCGATTTTCAGTGGCAGTATAGCGAAATCTGAGCATAACCTCACCCGCTAGAATGTGTCTTTCATTGCAAGGGGCAGCAACACAACTGTGATTGTTTTATCATAATTTTTTTGCATCTTTCATTAATGTACGAAATAAATAAGCCTTGCTATTAATATCTCAGCATGCGTTAATAGCCTCATCGGTTTGTAGTACAGACCTATTTATGTAAGCCATTTAAGTAAAGTAGTTCCTAGTTAAAGCGATATTTTTAGACATCACTTCTCCGACGAATTTCCTTCTTTAGTGCCCCCATAAGTAACTCTTGATAAGCAGACCTCAATTGCCACATGTTGGCAAAAATAATTGAAGGAAGTATCTCTATGTCTAATAAAATGACTGGTTTAGTAAAATGGTTTGACGCTGGTAAAGGTTTTGGTTTCATTACTCCTGCTGACGGCAGCAAAGACGTGTTTGTACACTTCTCTGCTATCCAGAGCAATGATTTCAAAAGTCTTGATGAAGGCCAGAAAGTAGAGTTCAGCATCGAGCAAGGCCAGAAAGGCCCTTCAGCTGTAAACGTAGTCGCACTGTAATTTATACAGTCATAAGAAAACCTCGCTATATAGCGGGGTTTTTTACTTTATATTTCTTATATAATTTTATTCTTATAAGATAGTGACACTAATTATATTTAAATTGTCGCCGATATACCGCAGGCGTAACCCCCACTATTTGGCGAAATGCATTTCTAAAACCTTCAATCGTCTGAAATCCACAATACTCCGCAATTCCAGCAATATTAATCTGATCCCTTTCCAGTAACGCTTTCGCTTTGTGCATTCTCTCGTGTTGTAGCCATATTTTAGGTGTTTGACCGGTAGCCGCGTAAAAATGCCGCAAAAAGGTTCTTTCACTGAGCGCCAATTCTGCAGCCATCTGGCTGATGCTCCAATTTTGGCCTAACTGCCCACGCACTCGTTCCATCAGTTTTGCCATATCCCGATGGGATGCTTTAGCGACCGGTGTAGGAATAAATTGTTGTTGCCCACCACGGCGTTGTGGGGCCATGACTAATCGTCGTGCCACCTGATTGGCGATTTGAGCACCAAAATCACGGGTTATCAGGTGCAAGCAAGCATCTATTCCGGCACTGCTACCTGCCGAGGTGATAATTTGTCCTTCATCGACATACAGCACATTCGCATCGACATGAATATCGGGATAGCGTTGCGCCAAATAGTCGGTATAGCGCCAATGAGTGGTGGCGCTTTTGCCGTGTAATAATCCCGCTGCTGCCAGCACAAAAACACCAGAACAGATAGAAATAATACGCGTGCCGCGTGCAGTTGCTCGCTGCAAAGCCTCGGTAAGTGCTGTTGGAGGGAGAGCGTCAGGGTTGCGCCAGCCGGGAATAACAATAGTTTTAGCCTGTTCCAGTAAATCCATCCCGGCATCCACGTGAATGTGTAGGCCACCATTGGCCGTAGAAATGTGTTTATCCACACCAACCACTTGATGCTGATACCAAGGGAAATCAAATTCTGGGCGAGCCAGACCGAATATTTCCTGCGCAATACCAAACTCAAACAAGCACAGACCATCATAAGCCAAGGTAGCGACCAGACCTGGCTTTTGTTTCACACTCCCGGTGGCTGAATGATTCATTGGCGTATCTCAGTGGTTTATTGTCATTTCTGCCACTGTAATTGGCTAACACCATTTCATAAAGTGATGCTTCAAAATATTTAATGGAGAAATAATATGAGCAGTTTAGTGAGTCAGATTCCAGCCGCATCTCCAGAGCGGGCATTACAGCACTTTTCTCAGCGTTTGGCATTTGAAACGGATTGTTCGGATGTTTACTCCAGCCAGCAACAGGGGGATGTGGACTTTATTTTGGTGGATGTACGTAGTGAGGCTGCATTTGCGTCGGCGCATGTGCCAGAAGCTATCAATATTCCCCATCGATTAATGACGGCAACTTTACATTCTCATTATCCAATGGACACACTATTTGTGATTTATTGTGCCGGGCCGCACTGTAATGGTGTTCATCGTGCGGCAGTCAATCTCAGCCAGCTTGGTTATGCAGTGAAAGAGATGATAGGAGGAGTGACAGGGTGGCGTGATGAGGGGCTACCTTTGGTAGGTTCCACGAATGAAAATGCAGATGTGGTTAGCTGTGGTTGCTCTATTTGAGTTTAGCTCTGTATCTCTCGCTATTATTCTTGGCACTTATAACGCGTTAGCTGGTAGAGTAATAGCGGTTTTATCCATTGCAGGAATTCTGTATGCGCTCTGTTTATCTGTGGGTGATCGTGGTGGCGGTTGGTGTCACCGCGTTCGTATCGCAGCTCAGTTTCTTTTTCATTGAACCGCAGGCGGCTGTTAGCGCAGGCAAAGTTTTAGTGCTTAAGCGAACACCTAAAATGGCTTTTATTGATAGCCCGCGGGGTTATTGCCAGCGCGAATATCCAACGGAAGACTCCACACGCTGTGAATCAAGGGTGCTTCCCCCGCTATTGGATAGCACTCGTGCTATTTATGAACTGCCTTTTAGTGATTATTTTTACGAAATGACGTATCAAACCCCTCAGTGAGTTTTCCGGTAAATGGTCTTGATTCTGATAGATAGACAGTAGATTAAGATTCTTAATATAAGTCGCGATTAAATATTCTTACTACTTTAATATTTATAACATAAAGGAGTGGGTTGTGAATTGGATGGAGGTCTTGATATCTGCTGGTGCCGCTGCGGCTTTAGGCGTTATCACCACAGGATTACGAAACAAAAATAAACTGGGTAAGTTAGGCGCTATTTTATGGGTTATTATCCCCATCATTGTTGGCAATATTGTTTATTACCATTATATTAATCCGAATGGGCTTCGAAGCAATGATAGAGCGCAGATAGAGCGTTCATTTGAAGGGTATCCTGTCTTCCAAACACTGAAACAGCAAGAGCCTGCCCTTTATACTCAGTTGATTGACAACTTCCTCAAATCAAAGAAAGAAGGACATTCTGAGCAACAACTGATTGATGAAATGAAGCAGACTGTCTCAGGCCTAATCGTACAACGAATTCGACATGCGCCCGATAAAGACGTTATCGATTATATGAATATTATCCTGGAAGAATTGCGTTATTATCAGGCCAATAATCGCAGCGAACATCTTTGTTTCAAGGCATTATTTCCACAAGTGAGTGGGGGCGTTAATGCCACAAAAGCTCTACCTAAAGAGCTGCAATTGCGGGATTTGGACTCGATTAACCGTTTGTTTAAAGCCTCCTCTGGTGGGATTATAAAACTGAAAAATCAATAGCATGAGAGCAAGCTTAATATTATTGTGGCGCAAATGCAGCAGCAGTATGGTGATGATTTGCAGATGTTCTCAAACACTGCCAGCCCTGATGTCGATCGTGAAAAGATCTGCGATATGTCCATTGATATGTACAGCCAAATATTGAAACTTCCCCCTGATGATGCAGGCGCTATTTTACGTTCAATGTTGGGCGGCGAATAAAAAATAGTCAATTTCAGATTGGTTATTAAAGGCATTTCTATACTCAGGAATGTCTACCTAATCACTCTCTTCTCCTTTCTGTTATGGTAAGTTTCAATCAGCGGATACTCGTCCTCGGTTGGTACTTACCTTATTATTGGCCATTCTTTCTGATTATTTTAAATAAACAATAATATCTAAAGGGATTAAGATATCATTTATCACCTTGATTAAGCCTTCTTAACTAGTAAGCAGTCTAACTAATAGGTTAAGTCTCTTGGTAAGCCCTGACTAATAG
The DNA here is from genome assembly GCF_902726545.1 of Yersinia artesiana. Classification (GTDB taxonomy): domain Bacteria; phylum Pseudomonadota; class Gammaproteobacteria; order Enterobacterales; family Enterobacteriaceae; genus Yersinia; species Yersinia artesiana. The sequence continues at coordinate 61 of NZ_CACVAD010000065.1, read as the reverse complement.
GTAAGTCTATTGTTAACCCACTCTTTAAAGATTATTTCAAGCCTTTTAATCTCTCTATTTT
>NZ_CACVAD010000064.1 GCF_902726545.1 Yersinia artesiana | reverse complement strand
ATTTTGAACCGGTCGAACATGACAAACAACTCCCTGAGATACACCGCTTTTATCTATTAATGGAAATTTATCACATAAATAAGGCCGAAGCTGAGAGCTCCCATCCCATACATGTATTTCAACTGTTGTTACTCGGTCTTGTAATAATTCCACCTTTCGGTCATGCGCTTGCCACGTATCCTGAAATGCTGCCATTGGCGTAGGCATCTCTCCATCTAACCGTCCTTCCAAACTATACTGAACAGGTAAACCTAATAACTTATGATTTCTAGGGTTTGAATAAATAAATCTTGACTGATTATCTCTTACTACCCAAGGTTCTGAACTGCGCTCCCAAAACCTTATCTGTATTTCTAATTTATTCTTTAGAGTTTCGTCCATGATATCCTCCTGTTGAATTTAAATCATCTATTACATTAATGGAAAAGAACCTGAGCACTCAAAAAAACTCTGCGGAACATAATTATTGATTTTGTTTTCATAACAATAATCCACTATTTGTTTCTTGCTGGAAACACCAGTTTTCCTATAGATATTTTGAATGATATTGCTGATTGATCTCGGTGATAAGTGAAGTCTTCTGGCGATATCTTTACTTGAAAATGAGTGTAAAATATAAAATAAAACTTCCCATTCTCTTTTGGTGAATAAATCTGAGGGGGGAGTGAATACCAGTGACGTGGGTACTTTTATTTTGTTTAAACGAGTTAATATTATTTCAGTCACTGGTTTACCATGAAAAATAACACCCTGAGATACGCCATTCTCATCGATTAATGGATATTTTTCACTGAAATAAGGCTGAAAATAGTTACGTCCATTCCACGCATGTATTTCAATATTGGTAACACGGTCTTGTAACAATTCCACTTTTCGGTCATGTTCTTGCCAAGCATCTTGAAACTCCGAAGTTGGTGAGGGAACCTCTCCATCAAATCGTCCTTCAAGACTGAATTTATCAGGTAAAGAGAGTAATTTATGATAACTGAGATTTGCATAAATAAATCTTGACTGATTATCTCTTACTCCCCAAGGTTCTGAACTGCGTTCCCAAAATCTTATCATTATTTCCAGTTGGCTCTTTAGAGTTTCGTCCATGGCATTCTCCTGTTACATTTAAATTATCCTTACATTAATGGAAAGGAACCTGAGTACTCAAAAAAACTCTGAGGAACATAATTATTGATCTTGTTTTCATAACAATAATCCACTATCTGCCGCTTGTTGGAAACGCCAACTTTTCTGTAGATATTTTGAATAATATTGCTGACCGACCTCGGTGATAAGTGAAGTTTTTTGGCGATATCTTTACTTGAGAATGAATGCAAAGTATAAAATAATACTTCCCACTCTCTTTTGGTGAATAACGCTGAAGGGGGAGTGAACATTAGTGATGTGGGTACTTTTATTTTATTTAAACGAGTTAACATTAAATCGTGAACTGGTCTGGCATGACAAATAACTCCTTGAGAGTTACCATTTTCATCTATTAGTGGATATTTATCACAGAAAAATGGGGTTAAATAGGATTTCCCATCAACTAAATGTACTTCAGCCGAGGTGATACAGTCTTGTAATAATTCTACCTGCCTGTCTTGCCGCTGAAATTCATCCTGAAACTCTGATATTGGAGAGGGTAAATCACCATCTAATCGCCCTTCAACATTATACTTAGCAGGTAAGGATAAAAGTTTACTAAATCTAGGATTTGCATAAATATATCTTGATTGACTATCCTTTACTTCCCACGGCTCTGAACTGCGATCCCAAAATCTTATCATTATTTCCAGTTGGCTCTTTAGCGTTTCGTCCATGGCATTCTCCTGTTATATTTAAATTATCCTTACATTAATGGAAAGGAACCTGAGTACTCAAAAAAACTCTGTGGAATATAATTATTGATTTTCTCTTCATGACAATAATCCACCAACTGCTGCCTACTGGAAACACCAGTTTTCTTATATATTTTCTGCGTAACATTATCGACTGCTCTTGATGATAAATGGAGTTTTTTCGCAATTTCCACACTTAAAAATGAATGTATAATATAAAACAACACCTCCCATTCTCTTTTTGAAAATAAGTCAGATGGTGGAGTTAAAATAAGCGATGTTGGTAATTTTATCTTATTTAGATGCGTTAATATTATATCTTCCACTGCTCGACCATGGCAAATGATACCTTGAGACACTCCGTATGCATCTATAAGTGGATATTTATCAAAAAAATAAGGTTGAAAGTATGAACGCCCATCCCATTCATGTATTTCAACTGAGGTTATACGGTCTTGTAATAGTTTAACTTTACGGTCATGTTCCTGAAATTCAAGTTCGAATTCTGCTATAGGAGTAGGAAGTTCACCATCAGTTCGCCCTTCCATACTATATTCATCCGGTAAAGCCAATAATCTATGTAATCTCTTATTTGCATAAACATATCTCGATTGGCTATCTTTTACTCCCCAAGGTTCAGAACTGCACGCCCAGAATCTTATTAGCATTTTAAGTGAATTAAAGAGTGATTCTTCCATTATATTTCTCTCCCTATTTGACTATTTAAGCTTTCCTTATTCTTCTAATAATGCTACATCCACGATAATCAATAAATCTACTTGGCCATATTTCTTGTGGTGTTATACCGATCGCTTCTGCAATAATCATTTCACCTTTTGGCCATGGGCGAGTTAATGCGTTAGCCAGCGTTCCAGAGGATAGACCGTTATCTCTTGATAATGCTGAAAGTGAGCCTTTTCTTTTACGTATAGCAGCTAATATTTCTTGTCTATGCCAGTCTTTATTATTCATTTTAACTCTCCTTAATTTGTAAGGTTACAAATATCATTCAATTTTATAATCTGATAATTAAGTTTCCTTGTTAATATTAAACAACACATTAATCATTAATATTCTAAAATTAACACTGAGTATTGAGTGATTAAATAACTATTTTATCACGTAGTCTAGTGTATTATTTACTCGAATTACTGCAGAATATATTGAGAAATAATTTAAGAAATAAACCTGAAATCTTATGGAATATGGAGCTCATATATCATCATTTTTATATTAGCTGAAAAAAAGAATATATGACTCACCGAACTACCCGTTCATCAGTTATTAATGAACGGGTATGATGGAAATTAGTTAACCCCATCACTTCCTGCTTCGACGGGCAGAACCATGTAAGTCCCTGAGAATACAGCACCGGCATCTTCATCGCCGAATAAGTTCACATCCAACTGTACTCTGGCCCGGCGACCACGAGCCAATCTATCCAGATCCCCACTGAGTGAACTTAACTCAGCAACCGCCCTTGGTCGCCCGGTAACAGGGGCGCTGTAGCGAATATGGGCATCGGCAAGAATAATGGTGCCCCCCAAATGGCGCTCGCGCAGTAATAGCCAAATCAAGCCCCAGCCTGTCAGGGTTGCCAGTGAGAAAAGACTGCCAGCAAATAAGGTATGGTGAGGATTTTGATTACCCGCTTCCGGCATGGTTGTGACAAAACGCTGCCCAGTATATTGGCTAATGCGCACACCCATTTTTTCACTGAGTGGAATATGGTCATACCAGGCTTGCTGCAACTGACCACACCAATCAGGACGGTGCAAAATATCATCCATGGTCACAACTGGCTTAATCATTAAGAAATGACGAACTGGCGTGGTCTGCGGGGCAGTTATCTCCCCCTGGCTGATAAAACCGAGCTTTGAGAAGAAATCGACCGCATCTTCACGGGCACTACACACAACCCGTTTTACCCCTTCCTGGCGCGCAACTGACTCTAATGTCATTGCAACTAACGTCCCTAACCCCTTTGATCTCACTGACGGATCTACCGCCAGAAAGCGAATAGCAGCCTCATTATCGGCATTGATGTATAAGCGGCCAATAGCGACAGGTTTACCCTGCTCATCCACTACCATTTGGTGATGGGCCATTGCGTCATAAGCATCTTTTTCAGAACCTATCGGTTGATGTAGCGGCTTGCGTAACATTTCCCAACGGAATTGATAATAATCTTTAAGTTCTTGTTCTGTTGTCGGCACACGCAAGTGATACATAGGAGCATTCTCTCTTTAAAATTATCAATAAGATCTATACCTTAAATAATTCGAGTTGCAGGAAGGCAGCAATTAGTAATTGAGTAAATCCCGATACGGGTATAGGTCGTAACCCTCAATCTTGGGCGAAATCCCGTTTCTAAACTTGCAACCAAAATGTCACTGGGCCGTCGTTTACCAGGCTAACTTTCATATCCGCTGCAAATAATCCCGTTTCCGTTTTTACACCATGCTCGCGACACTGGGCAACAAAATACTGATAAAGCCTGTCTGCTTCTGCGGGAGCTGCCCCACGAGAAAAACTGGGTCTCATGCCCTTTTGGGTATCAGCAACCAGTGTAAATTGTGAAACCACCAGCACGCTGCCCCCCGCTTGCTGGACATTCAGGTTCATTTTGTCGTTCTCATCACTAAAAATCCGATAGCCCAGAACTTTTTCACATAAGCGCTGTGCTTTTTGCTCGGTATCCTCTTGTTCAACACCGAGTAATATCAATAATCCAGGCCCAATCTCACCCACCACTTCCCCATCAACCACGACATTGGCGCTAAGCGCCCGTTGAATCAATGCAATCATAATGCCTTACATCTCCTGACTTTGACTCGGGTTCTGCTCTGTAATAGCCTGATGACGTTGCGCGCGATACTCGCCCAAGGTGACCGTAATTTCTGCCCCCAACAACACAATGCACCAGCTCCAATAAACCCAAAGAAATAGAATGGGGATAACAGCCAGTACCCCATAAATCAACTGATAAGACGGAAACAGCGTGATATACATCGTGAATCCTTTCTTACCAAGCTCGAAAAATAATGCAGCAACCAGTGCGCCGATAACGGCATCGCGCGCGGGTACTCTCACGGTTGGCACCACGCTGTACAATAACCAAAAAGAAACCCATGAAATCAGTAATGGGAATAGCCGCAATGTCTCATCAATCATGCTGTCTACCTGGGCATTTGCCAGCCATTGCAATGACAGCAGATACGAGCTGATCACCATACTGGCCCCAACAAGAATCGGCCCTAATGTCAGTACCATCCAATAAACAGCAAATGAAAATACCAGTGACCGGTGAACCTTACTGCGCCAGATGATATTGAGCACACTGTCGACGGAATAAATTAGCAACAACGCGGTCACAATCAAACCGCAGGTACCCACTACTGTCATACGATTTGAGTTGGCAACAAATTGCTCAAGATAGTTTTGGATAATATCGCCAGTAGCAGGCATAAAATTGGCGAATATGAAGGCTTTCAATTTTATGCTGATATCAGCAAACATCGGAAAAGCCGCGAACAGAGCAAAAATCACAGTAATCAATGGCACGAGAGAAAGTAATGATACATACGCCAGATGCCCAGCCAGCATGGTTAACCCATCTTTATCTATTCGGGTGTAAAGCATTCGCCCGAACGTAATGTAGGGTTTTAAAGATGCAGATAAGCGAAAACGCAGAAAATTCGCCATGATTATCTCTCATTCAATACCGGTGTTTAGGCTCGGTTATGGGCCAGCGTGATGCTTAAGGCTAACCCATTAGTGCCTGGAGTAAGAACTTATCAGGAAAAATAAGCTGGAATAACCTTTCGGTCGGTGACGTGGATGCCAGTAATACCCTCGACTCTGGCGGCAACAATATTCGCCTCAACATCATCAAAGAACACGGCTTGCTCTGCCGGAATGTTCTCCGCACTCAGTACATGTTGATAGATTTTGGCTTCAGGTTTACGCATCCCCAAATCCTGGGACAAATACATATGATCAGCGGCGGCAGCAACTTCAGGATAGTGCTGTGGCCAATAATTGCAATGCAGGCGGTTAGTATTAGATAGCACCACCACTCGGTGCCCTTCGGCCCGCAACTTTTGCATGATTGTGATGACTTCGGGACGTAAGGCCACAAACACCGCCTGCCAACCTTCGGCAAACTGTTCGAAACTCAAGGATAGCCCCATTTCGTCACTTAGCTGATGGGCAAAATCCTCATCGCTGATTTCACCGCGCTCATGCTGCTGGAAGACCTCTCCCATCGTAAAACGCTCACTCAGTGTAGCCAACGGAACACTGCTTAATTTACTCCAAACACCCAATACGCGTTTGAAGTCGATATCAACAATCACATTCCCTAGATCAAAGATATACAGCATGGCGCTCTCCCAATTAGATGGTGAGTTTTACTGTAACGGGAAAAAAGAAAACTGAACAGAGATAGGGGGAAAAAGGAGGGGTCGGTCAGGAAAAATAATATTTGATAAGTGATTCGGGTGAGTGAACGAAGCTAACACAGTACAGCTTCAAGGACGAAGGGGATAGAACTCAGGGCGCTTTTCGCGCCCTAAGTATCAGTAGAACCAAGAAGAATTAATCTTCTTTAGGACCACGACTTGCACGCTTACGATCATTTTCCGTCAGGTGACGCTTACGGATACGGATCGATTGCGGGGTAACTTCAACCAATTCATCGTCATCGATGAATTCCAGAGCCTGTTCCAGAGTTTTCTTCAGGAAAGGAACCAGAGTGGTTGCTTCGTCAGTACCCGATGCACGCATGTTGGTCAGTTGCTTACCGGTCAGGCAGTTAACAGTCAGGTCGTTAGAACGTGAGTGAATACCGATGATTTGGCCTTCATACACTTCTGTACCATGACCGATGAACAGTTTGCCGCGGTCTTGCAGTTTGAACAATGCGAATGCAACAGCTTTGCCCTGACCGTTAGAGATCAGTACGCCGTTTTGACGCTGGCCGATCTCGCCTGGACGCACATCGTCGTAGTGACTGAATGTGGAGTACAGCAGGCCAGTACCAGAGGTCATGGTCATAAATTCAGTACGGAAACCGATCAGACCACGTGCAGGGATCAGGTAATCCAAACGAATACGGCCTTTGCCGTCTGGAACCATGTCCTTCACGTCACCTTTGCGCTCACCCATGGCTTGCATTACTGCGCCCTGGTGCTGCTCTTCGATATCCAACGTCACGTTTTCGAATGGCTCTTGCATACGGCCATCGATTTTACGGTTGATAACTTTAGGACGGGAAACCGCCAGCTCGAAACCTTCACGACGCATGTTTTCGATCAGAACTGACAGGTGCAGTTCGCCACGACCAGATACGCGGAATGCATCAGCATCTTCGGTTTCTTCAACACGCAGTGCCACGTTATGAATCAGCTCTTTGTTCAGGCGCTCAAGGATCTGACGTGAAGTCACGTACTTGCCTTCTTTACCACAGAACGGAGAGGTGTTAACGCAGAAATACATGCTTACGGTTGGTTCATCAACAGACAATGCAGGTAATGCTTCAACAGCATTTACATCACAAATAGTGTCAGAGATGTTCAACTCGCCCAGACCGGTGATAGCAATGATATCGCCAGCTTCAGCCTCGGTAGCTTCAATACGCTCCAGACCCATGTGAGTCAGAACCTTACCAACTTTGGCATTACGAGTTTTGCCTTCGCTATCAATGATAGTGACTTGCTGGTTTGGCTTAACTTTACCGCGTTTGATACGACCGATGCCGATAACACCAACATAGTTGTTGTAATCCAGCTGAGAGATCTGCATCTGGAACGGTGCTTCAAGCTCAACTTGTGGCGGAGACACATGGTCAACGATGGCTTGATACAGCGGGGTCATGTCTTCCGCCATATCATTGTGGTCTTCGCCAGCAATACCCATCAATGCAGATGCATAAATGATAGGGAAGTCCAGTTGTTCGTCGGTTGCGTCCAGGTTAACAAACAGGTCAAATACCTGATCTACAACCCAATCAGGGCGTGCGCCCGGACGGTCAACTTTATTGATTACCACGATTGGTTTCAGACCGTTAGCAAAAGCTTTTTTGGTCACGAAACGTGTCTGCGGCATCGGACCATCCATTGCGTCGACGACCAGCAGCACAGAGTCAACCATAGACATTACGCGTTCAACTTCACCGCCGAAATCGGCGTGTCCTGGGGTATCCACGATGTTGATACGGTAGTCTTTCCACTTAATGGCAGTATTTTTGGCGAGGATGGTTATCCCACGCTCTTTCTCCAAATCGTTGGAGTCCATTACACGTTCAGTTGCTTCAGCACGTTCACCGAACGTACCAGATTGTTGTAGCAACTTATCAACCAGGGTAGTTTTCCCATGGTCAACGTGCGCAATAATGGCGATGTTACGCAGATTCTCGATCACAGCTTTTTTGCCTCAGGCATTTAGAAATAGCGCGCTATTGTACACGTATTAGGCGAGGGACTAAACAAGATCACAAAATTCTCTTATAAACAACCTAACGGCGGTGTGTTTGTGATCCCTTTCACGGTGCAAAAATAGCCTCACGGCCTCTTATTGCACCAATACAGTGCCCAACGGCGCAAATGAAGCACCAAAATAGTGCAATATAACTATCCTGGTGCATACTGAATATCAGCAGACCCCTATGATATGGCATAAACGGGGGGTTTGGAAAGTTGGCATAGATTTCGCAATGTATTTTAGCATGAATAACTGAACATCATATACCCAAAGAAATTGGTGTTGCAGGGGTGTTAGTTGCACTCACTCACCTGCAACTTCAAGTTCGAAGGGGATAACACGGTAATCGTTCCACGACGACGACTATGACAAATCCAGGAGATATAAGTATGTCCGCTGAACATGTTTTGACGATGCTGAATGAGCACGAAGTGAAATTTGTTGATTTGCGCTTCACCGATACCAAAGGGAAAGAACAGCACATCACTATTCCAGCTCATCAGGTCAACGCTGACTTCTTCGAAGAAGGCAAAATGTTTGATGGCTCCTCGATTGGTGGCTGGAAAGGCATTAACGAATCCGACATGGTACTGATGCCAGACGCCAGCACCGCTGTTATGGACCCGTTCTTCGAAGACTCCACACTGATTATCCGTTGTGACATCCTTGAGCCAGGCACCCTGCAAGGTTATGACCGCGATCCGCGTTCTATCTCCAAACGCGCAGAAGAATTCCTGAAATCTTCTGGCATCGCTGATACCGTTTTGTTTGGGCCAGAGCCAGAATTCTTCCTGTTCGACGACGTTCGTTTTGGTAGCACCATCCGTGGTTCTCACGTTTCTATCGATGATATCGAAGGCGCATGGAACTCCAGCACCAAATATGAAGGCGGCAACAAAGGCCACCGTCCAGCAGTCAAAGGCGGTTACTTCCCGGTTCCTCCGGTCGATTCTTCACAGGACCTGCGTTCTACCATGTGTTTGACCATGGAAGAAATGGGCCTGGTAGTTGAAGCGCACCACCATGAAGTTGCAACAGCTGGTCAGAACGAAGTGGCAACTCGCTTCAATACCATGACCAAAAAAGCTGACGAAATTCAGATTTACAAATATGTGGTGCACAACGTGGCACACGCATTCGGTAAAACTGCGACTTTCATGCCAAAACCTATGTTTGGTGATAACGGTTCAGGTATGCACTGCCATATGTCCTTGTCCAAGAACGGTACTAACTTGTTCGCCGGTGACAAATACGCTGGCCTGTCTGAAATGGCGCTGTTCTATATCGGCGGTATCATCAAGCACGCAAAAGCTATTAACGCCTTGGCTAACCCAACGACTAACTCCTACAAACGTTTGGTCCCAGGCTACGAAGCGCCAGTAATGCTGGCATATTCAGCCCGTAACCGTTCAGCTTCTATCCGTATCCCTGTGGTTGCCAGCCCGAAAGCACGTCGTATTGAAGCGCGCTTCCCGGATCCAGCAGCTAACCCATACCTGTGCTTCGCCGCACTATTGATGGCTGGCCTTGATGGCATCATCAACAAAATTCACCCTGGTGATGCGATGGATAAAAACCTGTATGACTTGCCACCGGAAGAAGAAGCTGAAATTCCAAAAGTTGCAGGTTCACTGGACGAAGCAATGGCTGCACTGAACGAAGACCGCGAGTTCCTGACCCGTGGCGGCGTGTTCACTGACGACGCTATCGATGCTTACATCGAATTGCGTAAAGAAGAGATGGACCGCGTTCGTATGACTCCGCACCCAGTTGAGTTCGAATTGTATTACAGCGTTTAATTTTTAGTTTTTTTGTTGCCGTGGAAACTTTTAGCCCATTTCATAATGGGCTTTTTTCTCCACTTTTCGTTTTCGTCATCATTCCTCTGGCTCAGTTGCGACTGAACCGCTAGGATTAATGCACCAAAAATGTGCAGGAGTCTGCGTAATGGCAACAGGCACGCTGCCCGATGCTGGGCAGATCCTCAATTCTCTCATTAATAGCATTCTGCTATTAGATGATTCTCTGGCTATTCATTATGCCAATCCCGCGGCCCAGCAACTTTTGGCGCAAAGCTCTCGTAAACTTTTTGGTACACCACTCCCCGAGTTATTAGGCTACTTTTCTCTGAATATTGAGCTGATGAGGGAAAGTCTGGAGTCGGGGCAAGGTTTTACCGATAACGAAGTGACATTGGTGGTTGATGGTCGGGCGCATATTTTATCGCTCACCGCACAGTCATTGCCGGAAGGTTTCATATTGCTGGAAATGGCACCGATGGATAATCAACGTCGGCTGAGCCAAGAACAGCTACAGCATGCACAACAAATCGCTGCACGTGATTTGGTTCGTGGGCTGGCGCACGAAATCAAGAATCCATTAGGTGGTTTACGAGGGGCGGCACAATTATTGTCAAAAGCCCTGCCCGATCCAGCTTTGCTGGAATATACCAAAGTCATCATTGAGCAAGCTGATCGCCTACGTAATTTGGTTGACCGCTTATTAGGCCCACAGCGGCCTGGTCAACATGTTACGCAAAGCATCCATCAGGTTGCTGAACGGGTTTGCCAACTCGTATCACTGGAAAAACCGGATAACGTGACGTTAATCCGTGATTATGACCCCAGTTTGCCTGAGCTGGCACACGATCCCGATCAAATTGAACAAGTGCTGCTCAATATCACCCGCAATGCATTACAAGCTTTAGGTGAAGCTGGCGGCACGATAACACTTCGTACCCGCACCGCATTTCAGATAACACTGCATGGCGTGCGCTACCGCTTGGCCGCGCGAATTGATATTGAAGATGATGGGCCGGGCGTACCAACACAATTACAAGATACCGTGTTCTATCCGATGGTCAGTGGCCGTGAGGGAGGGACAGGCCTTGGCTTGTCAATTGCCCGCAGTCTTATCGACCAGCATTCGGGTAAAATTGAATTTAACAGTTGGCCGGGACATACCGAATTCTCGGTTTACCTGCCTATTCGCCAGTGAGGTTTCTATGCAACGAGGGATAGTCTGGATCGTCGATGACGATAGCTCCATCCGCTGGGTGCTTGAACGCGCACTGACTGGAGCTGGCCTAAACTGTGCAACATTCGATACCGGCAATCAGGTATTGGATGCGCTTGCCACGCAAACCCCGGATGTGTTGTTATCCGATATTCGTATGCCCGGCATGGATGGATTAGCACTGCTGAAACAAATTAAACAGCGCCATCCAATGCTTCCGGTCATCATAATGACGGCACATTCTGATTTAGATGCAGCCGTTAGCGCCTACCAACAAGGGGCATTTGATTATCTGCCCAAACCCTTTGATATAGATGAAGCAGTCGCGCTGGTTGAGCGGGCGATCAGTCATTATCAGGAACAGCAGCAACCTGCCCGCACTCAACCTGCCAGTGGCCCAACGGCTGATATCATCGGCGAAGCCCCTGCGATGCAGGATGTTTTTCGCATTATTGGCCGCTTGTCGCGCTCCTCTATTAGCGTGCTGATTAACGGCGAATCGGGTACCGGTAAAGAGTTAGTAGCCCATGCACTGCATCGCCATAGCCCACGCGCTAAAGCCCCGTTCATCGCACTGAACATGGCCGCGATTCCAAAAGATTTAATTGAGTCCGAGCTGTTTGGCCATGAAAAAGGCGCATTTACCGGTGCCAATCAGGTACGCCAAGGCCGCTTTGAACAAGCCGATGGCGGCACACTGTTTTTAGATGAAATCGGTGATATGCCGTTGGATGTGCAAACCCGCCTGCTGCGCGTGTTGGCTGACGGCCAGTTCTATCGGGTTGGCGGTTATGCACCGGTCAAGGTGGATGTGCGCATCATTGCTGCAACCCATCAGAATCTGGAGCTACGGGTTCAGGAAGGGAAATTCCGCGAAGACTTGTTCCATCGTCTGAATGTCATCCGAGTGCATTTACCGCCACTGCGTGAGCGCCGTGAAGATATTCCTCGTCTGGCGCGCTACTTCTTACAAGTCGCCGCGAAAGAGTTGGGGGTCGAAGCCAAGAACCTGCATCCTGAAACAGAAGTTGCACTGACTCGCCTACCCTGGCCGGGTAACGTGCGCCAACTGGAAAATACCTGCCGTTGGTTGACCGTGATGGCCGCCGGGCAAGAAGTGTTGGTTCAGGACTTGCCTTCTGAGCTGTTTGAAACCAGTACACCAGAGACTTCCGGCCAACGGATGCCGGATAATTGGTCGACATTACTGGCGCAATGGGCAGATCGTGCATTGCGTTCGGGTCATCAGGACTTGCTGTCAGAAGCGCAGCCAGAAATGGAGCGCACGCTGTTAACCACCGCATTACGTCACACCCAAGGACATAAACAGGAAGCCGCACGTCTGTTAGGCTGGGGCCGAAATACGTTAACGCGTAAGTTGAAAGAATTGGGAATGGAATAAAATTTATTTAGCGATCACCCTCATCACTGAGGGTGATTTTATTAGATCACGCGGGAGAACTGCTGCTTGCGCGCCTGTTTACGTAAATAGATATCGAAACACATACAAATATTGCGAATGAGTAAACGCCCGCGCGGAGTTACACGGATACTCTTATCATCCCGCTCCACCAGCCCATCTTGTTCAAAGGGGGCGAGTAACTCAAAATCTTCAGCAAAATAATCAGCGAAACGAATACCATAATGCTGTTCAATCGGCTGATAGCTGATTTGGAAGTTACAAATCAGTGTCTTAATCACGTCGCGGCGCAAGCAATCATCTTCCGTCATGGTCAGACCACGCCATAAGGCATTGCCACGCTGTTCGACGACGGCATAATAAGTCTTCAAATCTTTTTCATTTTGCGCGTAACTGTCACCTAACATGCTGATGGCAGAAACCCCCAAACCAAGTAAATCGCTCTCACCTTGGGTGGTATAGCCCTGGAAATTACGATGTAATTTACCTTCACGCTGGGCAATCGCCAGCTCATCGTCTGGTCGGGCAAAATGATCCATGCCAATGAACTGATAGCCAGATTCCGTTAAGAAACTGATGGTATGTTGCAAAATATCCAGTCGCTGCTCGGCACTTGGCAAATCCGCATCTTTAATTTTACGCTGTGCAGCAAACAGGCTCGGCAAATGGGCGTAATTGAATACGCTCAAGCGATCTGGGTTGAGTTCTGCTACCCGCTTGAGGGTAAAAGCAAAACTTTCTGGCGTCTGTTTTGGCAAACCATAAATCAAATCAATATTGGTCGAGTTAAATCCCAGCGCCTTGGCACGAGCAATCAGCGCAAAGATAAAATCTTCATCTTGCTCACGGTTAACCAGCCGTTGAACCTCTTTATTGAAATCCTGCACCCCCATGCTCAGGCGATTAAACCCTTCAGCACGCAGATGATCGAGCACATCCAGCTCAATTTCACGCGGATCAACTTCAATTGACTGCTCTGCGCCGGGTAGAAAATCAAAGTTTTCACGCAACAGATTCATCAAATGAGTAATTTGTGTTTTATTCAGATAAGTGGGCGTGCCGCCGCCCCAGTGCATCTGGCTGACCTGACGACCGGCAAATAATGTAGCCCGCTGGCGGATCTCTTTTTCCAAAACGGCCAGGTATTCATCCGCTTTATGTTGCTGGCGCGTCACCAATTTATTGCAGCCACAGAAGTAGCAGAGCTTATGGCAAAACGGGATATGCACATATAGCGATAAAGGCCGCTGCGGATAACGTTTCACCGCCTGCTGAAAAGCAGATTCATTGTACTCTTCACTAAACTCAAGGGCTGTGGGGTAAGAGGTATAACGCGGCCCCGAATAATTATATTTTTGAATCAGGGACAGATCCCAAACTATAGCGTTTTCAGACATGTTCATTCCTTCCGATATTTTCGCTTACCGGGCCGGCTAGGGGGCAGATGTTTTCGTTGTCTGGCCGCAGAAGCGCTGCGCAACTGTTTTCTTCGTTGCGACAGCCGCCATAGTTTACCCAATAACCACAATAGATAACATGTAAGTAGTAGGGCTATTATCGGGATCACCCACTGCATGGATTAAAATGTATCTTTTGGATTACCGCTCTTCAGTAATTTTAAGATGTCTTCCGGCTTTTCTTCGCGCTCTTCGTCATCTTCGTCGTCACCCAGTTCAATGCCTAATTGTTCCATCAGGGCATCAATACGGTCTAACGTCAGATCAACATAAGCCTGGTCTTCTTTGCTCAATACTTCGTCGTTATCGAGTCTGTCCAGCAATGCATCCAAACGCTCATCGTTTTCCAGCTTGGTTAGCTCTTCTTCCGGCGTCAGACGTGGCTTAGCTTCAACTTTAGCCACTGGCTTCGTGGTTGGCTTCGCTTTTGCCTTGCTCTCGACCACCAAAGGTACAGGCACTTTGCTGCCAATACGTGGATCTTTCTCTTGAGCCTGAGTTGACCCCGCCTTATTGCTGCCCTCAACATTGGTTCTCGCACCTGAGCGATTGCCACTGTGTCTTTTCTGACGTTTGCGCTCGCGAGCTTCAATATCAAGCTCTACACGGGTTTTTTTATGACGCTTTGGCGTTGCGGTGCCTTTCGGGGCCGCACGGTCAGCGCGTGGTGCTTTATTTGGTTGCTTCATAACCTGTGCTCTTAAATGAGTATGGGATCGGATTGAGTATATACCCGTCATCTTCCAAGTTGCAGATGCTCTTATTTGCCGCTTTCCTGCATCTTGAAATTTATTGAGTATAGGATTGGGCCGGAATCTAGCAGAAAGAAGAGAAAGAAAAAAGGCGGCAGATTAACCTGTCGCCTTTTTTCGCACCTTCTGCGGAAGGATATCCTTACTGTGCATTCCCTGCACTGATATAACGTCCCGGTTTCTCCCTACTGCAATTCGCCATCCTTGCCATCCCCCCAACCCTGAAGGCGACTCACCCAGCACTCCAGCCTGTGTCCATAAACATCCTTTTATATAAGCTCCCTATATCATCCCTGGCTCTCAGTATATCCATTACATTCCTTAAGCATATGCCACTCTTCCTAAGTGATTACGCTCCTTGCCAGCGCGTCCTGCACTGTTAAAAATCATGATTTATAAAAAATAGTTATTTGTTTTAATTCAAAAAAATAATCATAAAAACAAACTAACCGCTGATAAGTGTAGACTATTTTTAATAAAGTTTTTCTTAACAATCATTCAATGATAAGCGATTAGTTTTTCCGACAATGACCGCTAACTCACAAAAACTGTAATTTAACGGAAAAAAACAGATTCTGACTCCTGCGAAATAGCATACAAAAGGGATATACCCTCAATAATTCAAATTGCAGGAAGGCGGGTATAAAAGATAAACCCCCTTTTTTCGGCCCGATACAGTTATAATCGCTGCATGTAAGCTATCTCTCACGGAGACGACAAATTTTGACTATCAGAAATTTTAACTATCACATGACTCACTTCGTCATCAGTGCTCCGGATATTCGCCATCTGCCACGGGATGAAGGTATTGAAGTGGCATTTGCTGGCCGCTCAAATGCGGGCAAATCGAGTGCTCTCAATACATTAACTGGTCAGAAAAGTTTGGCCAGAACCAGTAAAACACCGGGCCGTACTCAGCTAATTAACTTATTTGAAGTGGTTGAGGGTGTGCGTTTGGTCGACTTGCCGGGTTATGGCTATGCCGAAGTCCCGGAAGAGATGAAACTCAAGTGGCAGCGCGCATTAGGAGAGTATTTACAGAAACGTAACTGCCTGAAAGGATTGGTTGTGTTAATGGATATTCGTCATCCGCTGAAAGATTTAGATCAGCAGATGATCACATGGGCAGTCGCTGTCGGAACTCCAGTTCTGCTGTTACTGACCAAAGCAGATAAGCTGGCATCTGGCGCTCGCAAAGCCCAACTGAACATGGTGCGGGAAGCTATCATTCCATTTATGGGTGATATTCAGGTTGAAGCTTTCTCATCATTGAAAAAGATTGGTGTCGATAAATTGCGTGAAAAGCTGGATACCTGGTTCAGCGAAATCCCGCCAGAAGTCATGATTGACGAGTATGACGACGAAGGCGAATAACCTGTTGCCATGTGCAGCCCGCAAGGGCTGCTACTTCAAGAGTGGCAGTCATATCACGCTGCACCAGAACCTTCGCTCCAGTTTTTTGTGATGAATCCCCCCAACGACGCCGCCCTATCAGCCAATGGTTCGCCCATTTTCTGGCCTATTTTCTGACAAAGACCCAATAAAAAACGCCCCAGTCAATAAATGACTGGGGCGGCTAATATACAGCCAAATCCGATTACGTGAAGTAAAAGGTCTGAAAGATAGAACATCTTACCTCTGTACCCTACATCTGTAACTCTACATCATTTTTTCGCAGGGCAAAAGAATTTTTTGTTGTATAGTTACACAAATTGTCACGATTCAGCGCGCATCATCCCCGTATTATCGCCCCTAAATGTAGCTTAATTACATAAAGTGCTTTATTTATCATCACTTACCCATACAACTAATGAGCTTGATCCCAGTTATAACCCACACCGACATCAACTTTTAATGGCACAGCCAGTTGCATACTCTGTTCCATCAGTTCGCGGATCTGCTGTTCAGCGCTTTCCAGCACACTCTCATGCACTTCAAATACTAATTCATCGTGTACTTGCATGATGACCCGCACCAAAGGCTCAGCTTCTTGCTGTAACCAGGCATCCACTGCAATCATTGCACGCTTAATAATATCAGCAGCGGTTCCTTGCATCGGCGCATTGATCGCTTCACGTTCAGCAGCTTTGCGACGAGTTGCATTACGTGAGTGAATATCTGGCAGATAGAGACGGCGGCCATCCAGAGTCGTGACATAACCTTGTTCAGCAGCTTGCTTGCGGGTGCGCTCCATATATTCCAACACGCCCGGATAGCGCTCAAAATAGAGATCCATATAGCGCTGAGCTTCCCCACGAGGAATATTCAGCTGCCGCGCCAAACCAAATGCACTCATGCCATAAATCAAACCAAAGTTGATAGCTTTCGCACTGCGGCGCTGTTCATTAGTAACCTTTTCAAGAGGTAAACCGAACACTTCAGCCGCTGTTGCGCGGTGAATATCCTTGCCAGCAGCAAATGCCGCCAACAACCCTTTATCCTGCGACAAATGAGCCATGATACGCAGCTCAATTTGGGAGTAGTCAGCCGCCATGATGCGGTAGCCTTCTGGCGCAATAAAAGCCTGACGTATACGACGCCCCTCTTCATTTCGCACCGGAATGTTTTGCAAGTTAGGATCACGGGAAGATAAACGCCCGGTGGCAGTAACAGCCTGATGATAAGAAGTATGGACTCGCCCGGAAACCGGGTTAATCATCAACGGCAGTTTATCGGTATAGGTACTTTTCAGCTTCGCTAAGCCCCGATACTCAAGAATAACCTTCGGCAGAGGGTAATCCAGCGCCAACTCGGCCAGCACCTCTTCGTTAGTTGAAGCCGCGCCGCCAGGGGTTTTCTTCAAAATAGGCAGTTTTTGTTTTTCATACAAAATAACCTGTAACTGCTTTGGCGAGGCCAGATTAAAAGGCTCTTCAGCCAATTCGTGCGCTTGTTTTTCCAGCTCATCAAGACGAATAGTCAGTTCTTTGGAATGCGCCGCCAATATATTCTGGTCAATCAATACGCCAGTCCGCTCGATACGGGACAAAATTGGCAGTAACGGCATCTCAATTTCTTGGAATACCCGTTTGAGTCCTTCACTTTGCTGTAACTTCGGCCACAGCACCAAGTGCAACTGTAGGGTAACGTCTGCATCTTCTGCCGCATAAGGCCCAGCTTGCTCTAATGCAATTTGGTTGAAGGTGAGTTGATTTTTACCTTTACCAGCGATCTCTTCGAAAGTAATGGTCTTATGGTTGAGATAGCGCTCCGCCAGGCTATCCATATCATGTCTGCCGGCAACACTGTCTAAAACATAAGATTCCAACATGGTATCAAAAGCAATACCACGCAAATCAATGCCATAACGTGCCAACATGCTTTGATCAAACTTAAGATTCTGCCCGACTTTCAGGGCTTTATCATCTTCCAGCAAGGGTTTAAGCTGGGCCAGAACCCAATCCCTATCAAGCTGAACTGGGGCATCCAAATAATCATGCGCTAATGGCAAATAAGCGGCTTCACCCGGTGCCACGGCAAAAGAGAGGCCAATTAAATTACTGCTGAGGGTATCAAGGCCGTCAGTTTCAGTATCAAAAGCAAAAACCTCTGCCTTTTTAAGCCGCTCAATCCAATCGCTTAAAGATTTTTCATCCAAGATAGTCTGATAATTTTCTTGTGAGAGCACGGCGGTCACTTCTGCCACAGGTGCAGGTTCTGGTGCTGAAAAAGCTTTATTGCTCGCCTGCGCTGTTGGCCTATCTTTTTTACCATCCAGCCATTTGCCAGCCTCTACATCCGCGAGCCAGCGCTTAAATTCATAACGACTGAATAATTGATGTAATTGCTCATCATCCGGCGCTGAGACGTTCAACTCATCACAAGTTATATCCAGTTCAACATCCGTTTTAATCGTGGCTAATTTATAAGAGAGATAGGCCACATCTTTATTCTGCTCTAATTTGGCAGACATCGTTTTTGCACCACGGAATGTCAGCGTGGATATCTTATCCAAATTACTAAATAGTGAGTCCAATCCACCCAGACCTTGCAATAAAGCCTGTGCCGTTTTCTCACCAACACCAGGAACTCCCGGAATATTATCGGAGGAGTCGCCCATCAGTGCGAGAAAATCAATAATCAGTTCAGGGGGAACGCCATATTTTTCGCACACTTCCTGTGGCCCTAAAATAGCGTTATTCATTGTATTGATAAGAGTGATATTTGGCGTAACTAATTGCGCCATATCTTTATCACCGGTACTAATTAATACGGCATGACCTGCTTTTTCAGCCTCTTGTGCCAAAGTACCAATAACATCGTCAGCCTCAACACCGGAAACAACCAATAAAGGCAGCCCCATAGCCTTAACCATTTGGTGAAGCGGCTCAATTTGAGCCCGCAAATCATCGGGCATAGGTGGGCGATGGGACTTATATTCCGCGAAAAGCTCGTCACGAAATGTTTTACCTTTGGCATCAAAAACTACGGCGACATGGCTTGGTCGGTATTGCAACAACAGACTGCGCAACATGTTCAACACGCCATACATCGCGCCCGTTGGCTCACCTTTGCTGTTGGTTAGCGGCGGAAAAGCATGGTAGGCACGATAGAGGTAAGAGGAACCGTCTACGAGGATTAATGGGTTTTCTGCAATCTGGGCCATAGAGTTTCTTCATCTTTATTCAGCAAGGTCTGACGCTAAGAATGCCATAGCTCGCAGCAAGAGACGAATATTAGCGTCCATTGTTGTGCGAAAGAGAGCATTTTTACATTGTGATCTTAAAGATCCAGCTTGTGGATAACTTTGTGAGTAAAAACATGAGCAGATTATATCTTTTGGCTTCTTTTTTATAGGGCAATATTTTATATCTTAATAATCATATAGTTATGGTTATTAGTTTCTTATTCTATTGTCATTATTTCGTTATCTGATTTGTGGATATTACTTATTCAGTTACCATCACAAGGTCCGTTAATTTTACTTATCGTAAATTTATTGGCACAGATTTTTTATTCCTTCACGCAAACTTATTTTTATCTTTTTGTACCTTAAATATTGGCGATAACCTATCACTGGAATAGATAAACCAATCAAAAGCAACATTAAGACTAATAAATATCGGCACTCGGTAGAGTGGTTATCACATTAGATAATCCGATGTTTTTATAGTGGGATAGCAACAGATTTGAAGTGTGCAGATATTAGATAACTGAAAGAGGGGCTAATAAAATCCAGCCCCTCTTTTTATACTATTATTTCTGAGTCAGCAGGAACTTAACGACATCTGCATACTGTTTAACATAGGTATCCATTGAGCTGGTATCCATGCCATCGTTTTTAATCATATATTTACCATTAACAAACATGGCTGGCACACCACGTAATTCTAGATCTTCAGCGGCTTTTTGCTGCTGAACAACCAGTGATTTAACGACAAAACTGTTTAATGCGGCATCATAGTCTTCGCCACTCACACCCGCTTTGATAAAGACGTTACGGATATCATCAGGAGTTTGTACAGTTTGTGTTTTCTGTACACCTTCAAACATCAGCGGGGTGATTTTATCTTCAACACCCAGCGCCATAGCAACAGCCCATGCTTGAGAAAGTTGCTTACCCAATGGGCCAAGGAACTCAACATGGTAACGGGTCATTTTAGTCCCTTCTGGCAGTGATTTTTTTACTGCCTGAGGGACATGGTAAACCTCTTCAAACTGGTAGCAGTGAGGGCAATAGAAAGAGAAAAACTCTAAAACCTGAGGCTCACCGGTTACCGGTTTGTTTAACGTTTGGTACTGAGTGCCATCAGTAAATTGCGCAGCCGATGCACTGAATGCCATCACCATGCCAACGAGTGCTAACCATACATTTTTCATACTATAAGAATCTCCATTATCTTAGCTTTAGTACATTGGCATCAGCTGCAAAGGGGGTGCCTGCAACAGCTTAACCTGTTCTGTAAATGATGCAGTCTGCTGTAACCAAAAATCAGACTCAGCCATCCACGGAAAACTTTTAGGAAATGCCGGGTCCTGCCAACGTCTGGCGACCCATGCAAGGTAATAAACCATCCGCATCGCGCGTAAAGGTTCAATGAGTGCAAGTTCCCGCTGATCAAAATCAGCAAACTCGCCATAAGCTTCTAACAAGATATCTAACTGGATCAATTGCTCACGGCGCTCGCCGTGTAACAACATCCAAAGATCCTGAACCGCCGGGCCATTTCGAGCATCATCCAAATCGACAAACATCGGCCCATCGCGCCACAAAATATTGCCTGGGTGGCAGTCACCATGTAACCGCAATGGTTGCCAATCTGTATGCCAATACTGCTTGATGGTGCTAATCAGCAGATCAGTTGCTGCCAGAAATTTGTCTCGCTGTTTTGCTGGCACCAATTCGCTGCTGGCCAGTAATTGGCGTGGTTCTGTCAGATACTCCTCAATCCCTATCGTTGAGCGAGCGATAAACAAAGCATCACTGCCCACCTGGTGAATTCGGCCTAGATAACGCCCAACCCACTCTAATTGATCAAGGTTATCGATTTCATACTGACGCCCGCCAACGCTCGGAAAAACTGTAAAGAAAAAACCACCATGAGTATGCAAAGTGCGCCCATCAAGCTGCAATGGGGCTATCACCGGGATTTCAGACGCTGCCAAATCAAGCGAGAACTGATGTTCTTCCAGGATTTGCTCGCTGCTCCAGCGCTCAGGGCGGTAGAATTTAACCACATATCGTTTACGATCTTCTTCCATAAACTGATAAACGCGGTTTTCATAACTATTGAGCGCAGTTAACCCAGAATCTACCCGCAACCCCACACCTTCGAGGGCATCCATAATCAAGTCAGGAGACAATGTCTGAAAATTAAAAGCAGAGCTGTTCATAACAACATTCAGTCTATATAAGTGACAGCGGCTCGCTGAGAATAAGAAATAGTATCATCAAAGCCCCATCTAAGCAGACAAGGAGTATGACTAATCTTTAATGATGCCACGGGCACGCAATATGGCGGTTTTAAAGTCTTCTTCGTAATCTTTTTTCAGACCAGGAATCACTTCTGTCGATGCTGAACCGCGCATTTTCAGATGATAAATAAGAATATCGTCCGTGAGATCTGAGAATTCACCTTCAAAACCAGCTTCATCTGACAGTTTTTGTAAAAACTGCACCAGATTTAAATCGGGTTCTTGTTGCCAGGCTGGATGTAAAAGCTCTATCAGTTCATTAACACGATGGCATTTCATAGCAAATTTATCCTATTTAAAAATATGCTGACAAAGTAGCAGGGATATTCACACAGGGAAAGAGAGCCTATTGTCAATAAAAGTAAATCCTGACCAATCCTGCTATTTAAAGATACAATTCGTCTGTCAATTGAATGCAACGGAGTGATAGAAATGCAGCCCAATATTACAGGCGTTATTCTTGCGGGAGGTCGTTCTTCCCGAATGGGAGGCAATGACAAGGGGCTGACTCTTCTTCACGATAAGCCGTTGTTTCAATATGTCATCGATAGATTAAAACCTCAGGTTAACGATCTCCTTATTAATGCTAATCGTAATCAAGAGTTGTATCAAGCAAGTGGGATACCTGTCGTTAGCGATATCATTACCGGCTTTGTCGGGCCATTAGCGGGTATGCATACAGGGCTGAGCTATTCAGCCACGGAATGGGTTGTGTTTGCTCCTTGCGACGTTCCTGCGCTTCCAGGCAATTTAGTGTCTCAACTTTGGCAAGAAAAGCAGCAATCACTGGCGGCTTATGTTCACGATGGCGAGCGAGCACACCCGACATTAGTGCTAATGCATGTTAGCCTGAAATCACTGCTTGCGGAGTATTTGGCAAAAGGCGATCGCAAGCTAATGATATTTATGGATAGTGTTAATGCTCGGCCCATAATATTCCGTGGGCAAAGAGATCAATTCAGCAACCTAAATACTCCCGCAGACTGTGACTTATGGGAACAGAGTAAAAGAGGGGAATTATGAGCCGCAAAACACCACCACTGTTAGGGATTGCAGCATACAGTGGTACAGGAAAAACAACATTACTCAAAAGCCTAATTCCTTTATTGCAACAACGACAAATCCGGGTTGGCCTGATCAAACATACACATCACAATATGGAAATTGATACGCCAGGTAAAGATAGTTATGAGCTGCGTAAGGCGGGGGCACATCAGACTCTGGTTGCCAGTGATTGCCGTTGGGCGTTAATGACAGAAACTCCAGAGCAAAAACCTTTGGATCTGCACTATCTTGCCAGCAGGTTGGATGCTTCAACTATCGATCTAATATTGGTTGAAGGTTTTAAACATGAGCCAATCAATAAAATTGCCCTCTATAGAGAAGCAGTCGGAAAGCCTTACACAGATTTGATTGATAAATATGTTATTGCTTTAGCAAGCGATGAACTGATAGATACCACTGTGAAACAATTAGATATTAATCAACCCGAACAGATTGCAGATTTCATTTGTAGCTGGCTTCAAATGAACCTATCACAGCCATAAAACAAAAAAGGTCACCCGTCAGGGTAGCCTTCTCTTTTATTTGGCTTTTTACACGCAAAAAACTATTTCTATCGTTTTTTATATTTCCCACATAGCCGAAACCCCACGCTTTTGGCATGGGGTTTCGGCTTGATTTGATGCCTGGCAGTGTCCTACTCTCGCATGGGGAGACCCCACACTACCATCGGCGCTACGGCGTTT
>NZ_CACVAD010000063.1 GCF_902726545.1 Yersinia artesiana | reverse complement strand
CAAGCGAATGCATCCCAATGAGCTGACTCTAGTCAGTGATTCGGGTAAGTGAGAGAAGCTAACACAGCTGTGGCGTCGTGAACGCAGGGTAATACCCAAAGCCATTGGCGTTACAGCAAGGCAGCAAGCGAATGCATCCCGATGAGCTGACTCAAGTCAGTGATTCGGGTAAGTGAGAGAAGCTAACACAGCTGTGGCGTCAAGGGCGCAGGGTAAAGCGAGTATCGAACTCCTCGCGCGATAACGGCTCCGAAAATAAAAAACCCTGACCATATCGAATACCGTGTTTGAGTAGCCATTGCCGTTGTTCTTCTGTTTCGACACCTTCAGCCATCACACGGAGTTTCAGCACGTCAGAAATGGTGCTAATAATTCGCGCCATCGCATCGTCTTTGGGTAAATACTTCACAAAGCTTTTATCCAATTTAATGATATTCACTGGCAAGCTTTTCAGGTGATTAAGATATTGCAGACTTGAATAGCCGGTACCAAAATCATCCAGCGCAACAGATAAGCCAAGCCCTCGTAACTCGCGCAGCAACATCAGTGCTTCGTCAAGGTTATGAATACGCGCAGTCTCAGTAATCTCCAGCACTAATTGGCGCGGGTCAATGTTATAGCGATTGATGGTAGCCCGTAGGTGGGTCAGGATATGTTCACATTGCACTTGCAAACCGGAAATATTGACCGCCAATGATAAGGTAATTCCTTGCGCCTTCCAGTCAGCCAGAATACGGCAAGCCTCTTCCAGCACCCAATCGCCCAGCGGTATCATCGCACCGCTCTCTTCCGCCTCAGGAACAAACTCAGAAGGTAAACGATAACTGCCATCAGCCTGACGCCAACGCAATAATGCCTCTGCGCCAATAACCCGCGGCTCTTTCATATCCCACTGCGGCTGTAAAAACAGAGCTAAATCACCATTTTCGATCGCCTGAGCAATGTCATTTTCGTGTGTCAGTTGCTTTTGTGTTTTGTATCGTTCGGACAATGGCTCGTTATGGAAGCGGCTGATATCGGTATAAGCCTCAGTTAGCAGTTGCTGATTACGATTATAATTGCGAACCAATATACCCAGTTCATCATCCTGATGATGGGCGGGCATGGTCAGTTGGTGATTCAGCACACCTTGTTGACCAATCTGTTCCAGCTCTTTAGCCATCGCCCGCAGTGGGTGAATAATCAGGCGATTAATACACCAGGCAATAGACACCGAGAGTACCAATGCCAACAGCAAATAAGTCGAGAGCATTGCCGACAAGGTGCTCAGGATAAACTGATACATACGATACGAGTCCACACGTAACACCAAATGTGCCAGTGGTTGCGGATTAGCAGAGACTCGCTCCAGTGAATACAGCGGCACCGTTATCTGAACAGGCAGAGCAAAAATACGTTTGGCCCAGCGAGGGACTGGCCGCTCGGTAGGGAAACTTGCGTGCAAAACCTGAATTTGATTAGGCAGAATCACATCGGCACGGCTAAGAATGCCAATGGGCAGTAAATTATTGAGGATTTTTTTGGCTTGTGGAATATCAACACTCAAGATTGCTTCAGACAGCGGTTGGCGCACGGAATAAGCGATACTCTCCAACTGCCTGGCGTAGTCATCTTTGCGCTGCTGCACAAAGTGGAACAACTGAAGAACGATAAAAATACAGATGGTGACCAGTGCAACAACTGCCACTGCCGCCATTTGCTTAATCGTTAATGAACGCCTTACCCGCAAACTCACTCCCACCCATTCCGACTGAATAAAATAAGATGGTTGCCACAGTGATGCGGCGACTCATCGATGCTGTCCGAGTATACTCGATCGCCCTGAGATTTTATCTTGCGAAACCAAACCGGTTGGGAAGAATACCGTGGGTTTCGGTCTTTTCCTATCAGGATCGCAACTTCAACGTGCGATTAACCACGGTGAAGTTGCTTTTTTATACAAATAATCTCGACGGGCTAGTTTACTTGAAGTCTGAGTAAGGCACTAACGGTTGTGGTGGCATATCCAGGTCGCCCTGCCAGCCAGCCATTGAGTAGCGCAGGTAAATCAGCGCATGGCTTGGGGTATAATCTTTTGCTTGCTGGATATCCACTCCGGCACCCAGGGTCCAGTGCGAACTCAGACGGCGCTCAATCAATGCTCGTAAGGTGTAGCCCACACCATTGCTGCTTTCACCACCATCAATATCATAACGGTCTGAAATGTTTTTTGGCCGATTTGTGTCTGGGTCAATAACCGGAGCCGGAAGCAGACTTTGAATCGGATAACGCGCTCTATCACTGGTGGCTGAATGCGACAATGAAATCGACCCACCTAACTCCCATGACCAGTTATCTGTCCGCTGCCGATAGTTCACCGGAATAGCCAGTGACAAATATTTCTGCGGGCTGTAATACCCGCCCTGGCCCAAGGTATAACCACTGAGGTCTTTTTGATAATGCCACCACATGCCATTTAACCCAACAGTGAAGCGGCGATTATCTTCATTGATCAGTTTGTAGTAATAGCCAGTCATAAAACGTAGCCGCTGGTTATCGGCCACATTTTGCCCCGTCAGATAATGATAGCTCAAGTCACTCCAGACCCCATTGGCTTCACCCCGATCATAGCTGGTACCGAGGCTTACGCCACTGGCGCGCACGCCCCCCCAAGTGATATGGGTATTCGGATCTGTTGCACCGGCAAAGGCCAACAATGAACTGGATATCGGCCGCCGTGAGGCAGTTGCTGTCCAGCCAATGTGATTCCAACTGTTGCTATATGCCACACCACCGACCACATCAACCACATCGAACCCCATCGGGGTGGTGCCGATATCCGTGGCCCAACTGTCATTCTGCCAGCCAACAGCCACACTGGTGCCCGTTGCCCGTTGATGTAAATCCGTG
This sequence comes from Yersinia artesiana, assembly GCF_902726545.1. Lineage (GTDB taxonomy): Bacteria > Pseudomonadota > Gammaproteobacteria > Enterobacterales > Enterobacteriaceae > Yersinia > Yersinia artesiana. The sequence goes on along the minus strand of NZ_CACVAD010000063.1, from coordinate 21,337 downwards.
TGACAAACCGTTTCGGAGCGATAGCAAGTCCCCGCTTTATACCGAGTATTGGCATCCAGAGTGCCGGCATCCATCTGCACGGTATCAGTGCGGAAGAACGCCCGACCATCAGCTAACGCAGTATCTACCTGCAACATGGTGTTGTGAGCGCTGAGATCAGAAATCCCCTCAGTACCACTGGAACGCAGATAGTCGTGGTCCAGCGTAACGCGGGTATCCTGCTGACGATAAAGGTCGGCAGCATCAGCACGAATACCGCGTTTGAGCCAATCATCCGTGGCCTGATTACGTGTCAATAAGGTATAGCTGTCATTATCTGTCGGCAGTGTCGGTGCAATACCGCTGGCGACCATCGCCTGCTTGAAATCATCTTGCGCAGTAGCTGGCTGCCCTTGTGATTGCGCTAAACGGGCCGAGTCACGAAACACCAGCGCATTATCCTGTGAGAGTGCGCCTTTGGCGGCAGCCGGTTTCAACCGTTGGAAGATATCGGCTGCTTTTTGTGGTTCACCCACGCCGCTCCAGGCATTGGCGACCCGCCGTTGGGTATTTAAGCTGGCACCTTCGCCGGTCGAAGGTTCAGTTTGCAAATGCTGACGCGCATCGCTAAGGCGGCCTTCGGCAATATAAGCCTCAATTTCACCCAAACGCGCATCAGGGTTTTGCGGCTCGCGCGCCCGAATACGCTGATAGCCCGCCAGCGCCTCACTATAATCGCCGCGTTCCAACGCCCAATCAGCCAGTATCAGGTCAATTTGCGTATTTGCCGGTTGCTGACGTAATGCAGTTATCGCCCCGGTTTCATCACCACTGGCTCTCAGTTGGCGCGCCAATGTCAGCACTTGATCCAATTTCAAGCGCTGATCTAATTCACGAATATTATCGTTCCATTGCGCCGCTGGCAGTGTGGCCAGATGTGCCACTGCCTGGCTATCTCGCCCGGTGCTGGAAAGGTAGAGTGCGTAAGCATAGACCTGCTCTGGGTCACCCGGTTTGCGACTGGCCAATTGGTGGAACTCTGCATCCGCCTGTGCCGAATGACCATCTTGCGCCAATGCTTGTGCCAACCGGTAAGTTATCCAGACATCATCCGGTGCCAGCTTTTGTGCCTGCCGGTATTTCTCTGCCGCCTGATGCCACTGTTGCTGTGCCGCCAAGGTTTCGGCCTGCTGTTTCAGCATATCCAATTGCAGGCTATTGAGTGTGTCGCGCATTTTGGCCTGTTGGCTACGCGGCAGGTTATTCAGGTAATTCAGTGCTTTTTGCGGGGATTCACGTTGATAGATATTCGCCAGGCCACGCACCGCACTGCTGTTGGCCGGATCAAGACGCAATGCCTGCTGGTAATGCTGCTCGGCAGTTTTATCATCATGTCGGGCCACGGCCACATCACCCAAACCAATCAGTGCATAACTGTCGCTGCCATCTATTTGACGCGCCTGCTGATATTTTTGCTGGGCCAGCGCGGTATTGCCGGCTTTTAGCGCTTTATCACCTTCATCATTCAGCAACCAGTAGCGGTTGGTTTTGATCAAACTGGCCCATTTATCACTTTTCAGGCCGTCTTTATCTGATTTTTGTGCTTGCTCAAACAACCGCAAAGCCTGTGCACGATTTCCCGCACGGGCATAGGCCAGGCCCAGTGCGCCCAGAATTTCTGGATCATTGGGTGAGGCCGCCAATGCTTGTTTCAATGCCGGTACTGCTGCGGCCCCGCCGCCACTGTCTATTTTTGCCAGTCCGCTAAGACGCGCCTGATAGGCCGGATCGGCCAGCATGGCTTGCTGATTAGCCAGCTCTTTGCGAGCAATGTCCGCTTGAGGGCCGGTTGAAAACACATGAAGAAAATGGGTCAATGCGGCGACGCTTTGCGGGCTTACCGTCATCGTTTTGATGGTATCCATCCACAAATCAGCAGCATCTGACGTTCCGGTAGGGTCTGTGGCCACTTTCTCCAACATCGCGTAGCCCTGTACGGCCTTTTGTTGGCTGAAATACATGCGCGCCAGTGCCATGCGCAGAGCGACATTGCCGGGATATTGTTGGTCTAGCGAAGTAAGTTTCTGGGTAGCCAGCGCTTCCTGGCCCGGTAACCGCGCCACCAGCCGCCAATATTCAACTGCCAGATCCAGTGTGGGTGGATTCCCTTGCAGCAACTGATCATATTTAACTTTTGCTTCTGCGACTCGCCCGGCGGTTGCCAACAGGCGCGCCTCCTGCAATTGCTGACGCACCTCTGGTTTTGTCATGGCCAACATCAGCTTAGCGCGCCGATACACCTCGGAGTCAGGTGCCAATTGTTGCAATTTATCTAACTGTTTTTGTGCTTCCGCCAGATTCCCTTGCCGCAAGGCCTGACGTATTCCCGCCGCAATGACATCCGGGTTATTCGGGTCCATCATGTTCAGGCGATACAGTGACTGCTTAACCAACTCATCTTTATTAGTCGCCTCGCCCAATCGTACCTGTTCGAGTAAAAACTGGGTTGGCGAGACAGCTTCGGCCCCCCGCGCCACACCAATAAAGGCTTGAGGCAATAACGCCAGGCTTAACAGCCAGTTTATCTTAATGTTGCGCATTGACTGTTCCATGAGGGCTGAAGCTCACCCTGACGATTAAAGCTATAACGATGTTGCGCCCATCCCTGACCAAACAGTGTCAGCACCGCACTGTAGTAAGCATCGGCTCCCGGAGGTGAATCTTGTACCCGTTTTTGTTGTTGGCTAAGCGCCTGCTGATTAAACGGTGCGGGACTGCTGGCTAAAAACGGCAATAATGCCGCCGAAAAGCCAACCGGCCCATCACCGGTTGTTTTGCCGGTCAGAGTGTCGACCTTTTCCGGTGGCAAACCTTGCTGCCGGGTGACTTCAGCCATCGGTTGGAAGTGCTGAATGAGTGCCGCCTTTTGCGGACTGTTATTTGCTAACATCCCGGCCCATAAGTAAGTACGAATCGCATCGTAGCTGCCGAGATTTGGGTGCGTTTCATCCGGCTGCCAGCCTTTATCTTTTTGCCACACCACCCAGTCAGGGCTGAAACCCTGCGGTGCTGTTTCCAGCCATAGCCGCTGATTGGTTTTCACCATGGCTTTCCACGGCCCGGCAAAAGAAGCAAAACGCGCCAGCAATTGTGGTGGCAAGTAGCTTGGGTTGAGCCGCCAACGGTCTTCGTTATTGAAGCCAATTTTGCCCGGTAATAACATCTCGCCCAAACCTGGAATATTCACCACTTCTTCTTTGGCAATGCGTTGCAGCAACAGCGTTCCCATGGTCTGGTAGCGACGGGTATCCCACAATCGGCCAGCCTCTAATAAGCTGTAAGCAATCCATAAGTCAGCATCCGAGGCCGAGTTTGGGTCGAGAATATCCCAGCTATGTTCATTGCGTTGCCCCCATAACCATGCGGGCAGGCGGGCAGTTAAATCTCCCGCCGACAAGTTGTTTTCCGTCCAGGTGAGTAATCGATCGAATGTCTCACGATCATCAGCCACCAGCGCAAAAAACAAGCCGTAACTCTGCCCTTCCGACGTGGTTATTTGCCTTGGGTTGCTGGGGTCAATAACCCGCCCCGCCTCACTGATATAGTGTTGTTTGAACTGCTGCCATGCTGGCCAATCACAAGCTGCTGCGCTACCAAAACTGGCAAGCAGCAGCAGGATGCATACCAGTCGTTTAAACATCACGACCATCAGAATTAATCTCTCTCATCAGGTGATAACCGACGGCGGCTAATCAGGCGTAACAAGCGCCAGGCCATCATTGCAGCAATCACCACCACTAACACCGCAACACCCGCCAGCAGAACCGGATGAGTCGATAGGGTGTGCCAAATACGCTCCCACCATGGCAAATGGCCGACATCATAGGTGTCGCCGACACGCAGGCTGTTAACGCCTGACTCACGGATAACCGCGACCGAGCCAAACACCGCCTCACGTTTACCGCTGTCGAGCAACGCGTTATTCAATAAACTGTAGCCATGCGGACTGTCAGCCAATAACGCCACGATACTGCGCTGCGGGAAGTTAGGTGACTGCACGCCGATGATGGCCGACATCGCCCCTTCTGAGCTGACGGTCGTTTTGCTGTCCGCCACTCTATCGGAAGCGGGAGCCAACATATCCGGCAAACCCGTTTGGCGATTAGGCATTTTGACCCAGCTCTGGGTTTGATCCACCAGCAGGTTAATCTTCTGGTCATCACGTAACTCTGGTGGAATGGTGCCGATAATCAGCACATCGACATCTTGGTCTTTCGCCTGTGACCAATCGTCGGTGATGTTGATACCCACCGCAGGATAGCCGACTTGCGCCCCGATATTGCCCACGGTATTCAACAATGTTGTCAGCTGTGACGGCGCAGGTTTCGGTGGCACCAAGACCAGGGTTTCGGAGAGATCTGCCATGCGACTGAATGGGAAACCGGCATTAGCAAATGCCCGTAAATCTGGCATTTCCATAAAGTGGCGGTAACCGGAGAAATCGATAGTGGAATTACCATCAATCACCGCGTGGTTTGGTGCGGTCGAGTAGGTTTCACAGCGCCCTTCCGCGCCGCTCGCCAGCAAGGTGCTGTAGTCAAAATCAAAGCGTAACTGGTTGGTGGCCCCCAGTTTCAATGCCGGAATGGTCAACCGTTTTGCGGAATCTTGTAAGCCTTGCAGTAATGGCAGGCGCAGGATTTTACTGTCTTCCGGCGTATTCGGTGACAGCGGATAGTCCTGCACAAACTGATTATTCAGGCTGATACTTAAGCGGGAACCATCCATCAGGCGCGTTGAGGTGTAACGATATTTCAAACGCATATCGATACCCGCACTGCGGATCAGGAATAAATCCGGTGGCAGGTTCAGCGATAATGAAATCGGCGGCGGCAACAAACCGGTGGTTTGTAACTGATCCGGATATTGCTGTAACTCAGCAAAAGTCATTGGCCGGTCGGTACGCACCCAGTTTGGCGCATCATAAGGCTGGCGTGGTGCCAGTTGCTCGACTTTATCTACCGTCACATTTTGACCACGGAACAGGATATTGCCTTGCGCTATCCCCTGTGCCGCCGTGATCAGGTCATTGTCATCGCGACCCAGAATCAGTAACAGCTTCACATACGGGTTATCCGGATGACTGATAATTTCCACCGTCGGTGCTTTGACCGGCGGGTAATCTTTCAAGAAATCAGGGCGTTGAGCATTAGTAGCAAACACCACCGCATGTTGAGTCGGCAACTGATTATACAAAACCGGGAAGTTCTGCCCACGCCATTGCGCTTTGTCACCCAACCACGATGCCAAAATAGAGGCCGCGCGCTGCTGCGCCACATCCGGTGTCGCAGCGAAGACGACGGGTAAAGTTAGCGGGCGGTTATCCCGTGCATCAAAGAAAGGCTCCGGGAAATGGGACAAATCATTTTTGACTGACAGTGATTGATAGCGTAAATCCAACGAGCTGGATTTGCTGATATCCAGCCACAGCGTATTGCTGGCCGGATTCTCACAAATATTTTGATAGTGGCCGACAAACACTAATCTCAAGCGATTGAAATCACTGATGTAAAGCGGATCAATTGGCAACTGGAACCGCGTTGGTTTACCCAGTTGATCTTTAGTGATTGCCGTGACACCCATCAGCTCATCATTCAAAAAGACTTTAACCTGCGATTCCACCGGGATAAGTGAAGGTGATGGCGTAAATTCGAGGTTTAACATCGCATGAGTGACCACTTCATCACTGCGCACGCCGAATTCAATCACCCCTTCTGGGTTGGTACCGCGCAAAGCGAATGTCCCTGGCGGCGGGGCAATCTTGGCAAAAGTGTAAGCCACATCGCGAACGGGGACATTCGGCAATGCCGCCGGGGCGACAGGTGCTAAATCCGCTGTTGCTGCGACAGCAGTCGTCGAGGCCGCCGATTGAAGCGACGGAACTGCTGGTGTTTCGGCATGGGTGAATGGCGTCAATCCCAAAGCCAGTGCGGTAAACCAGGTTATTTTTCTCGTCATCATATCATCATCAATGTTGAGCCACTGTCTGGCCCTGGCTACTCGGAGCCTGATTTTTATCCACGCCGTGGGGTACAAACGATGCAATCCAGGCAATCAGGGAGGTAAATCCTATCAATACATTTCGAATTACCGGTGGAGCATAGCTGGCCATACGGACATAGCCTCTAAAGCCCAGCGCCAAAACATCACGCAGGCTTTCAATCGGTTTATCTTCTGGGAAGCCATCCTGCCACAGCGCCCACGTGTCAGCACGAGCAAAAGTACACTGTATAAAATCAATATGTTGGGACACACTCAGTTGATGCATCCGCATCCCGACTTTGGTGCCAAAGGCACGGGTGACTTCACACGGGAAGGTATATTCCTGTGCGCCGCGTTTAAGCAGCAGATGCACCGCTTCGCCATCTTTCAGTAACCCGGCTTCGCGCATTTCGATCCCTACCCCGCCATCGGAATAGTCGCGCAGGGTGCAGGAGAACAAGTGACCATCAGCACGCGCCACCGCTGCGGGCATGGCAATCTCGACACGGTGGGATTGGCGAACTTGTTTGGCTTCAACCGCCACCGCTACAGCCCCGCCTAAAATCGTCATATTATAAATGACCCACACCAGGCTAATCACCACGGTCATGATTTCAGTCGCCGGGCCATAACCCAGGCGCCACAAGCCCGCAATCAAACCGGCCAGATTCAGCAATACCAGCGCCATATAAGGACGGGTTATCACCCAATCCACATGTTGCGCCTCAACCAAACCGCCTTTTGCCGTGACATTAAACGTCCCTTTATGGGGATTGAGCAGTGCCACGGTGGTCGGGCGGGCAATAAGCACCGTTTCATAGATTTCACTCCAGAATGAGTGGCGATATTTACCCTGCAAGCGGGAATTGGTGAGGCTGGCGTGAATCATATGCGGCAACACATAAAGAGCAATCGCCAGTGCCGGTGCAAAAATGATGTAAGCATGCAGCAACAGAAATGCCAGCGGCGCGGTCAGGAAGATCAAGCGCGGAATACCGGATAAGAAGTGCAACATGGCGTTGGCATAGCACAAGCGCTGGACAAATTTCAGCCCTTTGCCCAGCAGCGGGTTATCCAACCGGAAGATTTGCACCATGCCACGCGCCCAGCGGATACGCTGTCCAATATGTGCTGACAAGCTTTCGGTTGCTAAGCCGGCCGCCTGCGGAATGCGAATATAAGCGGAGGTGTAACCTTTGCGGTGCAGACGCAATGAGGTATGAGCATCTTCGGTAACCGTTTCCACCGCGATCCCACCCACCTCATCTAGCGCACTGCGGCGCAACACGGCGCAAGAGCCACAGAAGAAAGTCGCATCCCACATATCGTTGCCGTCTTGTACCAGGCCGTAGAATAACGTGCCTTCATTGGGGGTTTGACGAAAACGCCCCAGATTGCGCTCAAAGGGATCGGGTGAGAAAAAGTGATGCGGCGTCTGAATCATGCCGAGCTTTTTATCTTTAAAGAACCAGCCGACGGTTAATTGCAGGAAAGAGCGGGTAGGCACATGGTCGCAGTCAAAGATAGCGACAAACTCACCGGTGGCCTGCTTTAGCGCATTATTGATATTACCGGCTTTGGCGTGCTCATGAGTAGGACGGGCAATGTAGTGCACCCCCACTTCTGCGGCGAATGCTTTAAACGCGGGCCGGTTACCATCATCCAGAATATAGATATTGATTTTGTCTTTCGGCCAATCAATACCCAGCGCGGCATAAATGGTCGGTTTCACCACACCGAGGTCTTCGTTATAAGTCGGCACCATCAAATCAATGGTTGGCCAGCTATTGATATCTTCCGGCATAGGTACTGGCTGGCGGTTGAGCGGCCAAATAGTCTGGAAATAACCCAACACCAACACCACCCAAGCGTAGGTTTCGGCTAGCAGCAATAATAAACCGCACACCAGACTGACAGGGTCATCCCAGTTAAGTGTTTCGGTATAGCGCCACCATAAGTAGCGGCAGGAAACCGTTAACGACAGCACAATCAGCATCAGGGTAGGTAAGCGCCCTGGTACGCGCCGCACTACCATGGCAATGGCCCACAGCAGCAATACAAACACGAATTGCGCCATCATGCCGAATGGCTGTGAGATACACAGCAAAGCTAAGATACCGGTAAAAATACCTAATATAATAAATAGGATACGGCGAGTACGCCTTGAAAGTTGGCTTAATTGGGTAGCGACTGACTTCTCTATTCGCTGGAGTTCAAAGCGCTGCGGCACACTCCCCAACCAACTGATGTATCCCTGTCTTTTGTTTTTTACCCAACCTTTACCAGCGGCCGCTGGCTGGCGTTTTTTATCGTGGTCAGATTGCGGGCGGATTAATAACAGCCACAGCCCTTGCAGCAGATAACGTAAACCATCGCCTAAACGCGGGCGATTGGGGGAAATCTGCGGGAACCAGTAAGTGCGGTGTTGGATCACGCTTTGCCAGCTTGGGGACTCCAGACGCAGGAAGATCCAGCACAATGGCAGCGCCAGCGTAGTGAGAAACGCCGTGAGCACTGTGCAGCCTTGCTGCATATAGAGATGATAGCGGCGGCGCATCCCCTGATAGACCGGGGTGAGGAATAACATCCGCATCAGGCGATTCATAGGCCGCTTTCCGTAGCATTGATCAGACACCAATTTGCCAGAGTCATCACTTCTTCTGCCGCCAAACTTTGCGCGCTGTATTCACCCAATGGCTGTTTGGCTGCCAATGCTTCAGCCATTGCTTCATCGCGATGAATAAATATGGGTAATAAGCTATCCAGACTTTGCAGCCAGAGCTGATGTAAATCCTGTTGTAAACGGCTACTGGCAGAGAACTGATTAAGTAGAAAATGGCAGCCGGCCGGCAAATTTTGCTGATGCAGGCGGATATGGCAACTGGCATCGGCATGAATCAGAATCAGGGTTTGATCAGCCAGCGCCAGTGCCTGACGGGTGAATGCACTATCACCGGCAGGGATATCCAACAAAATCCAGCGATAACTCGCATTGGCAAGCAGTCGGGACAGGTTCTCCTGCCATTGACGAGGATATTGCTGCAACGATGCGCTGAGTTGTTCATTTTCAGTTTGAGTTAATTGGCCGAACGGTAAGAAATCGAGCTTCTCGGTATAGCGCATCGCCCCTTGTTGCCAGCCTTCGCCATCCACTTCAGCCCTGGCCCAACCACGGGATTGCTCAAAACTCATGTTGAAGTGCAATCGCAGTAAATTATCCGGTGAAAAATCTATCACCAAAACTGACTCATCCAGTTGCTGTAATGCCCAAGCCAGAGCTGCGGTGACCGAGGTTGTACCAATGCCCCCTCTTACACCTTGTAATGCCAATACCGGCATAGACTATTCACTCCCTGCGGATTGCGCTAATTCGGCTAGCAATGGCCAGCGAGCCATCATTTTAGTTAATCGTTCCTGGCGGACAATATCGACATAACTTAACGTGGGTAACGAGAAAGCCTGACTTAATGCTAGTAGATCATCCTGAGCTTCAAGTGAAGTTTTCTCATGGAATCGATTTATTATCGTCTTCATTTATCCGCCTTTAGAAAATAGGCTATGGTAATTAAGTATAACAATAAGTGGAGTATACTTTCCCCCAATAAGATGAGTCTTAGATTAATATCAAGGCAGGGAGATTGGTTAATACTTATTGCAATGTTACAATTGTTCTTTGAATTTATCCAGTCATTGGCCCAATAGCACTTTAACGAAAGCAGATAAAGAATCCATGTCACGATCTTTCTCATTAGGCGTTCGAAAAATCTGGGATGAATTAGCCGTCATGCAGGCTCCTGGATTCTATTGGGTCAATATTGAACGTCAAGCTGATGCCAATTTATTCTGCCAGCAGATTATTCGTAGCCAACCTGAAAATACCCGAGCGGCATTGATTTGTTCAGGACAAAAACCTGAAAATATCTTGAGTAATGTGGTTAATTCTGGCCCCAGTAAATTACCGCTATTTACCTTACCTGCTCAAAAAAACGCCTTAAAATATTTAACTCATGATTTAATGCGTTCGCTACGTCCACAACAGCGGCTTTTCATTCTTTTTGCACCCGCGAATCTGTGGCAAACCTTTACCAGCGAAGAGATGCAGCAGTGGCTCCAGCATATTCAGCAATGGCTGGAAGCCCAGAACTGTACATTACTGGTGATTTGTCATAGTACTGGCATTAATAAGATCAAAAATCAGTTGGTCAGTCAGCACCGTTATTTACAAGGTTTGGCTAATCTGCAATGGCAGCAGGATAACGCGCAATATGTGGTTTCCTGGTGGAGCACGGTAAAAGGGGTGACCGCCAACCAATTGGTTTTGCTCGAAGCCGATGAACAAGGCTGGAGCATGGCGGATGAAGTCCAGCAAGCCCTGCCACAATCACGTAATGATGAGCATCTGTATTTAGCCGAAACCAGCATTCTGGAAGGCGCACCGCCCCTTTCTACCCACTGGCAATTGCTGGAATCCAATACCTCTTTGGCTCAGCGCGCAATGACGGCGCATGCCGCAACACTTATTTTTGCGCTGAATCAGAGTGAGCAGATTGATGAAATGGCGCATCAAATCCACAACATCCGCCGTCAACGCGGCAATACCGTCAAAATAGTGGTGCGCGAAATGCACGCCAGCTTGCGCTACAGCGACGAACGCTTGTTACTGGCCTGCGGAGCCAATCTGATTGTGCCCCATGTTGCGCCATTGTCGCGTTTTCTGACCATGCTGGAAGGGATTCAGGGGCAGCGCTTCTCACGCCATGTTCCCCAAGATATCAATGCGTTACTGGAAGCATTGCGCCCCCTTCAGCTCAAAGGCTATCTGCCCGCCACCGAGTTCTGCCAATCGGTATTGCAGCTCATGAACAACACCTTGTTACCGGAAAACGGCAAAGGTGTCTTGGTTGCACTACGGGCCGTGCCGGGGCTACAGGCGCGTCAGGCGCTGACGCTGTGCCATTTGCGCCGCTATGGCGACGTGGTAACTGTGTCTGATAACCGGTTGTTATTATTCCTTTCTACCTGCCGTATCAATGACTTAGATACTGCTTTAAGTCATATTTTCCGCTTACCGGTAGCCGAAGCCTTCAGTAACCGGCTGGTGTGGTATCAGGATCAGGAAATCATCTCGGAGATGAACCGAATGATAAATACTCCCGAGGTATGGCAAGCCACTGGTGATAAAAAGACTTATAAACAAGAAGTTGATGTGCCAGAGCAAGCGGAACGCGCCCGACGCACACCCGAGCCACTGACACTGAATATCGGTTCTCAGGAGAACGCCCAATGAATCTCAATGATATTTGGCAAATTCTGTTGCTGGGGGCCATTATTTTTTTCCCGCTGGGCTATATGGCCCGCCGCTGGTTTCCGCGGTGGTGGGAGAAAAAACAGCATTTGTTCTTATCCGCGCGCTATTTAAAATCAGAAGGGATCTGGTTGCGTGATGGCTCATCGTCACAGACTAAGAAATAACCATGAACGCAAAAAATAAACAGCAAGAATCGCAGAGCCCGTGGCGCTATTGGCGCGGCCTGGGCGCATGGAACTACTACTTTCTGCTCAAATTTGCCCTATTGTGGTTTGGTTACCTGAACTTCCACCCGCTGGCAAATCTGGTGTTTCTGGCCTTTCTGCTGTTCCCTATCCCCGCATATCGTGTCCACCGCTGGCGTCATTGGCTAGCCATACCCATCGGTATCGGCCTGCTTTATCACGATACCTGGTTGCCTGGTATCAACAGCATCATGAGCCAAGGCTCGCAGGTCACGGGTTTCAGTTTTAGCTATCTAATTGAATTACTTAGCCGTTTCATTAACTGGGCGATGATAGGAACCGCTTTTGTCATTCTGGTAGGCTACCTGTTTATTTCACAATGGATTCGCGTCACCGTTTTTGTCGTTGCCGCCATGATCTGGCTGAACGTCGCCGGTATTGCCGGGCCAGCATTTTCTCTGGCTCCCAGTGCGGAGACGGCAGCGACAACTGCGCCAGCGAGCACGGATCAACCCTCAGCAGCAGCCGGGAGCAACCCTGTTGAAGCCGGTGGGCCGCCTACCGACGCAAATCTGACCGCTCATTTGAATGCTTTTTATGAGCAAGAGAAAACTCGTCACACGACATTCCCAGCATCTTTACCCGGTGACGCGCAACCATTTGATTTATTGGTTATTAATATCTGCTCGCTATCATGGTCAGATATTGAGGCCATCCAACTGGACAAACACCCGCTGTGGAGCAAGTTTGATATTCTGTTCAAAAACTTCAACTCAGCCACCGCCTACAGTGGCCCGGCGTCTATCCGCCTGTTACGCGCCAGTTGCGGCCAGTCATCCCATAAAGATCTGTATCAGCCACAAGACCAGCAGTGCTATCTATTTGATAACTTAGCTAAACTTGGATTTACCTCACAGTTGATGATGGATCACTCCGGTGTCTTTGGTAATTATCTGCAAAACATCCAGGATGACGGCAATATGCGCGCACCGATGATGTCGCAGAAAGGTATTAGTAACCAATTAGCTTCCTTTGATGGCGAGCCGATTTATAACGATCTGGAACTACTGAATCGTTGGCTGGAGCAGCAGAAGAATGGCGGTGATACCCGCAGCGCAACCTTCATGAATATCATACCCTTACATGATGGTAACCGTTTCGTCGGTACCAATAAATCGGCTGATTATCGTACCCGCGCCCAAACCCTGTTTGACCAGTTGAACACCTTCCTTGAAGAGCTGGAAAAATCGGGTCGGAAAGTCATGGTGGTCGTGGTGCCAGAGCACGGTGCCGCGCTGGTTGGCGATAAAATGCAAATGTCTGGTCTGCGCGATATCCCAAGTCCTAGCATCACCCATATTCCTGTGGGGATTAAGTTGATTGGCATGAAAGCACCACAACCGGCCAGCCCGGTAGTAGTCAGTGCACCAAGCAGCTATCTGGCGATTTCTGAATTGGTATCACGCATGGTGGATGGGAAAGTATTTACCACCCCAAGTGTAGATTGGCAGACTCTGACGCAAGGTTTACCGGAGACCGCCGTAATATCAGAAAATGATAATGCTATTGTGATGCAATATCAGGGGAAACCTTATATTCGGTTAAATGGCGGTGACTGGGTACCTTACCCACAATAATGAGTATGGTATTACTGATATTTATATTAAAAAGAGTGCATTTATTGCACTCTTTTTTATTAATATTAACGTGCTTATATTGGCCAAAATATCCTGATACTCATAAAGGGAAACTAATTAATCGCTAGAATAGTCACGAAATAATACCAATAATATTGTTCATCCATCGATAAGAAATGTGATCCATGTCATTTTAAATTCAGGCTTTGGCTCTGGTGATAAATATCACCTATGGCGTTATTTCATTTTCATATCACTCAAACATAAATAATTTACTTACTAATATTTATTCAGCACAAGTAGTCACCCTATTTATGTTAAATAAAAAACGCCGAATATTCGGCGTTTCTAATAAAGGCTATATGGTTTTATTTCAGGGTTAACTGGCCTTTTCCGCTTCATCCTGATCGACGGCAAAACACGCTACCATTTGATCGCCATACTTCTTCAGTTGCGGCTGTAATTGAGTGCAAGAGCCAAATGCCCGGCGGCAACGCGCATTAAACGCACAACCTGGCGGTGGGCTCATTGGGCTCGGCAGTTCGCCGGTTAACTTAATGCGCTCGCGGCGCATATCTGGATTCAACCGTGGCGTGGCAGATAACAATGCTTGCGTATAAGGGTGACGCGGGTTATTGAAAATGGCCTCTTTGCTGCCTTTTTCAACACAACGGCCCAGATACATCACCATCACTTCATCGGCAATATGTTCAACCACTGACAAGTCATGGGAAATAAAGACATACGACAGCCCCAGTTCTTGCTGCAAATCCATCATCAGGTTCAATACCTGTGCCCGCACTGACACATCCAGCGCAGAAACTGGCTCATCGGCAATTACTACATCCGGGTTCAACATCAACCCACGCGCAATGGCGATACGCTGGCGCTGACCGCCGGAGAACATATGCGGATAACGGTCATAATGTTCGGTTTTCAGGCCGACTTTCGCCATCATCGCTAATGTTTTTTCGCGGCGCTCTTTACTGCTAAGTTGGGTATTGATTTGCAGCGGTTCTTCCAGGATCTGCCCCACTTTCTTACGCGGGTTCAACGAACCATAAGGGTTCTGGAACACAATCTGGATTTTCTGCCGCCGCAGCTTCTCAGCACTTTCATCTGGCTTGAGCAAATCCTGACCCTGGTAGTAAAGTTCACCACCGGTTGGGATTTCTATCATGGTCAGTAAGCGGCCGAGAGTGGATTTCCCACAGCCCGATTCGCCAACCACCGCCAACGTTTTGCCGCGTTCTAAAGTGAATGAAACACCATCCAGCGCTTTAACCAGACGTTCCGGCGCAAATAACCCTTTTTTGACCGGATAGTATTTCTTTAAATCAATAGCTTGTAACAGTGGCTTGGTTGCCTGTGATTCATCTTTCATATCAGTAGGTTGACTCATAGGGTCGGCCTCCCTGCATCGTCGAGCGGTGTATGACATTTAACCTGACGCCCCGCTGGCCCCAACAGTTCAGGTTCTTCACGGCGGCAGCGCTCATTGGCATACGGGCAACGCGGGTTAAGCAGGCAACCTTCAGGGCGGTCATATTTACCCGGAACCACACCCGGTAATGATGCCAACCGCGCTTTATCCTGGGCAAACTCCGGTAACGCCCGCAACAACGCCTGAGTGTATGGATGGCGTGGCGCACGGAAGATTTCCGACGATTTACCGGTTTCCACCACCTGACCGGCATACATCACAATAATATGATGAGCCGCCTCAGCCACCAGTGCCAGGTCATGCGTAATCAGCAACAGCGCCATATTTTCGCGCTGCTGTAATTCCAGCAGTAACTCAATAATTTGCGCCTGAATGGTCACATCCAGCGCGGTTGTCGGCTCATCGGCGATCAGCAGTTTTGGCTTACACGCAATGGCCATAGCAATCATCACGCGCTGGCTCATCCCACCGGAAAGCTGGTGCGGATAGACATCCAAACGTGAAGCCGGATCAGGAATACCCACCAATGTCAGCAAATCCACAGCCCGCTGATGACGCGTTTTACGATTGCCGCCCTGATGTACCTTCAGCGCTTCCATTATCTGGAAACCGACGGTATAGCACGGGTTAAGGCTGGTCATCGGGTCTTGGAAGATCATCGCCACTTCCGCGCCCACTAATTGACGTCGCTCTTTTTCAGAAATCTTGGTCAGATCGCGGCCATTAAACTCCAGCTTATCGGCCATCACTTTTCCGGGGTAATCAATCAGCCCCATGATTGCCAATGAACTGACTGATTTACCAGAGCCAGATTCACCGACAATCCCGACTACCTGACCTTGCTCAATGCTGTAACTGATACGGTCTACCGCTTTGAACGGCGCACCTTCGTCACCGAAATGCACCGACAATTTATCTACATTTAAAAGTGCCATCTCTCTCTACCTCTGTTACTGCTTGAGTTTGGGGTCGAGAGCATCACGCAGGCCGTCCCCCATCAGGTTAAACGCCAGAACCGTCAGCAGAATCGCCACACCGGGGAAGGTCACGACCCACCAGGCGCTTTGGGCAAACTGCAACACATCAGAGAGCATGGTGCCCCACTCTGGTGTTGGCGGTTGTGCACCCATACCGAGGAAGCCGAGAGCCGCCATATCCAGAATGGCGTTAGAGAAGCCGAGAGAAGCCTGCACGATCAACGGCGCAAGGCAGTTTGGCAAAATATTGATAAACATTTGGCGCATCGCACCCGCACCAGCCACTCTTGAGGCGGTGACGTAGTCGCGATTCACCTCAACCAGCACGGCGGCTCGCGTCAATCGCACGTAGTGCGGCAAGGCGACAAAGGTTAGCGCCAGCGAAGCATTGACAATGGAAGGGCCAAATACCGCCACCAACACCAGTGCCAGCAACAGGCTTGGCAGTGCCAGCATGATATCGACCACGCGCATGATGATGGCATCGACAACCCCACCGAAATAACCGGCCAGTAAACCGAAAACCACGCCCATTACCAGTGACAGCACCACCACCAGACAACCAACCAACAGCGAGAGGCGAGCACCGTACATCAGGCGGGACAAGACATCGCGGCCCACATCATCAGTACCGAGAATGAATTTCCAGCTACCGCCTTCTTCCCAAACTGGAGGCTTTAGCAATGCATCGCGAAATTGCTCTGCCGGCCCATGTGGGGCAAGCCAGGTAGCACCTGCGGCAATTATTAGCATAATAATGATGTAAAACAGGCCGATTACAGCCCCTTTATTGCGCTTGAAATAGTGCCAAAACTCCTGCATAGGAGTCATCGGCTTCGGCGCACTTTTTACTGTAGACTCAGTAAGTTGAGACATTCTGCGCCCCTTATTTCTTGTGACGAATACGCGGGTTAACTACGCCATAGAGCACATCTACCAGCAAGTTAACTAAAATAATCATGATCGCGACCAGCAACACCCCACCCTGTACCACCGGGTAATCTCGGCGCTGCAAAGCATCCATCAACCAGCGCCCTAATCCCGGCCAGGAGAAGATGGTTTCCGTCAAAATCGCCCCTGCCAGCATGGTGCCGACCTGCAAGCCAATCACGGTCACCACTGGCAATAAAGCATTACGCAAGGCATGAACCACAATCACTCGCATCCGACTCAAACCTTTGGCGCGCGCGGTGCGAATGTAATCTTCGCCCAACACTTCCAGCATGGAGGAGCGGGTCATACGCACGATAACGGCGAGAGGAATGGTGCCTAATACAATCGCGGGCAAAATCATATGCATTACGGCGTCTTTAAAGTCGCCTGGCTCACCCCAAATGAAGGTGTCAATCAGCATAAAACCGGTCAGCGGCAAGCTATCGTCGAGGAATACGGTATCGCTGACACGACCCGATACCGGGGTTAGGTTCCATTGCACCGAAACCAGCATGATCAGCATGATGCCCCACCAGAAGATAGGCATCGAGTAGCCGGTCAGGGAGATCCCAACGGCCGTATGATCGAATATTGAACCGCGTTTGACTGCTGCCAACACACCGACCGGGATACCCACCGCGATAGCAAATAGCATCGCGCAGATCCCAAGCTCCAGTGTCGCTTTGAAGCGGGGCACAAACTCTTCCCAGACAGCAATACGGCTTTTCAGCGAAATGCCGAGATCGCCATGTAATACGCCATTCACATAATGGAAGTATTGTTGATAGAGAGGCTTGTCCAGCCCCATTTCCGCCATGATTTGAGCATGACGCTCGGCGGAGATACCGCGTTCCCCAGCCATGATGGTCACCGGGTCGCCCGGGATCATATGAACAAAAGCAAAGGTCAGCAAAGTAATGCCGATAAACGTTGGGATAACTAACCCCAAACGTCGGAGTATGAACTGCAACATATCCCGAACTCTCTGTGTAGAATGCCAGGCCGCTCGTGGGCAACCCAGCTTATATGGCTCACATCTGTATCTGTCTTAACCTAAATACGAAACCGGCGAATATGCGTATTCCACACATTCACCGGTTGTCTACAGGGTTAAAATTAATCCAGGGACACGTTCTCGAAATGGTGTTTACCCAACGGATCAACCACATAACCTTTCACTTCTTTACGCACTGGCTCATACACGGTTGAGTGAGCCACAATCAGCGCTGGCGCTTGATCATGCATCACAACCTGAGCTTGTTTGTAAAGTGCGACACGTTTGTCATGGTCAGACTCAGCACGCGCTGGCTGGATCACGTCTTCAAACGGCTTATAGCACCACTTGGAGTAGTTAGAACCTTGTTTGGCCGCATCACAGCTGAACAGGGTGGCGAAGAAGTTATCTGGGTCCCCATTGTCCCCAGTCCAACCCATCATCACAGTTTCATGCTCGCCGTCTTTGGCACGCTTGAGGTATTCGCCCCACTCGTAAGTCACAATTTTGGCTTTCACGCCCACTTTCGCCCAGTCAGACTGGATCATTTCAGCCATACGACGTGCATTTGGGTTGTACGGACGCTGAACTGGCATTGCCCACAGGTCGATGGCGAAACCATCTGGCAGGCCGGCTTCTTTCAACAGCTCTTTCGCTTTAGCAGGATCGTAAGCGTAATCTTTCACATCATCGTTGTAGCCCCACATAGTTGGTGGGATCAGGTTTTTGGCCGCCTGGCCAGCACCTTGATAAACCGCATCGATAATCGCTTGCTTGTTAACGGCCATGGTCAGCGCCTGGCGAACCTTGACGTTATCCAGTGGCTTTTTCTCAACGTTGAAAGAGAGGTAACCGACGTTCAGGCCCGGTTGCTCCATCAAATTGATGGTTTTGTCTTCTTTCATGCGGGCAATGTCAGCCGGGTTAGGGTACGGCATAACCTGACATTCGTTTTTCTGCAATTTCGCGTAACGGACTGATGCATCTGGGGTAATAGAGAAGACCAGACGATCAATTTTCGGTTTGGTGCCCCAGTAGCCATCAAATGCTTTGTACAGGATGCGGGAGTCTTTTTGATACTGTTGCAACTGGAACGGGCCGGTGCCGATTGGGTTCAAATCGACTTTTTCCGGAGTGCCAGCTTTCAGCATGTTGTCAGCATATTCGGCAGACAGAATTGACGCAAAGTCCATTGCCAGGTCGGCCAGGAATGGAGATTCAGGACGTGCCAGTTCGAAGCGCACCGTGTTGTCGTCAACTTTAACGATATTGGTGATCAAATCACCCATACCCATACCCTGGAAGTATTCATAGCTGCCGCCAGATACTTTATGGTACGGATGTTTATCATCTTTCTGACGCATAAATGAATAAATCACATCGTCAGCATTGAAATCGCGGGTCGGTTTGAAGTCTTTATTATCTTGCCACTTCACCCCTTTACGCAGGTGGAAAGTGTAGGTTTTGCCATCTTCACTCACTTCCCACTTCTCAGCCAGACCGGGTTCAATTTCGGTAGTCCCGAGTTTGAATTCAACCAGACGGTTGTAGATAGGAACTGAACTTGCGTCATAAGTCGTGCCAGAGGTGAAAAGCTGCGGGTTGAAACCTTCCGGAGAACCCTCAGAACAATATACCAATGTTTTCGCTTGTACACTGGCCGCGACGGTCAGTGCAATCAGCCCAATACCGAATTTCAGTATCCCTGTTTTTCCCAAGGAAATCGTCATCGCTTGTGCTCCATTATGGTGATGTGTGTTGTGTGTACGGCCAAGCCCTATAATTTTTTCGTCCGTGGACTGTACCGTTTTGGCCAATTTATCGCAGGGATGGGGGATTGAGATGCCGGATAAATGTTATCGCGGCGGCAAAATTGAGAATAAGAAATCCCCCAAATTGCTCTCGATGACTACCCCTGAGGGTACCAATTTGGCAACAGTTGGTGGCAACGTCAATACGGTCTGAGTGGATTTATCAAGACAATGAGAAACAGTATGCAAACATAAAAAAAACTTCCCGTTAACATTATCAGCATTAAAATTTATGCTATTAGCCGTAAGCTAGTTGCATTAACTGGCTAATGAAAATAAAGCAGTTGTAACATCCAGCGACAAACAAAAAAACTTTGTTGCCAAATGATGTATATCTGTTCAGATTTTTTTGTAATATCGATAGAAAATAGAGGGAAATGCTGCCGCGACAGCCGATAAGTGACGTGAACCTTGTCACATACAGCCGGAATCTCAAACATTTTGCGTGCTGTTAAAAAAGCGCAATATTGGCTCAGTCAGTCATTCCAACCAAGAGGGGACATCGCCCTTCGCCATCACGCACTATAATGACGCACCAAAACAGTGCATTCCTTGAGATGTAAGATCAACTATCAGCTTTATCTCCTACTTTGGGAGCTTCATTACCTCTAATCCCCCGTGCAATAAGCCGTCCTTATCCTCCAATGTTCTATAGCGCAGATCTAAGGTTCCGAAAGCGCTAACAATCCGGCCTTCATTGTTTTTAAGAATATCGGTATCAATGACGATATTGTTTGAGGTGGTAATGACACCACTAAAGTTATTAAATTTTTTTGTTTTTATTTTAATATCTGCCTGACCATATGTTCCGATCGTTCTGATCACACCGTATCCGTTGTAAAGCCGATTGCTAGCTTCGATGCTGACATCACCCACATTGGAGTAAATATAACCTTTATTATTATTAAAAAATTTACTTACTATTTTAATCCCAGCATTTTCATCTGCATTAATACCTATTGAATTCTTTATATTCTTGATTGACCCAAGTTGATTATCAACTGACGCCATACTTTGCAAAGTGACATCCTCAGCTGATATTCGACCATTATTTTTAATGAATCTATTTGATATGATATTTATTTTCTTATCTGCATGAATCACACCTGAATTTATCACCCCACCATCTCGGGAAAAAATAAATATCTTATTGGCATACATCCCGCCCAAATGATTCACATCCAGACCAACATTATTTTTATCTTTTGTCGAAAACCCAACAAGTGATGTCGCATTGACCAACCCGCCTATTGGCGCATAACTTATCGCATTCTTACCAACAATAAATAAGATATCTTTTGCTCTCACCCCTCCTTCCACATTTAATGAACGAGAAAAGATATCCAGATAAACATTAGTTTCATCATCCAAAAGCAATCCACGATTACCAATATCTATTGCACCTTCAATAACATTATATCCACGAATATAACCATTTGAATATATAGGAAGTCCTGTCGTCAAGGTTACATGGTTTGTGTTAATAAAATGACAACCATTACAATGTATTCCTGCTGGGTTGGCGATAATTACATAGGCTTTCTCACCCGCGACAATAAGAGGGCCATCCAATCGTGTTTGATAACCCGACGTAATTTCATTTAAAATAACCTTTGCAACTACCGTTGTTAAATTAGGATTTCCTGTCACACTCGATGCAATAAAATTATTAAGTGATACTTTATCGTATCCAGCGCCCTTCTCCACATCAAATTTTATATATTTATTGTGTGACACACCTTGTTCATTGGGGATTTGAATATTAATAGTGGTATAATTAGCACCGCGGCAATATGCATTTAATGCTTTGCAATGTGCTTGACTCCCCTTTATATATACAGAAGATACAGCCGGCCGTTGATGTAATGGCGCGTTTACATCTACGACAATTTCTGCATATGAAAATTGAATTGTGAGATAAAAAGGGCAAACAAATAAAAAACAATAGAGTATCTTTGTATGATTTTTAAGATTAAACTGATAATAAAAGCATAAATTAACCATTTCACCAACCTATTATATATAAC
>NZ_CACVAD010000062.1 GCF_902726545.1 Yersinia artesiana | reverse complement strand
GTTATAAATATGAAGTGAATATTAGTCTGAAATAACAGAGGGTCCTCTTCAGAATATTTATAACTATTACAATTAGCACAGCTTATTTGATTTTTTTATAAAAACACAACTAAAAACCAACCTTAATGGGCCAGCGTTAAATAACTCATATTTTTTATTTAAACTGGCATTCTCATCATGCTAAGCAGGCGTATTTTATGCGATATTTTCATTATCCAGAAAAATCACGGTGTCAGACTAATTTTAGCTTTACAGTAATAATATCACTCCTTTTTTTTTGCTCACAAGCAGTTGCCGCTCCTCAGGTAATAAATGTACCGAATGCTGGTGCGATTAGTAACGAAATACGGCAAACTACACCGGAACCATTACTTGCGCCACAGAAGGCTGAAGTTAAACTTCCGCCTTTGTCTTCCTCCCCTTCGCCCGGCAGTTCTACAGCGACGGAAACAATCATTTTACGTGAGGTCAGATTCGAGGGCGATACTCAATTATTGCCGCTTGGTAATGGAAATAATAAAGCGCTACGAACCGTCATTATCCCCTGGCTAGGGCAACGATTAACCTTTAATGATTTACAAGCTATGGCTTTGGCGGTAACTCGCTTTTATCGGCAACAAGGATTTGTTGCCGCTCAGGCAATATTACCACCTCAGACTATTAGTGAAGGTGTTGTCGTCGTTCGTATTATTGCGGGCCGATTAGATAGACCAGAAATCAATAATCAGAGCCGGTTAAATACTGGTTTTGCTACTAGCGTTATTGAAAGCAATAGTTGTAGCAAAGAGGTGGGCTTATTTGGTAGTAAAGATTGTGCGGCTTCACCGGCTGAATTATCTCGTCTTGAAAGAACCGCTCTCATTCTTAATGAAATACCAGGAGTTGATGCGGATTTGGCATTAAAGCCAGGAACCCAATCGGGAATGACGAGAATTTATGCTGATATTTCCCCTGGTCAGGCTGCAATGGGCTATATCGGCGTAGATAATCAAGGTAATGATTACTCTGGTCATAATCGGTTATTAGTCGGAGGGGCTGCCAATAATCTGACGGGGTGGGGGGATCAATTACGAACCGATTTGATTTTATCCAGTTCGGCAGATGTATTCAATGGCATGCTGGACTACAACTTTCCCATTAATACCTATGGTACCCGTGCAGCGCTTAATTATAGCTACCTGGATTATACCCTTAAGGGGCCTTTCGAAATATTGGATGCTCGAGGTCATTCTAACAGTTGGGGCATTAATCTACGTCATCCGTGGATACGTAATTCGGCGGCGCAGATTGATGCGAATGCAGGCTATTATCAGAATAGAATGCGTGATTCACTGATTTTATTACCAGAACAAAAACGCAATCTGGATGCCGGTGCGTTTGGTATTGATGGTACTTTCTCCGCAGTACCACGCGGGTTAAGTAATTTTAATTTACTGGGCACAGCCGGCCATCTTTCATTGGATGACGAATTTAGTCAGAGCATGAACTTATTGACCGGTGTTGGCGGTACTTTTGCCCGTTTTAATTATCGCGCTGGTCATGATCAGGGTTTTGGTTCTTATTTCTCTTTCTTCAACCAATTTACCGGCCAAATGGCCAGTAAGAATCTTGATAGCTCACAAAAACTATTGTTGGGAGGGCCATTGGCAGTTCGGGCTTACGGCCTTGGTGAAGGCGCAGTGGATAAAGGCACACTTTTTACCACCGAATTACGGGCTCATTGGCAACCGCCACTTCCGGTTTGGGCTGGTGTGGGCAATCAAGTCACGGTTGCGGCATTTTTTGACCAAGGATGGGGCTCTTATTTTCGTCAGCCTATCGAGGGGGTGACGGGAAATAATATCAACCTGTCTGGCTTTGGTGCCTATATCACCCTCTCTCGTCCGGCAGATTATTTCTTGAATCTGACTTGGGCACATCGAACTGGCCAGGCTGCCACTTCTCAACCGGATAACGACCAACTTTGGCTTAGCGCTTACAAGTTGTTTTAGCGCTTATCGGCATATTTGTCAGATTTAATGGACGTGAATAATGAACAGTAAATTATATAAACTTATTTTCTGCCGTCGGTTGGGATGCTTAATTGCTGTCGGGGAATTCACCCGAACTTACGGTCGATCGTTTTCGTCTTTTGGCAAAAAAATTATTAATGATAGTCATACGAAGGTTGGAAAATTAAGTCAGCTGGCTATTCTGACGGGATTAGCACTTGGCACATTACCCCTACTGGTATTTGCCCACCCCTCATTGCCGGTGAATGGCAATATTGTGTTTGGTCAAGGGAAAATGGATGTTAATAACACAACTCTTACCGTGGCTCAGCAAAGTGATAAATTGGCGATCAATTGGGGTAGTTTTGATATTGCGCAGGGAAATAGCGTTATTTATAACCAGCCGGGGCAGCAGAGCATTGCGCTAAATCGGGTGCTTGGCGGCGATGCATCACAAATATATGGCAACCTGAAGGCAAATGGTCAGGTCTTTTTACTTAATCCAAATGGCATCCTATTTGGTAAAAGTGCACAAGTTGATGTCGGTGGTTTAGTCGCCAGCACTAAATCAATGTCTGATCATGATTTTATTAGCGGATGCTATACGCTGACCAGCCAAAAACAGGAAGGCAAGTTGGTTAATCAGGCTAATTTGCGTACCACAGAAGGTGGCTATATCGCATTGATTGGTCAGCAGGTTGATAATCAGACGTCCGGTGTTATCAATACGCCGCAAGGGAAAGTGGCATTAGCGAGTGGCAGTCGGGTTACGCTTAATCTGGATCATGGAAACTTACTTGGAGTACAAGTTCAGGGTGAGCAGGTCAACACTTTGCTGCAAAACGGAGGGTTAATTCAGGCTGATGGCGGCGTTATTCAACTGACTGCCCACGGTAAAGAGCTGTTAATGAACACTGTAATTGATAATACCGGTATTTTGCAGGCGCGGGGTTTATCTGAAAAGAATGGTGTTGTTTACCTCAATGGTGGCAATGAGGGGGTAGTGAGCCAGCAGGGAACCATCAATGTAAGTAGCCAGAAGGGGAATGGCGGGAATGTTATCCTAATCGGTGAAAATATACATTTGGTTGCTGCGAGCAAAATTGATGCGCGTGGCGCTGAGGGTAGTGGCAAAGTTCTGGTCGGTGGCGACTGGCAGGGCAAAAATAAGCGAATAAAAAATGCTCGTTCAGTTGTGATGGACAAAGGTGCGAATATTGATGTTTCCTCCACACACCAAGGGGCAGGCGGCACCGCAGTTTTGTGGTCTGAACGTTACACTGGTTTTTATGGTGATATTCATGCCCGTGGTGGGCCACAGTCAGGTGATGGCGGGCAAGTAGAAACATCCAGTCAACGTAATTTGCAGGCTTTTGGTCGGGTTGATACCAGCGCGATACTGGGTAACAACGGCAGTTGGTTACTCGATCCGGCAGAGGTAAACATTGTTGGTAGTGGTGCTGAAAGTGGAGTATCGGTTCAGGTCGGTGATATCCCTGCCGGATATGTAAAAAATGCCCAGGTTTTCACGCCAATGGCCAATGTTACGCAAATATTGAATACCAGTATCAATGCACAGCTTGATAAAGGCACCAATGTGACGATAACCACCAGTAATGGCAGTTTAACGAGTTGTCGCTGGTGTAATATTACGCTGCAAGCTGATATCAATAAAACAGCGGGTGCCGATGCTACTCTAACGTTACAGGCTGACGGCAATATTGTTAGTAGTAACCATAATATTAAGACGACTACAGGAAAATTGAATCTTAACTTATTATCGGGAGACACGATAGTTGATTCAATAATTACATTAAATAATAGCGATGTGTTATTAAATGGCGGGGATTTACTGGCAAAAAATTCCAATAAAAATAATGCAGCGCGTATCAGTATTATGGGGGGGAGATATCAGGTTGGCAACCTGACACTGGAGGGTAATACCGGC
Source organism: Yersinia artesiana (assembly GCF_902726545.1). GTDB lineage: Bacteria > Pseudomonadota > Gammaproteobacteria > Enterobacterales > Enterobacteriaceae > Yersinia > Yersinia artesiana. The sequence continues at coordinate 20,766 of NZ_CACVAD010000062.1, read as the reverse complement.
TTGGCATCCCAGGTTGGCATCAATATTAGTAATGCTGCTAATATCACTGTGGCTGGTGAAACACGAATAACCGGTGAAAGTAGTAATGCTAATCGGCAAGGGTGGCGTGGTATTGATATATCCGGTGGCTCGGTTCTGACTGGAGCGGGTGATATGTCATTTACTATGATATCTAATTCTAAGAGTTCGTGGATTGGAACATTCACTAATGCAACCATCATTAGCGATAAAAATATCACCTTCCAGGCCAATACTAATGGTAGTGCGTCAGGAGGAATCGATTTTACTAATGGGAATGTTGTTGCTAAGTCTGGTAATGTTTCATTGAATATAAATGGCGATATTGTCACTCAGACTAATTATGGGGCGCGGGTTCAAAACTCACAAATTAGTGGAGGTAATATCAATTTTGAAGTAAATATCTCCAGGGCTGATAGTTTTTTACTAAAGGATAGTAATATTACGGCAGTCGCAGGTAATATTAGTGTGAATGCGACGACGACCAATAAAGGGATTTTTATTTCAGGCAATACTAATCTGAACGCCAGTAGCAATATCAACTTGCAAGGTATTACCACTAACTCAACAGTTGCAGGTGCTGATGCAATAAAGATAAAAGGTAACTCCAGCCGTGCCTTGGTCAATATGACGGCCGATGGTAATATATCTATGACGGCGGTTAATAGTGGAACAGAAGTTGGCAGCACTATTGCCGCAGATTACGCTAATATAAAATCTCACAACGGTGATTTTAATTTAAATATCAGCGGTGTCAAAGGTAGTCCTTTTAGTCATGTCAATATTAGTGCTAATAATATCATATTGAATGGTAATGTCAGCGATAATGATGCTGTAGTGATGACTAACACTTTCCTTACAGCTAAAAGTGATATTAAAACCAATTTAAACTCGCCAAACCATAAAGCATTATATTTTAAAGGTAATGGTGGAATGAGTGCTGGGCAGAATATATCATTAGTTGTTAATACATCAGCAGCGAGTGTGGAGGCAGTAACAATTACTGGGATCTCATCTAATAGAATGAATGTTACTGCGGGGGGAAATATATCAATAATAGCCAATAATCATGGGAATACTACAGGGGCTGGTATTGGTATTGATTATGTCAATTTTGAAGCAAAAACTGGAGGTTTTACCGGAAATAATAATGGATCAAAAAGTATTGGTATCGCCAATGCAAATATTACAGCAAATGAAGTTAACTTGATATCTAATACTAGTCGCGCTGATGGGCTAATAATTCGTGAAACTAATGTTACGGCATTATCGGGAAATATTAATGCCAATGCCACCTCAACTAATAGAGGTGTTGTCATCAGGCAAAATACAACATTAAATGCCCAGAAGGATCTTATGTTAGTGGCTACAAGCAGCAGCGCAAGTGAAGCCATTATGGTGCAAGGATTATCAGATGAGTCACGTAGCACTTTAATTGCACAAGGGAATGTCAGCTTAAAAGGTAACAATACTCAAGGGACTAACCCGCGCTCATCAGTCAATCTGGCGAATGTTAGTTTGACATCAATTGGGGAAAATATTGATATTAATAGTTCATCAACGGGTGATGGGGATATTTATTTTAATAATGTCGGACTTAATGCCGTAGCAGGTAATATTGCAGTTTATGGTGAAGCACTATCAGCGTTATCAACTGCCACAAATTCGGTATTAAGTCTGGCAGGGAATAACAGCATCAAAGCCCTAAATGGCTCACTTATTGGCAAAGCGATTAATACTATTCAAGGCGCGGGTACCCTATTTAAAGCCAATGGCAGCTTATCCGTTGCAGGGAATGTTGCTATCCAGGGTGAGACCGGTGGCAGCGGTGCAACACGCAATGGCATTGCATTTTATGGTACCAATACACTTAATATTGCTAAAGGTAGTCAATTATCTCTCCTCGGTGAAAATACAGGTTCACAAATTACTGCTGGTGGGAATGGCATCAGCTATCTAAGCCCCAAAGATTTAACTATTAATAATAATGGTTCTTTAAAAATGGAAGGGCGTTCAACCAGCGGTACCGGTATTAACTTCCCTATCAGTAATAATACAGTGGTATTAAATGGTGAAGGTGAGACGCTAATTAAAGGTAGCAGCGTTGTTGGCAACGGGGTGGCTATTTCTGGTGTAGTTAATAATGGTGGCGGCCTTGTCACGATTGAAGGAGTCAGTACCGATGGTTCTGGGGTTCACTTATTCAGTGCCGAGCATCAAATTAATCGTATCAATGTGACTGGTAGTTCAATCCAGGCTGAAGGTCTACGCATTAGCGGTAATGCCACCATTACGGATACTGCACTGACCGGAAAATCGATGAATGGCAGTGGTATCAAAATTGATTCATTGCCGGGTTCTGGTGTTACCACCCACACGGTACTTGATAATGCCACACTCAATGGTAGCAGCACTAATGGCATAGGAGTGGAGGCAAGCAGTGATATAAACGGTATTCATCAGAGTGTGATTAATGGCACTACTGATGGAGTAGGTTATGGCATTGATATTACTGAAAATTTACATGTCACAGGCACCAGTGAAGCGGATTTGCTTACTTTGCAAGGGGTCGCGACGACGGGAAAGGGTACTGGGATAAAACTCAATGGCAATAACGACTTAAGCAACACCAGTTTAAATGGTTCAACTGTTGATGGCATTGCTTTAGATATTTCCGGTTCATTGACCAACAGTGGCAACTCCCGACTAAACGGTACCGCTTCAGGTGACGGCGTGGGAGTGCAGATTGCTGGAGCACTCAGTAACGGCACAGTCAATGGAACTTCAGCCAGCGGAGTGGGCGTGCTGGCCAGTGGCTCGCTAGATGATAGCCGTATTTATGGCATTTCGGTCAGTGGTAGTGGGCTGAAAGCCGACGCTGAAACTGTTCTTAACAACACGATGCTTAAAGGCACCAGCACTGATGGTATCGGATTGGAGATAACTGCCAATCTGGCTGGTTATTATGGCAGCTTAGTGCATGGCTACACCAATAACGGCACAGGGGTGGATATTGGCCCGAATGCCACGCTCACTGGCGGTGGAGCCGACGATCTGCTGGCGGTCACCGGCAACGCCAGCGGCGATAAAGCTACCGGAATGCAGATCGACGGCAATAACACGCTGGAGAATACCGCATTAGTGGGCAGAGCCACCGATGGTACAGGTGTTGATATCGACGGCCCGTTGATCAATAAAGATCATAGCACGGTTGACGGCAAAGCCACGGACGGTGGCTACGGCGTGCAACTGGACGGGATCATTTCGGGGGGGACGGTCAGCGGCACTTCAGATACCGGCTCTGGTATCAAGGTTGATGGCGACAGTGAACTTGATAATGCCACGTTGCACGGCAACAGCCCGGATGGCAAGGGTATCGAAATCGTTGCTAATCTGACCGGCAATCATGGCAGCGGGGTGCACGGCGAGACCGACGCGGGCATCGGGGTGGATGTCGGCCCGAATGCCATGCTCACTGGCGGCGGAGTTGACGATCTGCTGGCGGTCACTGGCAATGCCATCGGCGGCACCGGTGTACAGCTCGACGGCAATAACACATTGGATAACACCACATTAGCCGGTAATACCATCGATGGTACAGGTATTGATATCGACGGCCCATTGACCAATAAAGGCGATAGTACGGTTGATGGCAAAGCTACAGACGGCAACGGCGTGCAACTGAACGGGGCTATCGCGGGTGGTACGGTCAGCGGCACTTCAGATACCGGCTCCGGTATCAAGGTTGATGGCGACAGTGAACTTGATAATGCCATGCTGAATGGCAGCAGCCCGGATGGTAAAGGTATCGAAATCGTTGCTAATCTGACCGGCAGCCATGGCAGCGCGGTGTACGGCGAGACCGCTGAGGGTAACGGAGTGGATATTGGCCCGAATGCCATGCTCACTGGCGGTGGAGCCGACGATCTGCTGGCGGTCACCGGCAACGCCAGCGGCGATGTCGGCACTGGCGTGCAGCTCGACGGTAATAACACACTGGATAACACCACATTAGCCGGTAATACCATCGATGGTACAGGTATTGATATCGACGGCCCGTTGACCAATAAAGGTAATAGTACGGTTGACGGCAAAGCCACGGACGGCGGCTATGGCGTGCAACTGAACGGGGCCATTTCGGGGGGGACGGTCAGCGGCACTTCAGATACAGTCTCCGGTATCAAGGTTGATGGTGACAGTGAACTCGATAATGCTACGCTGAATGGCAGCAGCCCTGATGGCAAGGGTATCGAAATCGTTGCTAATCTGACCGGCAATCATGACAGCGCGGTGCACGGCGAGACTACCTCTGGTATCGGGGTGGATATTGGCCCGAATGCCACGCTCACTGGCGGTGGAGCCGACGATCTGCTGGCGGTTACCGGCAATGCCAGCAGCGATATCGGCACCGGTATGCAGCTCGACGGTAATAACACACTGGATAACACCACATTAGCCGGTAATGCCACCGATGGTCATGGCGTAGAGATAACCGGTCCGGTATCTAACAACGGTAATACGACGATTAATGGTAATGCCACTGGTGATGGTCATGGTGTTCATATTGATGGGCCAATGAGTGGTGGTTCGGTGAATGGCAATTCAGCTAATAATCATGGTATTTTTCTCAATGATAATGCTGTGATAGCTGATATGGCGCTTGGGGGAAATACTGGCTCAGATAAGCCTGCGATGTTTATAGCTTTGCCGGAAAATATTGGTAGCAATGTCACTCTCAATGGCAAACCGATTGATAAGCATAGTCCTGTCGGTAGAACCAAACCTGACCCAACATCAGCTCCAACATCAGCTCCAACATCAGCTCCAACATCAGCTCCAACATCAGCTCCAACATCAGCTCCAACATCAGTTCCAACATCAGTTCCAACTCCGCCCCTGACTCCAACTCCCACTTTGATCTCTGGAGAGAAAACAATATCGGAGCAGATAACGCCGCCTCAGGAGAGAAGTAAATCTGGCTCATTACTGATGAAACGAAATCAGGTCCTCAGCTCTCTTGATGAACAAATCTTACCGCCGCCTGTCGTGACTGAATCTGAGCGCGATATCGCGGCCAATATTAGTATCGCGGTTTGTATCCCACAGGGAGGAACCACTGAGAGCGAACCTTGCGATACGCATATTTTAGGTAAGTGGAAGCCCCTAACCCAGGCCGCTAAGCAGGAATAGCGGGCTTTTTAACTCGTGAAATTTACTCGGAAAGTTGTGATGTTAAAGTGACAAGGAGAGCTGACAATGGTAGATAAAGCAGTTGAATTATCACAAGATGTGGAGGATTCAGCAGTCTTTTCATTGCCTTATTTTGAATTTTTAGTGTGTGCACGGCGTTATGAAGAAGCGGGACGATTACTGATATTAATGCTGGAGCAACTGGATACTCAATATGGTCGCTGGGATGTTTTTTCGCTTAAACAACAATCGATACAACAGCAGGAACATTATTGTAATCGTCTCGCGGCAGCTATTGGTAACCTATTCTCTGATCCCGGATTTGTGCTATCTGACAAAGGGTTCTTACAACTTATTAATTTCCATCGTTGGATTGCATTAATTTTTGCAGCATCCCCATTTGGTCATGCCGATCACGTCATTACTAATCTTAATCAGGTCGGTGAGGGATGTGCTCATCCTCTGCGATTTGAGCAGAATAATTTTCTTAAATTCTGTGTCATGTATTTACCTGAATCCGGCATTCCTCTACAGCCCGATATATTATGGCAATTTAATCCCAATGCCGCGGCAGCCTTATTTCTGGCTTTATTGTCCCCGCGAATTTTACCCAGCGCAGTGGGGCACGCAAAGCGTGAGCTTTTATTGAGATGGTTGCCAGCGCGGTTGTTAACACTCGATAGCCTTGAACATCTACCAGAACGTATCTTGCATGATGTTTATATGCATTGCAGTTATGCTGATATTGCTGAAAAACATGCCATCAAACGCAGTATTAATTTCCACTTACGCAATACACTATTACACAATGGCCTGGCTGATAATCACTTATCACCGCCATTACGGGATAAGCCCTTGATGCTGGTTATTCTTGAATGGTTTAACAGCGGGCATTCTATCTACCGCACTCATTCCAGTACCTTACGGGCGGCGCGCGAGCAGTTTTCTACTCATGGTGTCACCATTATTGATGCAACCGACGCAATAACCCAGGCTGTGTTTGATGACTTTACTGAGGTTAATCGAGCGGGGGCGGTCGAGGCCATTGTGGCATTAACGCAACAGTTGCTTCCCGATGTTATCTATTTCCCCAGTGTTGGGATGTTCCCGCTCACCATTGCACTAACTAATCTGCGCCTGGCCCCTTTGCAAGTAATGGCCTTGGGGCACCCTGCGACCACTCATTCTGATTATATTGATGCAGTTTTAGTAGAGGAGGATTATCTAGGTGATATTGCGTGTTTCTCAGAAAAAGTTGTCTCATTACCTAAAGATTGCCTGCCCTACGTGCCGCCCGCCAATATTAGTCAGCCGGAACCTATATTACATTTTGCTGAGCGGCCAGCTGTACATATTGCCGTTTGTGCTTCTGCTATGAAAATTAACCCTCGCTTTTTAGCCACTTGTGCTGAAATTGCTCGGCAAACATCAACACCGGTGGTATTTCATTTTCTGGTGGGGTTCTGTTGGGGAATTACCCATCGGGTGATGGAAAAAGCCGTTAATGATATTCTTCCTCAAGCCCGAGTTTATGAGCATTTGGGGTATCTGGATTACTTACAGGTTATTAATCAGTGTGACCTGTTTATCAATCCATTTCCCTTTGGTAATACCAATGGGATTGTTGATACCGTACGCCAGGGTTTACCCGGTGTGTGCCTAAGTGGAACCGAAGTTCATGAGCATATCGATGAGGGGTTATTTCGTCGTTTGGGCTTAGATGAAGAGTTAATTGCGCATGATTTGGCCGAATATATTGCGGTAACAGTCCGGCTGATTTCGGATAAAGAGTGGCGTCAAAGTTTACGCCAACGCTTGTTACAGATTCAGCCTGATAATGTGTTATTTGCCGGAAAGCCTGAGCAGTTTGGACTGATTGTTCGTGACTTGCTGGCAGATAAAAAAGCCTCCGGTAAAGGAGGCTTTGGATAGAGAGTTAGACACTCACATCAATGAGACCAGACTGTTATGCCGCTTCAATTTGCCGTGGTTTCGCCGGTTGTTTTGTTACGGGTTTGGTCGCCAGTGCATCCGCTTCGAATTCATCGACATTAATAGAGCGCAGGCGGCTATTTTCTGCTTTGGTCAGTATTGCGGCTTCCTCGGCATTGATTTTCCCTTCAGCCAGCGCGCGTTTAGCGAGCTTATCCAGACGGGTAAATGGCAGGCTTTTACCTGCTTCTTTACTCAGGCGCTTATGAATCGGCTCTGCTGCAATCACATCCTGCAATGCCGCTTCCAGTAAACCAACCGGGTTAAACTCGCTCGGTGTCAGATATTGACCACGGCCAATACGGCTGCGGGTGGCTGACGGTATTTGCAACAGTTGCGCTAACTGGTGATCCAGACGGTCTGATGGAGCCTGATGAGCGCGCCCAAATGGGAAGACAACAAACCGCATTAACCCAGCAATAAGGCCATTCGGGAAGTTACGCAGTAAATCATCCAGCGCTTGTTCAGCCTGATTCAGCGCATCTTGTACCCCCCAATGTACCAGTGGCAGATCTTCTTTTTGACGGCCCTCATCTTCAAAGCGTTTCAACGTGGCTGAGGCCAGATACATTTGGCTCAGAATATCCCCCAAACGGGCAGAGATCCGTTCGCGACGTTTCAGACTACCACCCAGTACACCCATCGAGACATCAGATAACAAGGCCAGGTTGGCACTCAAGCGGTTGAGATGCTGGTAATAACGACGAGTGCTGTCTTTGGTCGGTGTGGCACTGGTGCGGCCATTGGTCAGCCCCAGCCAGAAACTGCGGATTTTGTTGCTACCCACATGGCCCAGATGACCAAACAGTGCTTTATCAAAAGCAGCAACATCATTCGACTGCGCCGCCGCCATTTCATCCAGAACAAACGGATGACAGCGGATAGCACCCTGGCCGAAGATAATCATACTGCGGGTCAGGATATTCGCCCCTTCCACGGTGATACCAATGGGGGCTCCTTGATAACCACGGGCGATAAAGTTGGCCGGGCCAAGGCAGATACCTTTACCCCCGGCGATATCCATCGCGTCCATGACCGCGCGCTGACCACGATGTGTACAATGGTATTTCACAATGGCAGATAACACCGCCGGTTTCTCGCCCAGCATAATACCACTGGTAATCAAGGTGGCTGCGGCATCCATCACATAGGCGTTACCGGCAATGCGTGCCAACGGCTCTTCAATCCCTTCCATTTTACCGATTGAGATTTTGAACTGGCGGCGAATATAAGCATAAGCGCCGATACCCATCGCCACACTTTTCAAGCTACCAGTGGCATTGGAAGGCAAGGTAATACCGCGCCCCACTGACAGACATTCCACCAGCATCCGCCAGCCCTGACCGGCCATTTTTGGCCCGCCAATAATGTAATCGATCGGTACAAAGATATCGTTACCGCGGGTTGGGCCATTTTGGAATGGCACGTTAAGGGGGAAGTGACGATGGCCGATTTCCACCCCTGGAGTGTTGGTTGGGATAAGCGCACAGGTAATGCCTAAATCAACCGTTTCGCCCAGCAGATGTTCAGGATCAGACAGTTTGAATGCCAGCCCGAGCACTGTGGCGATAGGGGCGAGGGTAATATAGCGCTTGTTCCAGGTCAGACGCATACCCAGCACCTGTTTGCCTTGCCATTCGCCCATACAGACTGTGCCGGTATCTGGGATGGCACCGGCATCTGAACCGGCTTCCGGGCTGGTCAGGGCGAAACAAGGAATCTCGTCACCGCGCGCTAAGCCCGGTAAATAATGATTTTTTTGCTCTTCCGTTCCGTAGTGTTGCAGTAATTCTCCGGGGCCGAGGGAATTGGGTACACCCACGGTGATAGCCAATATGCCAGACACACCGGACAGTTTTTGCAGTACCCGCGCCTGAGCATAGGCTGAAAACTCAAGGCCGCCGTACTCTTTCTTAATGATCATCGCGAAGAAGCGATTCTCTTTCAGATAGGCCCACAGCTCTGGTGGCAGGTCAGCCAGCTCATGGGTAATCTGGAAATCATTAGCCATACGACAGGCTTCTTCAACCGGCCCATCAATAAATGCTTGTTCTTCTGCGGTTAATTGCGGTTTGGGATAGTTGTGCAATTTTTTCCAGTCTGGTTGGCCCTGGAATAAATCGCCTTCCCACCAAGTGGTTCCCGCATCAATCGCTTCTTTTTCAGTACGCGACATGGCCGGCATGACTTTACGGAACATGCGCAGTGCCGGTGCTGAAAACAGAGACTGGCGCAGTGGTGTGAGTGTCAGAGGCAGCAGAACAATCAGCAGTGGCAGTAATGCCCAGTATGACCATAACTGTGCCGCACCCATCGCTGCGGTATAAACCACAAGAATCAAACTACTGAGGTACAGGTTCACCCGGTGATAGAACAGCACACCAATAAGAACCAGCAAGGCAACAATGCTTAGAACCATCATAATGAAGCTCCTGAGATGTAGGAGGTCTGACCTGTTGAGTGATACATTTGTTGTAGTTCATCTCATTATATTTATCAATACCATTACATGTTATTTACAACTCATCTCACAAATTGGCAGCACTAAGCGCTAAAACTCTTTTGGCTAATTCAAAACCGTACTGGCTAATTCATCACAGTGCTTCTCGCAGTTTATGCTATCCGGTACACTGGCGCAGGAAGAATAATGATGCCATAGGACTATAAAGAGGCTCCCATGTACCAAGATTTAATCCGCAGTGAACTGAATGAAGCAGCAGACACACTGGCAAACTTTTTGAAAGATGATAGCAATATCAATGCTATCCAGCGCGCAGCCGTATTACTGGCTGATTCTTTTAAAGCGGGTGGTAAAGTATTGTCATGCGGTAATGGCGGTTCCCATTGTGATGCCATGCATTTCGCAGAAGAACTGACCGGTCGTTACCGCGAAAACCGCCCAGGTTATCCGGCAATTGCTATTTCAGATGTCAGCCATATCTCTTGTGTCAGTAATGATTTTGGTTATGACTATGTTTTCTCGCGCTATGTTGAAGCTGTCGGTCGTGAAGGGGATGTATTGTTAGGTATTTCCACTTCAGGTAATTCAGGTAATATCATTAAAGCTATTGAAGCCGCGCGTGCCAAAGGCATGAAAGTCATCACACTGACAGGTAAAGATGGCGGCAAAATGGCAGGTTCTGCGGATATCGAAATTCGAGTTCCTCATTTCGGCTATGCAGACCGTATTCAGGAAATTCATATTAAAGTGATTCACATCTTGATTCAGTTGATTGAAAAAGAGATGGTTAAAGCTTGATGTGCTGGGGTGATCAACGATAGTCGTTATCTCGTTGATCACCTTGAGATTGAGTGAAAGGTTTGGCTATTGAGGCCATATTTAGGTGCTCGGAGGCATATATGTGCGAACTGCTCGGGATGAGCGCAAATGTTCCGACGGATATTTGCTTTAGCTTTACCGGCCTGGTGCAACGAGGCGGGGGAACCGGCCCACATAAAGATGGCTGGGGGATTACCTTTTATGAAGGTAATGGTTGCCGCACGTTTAAAGATCCTCAACCCAGCTTTAACTCACCCATTGCCCGATTGGTACAAGATTATCCGATTAAATCCTGTGCGGTGGTTTCCCATATCCGTCAGGCAAACCGCGGTGAAGTGGCATTAGAAAATACCCATCCCTTTACTCGTGAAATGTGGGGGCGAAACTGGACTTATGCCCATAACGGTCAGCTTAAAGGCTATCGGCAATTGGATACCGGAACGTTCCGGCCAATCGGCCAAACCGACAGTGAATATGCTTTCTGCTGGCTGCTGAACCAACTGGCAAAACGCTATCCGCGTACACCGAGTAATTGGCCCGCCGTATTTCGTTATATTGGTACATTATGTGAGCAATTACGCGCCAAAGGGGTGTTTAATATGTTGCTCTCGGATGGGCGTTTTGTAATGGCGTTCTGTTCGACCAATTTATATTGGATAACGCGTCGTGCGCCTTTCGGTAAAGCGACGTTGCTGGATAGGGATGTTGAAATCGATTTTCAACGCCAGACCACCCCTAAAGATGTGGTCACGGTAATTGCCACTCAGCCTCTAACCGGTAATGAAACCTGGCACAAAATTGCACCAGGTGAGTTTGCATTATTCTGTTTTGGTGAGCGTATTTGATTTTGTCAGCGCATCTGATTTTGTCATCGCATACTGCGATGTTGGTGCACTGGAGGTTGGCGGGCGGCTAAGCACATACTGCCCGTTGACGACGGCAACTGAAGGCGGCATGCGGTTCTTGGCAAAATACTCATAGCCCGGCTGCAATTGACGCCAGAAGTTATAATCCGAAGAGTTACGGTGGCGTTGCATATTTTGTTCAGTCATGCGGAACGGATAGATACTGATATCCACTTTTTCCTGACCAAAGATAAATGCCGTTTGCACGTAGTTAAATATCTCGTCCATATAGGCATCAGTCATTGCATAACAGCCGATTGATTTGCAAGCGCCATGGATCATCAGATATTTCCCTGAATAACCTTGCGACTTATCATAATCATTTGGGAAGCCAATATTGATGGCCCGATAAAACTTACTGTCGGGTTTTAAATGGCGCATATCAATAGTGTAAAAACCTTCCGGGCTTTTAAAATCCCCTTCACGGCGTTTTGGGCCAAGCCCACCCGAGAATTCACAGATACGATAGCTTTGTACCAAACGATACTCACCTTGTAACCTGGCATATAATTCCAGAGTACGTTCTTCTTTGAAGATTTGAATATAGACCGATGACCCTAGTAATTGCTGTTTTAGCTCTTTGGATACCGCCACAGGCTCACTGGCTGAGCTGGTGAAGGAGACCGCAGGCACACAAATTATCATCGCAAACATTATCGTCACGAATGACGGCGCGATTTTGCCCATTCTTATTCCTACTTATATTTATAGATGCCACTGACTTTTTTGATTTATAGGCGCAGATTATCAGTCAGAAAATTTTTAGCAATATATGTTTTGTATAAAATAAATACAAAATCGTTAAATATGAATTGACGATACGATTTTACCGAATATATACAAAATTTAGCAGTAAATTATTTGTGTTTGCTTGACTCAAGTCACTGCATTTGTCAGACAGTGCTGGGTGACAAATGCTAAAATTGCCCTCTACGAATGAATGGCCCAATTAATCGTCACTCTCATGTTGTTGCTGCAACAACATTTAGTATCGATTATTGCAATAATTTCTGAGACTCATTTAGTTAGTATTCATGTTCGTCTAAATTGACTCAATATTAAAGCGCCGTTTAACTGAACCATGAAAGCAACTTCTCTTTGTGTAGCTGTACTCTGAGCCAGGTACAGCATTTGATATAACTGATAAAGTAGTTCAACTCTATGATTAAAATAAAGAAAGGGCTAGATCTTCCCATCGCTGGAGCACCTGCACAGGTAATAGAAGAGGGGCCAGCCATTCATCAAGTGGCTTTGCTCGGTGAAGAGTATGTGGGCATGCGCCCATCAATGTTGGTTCAAGAAGGCGATTGGGTTAAGAAAGGCCAGGCGCTATTTGAAGATAAAAAAAATCCAGGTGTGCTGTTCACTGCTCCTGCTAGTGGCAAAGTCAGCGCCATCAATCGTGGCGAGCGGCGGGTTCTGCAGTCGGTGGTGATTGAAATTGACGGAGATGAGCAAATTCCGTTTGAGTCTTATGATGAAACCTCACTCAAGCAACTGAGTTATGAGCAAGTGCAGCGCCATTTATTGACCTCCGGTTTATGGACTGCATTGCGAACCCGCCCCTTCAGTAAAACCCCCGTGCCAGGTAGTCGCCCTCGAGCTATTTTTGTCAGCGCTATGGATACCCAACCGCTGGCTGCTGATCCGCAAGTGATTATTGCCACCGAGCCTGATGCCTTCAATCAAGGTTTAACGGTATTGTCCCGTCTGACTGAGGGGAAAGTACATGTTTGTCATGCACCGGGGCAGGTGGCCGCGAGCCATCTGAACGCGCAGGTCACTTACAATGAGTTTTCTGGCCCGCATCCAGCGGGTCTGGTGGGGACTCACATCCATTTCCTTGAACCGGTCAGTCTGAACAAAACGGTATGGCATGTGGGCTATCAGGATGTTATTGCCATCGGCAAATTATTTACCCGTGGTGAGTTGTGGACTGATCGTATCGTCGCTTTGGCAGGGCCGCAGGTGGAGCAGCCGGTTTTACTGCGAACTCGCCTTGGGGCCAGTTTATCGGAACTGACTGCCGGTCGACTGAAAGAGGGGGATAACCGCATTATCTCCGGTTCCGTGCTTAGTGGCACCGCGTTCTCTGCTACTCATGGCTATCTGGGGCGTTTCCATCACCAAGTGTCCGTCATCCGCGAAGGGCGAGAAAAAGAGCTATTCGGTTGGGTGATGCCGGGGCGTGATAAATATTCGATTACTCGCACCACGTTAGGCCATTTCTTCAAACGAAAACGGTTTGCTTTCTCCACAGATATGCATGGTGGGGAGCGCGCGATGGTGCCGATTGGTAACTATGAGCGCGTTATGCCACTGGATATTTTGGCCACTCATTTGCTGCGTGATCTGTTAGCTGGCGATACCGACAGCGCCGCTGCGCTCGGATGCCTGGAATTGGATGAAGAAGATTTGGCTCTGTGTACATTCGTCTGCCCCGGTAAGTATGAATATGGGCCGGTATTGCGCGACATACTGACCAAGATTGAGCAGGAAGGATAACCGATGGGCCTGAAAAGTTTTCTTGAGAAAATAGAGCACCACTTTGAAGCCGGTGGCAAGCTTGAGAAGTATTACCCGCTGTATGAAGCTGCGGCCACCATTTTTTATACCCAAGGTAAAGTGACACCGGGTGCCTCTCACGTTCGCGATGCTATCGATCTGAAACGGATGATGATTCTGGTGTGGCTGGCGGTGTTCCCAGCGATGTTCTGGGGAATGTATAACGTGGGGGGGCAGGCAATCCCAGCGTTAAACCAACTCTACAGCGGCGCGGAACTACAACAGATTATTGCCAGTGACTGGCATTACCGACTGGCGCAACTACTGGGTGCATCATTAGCACCAGATGCCGGTTGGGTGAGTAAAATGGTGCTAGGCGCTGTTTATTTCCTGCCGATTTATGCCGTTGTATTTATTGTGGGTGGTTTTTGGGAAGTGGTGTTTTCCATTATCCGCAAACATGAAATCAATGAAGGCTTCTTTGTTACCTCGATTCTATTTTCGCTGATAGTCCCTCCGACCTTACCATTATGGCAGGCGGCGCTAGGGATCTCTTTTGGGGTAGTGATCGGTAAAGAGATCTTCGGCGGTACTGGGCGCAACTTCCTTAACCCGGCGCTGGCTGGGCGTGCTTTCCTGTTCTTTGCTTATCCGGCACAAATATCGGGTGACCTAGTTTGGACTGCGGCAGATGGTTTCTCGGGGGCAACGCCTCTATCACAATGGAGTGTTAACGGTAGCCACAGTTTGGTCAATACCGTCTCGGGCCAACCTATCACTTGGATGGATGCCTTCCTGGGTAACATTCCCGGTTCGATTGGCGAAGTATCCACGCTGATGATTCTTATCGGTGGGGCCATTATCCTCTTCGGTCGCGTGGCGTCCTGGCGAATCGTGGCTGGGGTCATGATTGGCATGATGGCAACTGCCTATCTGTTTAACTGGGTCGGCTCTGCAACCAACCCGCTATTCGCCATGCCGTGGTATTGGCATCTGGTACTCGGTGGCTTTGCTTTTGGCATGATCTTTATGGCGACTGATCCGGTATCTGCTTCCTTTACCAATAAAGGTAAGTGGTGGTATGGCGGCTTGATTGGTGCGATGTGTGTATTAATCCGTGTCGCCAATCCAGCCTATCCGGAGGGAATGATGCTGGCGATTCTGTTCGCTAACCTGTTTGCGCCACTGTTCGACTATGTGGTTATTCAGGCCAATATCAAGCGGAGGAAAGCCCGTGGCGAATGATAAACCAAGAAATAATGACAGCATCGGTAAAACGCTGCTGGTGGTCATCGTGCTCTGTCTGGTGTGTTCTGTCATCGTGGCGGGTGCCGCGGTAGGTTTGAAAGCTAAGCAACAAGAACAGCGCTTACTCGATAAGCAGCGCAATATTCTGGCAGTGGCAGGATTGCTGCAACCGAGAATGCCAGCGGAAGAAGTACAGCGTGAGTTTGCACAGCGGATTGAACCACGCCTGCTGGATTTGCAGAGCGGTGAGTTTATTCAACAAGATCCAGCGACGTTTGATCGCGCGCAGGCACTGCGTGATAACCAAATGAGTATTGCGCTGACACCAGCACAGGATGTCGCAGGTATTCGCCGCCGGGCTAATGTGGTTGAAATTTATCTGGTGCGCAGTGAAAGCGGCCAGATCGACAAAATTGTGTTACCTATTTACGGTTCTGGTTTGTGGTCAATGATGTATGCCTTTGTTGCTATCGACACCGATGGCAAAACTGTACGCGGTATCACCTATTACGATCAAGGTGAAACGCCGGGACTGGGTGGCGAGGTTGAGAACCCGATTTGGCGTAATCAATGGATAGGTAAGCGGTTATTTGATGATCAAGGGCAACCGGCTATTCGCATTGTTAAAGGGCGAGCACCCGCTAACGATCCCCATGCAATAGATGGTTTGTCCGGTGCGACGCTGACATCCAATGGGGTACAAAACAGCTTTGATTTTTGGCTCGGTGAAAACGGCTTTGGCCCGTTCCTGAAAAAAGTGCGCGAAGGGGCGTTAAAAAATGGCTGATAGCAAAGAGATTAAACGGGTTTTATTGGGGCCGTTATTTGATAACAACCCGATTGCACTACAAATTCTGGGGGTGTGTTCCGCTTTGGCTGTCACCACCAAGCTGGAAACGGCTCTGGTGATGACACTGGCGGTAACCCTGGTTACAGCGTTCTCCAGTTTTTTCATTTCATTGATTCGCCACCATATTCCAAACAGTGTGCGCATTATTGTCCAGATGGTGATCATTGCCTCATTGGTCATCGTGGTGGATCAGATTTTGCGCGCTTATGCCTATGAGATATCCAAGCAGCTATCCGTATTTGTTGGCTTGATTATCACTAACTGCATTGTGATGGGGCGCGCCGAAGCGTATGCGATGAAATCCCCCCCAATCGAAAGCTTTATGGATGGTATCGGCAATGGCTTGGGCTATGGCGTGGTGTTAGTGCTGGTGGGGTTTGTCCGTGAGTTGATTGGTTCGGGTAAATTGTTTGGTGTGACTGTATTGGAAACTGTTCAGAATGGCGGTTGGTATCAACCTAATGGATTGTTCCTGCTGGCACCTAGCGCATTCTTTATCATTGGTTTGCTGATTTGGGGATTACGAACCCTGAAACCTGCGCAGATTGAGAAGGAGTAATTGACGATGGAACATTACATCAGTCTGTTTGTGCGCGCGGTGTTTGTCGAGAATATGGCATTAGCATTCTTTCTGGGGATGTGTACTTTCCTCGCCGTTTCCAAGAAAGTCTCGACAGCCTTTGGCCTTGGCATTGCAGTAACCGTCGTCTTGGGCATCTCTGTGCCTGCTAACAATTTGGTTTATAACCTGGTTCTGCGAGATGGCGCATTGGTTGAGGGCGTTGACCTCAGTTTCCTGAATTTTATTACCTTTATTGGTGTTATCGCCGCCATCGTGCAGGTGCTGGAAATGATTCTCGATCGGTATTTCCCTGCGCTGTACAACGCACTGGGCATTTTCCTGCCATTGATTACGGTGAACTGCGCCATCTTCGGTGGTGTGTCATTTATGGCACAGCGTGATTATAACTTCCCTGAATCCATCGTTTATGGATTTGGTTCCGGCATCGGTTGGATGTTAGCTATTGTCGCGTTAGCGGGTATTCGCGAAAAAATGAAATATGCCAATGTGCCTGCGGGCTTACAGGGGTTAGGGATCACCTTTATCACTACCGGATTGATGGCCTTAGGGTTTATGTCTTTCTCCGGCGTGAACTTATAAAGGCAGGAATAATTCATGGAAATAATTCTAGGCGTAGTGATGTTCACCCTTATTGTCTTGGCATTGACGGTGATGATTTTATTTGCCAAGTCAAAACTGGTGAATACCGGTGATATTACAATTGATATAAATGAAGATGCAGATAAGAGTTTCACTGCTCCGGCTGGGGACAAGCTGCTCAACATGCTTTCTAGCCATGGCATATTTGTTTCTTCAGCATGTGGCGGTGGCGGCTCTTGTGGGCAGTGCCGTGTGAAGATTAAAGAAGGCGGTGGGGATATTTTGCCCACTGAGCTTTCCCATATTTCAAAGCGGGAAGCCAAAGAAGGTTGTCGGCTGGCATGTCAGGTTAGTGTGAAACAAAACCTGAAAATTGAATTGCCGGAAGAGATCTTTGGGGTGAAAAAGTGGGCGTGTGAAGTTATCTCTAATGATAATAAAGCCACATTTATCAAAGAGCTAAAGCTGAAAATCCCCGATGGCGAAGTGGTGCCATTCCGCGCGGGCGGTTTTATTCAAATTGAAGCTGAACCCCATACGGTAAAATACGCTGATTTTGATGTGCCTGAGGAATATCGTGGTGACTGGGATAAATTCAATTTATTCCGATTTGAGTCAGTGGTGACGGAACCAACAGTGCGTGCTTATTCTATGGCAAACTATCCTGAAGAGCGCGGCATTATCATGCTAAACGTGCGTATTGCCACGCCGCCACCGTCAGTACCAGATGCCCCGCCAGGAATTATGTCTTCCTATATATGGTCGCTGAAACCGGGCGATAAAGTGGTTATTTCCGGGCCGTTTGGCGAGTTTTTTGCCAAAGATACCGATGCAGAAATGGTCTTTATTGGTGGTGGTGCAGGTATGGCACCAATGCGTTCGCATATCTTTGATCAGCTCAAAAGATTGCATACGAAACGTAAAATCAGCTTCTGGTATGGCGCGCGTTCACGACGTGAAATGTTTTATGAAGAAGATTTTGATCAGTTACAGGCTGAGAATGATAATTTCCGTTGGCATGTGGCTTTGTCTGATCCACAGCCAGAGGACAATTGGACGGGTTATACCGGCTTCATTCATAACGTGTTATTAGAAAACTACCTTAAAAATCATCCTGCACCTGAAGATTGCGAATTTTATATGTGTGGCCCACCGATGATGAATGCGGCAGTCATCAAGATGCTGAAAGACCTTGGGGTAGAAGATGAAAACATTATGCTCGATGATTTTGGTGGCTGATTTATCGCCACTCGGGTTTCTACAGTAATTGGTGATATTGTGCAAAAACATATAATGCATTGGCTAATGGCTGCTGTGGGAGTTTTGTTGCTAACAGGCTGTGGCCCTGAGCAAATAAACCTCGAAGGTAAAACGATGGGCACCTCATATTCAATCAAGTATGTGAGTGACTCATCAACCCCTGGCCCGAAAAAGTTACAACAGGAAATAGATCGCGAACTGGAACAGGTTAATGATCAAATGTCGACTTATCGGCCAAATTCCGAACTGAGTCGTTTCAACAAAAGCCAGAAAGTGGATACACCATTTCCTGTTTCGCAGGGCACAGCCAAGGTAGTACGTGAGGCTATCCGCATCAACCGCTTGACTGATGGGGCGCTGGATGTAACTGTCGGGCCATTGGTTAATCTATGGGGCTTTGGCCCAGAAGGACGGCCAAATGTGGTACCTACTGATGCTGAAATCACCAAACGCCGGGAATGGGTTGGCATTGATAAACTTGCCGTAGAAAATGGTGCTTTAATCAAACATATTCCTGAACTGTATGTTGATCTTTCTGCTATAGCTAAAGGATATGGGGTAGATGTTGTTGCCGAATATTTGGAAGCGCAGCATATTGATAACTATATGGTTGATATTGGCGGTGAAGTTCGGACTCGTGGCAATAATGGGGAGAATAAACCTTGGCGCATTGCTATTGAAAAACCTGTTGCAGGGTCAGAGCAAAGTGCGCAAGAGATTATCGAACCCGGACGAATGGCTATCGCAACTTCTGGTGATTATCGTAATTACTTTGAACAGGATGGTGTGCGCTACTCACATACCATTGATCCTAAAACCGGGCGGCCAATTAACCATCGCTTAGTTTCCATTACTGTTTTAGACCCAAGTTGTATGACAGCAGATGGGCTTTCGACTGGATTAGGTGTTCTTGGGCCGGAACGAGGAATGGCATTAGCTAATTTATTGGGTATTCCAGTATTTATGATAGTGAAAACTGATGATGGTTTTGAGGAGCGTTCTTCAGAGTCGTTCAAACCTTATCTGCAAAAACGGTTGTGACAGGAGAGGGATATGTTAACTGTTTTTATCGCGTCCTTTGTCTTTTTTCTCTTGGTCATTGCTGGGATGTCGCTGGGTTATATCGTAAAACGTAAAACCTTACAGGGCAGTTGCGGAGGCATAGGGGCTTTGGGAATGGAAAAAGTGTGTGATTGCCCCGAACCTTGTGATTCGCGCAAGAAACGATTAGCTAAAGAGGCCGCTCGTCAGAAAGCGCTAGAGCAGCATCGTATTCTATAGCTGGGATCTGCATTGTCTTGCTGTAGGTAGAATAGAAATTGAATCCCCAATCAATGAACAGTTGATTGGGGATATATTTTAATTATTTATTGTCGCGGACTATCTTTTTAAATTGGCTTGGAGAGTCGACCATTACACCATTAGCGCCTAACTCTTTCGCTTTCTTATAATCTTCAGGAGTATTAATTCCGAAGAAAATAATATATGCATTTTTATTTTTACGGAAACAATCAACAGCTTCTTTATCCCAACTTAATACAGCATTAGAACGGCCTTCACCCAGAGTGTATTTTTCCACTACCTCAACATTGCGGTGTAATTCCAGACCATACCAGCGCTCTTTATTATCTATTGGTAATTCACATTTATGATCCATCGTTATAT
Organism: Yersinia artesiana; assembly: GCF_902726545.1. GTDB lineage: Bacteria > Pseudomonadota > Gammaproteobacteria > Enterobacterales > Enterobacteriaceae > Yersinia > Yersinia artesiana. The sequence continues at coordinate 691 of NZ_CACVAD010000062.1, read as the reverse complement.
TGGCTAGCTGCGTTCGAGTAAAGTCACGGCTTTCAAAACGCTGAATTTTATGTGCAGCATCACTTTTTTCATTAACCGCATCCAATGCTTTCAGATAACTGTCATTGGTTGAGTAGACTCGGGTTCTGCCTGGCCTGCTGTCTTCACCTTTGGCGGTTGCATCCAGCGTTTTTTGTAGTGCTTCGGCAAAGGCAGTTGGGTTTGCATCTGGTGATTTAATGTCGAGGTAAAATGTTGTTGTCGGGAATGCTTTCAATACTTCATCTAGTGTAGGAATACCAATGTGCGAAGCTGACTTAGGCTGAATATTATGTTTTTCGTTATATTTAACGCTGGCATCAAAGCCGGCGAGTTGTTTAGCGGTATAGTCAGAAACTTTCCCTGATTCATTAGTTAACTCTTTAAGATCAGTAGGGCGGTACAATACCGGAATATTATCCTTTGATAGCTGTAGCGTTATCCAGATTGCATCAGCGCCATTAGCCAATGCTTTTTTAATGGCGGGAATTGTATTTTCAGGTGCATCGGCAGTTCCACCGCGGTGAGCAATAATTTGTGGTGACTGAAGGGATGTCGTTGAATTGACTGAATTTGCGTTTGTGACAAAAGTAGCAGAGAGTAATATAGTAGCCATTATATAATTTCGCATAATATTTAGTTTCCATCCATTGACTAGTGACGAGTTTTGCAG
>NZ_CACVAD010000061.1 GCF_902726545.1 Yersinia artesiana | reverse complement strand
TTTTTATGACTCAATCCTATTTAGGATATCAGGACTGCATAAGCAGCGAAATAAAATATTATTACTGATATTTGTCTCAATAAAAATAAGGTTATAAAGTTCCTCCGAAACAAAACCACTAAAATAAAAAGGTTATTAGATCCATTTGCTCTCATGATACTCACCATCCCCTTGCACTGTGCTGCTTATTTAAGCTATCCAAACTAAAAGATATAACGCGATCCAAAAATTCATAACAAAGTTAATTCCTTATCAAAATAGTTATGGTTATGATGCTGTACAGAGACAGATAGACGTCTAGACACAAAGATAGCCATAACAACGATAGCACCCTATACATTGCATAACTTATCAACACCATGACGGAGTTCCGGATGAAAAAAATTGCTTCCCCATTACTGGCCCTGAGCCTGCTGACAGCACTGCCAGTATTCGCTGCGGACACCGCCACGGTAGCCCCTATTCCTGATGCCATTGCCAATCATCAAGGGCAAATTAAAATTGCGGTGATCCGTAATTTAGGTTCCGACGACAACACCACTCAATTCCTATCTGGTGTCTTGAAAGAAGGAAAAAAACTGGGTTTCAAAGTCGATACTTTCTTAAGCAACGGCGATGACGCGCGTTTTCAGGACTTTGTTAATCAGGCTATCAGCCAGAAATACGACGGGATTATTTTGTCCCAAGGCCGCGACCCCTACTCGACTGAACTGGTAAAACGCATTGCGGCGAGCGGCATCGCCGTGTCTGTATTTGATACCGCCATCCAGGGTGATATCCCCGGTCTGACCGTCACTCAACAAGATGATGCCTCACTGACTAATGAATCCTTCGGTCAGTTGGTCAAGGACTTCAATGGTAAAGCGAATATTATCAAGCTCTGGGTCGCCGGTTTCCCACCGATGGAACGTCGTCAGGCCGCTTATCAAGCACTGCTGAAACAAAATCCGGGCATTACCGAACTGGAATCTATTGGTGCTGTTTCATCCGATGTTCAAGGCGATACCGCGAATAAAGTCGGGGCAGTTTTGGCGAAATACCCGAAAGGGAAAATCGATGCAATTTGGGGAACCTGGGATGCCTTTACTCAAGGTGCTTATAAAGCCTTGCAAGAGAATGGTCGTACCGAGATCAAATTGTACAGTATTGATATCTCGAATCAGGATTTGCAACTGATGCGCGAAGCAAATAGCCCATGGAAAGTCAGCGTTGCGGTCGATCCTAAGCTCATTGGTACCGTTAACTTACGCCTGATTGCCAAGAAAATTGCCGGCGAAGAAACACCTGCCAGTTATGAATTCCGTGCCGCTGCTATTCCACAAGCCCTGCTGGCGAGCCAACCTGGCCCGGTTAATGTATCCGGTTTGAGTAAAATCATCCCTGGCTGGGGCCAGTCAGATGATTTCAACTCACCTTGGTTTGCGACCCTTGCCGCCAAAAATGGTCAGTAATGCGTCATTAAAGACCCATGCGAAAAATTGATTTGGAGTGAAATAAATGGCAGCGCAAGGAGTCTTGCCAACACCTGAATACAGCCGCAATATGCGGCTGATTGGTCACAGTGACCAAGGTGGAAAGCCCGATGGCGTGCAGGTGATGGTGCATCGTGGTTTTGCCTATGTCGGCCATATGGTGTCGCAAGGCGTTTCAATTATTGATGTACGAGATGCAAAAAATCCACGTCCGGCGGGTTTTATCGCCGCGCCACCCAATACGTGGAATGTACACTTACAAGCTCATGATGACCTGCTACTGGTCATTAATGCCCGTGACTTGTTTGCTGACGCTAGTTTTGCCGAAGAAAAAGTGTATTACACCCGCTCGGTGGCTCAAACGGTCAGTACCCGGCAAGAAGGCCGTAGTTGGAGTGCCGGTTTACGTATTTTTGATATTTCGCTACCGGACAAGCCCCGCGAGATAAGTTTCCTGCCGCTCGATGGTATCGGCATCCACCGTATTTGGTATGTTGGTGGGCGCTGGGCCTATGTTTCTGCGCTGCTCGACGGCTACAGTGATTATATCTTTCTGACCATCGACCTGGCCGACCCGCAAAAGCCACAGGTTGCCGGGCGTTATGCATTACCCGGTATGCATACCGCTGCGGGCGAGCAAGCAAGCTGGCCTGAAGGTAAGCGCTATGCATTGCACCATGCCATTATCAGTGGTGATACAGCTTACGGCAGTTGGCGTGATGGTGGCCTGACACTATTAGATGTCAGCGACCGCACTGAGCCAAAACTAATCAGTCATCGCAACTGGAGCCCCCCTTTTGGCGGCGGGACTCATACCGCGCTTCCCTTGCCAGATCGCGACTTACTGGTGGTGCTGGATGAAGCAGTACTGGATAACCAAGAGGATGGCGAGAAACATATTTGGGTATTTGATATTCGTGATCCGAGCAATCCGATGAGTATCTCAACCTTCCCCGTGCCTGATGAGCGAGATTATGTAAAAAAAGGCGCACATTTTGGCCCACATAATCTGCATGAAAACCGCCCTGGCAGTTTTATCAGTTCATCGCTGATTTTTGCCACTTACCAGAATGCGGGGGTTCGGGCTTATGATATCAGCAACCCGTATCAGCCGAAGGAAACGGGCGCTTTAGTACCTGCCGCACCGGAAAAAATGATGGATAAACGACCTGGTCGCCCACAAGTTATTCAGTCATGTGATGTGTTTGTTGATGCGCAAGGGATTATCTACAGCACTGATTATAATGGCGGGCTATCTATCATCGAATATTTAGGTTAATAGTCTATTAATGGCAGGTCGATTCAGGTCGATCTGCTATTTGCAAAAAAATTTCCTCCACCCCCTCTCTTTCACTCCTGCAATAGTCTACTGTAATTGGCTGAGCTGCTGTCGTAATGCTGTGCGTGTCACTCTTTTTATTGGCAACAATCCGCATAGAAACAACTTATTACCCATAATTAAAAATAAGAAAATACCATGAAAGGATTTCCATCGCGTGTCACTAACCTGCTGATTGCCTCGCTGGTGTTAACCATTGGCCGGGCCGTAACGCTGCCATTTATTACTATCTATTTGGCCGAACACTTTCAACTAGCGCCAGACAAGGTTGGACTGGTCTTAGGGGCGAGTTTGACCTTGGGTATTTTCACCAGTCTGTATGGTGGCTATCTGGTGGATAAATTCAATAAAAAGCAGTTGATTTTGCTGGCTATCACCCTGTTCTCTGCCACCTTTTTTACCTTGCCGTGGATTGAACATCCGGCGTGGATTATCCTGATTTTGGCATTGTTGCATTCAGCATACTCAGTCTATGGCATCGCCATTAAAGCCTGTTTTGCCGAATGGTTGCCGGTCAACGAGCGAATCAAAGCCTTCTCAGCCAACTACACATTGGTCAATGTCGGCTGGGCGGTCGGCCCAGGGCTGGGAGTTTTGGTGGTCAGTATGGGGCCGCAAGTCCCCTTTATCATTTCGGGCATACTAGCGTTGTTGGTTGCCATTACACTGAAATTCAGAATCGACAGTACCGATATGTCGGTCGCGGAGCATACACAGACGGAGTCTGTGCCAGATTTCCGCCAAACGTTTCGTATTTTGCGCCATGACAAACGGCTGATCTATTTCACCGTCGGCAGCATGCTCAGTGCCATTGTCTTTGGTCAGTTCTCCGGCTATTTATCTCAATACCTGATTACTGTTTCTGATGCCAAATTTGCCTATCAGGTGATTGGCGCGGTGATGACGGTCAATGCAACTATTGTGATTACCTTACAATACCTGTTAAGCCGCCGTATGAATCAACAGAACTTAATGCGCTGGCTAATGCTAGGCACTCTGTTTTTTATTATTGGTTTGTTCGGCTTTATGGCCGCGCAACAGTCAATCCCTGTGTGGATGCTAGCGATGGCGATTTTCTCATTGGGTGAGATTATTGTTATTCCGGTCGAATATCTGTTTATCGATTTTATTGCCCCCGCGAATCTCAAAGGCAGTTACTATGGGGTACAGAACCTCGGTCAGTTAGGCGGTGCTGCGAATCCGGTACTCTGCGGTTTCCTGTTAGCCTACACCGCACCCGAGATGATGTTCTACATGTTGATTGTGGCGGCTATTTTGGGGCTGGTATTTTTCTATCGTGGCTACCAATTAGCCAAATCGCCAGCCCATCAACCCTCTCAGTTGCAAGACGAGTCGTAATTGGCATAATTCCATTAAAATTATTCATAGTGTGATAACTAGCACAGTGTTAGCGTTAATTGTATGATGAATGCATTCCGTTACTCAGGACTCTTTTTATGCGCAATGTGACTTCACTTTGCTGGCAGTATCTGCGAGCTTTCGCCATTATCTATCTGTGCTTATGGGCAGGTAAGGCCGTGGCCTTACTGCTACCCATAACCATCCCCGGTAGCATTCTCGGAATGCTGATTTTGTTTGCCCTGCTTTCCTCACAAATTTTGCCTTCGACGTGGGTAAAGCCCGGTTGTCACCTGCTCATTCGTTACATGGCGCTGCTGTTTGTGCCAATCGGTGTTGGCGTCATGCAATATTATGACCAACTCACCAAGCAATTTGGCCCTATTGTGGTTTCCTGCTTTGTTAGTACCCTGATTGTGATGTTGGTGGTGGCTTATAGCTCACATTATGTCCATCGTGAGCGCAAGGTGATTGGTTCTCCCACTCACACCGAGGAGGACAAATGATCAGTAACTTATGGTGGTCACTGCCACTAACACTCATCGTGTTCTTCAGTGCACGCCGTTTGGCTCGCTGGCTGAAAATGCCGTTGCTGAACCCTTTGCTTATATCAATGGTTGTTATCATTCCATTGTTATTAGTGACACATATGCCTTATGCCAACTATTTCGCTGGCAGCAAAGTGCTAAACGACCTGTTGCAGCCGGCCGTGGTGGCGTTGGCCTTCCCGCTGTATGAGCAGTTGCATCAAATTCGCGCGCGCTGGAAATCAATCATTAGTATCTGTTTTATCGGCAGTATCACCGCTATGGTCAGTGGCACTGCTGTGGCTCTGTGGATGGGCGCAACCCCTGAAATTGCCGCTTCGGTACTGCCTAAATCCGTCACCACGCCAATTGCCATGGCGGTAGCTGAGTCCATCCATGGTTTACCCGCCATCAGTGCCGTGTGCGTTATTTTTGTCGGGATTCTGGGGGCAGTGTTTGGTCACAGCTTATTGAATTTGTTAAAAATAACCACTAAAGCCTCACGTGGATTGGCTATGGGAACTGCATCGCATGCCCTGGGTACCGCCCGTTGTGCTGAGTTGGATTTTCAGGAAGGTGCGTTCAGCTCACTGGCCTTGGTAATTTGTGGGATTATCACCTCACTGCTGGCGCCGTTCTTATTCCCCGTGCTGCTACATTTATTCAGCTAAGTCCGAAGGGCTTGGCTAATATTGCAGTATAAATTTGAGATACATCTCTCATTTGAGATTTTACTTGCATAAATTTCATATATAACGAGATCTAAATCACATCAAGCAAACCCCAAGCTACCTAAAATAGTTTCCCGTAACTATTGGAGAGAACCCTATGCAAGCACGTTTTCATGACGCTTGGGCTACGTTGCCCGCCTCGCTGCAATCCGCACTTGAACCTATCATGAGCGCAAACGATTTCCCTGCCATGCTGACAGCAGATCAAGTGAAAGCAGTGAAGAGTATCAGCGGGTTAGATGATGATGCGCTGGCATTTGCGTTGCTACCACTGGCCGCCGCTTGTGCATTGACGCCCGTCTCTCATTTCAAGGTCGGAGCCATTGCGCGCGGTATCAGCGGCAATCTCTATTTCGGTGCCAATATGGAGTTCAGTGGCGCCCCATTGCAACAAACCATCCACGCCGAACAATGTGCCGTCACCCATGCCTGGTTGCGCAATGAAGCCAGTTTGGTTTCGATTACCGTCAATTACACGCCGTGCGGTCATTGCCGCCAGTTTATGAATGAACTGAACAGCGGAACCGGCCTGCATATCCATCTACCGGGCCGCCCTGCTTCAACACTGGGGCAATATTTGCCAGACTCTTTCGGCCCGAAAGATTTGGATATCACCACTCTGCTGATGGATCCTGTCGATCACGGCTATAAGATTGCTGAAACGGATGCCCTGACTCAGGCAGCACTTGAGGGCGCAAACCACAGCCATGCACCTTACAGCAATTCTCATAGCGGTGTGGCATTGGAAACCGCCGACGGCACTATTTATACCGGACGCTATGCTGAAAATGCCGCGTTCAACCCAAGCCTGCCACCGCTGCAAGCGGCATTGATTATGACCAACCTCGCTGGCAAAGATTGTGGTGCTATTCGCCGCGCAGTGCTGGCTGAAGGCAGTCAACCCATGCTGACTCAGTGGGATGCAACCCAAGCAACGCTAGCCGCTTTGGGTTGTAGCGATGTAAAATGCGTGACATTTTAAACAGATAAAACCGAACTCGGGGTTACACCGTTAACCCCACTGCCAAAAACACGTTTGCACCATCAACAGTTAAATATGCCTGCCAACTCGCACTTTTACTGCTAACCGACATATTTAACTAACAAAAGCTGTACATATTTTTCTTATCTTTTAGGATCGAGGGTAACAATTACTATCCAGCCCTGAAGTCATAAGAGTAAAAACTCATGGAACTTGAATACGAAAGTAAACGCCCCCTGTACATCCCCTACGCTGGCCCGATCCTATTAGAATTCCCTTTGTTGAACAAAGGTAGCGCCTTCACCAATGATGAGCGCAGCCACTTCAATTTACACGGCTTATTGCCGGAAGCGGTTGAAACTATAGAAGAACAGGCTGAGCGAGCATATCGTCAGTATCAGGATTTTAAGAACGACGACGATAAGCATATTTATCTGCGTAATATTCAAGATACCAATGAGACCCTGTTTTACCGCCTGCTGGAAGCGCATCTCAGCGAGATGATGCCCATTATTTACACCCCGACGGTCGGCGAAGCTTGTGAACACTTCTCCGACATCTATCGCCGCGCGCGCGGGTTATTTATCTCTTATCCGAACCGCGAACACATTGATGACATGCTGCAAAATGCCACCAAGCAAAATGTGAAAGTTATCGTGGTCACTGACGGCGAACGCATTCTCGGCCTTGGCGACCAAGGTATCGGCGGCATGGGTATTCCTATTGGCAAACTGTCACTGTATACCGCCTGCGGTGGTATTAGTCCGGCGTATACCTTGCCAGTAGTATTGGATGTGGGTACTAACAACCCGCAACGTCTGAACGACCCGCTGTATATGGGCTGGCGTCACCCGCGTATTTCCGGCGACGAATATTATGCCTTTGTTGATGAATTCATTCAGGCAGTCAAACGCCGCTGGCCGAATGTATTGTTGCAGTTTGAAGATTTTGCTCAGAACAACGCGACACCGCTGCTCAACCGCTACCGTGATGAGCTGTGCTGCTTCAATGATGATATTCAGGGCACCGCGGCGGTCACATTGGGCAGCCTGATTGCGGCAAGTCATGCCGCTGGCAGCCAGTTGCGCGACCAAACTGTTACCTTCCTCGGCGCAGGTTCCGCCGGTTGTGGCATTGCTGAACAAATCATTGCGCAGATGATTTCGGAAGGTCTGAGTGAAGAACAAGCTCGGGCGCGTGTTTTTATGGTCGATCGTTTCGGTCTGTTGACTGACAAACTACCTAATTTGTTGGATTTCCAAAGTAAATTGGTGCAAAAAAGTGATGCGTTACAAAGCTGGAATCTGACCAGTGATTCAATCTCATTGCAGGATGTGGTCCGTAATGCCAAACCCACCGTGCTGATTGGGGTTTCTGGTCAGCCGGGGTTATTTACCGAAGAGTTAATCCGCGAAATGCACAAGCACTGTGCGCGCCCGATAGTGATGCCATTATCGAACCCAACATCACGGGTAGAAGCGCGGCCAGAAGATATTATTCACTGGACGGATGGCGCAGCACTGGTCGCAACAGGCAGCCCCTTCTCACCGGTCAGTTATAAAGAGAAACTGTATCCGATTGCACAATGCAATAACTCTTATATCTTCCCCGGCATTGGTTTGGGGGTGCTGGCATCCGGTGCCAAACGTGTCACCGATGGCATGCTGATGGCCGCCAGTCGCGCATTAGCCGAATGTTCACCACTGGCACGCAACGGTGAAGGAGCATTACTGCCCAATATCGACGATATTCAGGCGGTGTCAAAAACTATCGCCATGCAAGTAGGTAAAGCCGCGCAGTTGCAAGGAGTCGCGATTGTCACGTCTGAGGAAGCATTAGCTAAAGCCATTGAGCACAACTATTGGCAGCCACAGTATCGGACTTACAAACGCACCTCGTTCTAGTTATTATCCGGCCTGCGCTGCTGCTCAGGCCGGTTATAGACTCACTCTCCGGTCATCAGCCCCCTCTCAATCATTAATATAATAAGAAGAAACTATTGGCATGATATCGGCGGGTACAGTAGCCTTGCAATATCACCAGTGAATTGAATGCATCAAAGGCCAGAGAATGTGGAAACGCCTGATTATTAGCTTAATTATCATCGCAGGGTTGCTGATAGTGACAGCTATTGTGCTCGATCGCTGGATCAGCTGGAAAACAGCCCCTTTTATCTACGATGAACTGCAAGACTTACCGCACCGGCAGGTTGGTGTGGTATTAGGCACAGCTAAGTATTATAAAACCGGTGGTATAAATCAGTTTTATCAATACCGCATCCAGGGGGCGCTAAACGCCTATAACAGTGGCAAAGTCAGTTACTTACTGCTGAGTGGTGACAATGCGCTACACAGTTATAACGAGCCAATGACCATGCGCCGTGACTTGATTGCCGCGGGTGTCGCGCCCTCTGATATCGTGTTGGACTATGCCGGTTTTCGCACATTAGATTCTATTGTGCGCACGCGAAAAGTATTTGATACCAATGATTTTATTATCATTACCCAACGTTTCCATTGCGAACGGGCGTTGTTTATCGCGATGCATATGGGAATTCAAGCGCAGTGTTTTGCTGTACCGTCTCCCAAAGATATGCTCAATGTTCGGGTACGAGAGATCTTTGCCCGCCTCGGCGCACTATCAGATCTCTATATTATGAAACGCGAGCCACGCTTCCTGGGGCCATTAATCCCTATTCCGGCAGTACACGTGATACCGGATGATGCGCAAGGTTACCCCGCCGTATCCCCTGATCAACTGCTTGAATTGGAACACCGGCTGGCAGAAGAAAAAGCGAAAAAACCAGCACCAGCACCAGCACCATGATTTTGAATTTGTTTTTGGTTTTGGTTTTGCAGTTAAGCGCAATCAGGAATATTGCCGACAAAGATTGCAGGCCGCATGGACGCGGTGAAAGGGGCTGTCGAGCAGGTAGCGAGTCGGCCTCGATTCGATTAGCCTGCAAACTGCCGGAGGGTACTCGTGGCGAACCCCACATGCACTAAAACCCAATAACCGATTAATGCTGCACTCACTTGCTCATCCGCAGCCACCAGCATAATATTGACCGAACGGCGCACGCCACAGACATCCACCCAGGCCGTATCCGGTTGAATATCATCTAACGCGACAATTTGTCCGGGAATACTTATACACATTATTTGGCTCCCGCAGTGTCACGGCATAAAAAAATAATTTCATCCCACCTCCAAGCGCTTAATCATCACGCCATCATCAGGCGCCCCAATACGTAAATGGCTACCCGCACACAACGGACAGCGAGTCACTTTGCTGCTGAGCAAATTAACCGCCTGTTGGCAGTCATGGCAATAGCATTTTGGCACAAGGTAATCTCATGCATGACTGTTCTCCCAGTATGGATTTCTCTGGCAAAATCAATGCGACGACGATGCCAGTAATACCGGCCATATTGTCGTAACAGTTTAAGGTTACTGTCAGTGAAAATATCACTCTGACATTGTGCAGTTTCAATACGCCCAGCATCTTATGGCCAAAGTAATTAAGCCCAAAAAATGGATGATAGCTGCTTTAAGGTATTGAAATGAAAAAATATATATTAACCCACGATAAGCTTGATTCGGATTAATAAACGATTCCAGCTAAATTGCGGGATGTTACTCTATTGCAATCACGTCTCATTCACGGAAAATATCGCCGTAATTATATGATGAAATACACATCGTTATTATTTATAGCAATTACTCCCAACACCGAACTCTGGCATCAATATAAAAAAGCCAGTCTGGTTTTAGTCCCAAACTGGCTTCTATTTTTACTACCAATAGTCGATTATTTTTTCTTGGCGTATTTCAGTGAATCCAGAGCTACCGCAAAGATAATGATCGCACCTTTAATAATGTACTGCCAGTACGGGTTCACACCGATATAAGTCAACCCGTAGTTAATTACGGTAAAGATGATAACCCCGGTCACAACACCGATAACAGTACCGACACCACCACTGAAGGATACCCCGCCCACTACGCAAGCGGCGATCGCATCTAACTCATACATAAAGCCCAGGTTATTCGTCGCACTACCGATACGGCCGGCTTCCAACATCCCGCCGAATGCATAGAACACACCAGACAGTGCATAAATCATGATTAAGTTTAGTGGCACATTCACACCAGAAACTTTTGCAGCCTCTGGGTTACCGCCGATGGCGAAAATATTTTTACCAAAGCGTGTTTTATTCCACAGCACCCAAACAAAACCGATAGCAATCAATGCATAAAAGGTAATGTAAGAGAGTTTGAAATCACCAAATCGCAAGAACCCTTGTGCAAAGGTTGAGAATGCAGGGTCAAAACCAGCAATCGGTGATGCGCCCACGAAGTCGTAATACAGGGAGTTAATCCCGTAAACAATAATCATGGTGCCCAATGTGGTAATAAATGGTGTCACATTCAGATAAGCAATGATAATACCGTTGACCAAACCGATAATTGCGCCAATCAAACACACGGTTAAGATAACGATTGGGATAGGGACAGTCTGCAAATCTGGGAAAACTTTATTAACGTTATCCATGGCTTGCAGCATCGTTGCCGCCACCACCGCCGCTAACCCCACCTGACGACCCGCTGACAGGTCGGTACCTTGAGTCACAATCAGCCCCGCAACACCGAGCGCGATAATAATACGCACAGAAGATTGGGTTAGAATATTACTTAAGTTCATCAGGCTTAAAAATGTCGGGTCCTTGACAATAATTATTGCCAGTAATACGAATAATACGACGTAAATCCCGCTCTCTTTAAGGTAAGTGAGCATGCTTTTCTTATTTAACGCATTCATAATAAGAACCTTCGACTGGATTAGAGATGCAAGGATGCAAGACGTAATATTTCATTTTGCGTGGTTTGTTTGGTTTCAACAATTCCCGCAACCTGACCATTACTCATTACTAAAATTCTGTCAGTGATCCCTAATAGCTCAGGCATTTCAGAGGAAATAATAATAATTCCTTTGTCTTTCTTCGCTAGTTCAGTCATTAACTGATAGATTTCAAACTTAGCACCGACATCAATCCCCCGAGTCGGCTCATCCAACATTAATATTTCTGGTTGAGTTAATAGCCAACGGCCAATAATGACTTTCTGCTGATTCCCACCCGATAAAGAACCAATACTGGTGCGATGACCGGGCGTTTTGACTCGCATAGCATCGATAACCCATTGGGTATCGCTCTTCATGCGGGTATTATCCAGCAGCCCCAATTTATTTTTATAGTTACGAATATTAGAAATCAGGGAATTAAAGCCTACATCAAGATATGCATAAATCCCGGTTGAGCGGCGCTCTTCCGTCACTAATGCAAAACCGTGATTAATAGCTTCATTAGCGCTGTGGTTATTAATACTCTTACCATGCAATTTAATCGTACCAGCTACTTTTTCGCGGATACCAAATAATGTCTCCACAATATCGGTGCGCTTAGCACCCACCAATCCGGCAATCCCCAGAATCTCACCTTTATGCAGGTCAAAGGAGACATCACGGATTGAAGGCTGACGCAGTGAGGTTAGATTCTTCACTTCCAGAATCACTTCACCAGGTTTGTTAAGGCGGTCTGGGAAACGCTGACTCAGTGAACGTCCGACCATCATGGAGATAATTTGATCCATGGTCAGCCCTTCCAGTGGCTGGGTGGCAATCCACTGACCATCACGCAAAATAGTGATTTCATCACACAACTGGAATATCTCTTCCATCTTGTGGGAGATATAAACAATTCCACAGCCGCGCTCTTTCAATTTGCGGATAATGGTAAATAGATGATTAACTTCTTTCTCAGTTAATGAAGAAGTTGGCTCATCCATAATGACGATTTTTGCATTGTAAGAAAAAGCTTTAGCAATCTCGATCATTTGCATTTGGGATACCGATAAAGTGGCAACTTTATCGCGTGGATCAATATCAATATCCAATTCATCGAAGATAGCTTTGGTGTCTTTGTACATTTTATCTTGATCGACAAAGAAACCTTTGGTTGGGTAACGCCCCAGCCACATGTTATCCATTACGGTGCGTTGCAATACCAGGTTTAATTCCTGATGCACCATCGAAACACCATGTTCTAATGCTTCTTTAGAGCTTTTAAATTCTATTTCTTGCCCCTGAAAGATAATACTCCCGGAGTCTTTTTTATAGATACCAAACAGACATTTTAATAGCGTTGACTTACCTGCACCATTCTCCCCCATTAACGCATGGATCGAATTTGGTCGCACTTTAAGATTTACGTTATCTAACGCCTTTACGCCAGGAAATGATTTATTAATATTGCTCATTTCCAGCAACCACTCGCGAGGTTGTGCTGTATTAATATCGGCCATAGTTATACCTGGCTAAGAATCGCTACTGAATTGCGGGATATTAAATTCCCACCTGTCAGCGCGCACTCTAAAATAAGGATCAATGCAACAGAAAACCTTCAGCCCCGACACTTGACGCCCACTTAAGTAGCAGGGCCAGAAGGTTAATATTTCTTTCCTACCCGTTGTTGTTGGGTATCTAACAAATATCAGCTGTTATTTAGTAAATTCAGCCAGGTTATCTTTATCAACACCTACATACGGAATACGTACGATTTTGTTGTCGATTTTCCATTTAGTACCTTCAGCGGCAGGTTTGCCATCCGCCAGGTTTTTAGCCAGATCGAAGGTCGCTTTAGCCTGATTATTCGCATCATTCAGAACTGTTCCGGCCATTTGACCTGATTTCACCAAAGCTAATGCTTCAGGTAAGGCATCAACACCAAAGACTGGAATGCTGGTTTTGTTATGCGCTTTCAGTGCTTCTACTGCGCCCATTGCCATCGCATCGTTGTTCGCGATAACCACTTCAATTTTGTTGGCGTTAGGGCCAGATAACCAGGCATCCATCTTATCTTTAGCCTGTGCGGTATCCCACATTGCGGTATCTAGCTGCAACTGCTGTGTCGGAATGCCTTTCTCGTTAAGGGTTTTGATGACATAAGTGGTACGGGCTTCAGCATCTGGGTGGCCTGGCTCGCCTTTTAACAGCACAAATTGAATTTTGCCATCTTTGTTCAGATCCCAATTTGGATTGGCTTTCCAATGCTTAGCGATCAACTCACCCTGAATAACGCCAGATTCTTTGGAGTCAGTACCGACATAATAAGCTTTGTCGTAGCTATCAAGTGCTTTGCGTGAAGGTTCTTTGTTATAGAACACGATTGGAACATCGTTTGCGCGGGCTTTATCAATAACCACTGGCGCTGCCGCTGGGTCAACCAGGTTGATTGCCAACGCTTTTACGCCTTTAGCCAGCAACACGTCAATTTGATCGTTTTGCTTGGATTGGTCATTCTGCGAGTCATTCATCAGTAAGGTGACATCAGGAGATGCTTTAGCATCTTTCTCAATAGCTTTACGGACCACGGACATAAAGTTGTCATCATATTTATAAATAGTGACACCAATACGGGTATCAGCTTGAGCCGCCGCGCCGAACATCATGCTGGCAACCAGAGTCGCTAATGTGAAAACCTTCTTATTCATTTGTATCTCCGGGTTTATGTAGGGTAGTACAGGGTGATAACACCATCGCCTTAACGTGAGAAAGACCCATCGTTCAAAGCAGCTGACACAAATATCTTTCGTCCTTGAGCGCACTCCACTCCGAAAAGCTGCCTGAGTCGTCAAAAACCATGTCATTTACAAACTCGTCGTTTGCGGAACTTGTGTTTGTAAATCGCTATTCTAAAACCCGCTACCGTGTGTTTTTTTATCCGGTAACTGATGACATATTGATACATTCAGGTAGAAAACAACTAGAGCATAGACGGGCCGTTGTTAAGAATCTGTGAATTTTCTCACAGATTGAAAACGGTTACACAAGAATAAATACCGAACTAGTGAGCGACGCCACAAATTGCGACAGAATGCCGGGGCACCAGTGTCGGATTAAAACAGTAGGTCGCATGGGGGTCTGGCGCACGACTCGCGCCTTCAAGTGCCAGCTCAGTAGCTAAAGTTGCCATAGAAACAATAGGATAACGAACTGTGGTTAATTGAGGGCTGGTATAGCGAGCGATCGGGATATCATCAAAGCCCACCAGTGAAAACTGCTCAGGGACACTGATACCGTTTTCTTTTAGCACCGCCAATGCGCCAGCTGCCATTGAGTCATTATAAGCGAACACCGCACTGAGCTGTAAATTGCGCCCTAGCAGGTCAATCATGGCCCGCTCCCCTCCGACCAGATCTGGTGAGCCATAGGCACGCCAGGTATCAGGCACAGTGATACCGGCCCCCTCAAGCGCATTGAGGTAACCGGTTTGGCGCTGCATGACATCATCTATAGGGTGATTGGAACCGAGGAAACCAATGCGCTGATGGCCTTGCTTAAGCAGCAGCCGGCATGCCATTTGCGCACCGCTAACATTGTCTAATCCGACGCAACGATGCTCAAATCCGGGAATAATCCGATTAATCAGAACCATACCTGGGACTTGCTCTATAAAAGCGATTAACTCACCGTCACTCAAGGCTTTAGCATGAACCACCAAAGCATTACAGCGCTGGCGTAGCAATACCTCTATAGCATGGCGTTCTTTGTCTGCCTGATGATAGCTATTGCCGATTAGCAGATATTTTTGATGTCGCTGTGCAACAGTGTCTACCGCTTTCACCAATGCACCAAAAAAGGGATCTGACACATCCATTACGACCACACCGACCGTATCACTGCTTTGAGTCGCTAACGCCTGCGCATTGGCATTTGGGCGGTAGCCCAGTTCTGATACGGCCTTCAGCACAGCAGCCCGGGTTTCTGGCCGGATAGAGGCGCTGTTATTAAGCACTCTTGATACGGTGGCCAGCGAAACACCTGCCCGTGAGGCCACATCACGAATAGTTATACTGTTTCCAGTTGAATGCAGAGTGGCCATGACCTTATCCTGTGACAATAAGTCGCCATGCATCGATTGAGCACAACCGATCATGGCAGGTGGCCTATCCTACCCAGTTTGTTGAGATTGCCACGTGAAATACGTCACAAGAAAGAAAACGTTTACATACAAATTTGCAACTGCTCAATCATTGCCCTGTTTTAAACGTCTTTAAGATCGGGTGTTACGCGGTTGTAACGCTTGCCCGCAAGCATAGGCAGTCAGCTTGCGCCACAGCCATTCTACCGGCCCTTGAGCAAAATAATGCAGCCATAACAAGGAGAAAAGGATATTACACAGCCAGACGAATGGAACAACCGCTAACAATTGCAAGCGATCTAGCTGCTGATATAGGCCGAAGTGATAGAAGATCAGAGTACATAGCAATGTCTGCAATAAATAATTGCTCAATGCCATGCGGCCAACCTGTGCCAGCCAATGGCTGACTCGCCAGTTCGAGAATGTTGGCCAGAAGCCATACAGTAAGGCCAGATAGCCTATTGCCTGCAAGGGCGCACCAAGCTCACGCGGCACTTGTAGTAAAAATCCGCTCCAACGGAAATCCCATCCGACCATCCATTGCAGTGCCACACCCGGTATTTGAATAACTAATGAAAACGGTATCAAACAAGCGGCCAGCAAACGGTAATGACGCAAACTGAATTCGCCACGTAACCAACCACAACGCATCAGCCCGGCACCAAATAGCATAGAACCCGCCAGCTCCCAGCCGTATTGCGCACCGATAGCAATCAAATTGGACGACAACAGATCGAGCCGGTTTTTCCAGGCTTCAACCCCGCCCTGTAATTTCCAGAATTGCTCATATTGCAAATCAGCCGGCCCCGGTTGCCAGAAACGCCCCGGCTCCCCACTGGTGACAAAACCCAGCAGCAATAATACCGCCACACCGAGTAAATAAAGCACTGCCCCGGTGCGCAATAAGCTGGTGGCATCTTTGGCATCACGAATCATTCGCCAGCACACCAGGCCGATCAAACCATAGGCTAAGAGAATATCTCCATCCCAGAAGAAAATGCCGTGAATTAATCCCAATAACAATAAGAGGGAAAGCCGCGCTCGTATCCAGCCTTTACCGCGTTTAAGCAGCAACTCAAGGCCCGCACCAAATAAAATGGCAAAAATAGACAGGAACTTGGCTTGCGCGACAATATCAAGCATGGCCCATGTCCAGCTATCAGACACTGAGGGAAGACCAAGATAAGCGGGATTAAGATAAGCAGCCTTGGGAAGGCCGAAAGCACTAATATTGAGCAGAAGAATGCCAAGAATGGCCAGACCTCGCGCGCTGTCTAACGTTGCGATGCGTTGACGCATACCCGACATCCTGTATAGGGGCACCCATTGGTGCCCGTTCTGGCAAAAGGTTAATTAGCCGTGGTGGTGTTAGCTATTATGACGAACAGCGCGCAGGAACTCCTGGCGAGTATTCTGGCTGGATTTGAACAAGCCGCCCAATGATGTAGTGGTGGTGGCACTGGTCGCATCGCGGATCCCGCGCGCTTTCACACAATAATGCACTGCATCGATGGAAACTGCGACATTATTTGTCCCTAACAAGGTCTGTAACGCCAACAGGATTTGCTGTGTGAGGCGCTCTTGTACTTGTGGCCGTTGGGCGAAAAACTGCACAATACGGTTAATTTTAGATAAACCAATCACACTGTCTTTCGGGATATAGGCCACTGTCGCTTTGCCATCAATCGTCACAAAATGATGTTCGCAGGTACTGGTCAGGGTGATATCTCGCACCGTCACCATTTCATCGACCTTCATTTTATTTTCGATCAAGGTAATTTTAGGGAAATTCTCGTAATCCAGTCCGGAGAAAATCTCATCGACATACATCTTGGCAATACGTCTTGGTGTATCAGCCAGGCTATCGTCAGATAAATCAAGATTCAACAATTGCATGACTTGCGTCATATGTTCCTGAATCCGGGTTTTGCGCGTTTCGGCATCTAATTCTTGTTTGCGCAATGGGGTTTCAAGGCCACGGGCCAGCAGTGCTTCATGAACCAGCTCAGCTTCTTTACTCAGCGATGACATTCTTTTCTCCAACAGGCGTACGTATCTGAGCGGAATAAACATGATGCAGATCACGTTCAGATTTTGCTCCCCACTTTAGTTGAGAGCAAAATGATTATCCAGTGATTGTTCTTAATCTTCGATGATTGTTTTTATATTCAATATTGTTATTCATCAATATTGTTATTCATTTCCTGCGATTCTTTTTATCATGATGAGACCGTTGCCTCTGGCTCGGTGATAGCTTCCCGCGCCCGGGCTGGCGTTTTAATCACCAAAGCGCCAGCAACAATCAGTGCCACTATGGCTACATATAACGCTGGCTCCAACCGGTGAGTCAATGCGGTCGAAATCGCGGATAATATCGGGCCAACCAACTGCCCAATGGCATAGCCGGTGGTCAGCAAACCGGCCATATAACGGGTGTGTTCTGGTGCCAACTCACGGCCATGTTGCAAAGAAAGCTGGACGACACTCAAGAACCCGCCGCCGGTTAATAAAGCACCTAATACCAACCCGCTCACCCCCGGCACCAGCTCGGCACACAATACCCCCAAAGCCTGCACCCATAGGGTTAATGCCAGTCGGGTTTGTGATGTCAGACAGTGGCGCGTCAAAATACCGAGGGTAATGCCAATCACGGCCGCACCGCCGAAAACAGGCCAGACAAACTGGGCAAACAGGCTATCCGGGAAACGA
The DNA here is from genome assembly GCF_902726545.1 of Yersinia artesiana. Taxonomy (GTDB): domain Bacteria; phylum Pseudomonadota; class Gammaproteobacteria; order Enterobacterales; family Enterobacteriaceae; genus Yersinia; species Yersinia artesiana. Next base: position 6,730 of record NZ_CACVAD010000061.1, on the reverse strand, counting down.
GATGTTGCCATCTGCGATAAAAATGTGGCGGGTAAAATATAACCAAAACCCGCGAGGCTATAGCTCCACACCAGCCGCTTCAGTGCTGGCGTTAAAGTCAGTGGCACCGCAGCAATATGGGGACGGTGCAATTCGCCACTACGTGGTAAATTGATACTGATGGCAGCAATAATAATCAACGCCAATACGCCGTACACCAGCCAGGCCTCACTTGCCGATAAGCCATAACTATGGATAAGCACAGCCAACATACCGCTGATGAATATGCCAGCCCCCGGCCCGGCAAAAACTGCGGCGCTCAGCGCAGGGCGGCCAAAATGAGCCAATCGCTCATTGGTCCAGGCCGCAACCAGCACCATCGACCAGCCGCTGGCCCAACCAATCGCAAAACGCACCGTACCATGCCACCACGGCCCGTCGACAACAGCAGATAGCAGAGTTAACGTCACCGCCCCCCAAACCCCTAACCACAAACGGCGCTCGACATGGCGACTGGCCCGCATGGCATCAAAAGCACCAAACAAATATCCCAGATAATTAAACGCCGCAACCAGCCCTGCCCCGGTCAGAGTGAATTGATGCTCTGCAATCATCAGCGGCACTTGGGGGGTGAAAGCAAAGCGGCCAATCCCCATCGCCACCACTAATGCCAGAAAACCACTCAATGCAATTCTTAATGCCATTTGCCCAATCCATCTATTGCTGCCAGCTCATTACGCGGACAGTCGGTTAAAAGAAAGTTGCGAATATCATGCCTGAGCATTAGAATCACAAAAAATGAATAATACACACTAAGTTCATCACAAAAAGAGAATACCTATGGATCTGACCCAGCTACGCATGTTTTGTTGCGTAGCGGAAACCGGCTCCGTTGCCCGAGCAGCGGAGCAGATGCACCGCGTCCCATCAAATTTAACGACACGCCTGCGCCAGCTTGAAATCGAGTTGGGGGCCGACCTGTTTATCCGTGAAAAGCAGCGCCTGCGCCTGTCGCCCATGGGGCATAATTTTCTTTGCTATGCCAACCGTATTCTGGCGCTGAGCGAAGAGGCCATGAGCATTACTCATGCGGGTGAACCTGCTGGTAATTTCCCACTCGGCTCAATGGAAAGCACCGCAGCCACTCGCCTGCCTAACCTGCTCGCGGCTTATCACCAGCGTTATCCCAAAGTCTCTTTGTCACTGACCACGGGGACGTCCGGCGAAATTATTGAACAAGTCCGAGCCGGAACACTGGCGACAGCACTGGTTGATGGCCCGGTACAGCATGATGAACTACACGGCTGCCGCTCTTTTGAGGAGCGGTTAGTTATCATTTCCTGTCTGGATCATCTACCAATTAATCAAGCCCGTGATGCCGTGGATGAAACGCTGTTTGCCTTTCGTCCCAGTTGCTCATACCGGCTGCGGTTAGAAAACTGGTTCCGTCAGGCTGGCTGTTTACCCGGTCATATCATGGAAATCCAGTCTTACCACGCCATGCTCGCTTGTGTGGCAAGTGGTGCGGGGTTGGCCCTGATCCCACATTCGGTATTGGCTCTACTCCCTGGTCACGAGCGGGTAAAAGTGCATCATCTGCCATCCGATATCGCCGAGACGGCAACCTGGCTCATTTGGCGCAAAGATGCCTTTAGCCCCAACGTACGCGCCCTCAAAGAGCTGATCATTGAACAAATTGAAACTCAGTAACTGAGCGGGCAGAGCCAGAGTTTCCGACCATAATTCATACAAGTATCATTTACTGTTATCGAGAACAACCAGCAGCAACATATATGATACATAAAGAATATATTTATATAACACTCATTACACAGAAGCTATAGGAGCAACACCATGGAGATGATTAAAACCCGCGCAGCAGTCGCATGGGGGCCAAACCAGCCATTATCCGTTGAAGAAGTTGATTTGATGCCACCACAAAAAGGTGAAGTACTGGTACGGATCGTCGCCAGTGGGGTTTGCCACACCGACGCCTATACCCTATCGGGCAAAGATCCTGAAGGGGTATTCCCGGCAATTCTGGGCCACGAAGGTGGCGGGATCGTTGAAGCGATTGGCGAAGGCGTGACCAGTGTCGCAGTGGGTGATCACGTGATTCCACTGTACACACCTGAATGCGGTGAATGTAAATTCTGTCGCTCCGGCAAAACTAACCTGTGTCAGGCAATTCGTAGCACACAAGGTAAAGGCTTGATGCCCGATGGCACCACTCGCTTCTCTAAGAATGGCCAGCCTATTTTCCATTACATGGGCACTTCAACTTTTGCTGAATTGACCGTCGTACCAGAAATATCACTGGCAAAAATCAATAAAGAAGCGCCATTAGAAGAAGTTTGTTTGTTAGGTTGTGGTGTAACCACTGGCATGGGTGCGGTTATCAATACTGCCAAAGTGAAACCGGGCGATACCGTGGCTATCTTCGGCTTGGGTGGCATTGGTTTATCTGCGGTTATTGGTGCACAAATGGCCGGTGCCAGCCGGATTATCGGGATCGATCTCAATACCAGCAAATTCGAGCTGGCCCGCAAACTGGGTGCGACTGACCTGATTAACCCGAAAGATTATGATAAACCTATTCAGGATGTGATTGTCGAGCTGACCGATGGCGGCGTCGATTTCTCATTTGAATGTATTGGTAACGTCAATGTCATGCGTTCAGCTTTAGAGTGCTGCCATAAAGGTTGGGGCGAATCAGTTATTATTGGTGTCGCTGGTGCAGGTGAAGAAATTTCAACTCGCCCATTCCAGCTAGTGACAGGCCGAGTCTGGCGCGGTTCTGCTTTTGGCGGAGTCAAAGGTCGCTCAGAATTACCGGGTATCGTGCAGCAGTATCTGGATGGGAAATTTGCTCTAAATGATTTCATCACTCATACCATGGGCTTAGATCAAATCAATGAAGCCTTTGATTTGATGCATGAAGGCAAATCTATCCGTACCGTGATTCATTTCGGCGATTCTGCCGCGAAACATACGTTACAAAACAAATAAAGCAAGGAGGCAGACAACGCATGAACACGTCACTTGAACTTCTCGAAGAGCACCGGATGTTTGGTGGATGGCAGCAACGCTATCGCCACGCCGCCAGCAGCCTGAATTGCAATATGACCTTCAGCATCTATCTGCCACCACCACGGGATGATAACCCGCCGCCGGTACTTTACTGGCTATCGGGGCTTACCTGTAATGATGAAAACTTCACGTTGAAAGCAGGCGCACAGCGGATCGCGGCTGAGTTAGGGTTGGTACTGGTGATGCCAGATACCAGCCCGCGTGGCGATGAGGTACCTAATGATGACGGCTATGATTTAGGCCAAGGGGCTGGGTTCTACCTGAATGCGACACAAGCGCCCTGGTCTGAGCATTTTCATATGTACGATTATATCAGTCAGGAATTGCCCACATTGATTCGTCAACATTTCAGTGTGAGCGATCGTCAATCTATCAGTGGTCACTCAATGGGTGGCCACGGTGCGCTGATGTTGGCATTGCGTAATCCGCAACAATATCAATCCGCTTCTGCTTTCGCGCCGATAGTTAATCCGTGTCAGGTTCCATGGGGTCGCAAAGCTTTTAGTGCCTATTTGGGTGCAGATGAAAGCCAGTGGTTACAATACGATAGCTGCCATTTACTGGCACATACACAAACCCAGTTGCCAATATTGGTCGATCAGGGAGATGGGGATCAATTTCTTGCCGATCAGTTACAACCGGCAAAATTAGCTGAATTGGCACGTCAGCGTGATTGGCCTCTGACTCTACGTATTCAGCCGGGCTATGATCATAGCTATTTCACCATAGCGACATTTATTGAAGATCATCTGCGTTTCCATGCGAAATACTTACATCACTCACGGATATAACTCAGTCGCTTAATAATAGAAACCTTAAAGCTCCTTCGGGAGCTTTTTATTTTATAGCAGATATATAGCTTACTCTCGTTACGCTAATAACTAATAATCCTTTAATTTAATAACATAATTAATAAATCATTATAAAAAGCATGATGAAAAAAACATTGATAAAATCGGAGAAAAGAATTACAAATAAATGGCTCAATACTCACCGAGGCTGAGCAGCACCAACAAAAGGAAAAAGGAAGAAACTTAAAAGGAGGTTTATATGCTTACTTCAAACCAATCAAATGGAAAAACAAATAACAATGCTCATTTAATGGCATTAAAAACCAAGTTAGAATCGTTAGAGCAATCATTTAAGAATAATTTGTTTTCTATAAATGACAATGAAATTGAAAATCTAAACCGCAGTAATTTCAACAACAAAATCACCGCATGGAATTGGTCAAAAAGCTTTACACAACAATAAGTTACATTAAAACACATTTCATTAGAATAGATTAAGATGCTATTACTAGCATCTTAATCATGGTGATTTTTATCGTTTAGTAAGTTGTAGCGACAAAAAAAATAGAGCTATCAATTACAGATAACACTATCACTCTATCATTATTAAAATCAGTGAGATATTTTCCATGCTAACAAGTGAATTTTTCAATGATCTGAAGCTAAGCCCAGTATCAAGTCTGTTAGCAATACTAATAACAGCCATTGGATTGATCTCACTATTTTTTGTATTACTTCTTTATTTAACAGATTCTCGTATTGAAAAACATAATAGTAACTATAAAGATATATATAGGATAGAAACATCATTTAATCTACCTAACGGAGATGAAGTGAAGTCAGCACAAGTTCCCTTCCCTCTTATTTCAGTATTAAGAAATGATAGAAACATCAAGAATATTGATTACATCGTACGTATTTTCACCAATTTACACGTTAATGATAAGATGTATTCAAATATTGATATCTATGCGGTTAGCACCGAGTTCTTTAACACATTAAATCCTTATCAACAAAAAAATATTTATCTGGCGAAAAATGAAATTGTCATTACTCCAAAGTTTAACCAACAATATCTTCATCTGGATAACCCTCTAGGGCATGTCATTACCTTAGGTGATAAAGGTCAATTTCTCATTAAAGATGTTGTTGAATTTAATCCATCCAGCCGTTTTAAAACGACTGCGATGATCGCATTCGCCCCTGAAATATTAGATGGCTACCATGATAAAAGACATGACTGGTATGATACCCATGCCTACGCGTTTATCACCATGAAATCAGGGATGATCCCTACCCCAGAGCAGCTAAATTCTCACGTTATCCAGCACGCACCACAACTTCCAGGTGCCCCTTTTAGTCCAGAAGAATTCATTCAGCTTTCTGCACGTAATATTACTGATATCCATTACGACAATGCATTACCTGATGAAATAAGCACTGTGGTTTCAAGCTCATACTTAAATATTTTATACGCCTCAGGTGTATTTGTTTTTTTTGCTACGACAATGAACTTCTTTAATATTAACAATGTGATAAATACAAAAAAAAGAAATAGCTTTTATATTAAAAAAGCCGTTGGTGCATCACATTACCAGCTAATCATAGAAGCATTTTTCATCGCAACATTACAAACTGCATTTGTGCTGTTAGTTGCTCTATTAATTTTGATGTCACTCGTGCAATTTTCCGATAACGCCAGAGAGCTTATCTTTACGCATGGGAGCCATGACTTCTCAACCGCGTTGTCTATTACTACGGCGCTAACTTATGCAGCTATTTTGCTCGCCCACTACCTCTTTTTGCTGACACTGACTTTGCCTAATAATACCTATAGCCACAGCATTGTTGCACAATCATCTCAGTCGCACTATATGGCTCGTATTATGTTCTGTATGCAGATCATTATTGCAGGAATCATCATATACCTGTGGGCTGGCATAATGACACAGATGCACTTCATGAAAAATGACAACTTTGGTTATGAAAAAGAGAATGTAATAACGTTTATACTAAGTGATGAACTAAAATCAAAAACCGCAATAAACAACTTACAAGATGAATTAAGGAGTGCAATTGGCGTTAATAATATCTCCTTAAGTAACTGGCGACCATTTGACATGTCACGGCATAATATTTCCGTATTCCATAATAAGCAGCAAGAAAAAGACAAACTAGCTACAGTTAACATCCTTAAAGTTGATAAAAACTTTATTAATACTTGGGGTATCAATATTCTGGCGGGCGATAAAACCCCACTATTATCCAGCGATAATAACAGTGTTTACCATGCTGTTGTCACAAAATCGTTTATGGCGTTAATGGGACAACAGTCCTATGACCATATACTGAACACGGAATTTTATATTAATGATAATAACGCGCAGCAATCAGTTAGGGTGCTGAAAGTAATAGATGACTTTTATCTGGCAGATCGAGATGACACACCATCCCCCTTACTTATTCTCATTCAAAACAGTCCACAGCGCTATGGCGCAGTCAAACTTGAAAACATTCAAGACATAGGGAAAGTAGAGAAAATATTAAATCGCTACCATGTCAATACTGAAAACATAAAATCGGTCAACAGCTTACATAAAGAATATTACAGTAATAACATGCTTATGTATAACACGATAAACACAGTAACATTATTTACAGTCATATTAGTCTTAATAAGTACGATAATAATAGGTACCTCAGAGACTAAACGGCTCGAAAAAACACTAGCAATAATGGAGTCTATTGGCGGATCAATCTATACGCATATTGTTTTTTTCATACAACAAAACATTATGCCTATCTTCATAGCAGTAATAGTATCACTCCCTGTTGGTTTTCTGTTATTGCATAACTGGCTGGTACAATAT
>NZ_CACVAD010000060.1 GCF_902726545.1 Yersinia artesiana | reverse complement strand
CAAGGACACGGGGATTTTCAATCCCCTGCTCTACCGACTGAGCTATCCGGGCAACGGGGCGCATTAAACCGTATTGGGCGCTGATCGTCAACGAATTTATCGCGTAAAACCCCTAAAACCGTATTGATCGCTCTCTTTTCAGGCAAAAATGGGAAAAGCCCTGTAAATTACCCCGAAATTTTACCTGATACAGCCTTAACTCAGCGCACCGTTTTTTCGGCATTGAGCAACTTCCAATATATCTTCTGCCAGGCGTTTGGCGACTTCAACATCCTGCAATTGGCGCTTAACTAACAGTTTACTCAGGCAACCTTCCAAAATCAGTTCCATCTGCTGTGCGACCATGCCTGCATCGTCAGCATCCATCTGGTGCAACAGTTCCTGCGTATAATTTAGCGAGGCTTGTTTTTGCTGTTCTGCCAACTGGTGAATAGGGTGGTCGTCATTGGGATAGAAACTGCACGCCGCAATAAACAGGCAACCGGGATAGCGCTGGTTTTGTACTTGTTCACTGAGTGTTTGGTAGCGTGCCAGTAGTTTTTGTTTCGGCGATAATGTTTCATCTAGCTGCAATTGACGCCGCCAGGTGTCGATCTGTTGACCGTGGTAGCGCAGGCAATCATACAGTAGCGCCTCGCGATCGGGCCAAAATCGGGTCAGGTCACTGACCTCGGCAGAAACTTCTTCTGCCAGCATCTCCAGTGTGGTATTTGCCAGCCCTTTCTGTTCTAACAGATTGAGCGCGCTGCTTAAAACTTGTTCGCGTTGCACATTGCTCTCCTCTAACTGATTACTGGCAAGTATGGTTTTCCACTGCTTATCGTGCAAATAAATGCATTGGCACTTTCTGCCAGTGTCCTCTGTACCTTATCACTACTCCCGCTCGATTTTTCTAACTCTTTATTACTTAGTTGCCTGCCAAGCTATAACGGCAAGGTGACAGCATAGTTTTTGCTATCCCGCAGTCTGTGAAGCAAAGCGCATTTTCTGGCGTATCAGCTTGCCACTGAGTTACAGGGCTATACTAATAAACATCCCATTGTCTTGAGTGGCATGGAAAGCTCATGAGATTGAATCATTTATGAAAATAGTCATTGCTCCAGATTCTTATAAAGAAAGTTTATCCGCGCTGGAAGTTGCCATGCAAATTGAAGCGGGTTTTCGTACTCAGTTTCCCGAAGCAGAATATATCAAGCTGCCGGTTGCTGATGGCGGTGAAGGCACGGTCGAAGCTCTGGTTGCAGCCACGGCTGGCCGGATGATTAAGGTCAATGTGACCGGCCCGTTAGGGGGCGAAGTTGACGCCTTTTACGGAATATCCGGTGATGAAAAGTGTGCTTTTATTGAAATGGCTGCGGCCAGTGGACTCGAACTTGTTCCACCCCCCTTGCGTAATCCATTGAAAACCACCTCTTACGGTACTGGCGAACTGATTGGTAAGGCGCTTAATCAGGGCGTGAGACATATCATTATTGGTATTGGAGGGAGCGCGACCAATGATGGTGGCGCGGGGATGGTGCAGGCGCTGGGAGTCAAACTGCTGGATAAGCATGGGAAGCAGATTGGTTTTGGCGGCGGTAAGCTGGCTGAGCTGGATAGGATTGATATTTCAGGGCTTGATCCGCGCATCAAGACGTGCCGAATCGAGGTGGCTTGTGATGTCACCAACCCACTCACCGGCAGTGCAGGGGCTTCTGCTGTTTTTGGTCGGCAGAAAGGCGCGACCCCTGCGATGATTGCCCAACTGGATGAGGGGTTGCGGCATTACGGCGATGTGATTAAGCGCCATCTGGATATCGATGTTGATCAAGTTGAAGGTGCGGGGGCTGCCGGGGGGCTAGGTGCAGCGTTATTGGCCTTTTGCGGCGCAACCCTAAGCCCTGGGATTGATATCGTGACGGATGCACTGGGTTTGGATGCTTTAGTGCGAGATGCGACTTTTGTGATTACCGGTGAAGGGCGGATGGATAGCCAAACCATTCACGGCAAAGTGCCTGTTGGTGTAGCCAGAGTGGCTAAGCGTTATAACAAACCGGTGATTGGCATTGCCGGTAGCCTGGCCGACGATGTTGATGTGGTGTATGAAAATGGGCTGGATGCGGTTTTCAGTGTCATTGACACTATTTGCACTCTGGATCAGGCGTTGGATAATGCCGCAGACAATGTGTTCAGGACGGCGCGCAACATCGCTGCCACGTTAGCAATAGGTATGGCGGCGGAGAAAGCTGAAAATACGGCTGGATGAGCCGGACTATATGCTCATCCACTGAGGGGATATCAATCAGTTAGCGGCGAGTTCGAGAGGTTCTGTAGATGCTGCGAAAATCCAGTCGCATTCATAAAACCGGTCACTCTGGCAGCGGGGATTTCATTACCTTGCGCATCGAAAAACAGGATGGTCGGTAAACCCAGCACATTCAACGCTTTCAACAGTGCTGCATGTTCCGCACTATTGGCTGTCACATCGGCCTGAAGTAACACAGTATCTGCTAACTGGCGCTGAACCTGCTCATCACTAAAAGTGTATTTCTCAAACTCTTTACAGGCAACACACCAGTCGGCGTACAAATCTAACATCACCGGCTTACCCTTCGCTTGCGCTAACACCGCTTGTAACTGGGGTAAATCGGCCACTTGTTTAAACGCTAAATGTTTGATCTCACTCTGTTGTATGTGGCTGCCGAATGCCCAGTCTTGTAGCGGACGGGCGGCAATCAACAACGCGGCCAGCAGCAATAACTGGAAAGCTCGCGCCCAACCGGAGTGAGCTTTCAGACTTAATATAAATGCCCAGCCGAAGAAGGCGATGGCCAGTAAACTCCATAAACGTAAGCCCCAAACATCCCCTAAAACCCTTTCCAGCAAGAATACCGGCAGTGCCAGAATCACAAAGCCAAAAGCCTCTTTGACATACTGCATCCACGGGCCACTGCGCGGGAGTAACTTGTTGCCAAACAGCGTCACAATCACCAGCGGGATACCCATCCCTAAGGCATATAAATAGAGTGTTCCGCCGCCGGCCAACATATTACCGCTTTGGGCGATATAAAGCAGAATGGCGCTGAGCGGCGCTGTGGTGCACGGCGAACAAATGAGGCCCGCCAGTGCGCCCATGGCGAAAACACCGGCCAATGAACCGCCACGTTGGCTGCTGCTCCACTGTACCAGCCGAGTTTGCAGTGACGAGGGCAATTGCAGTGAATAGAGACCAAACATGGATAACGCCAGCAGTACAAACAGTGCCGATAACCCAATCAATACATAAGGATGCTGTAGCGCGGCTTGAAATTGTAAACCCGCCGCCGCAACCACCAGACCGAGTAGGGTGTAAGTTAGTGCCATCCCTTGCACATACACTATCGCCAACAGCAATATTCGCCGCTGACTGTGCGGTTTTTCACGCCCGAGAATAATGGCTGAAATCAGCGGATACATCGGCAATACACAAGGGGTAAAGGCGATGCCAATACCAATGAGCAGCGCCCATAAGGGGGAGAATGGTAGTTCAGCGGGCGTTGCAGGGGTGGTGGTTGGTGGCGCAGTCGTCGTGGCTGATCCAACTGCAACCGTGCTGAGCGGAACTACCCGTGTTTCAGGGGGATAACAGAAGCCAGCTTCGGCGCAGCCCTGATAAGTCACACTGACACTGGCTTGCTCACCGGCCTGGAGAATAGGAATTTTCAGTGTTAGCTGTTGCTTGAAGATCGACACTTCACCATAGAATTCATCATGATGCGCAATGCCTTCCGGCAGAGTAAGTGTGCCAAGAGTGGCATTTTGGGGCACGATTTTGATTTGCTGGCGATACAAATAATAGTCAGGATGAATCTGCCAACTCAGGGTGAGCTGGTCATCTTGTTGGCGAAAATCAAAGGCAAACGCTTGATCGACCGGAATAAACCGGCTCTGGCTGCTTTTTTGGCCAAAAGAGGTGTTATCGCCAAATAGCGAAGCCTGTGCGCTGTGCGGTGCGAGTAACATGCTGCACAGCAGCAGAATCAGAGTAATGAAGCGTTGAGCCATGACAAGTAATCTTTATCTCCGTCCCGTACCGGCAGCACCAGTAATTCCGGTGTTTGGTAGGGGTGATGTTGTTTGATATAGCTGAGAAGTGCCTGCTGATGACGGGTATTGCTCTTAAACAGAAGCTGGACTTCATACTCTTGCTGGAGCTTACCTTCCCAGTAGTAAATCGAGGTCGCACCAGGTAATAAGGTGGCGCAAGCGGCCAGCTTTTCCCCCAGAACCTGCGCGGCTAAATCCTGCGCGCTGGCTTCATCAGGGGCAGTGCACAATACCACAATTGCATCACAATTCATTGCATCACAATTATTCGCATCACAATCAGACATCTTAACCTCGTAGGTCGCGCGGCTTATATGACGAAGTGGGTACTATAACGCGAGCAGAGGCGGGGCAGAAGATGATTTATGTAACAGTAGGATAGATGCGATGGATCTCGCAAATGAGAATGGGGCGCATCGCACGCCCCATTTACAGATGATAGATTACAGAACCAGACCGCCCATCACGAAGCCGAAGCAAACGGCCAGTGCAACCCCGATGGTACCTGGGATAAAGAATGGATGGTTAAACACGAAGCGACCAATACGCGTGGTGCCGGTGTCATCCATTTGAACTGCGGCTACCAGTGTTGGGTAGGTTGGCAGAATGAACAGACCAGAAACCGCTGCGAAAGAAGCAATTGCCGCCAGTGGTGAAACGTTCAGTGCCATTGCCATTGGCATCAATGCCTTGGCAGTTGCCGCCTGAGAGTAAAGCAGTGCTGAACAGAAGAAGAAGATAACAGCCAGCAGCCATGAGTGAGCTTGAATCAAGCTACCCGCAGTTTCTTTAATCCAGTCCAGGTTGTGTTGTACAAAGGTATCGCCCAACCAGGCTACGCCGAGGATACAAATACAAGCACTCATACCGGCTTTAAAGGTGCTGGAGTTCAGGATTGAATCGGTATCAACCGAGCACACCATCGTCGTGATGGTCGCCACACTCAGCATGATGATCAGGATGGCGTTAGTGGTATTCATCAATGGTGTTGCCACCAGACCGACACTTGGGCTGTTGATGATGGCATACGCCACAACACACAATACACCTGCCAGGAACAGCAGCACGGAGGTTTTAGCGCGTGGTTTAATCACTTTTACTGTGTCACCACGCAGTGTGACCAAACCTTCTTCCAAACGCTTCTGATAGATTGGATCGTCAGACAGTTTGGAGTTAAAGCACCAGGAAACGATCAGCGACATCACAAATACCGCAAGCAGGGTGGATGGGATGACTATCATCAGTAAATGTAAGTAGCTGACGCCATGACCTTCCATGACGGAAGACATGTAGACCACTGCCGCAGAAATAGGTGAGGCGGTAATGGCGATTTGCGCGGAGACCACAGCGGTAGACAGTGGGCGGCAAGGTTTGATGCCTTGTTCTTTTGCCACTTCTGCAATCACCGGCAAGGCTGACAGAGAAATGTTGCCTGTCCCGGCAAAGATGGTCAGAAAATAAGTAACCAGCGGAGCAAGGATAGTGATGTGTTTTGGATTCTTACGCAGTAACTTTTCAGTTTGCTGCACCAGATAATCCATACCGCCGGCCACCTGCATCGCAGAGATAGCGGCAATAACGGCCATGATGATTGAAATAACATCGAATGGAATGCTACCGGGTTTGACACCAATGATCGCCAATACCAGAACCCCAATACCACCCGCAAAACCTATACCGATACCGCCTAACCTGGCCCCTAAAAAAATGGCCAGCAGAACGATGACTAATTCTACGGCTATCATAGTGTTTACTCCTTGATCCAAATGAAAAATTAAAGTTAAAAAGTTGTATTTGCCAGAAAGTAAAAAGGCACGCTGTCCAGAGGAGCATGCGTGCCTTATAGGGCTACCGGATGATTATTTTATTGTTCATTTTCATCGGTATAACGCTTCGCTTTATATGCTGGATGCATCAGGTTCTCAACAGAGAAAATGTCGTCCAGCTCGGCTTCAGTTAATAGGCCGCGTTCCAGAACCACTTCCCGTACATTTTTACCGGTTTCCGCACAAATCTTGCCCACGATGTCGCCATTATGGTGACCAATGAATGGGTTCAGATAGGTAACGATACCGATTGAGTTAAAGACGTAGCGCTCGCAGACTTCTTTGTTGGCTGTGATGCCATTGATGCATTTTTCCAACAGGTTGTAACACGCATTTGTCAGGATGTGGATGGACTCAAACATCGCCTGCCCAATCACTGGCTCCATGACGTTCAACTGGAGCTGACCTGCTTCGGCCGCCATAGTAATGCAAGTGTCGTTACCGATCACCTTAAAACAAACCTGGTTAACGACTTCAGGAATAACCGGGTTCACTTTGGCTGGCATGATAGAAGAACCGGCCTGCAATTCTGGCAGGTTGATTTCATTCAGACCGGTGCGTGGGCCAGAGGAGAGCAGACGCAAGTCATTACAGATTTTTGACATCTTCACGGCCAGACGTTTCAGTGCGCCGTGCACCATGACGTAAGCACCACAGTCAGAGGTCGCTTCAATCAAGTCTTCTGCTGGCACACATGGCAGGCCACTGATTTCAGACAATTTCTGTATCGCTAACTGTGAGTAGCCTTCAGGCGTGTTTAGCGCAGTACCGATAGCCGTTGCACCGAGGTTAACTTCCAGTAGCAACTCTGCGGTACGTTGCAGGTTTTTGGTTTCTTCTTTTAATAATATCGCAAAGGCTTTGAATTCCTGGCCCAGCGTCATAGGTACCGCATCCTGCAATTGGGTACGGCCCATTTTCAGGATTTTCTCGAATTCTTTGGATTTTCTTTCGAAGCCTTCTTTTAACTGATTGATGGCGTCAATGAGCTTCATGATGGAAGCATAAACCGCAATGCGGAAACCCGTCGGGTAGGCATCGTTGGTGGATTGGCACTTATTCAGATGGTCATTAGGGTTAAGGTATTGATACTCACCCTTTTGATGCCCCATCAGTTCCAAACCGATATTGGCCAGAACTTCGTTGGTATTCATGTTCAAAGAGGTACCGGCACCGCCTTGGAACACATCAACCGGGAACTGATCCATGCATTTCCCTTTATCCAGGACTTCATCACATGCCTGAATAATGATGTCAGCAATTTTACGTGGGATGGTATGCAACTCTTTATTTGCCATCGCCGCCGCTTTTTTGACCATAACCATGCCGCGTACAAACTCTGGCACATCACTGATTTTGCTGTTGCTGATATAGAAGTTTTCAATCGCACGCAGGGTATGAACACCGTAGTAAGCCTCTGCGGGGACTTCTCGTGTACCTAACAGGTCTTCTTCAATACGAATGTTATTTGACATGAGAACCTTCTCTAATGTGCTGTCTTGTTTTGTATTTGTTAACTAAATTATGCCGCCGTGGGCAATATGATGCCGCTATGAACCTTAAGAGCGGAAAGATTAACCATTCATCTTATTGCTGACAGGATCATATGCTGCTTAATGATAAAAAGCCTTGAACTAGGATCACTATATGGCCGGAATTAATTGAGATGATCTGATATCTGTGATTTCTCTCACAGTTGCGCTAATCAGTAATAAAAGTATCCCCCTAACTTGAAAAGCGATCCAACCACCACCATTTTATGATAGTCGACCCTCGTTGAAGGGGGCTGCTGACGCTGAAATCCGCTAATAAGGGAAAAAAACAGTGTCAGCGCCAGCCGGGTCAAGGTTTTCATGGTATCTGTCAGGCAGGTTTACCCTGATGAGAGGTACTGAATGATTAGAATAAGGAGAATGCGGTGCGTTGGTTACCGTTAGCGCTGATATTTTTATTGGCATATATAGAAATATCTATATTTATCAAGGTTGCCGCTGTATTGGGTGTGCTGGTTACCCTGTTGCTGGTGATCTTCAGTTCCTGTGTGGGGATATCTCTGGTGCGTAACCAAGGGATAAAAACCTTTATGCAGATGCAGCAAAAACTGGCTGCGGGTGAAAGCCCTGCGGCTGAAATGGTGAAAAGTGTGTCACTGGTCTTAGCCGGTTTCTTACTGCTGATCCCTGGCTTCTTCACCGACTTCCTCGGTTTGCTACTGCTATTACCACCGATTCAAAAATCGTTGACGTTAAAGTTGATGCCACATTTGAATATTTATCGTGGCGGTTTTAGTGCAGGCGGTTTTAATCACGATAATTCTGGCCCTATGGGCGGCGGAAATACCTTTGATGGCGAGTTTCAGCGCAAAGCAGATGATCACTTCATCGTAGAGCATCGTCCGGATGAGGATGATAAATCGACAGATAATCGTTTTAAAGATGATAAGTAAATCGCGTTTTTTCTAATTGATTGTTTATTAATTATAAATTCATAAAGTAAATCATAATGCTTTCTTGAATGGGGTAACGCAGGGATGGCAAAAATGAGCCATCGGTGGGCAAGAAAAAACTGAAATTTTTTTTGCCCTCTCCCTTGAAGGGATGTGAAGTCGCCCCCATTAAGATAGCCACGGTATCGGTTGTGAAGGCAGACCGATATTAATCCTAAATCTGATACGGACCTTCTCATAGGAGAGCTATCAATGAAAATTCGTCCATTGCATGACCGCGTTATCGTCAAGCGCAAAGAAGTTGAATCCAAATCTGCTGGCGGCATCGTTCTGACTGGCACTGCGGCGGGTAAATCTACCCGTGGTGAAGTTCTGGCCGTCGGCAATGGTCGCATCCTGGATAACGGTGAGATCAAGCCGCTGGATGTGAAAGTTGGCGACATCGTTATTTTCAACGATGGTTATGGCGTGAAGTCAGAGAAGATCGACCATGAAGAAGTGTTGATCATGTCCGAAAGCGACATTCTGGCAATTGTTGAAGCGTAATTCACGCTCTCTAATCTTCTGAACTGAACGAACGAGTTAAGGGAAATCATACCAATGGCAGCTAAAGACGTAAAATTCGGTAACGACGCTCGCATCAAAATGCTACGCGGCGTAAACATTCTTGCTGATGCAGTAAAAGTGACCCTGGGCCCGAAAGGCCGTAACGTAGTTCTGGACAAGTCTTTCGGCTCTCCAACTATCACCAAAGATGGTGTTTCAGTTGCGCGTGAGATCGAACTGGAAGATAAGTTCGAGAACATGGGTGCACAGATGGTTAAAGAAGTTGCCTCTAAAGCGAATGACGCTGCGGGTGACGGTACCACTACTGCAACTGTATTGGCGCAATCCATTATCACTGAAGGCCTGAAAGCAGTTGCGGCCGGCATGAACCCAATGGACCTGAAACGCGGTATCGACAAAGCAGTTGTCGCTGCGGTTGAAGAGCTGAAAAAACTGTCTGTACCTTGCTCCGATTCTAAAGCGATTGCTCAGGTAGGGACCATCTCTGCAAACTCAGACTCAACTGTGGGTGAGCTGATTGCACAAGCGATGGAAAAAGTCGGTAAAGAAGGCGTTATCACCGTTGAAGAAGGTTCAGGCCTACAAGACGAGCTGGACGTTGTAGAAGGTATGCAGTTCGACCGCGGCTACCTGTCTCCTTACTTCATCAATAAACCAGAAACTGGTTCTATTGAACTTGAAAGCCCATTCATCCTGCTGGCTGACAAGAAAATCTCTAACATCCGCGAAATGCTGCCAGTTCTGGAAGCTGTAGCGAAAGCCGGTAAACCACTGCTGATCATTGCAGAAGACGTTGAAGGCGAAGCTCTGGCGACTCTGGTGGTTAACACCATGCGCGGTATTGTTAAAGTTGCCGCTGTTAAAGCACCTGGTTTCGGCGACCGTCGTAAAGCCATGCTGCAAGACATCGCTACCCTGACTGCGGGTACCGTTATTTCTGAAGAGATCGGTCTGGAACTGGAAAAAACCACTCTGGAAGATCTGGGTCAGGCGAAACGTGTTGTTATCAATAAAGACACCACTATCATCATCGATGGCGTAGGCGACGAAGCTGCGATTCAGGGCCGTGTTGCTCAGATCCGTCAGCAAATTGAAGATGCAACTTCTGACTACGACAAAGAAAAACTGCAAGAGCGTGTCGCTAAACTGGCTGGCGGCGTTGCCGTTATCAAAGTTGGCGCCGCAACTGAAGTTGAAATGAAAGAGAAAAAAGCGCGCGTTGAAGATGCTCTGCACGCAACTCGTGCTGCGGTAGAAGAAGGCGTGGTTGCTGGTGGTGGTGTTGCTCTGATTCGTGCTGCATCTGCTATCACGGCTGCTGGCCTGAAAGGCGACAACGAAGACCAGAACGTCGGTATTAAAGTTGCTCTGCGCGCGATGGAATCTCCACTGCGTCAGATCGTGGTTAACGCCGGTGAAGAAGCCTCTGTTATCGCGAACAACGTTAAAGCGGGCGAAGGTAGCTACGGTTACAACGCTTACAGCGAAGAATACGGCGACATGATCGCGATGGGTATCCTGGATCCAACTAAAGTGACTCGTTCTGCTTTGCAGTACGCAGCCTCTATTGCTGGCCTGATGATCACCACCGAGTGCATGATCACTGACCTGCCACGTGATGACAAAGGTGCTGATATGGGCGCTGGCGGCATGGGTGGTATGGGCGGCATGGGCGGCATGATGTAAACGCCCCAAGCCTATAGCTTTTCATTGATTGCTGATTAAGCTATAAACCTAAAGCGAGTGGGGAGACCTGCTCGCTTTTTTTATCTATAAACTCCTGAACCTGTCATCACTCCGCCGCTATTCCGTCTTATACTCAGTCTTTTCTGATTCAAATTTCGTAACTAAACGAGCTAAAAGCGCTTTTATTTCATTCAGTGTGATGATTGCAGGACTTTTTTTCGTTCTGACAGTAATTTAATGTGTAAACTGTTAATCATTAACCATCAGGCTCGACATCGGGTATTTGGATAATTTCGGCAGCGGATGCCTAAGCGGCAGCGGTGCTTTCTGGTAATCTTTAGCGTGATTCTCAACTTCTAATGGGGAAAAAAATGCGGATTAAAGTGTTACTTGGTCTTTCAGCAGCGCTGTTGCTGGCAGGCTGTAGCTCCACTAACCAATTGAGTTCGGCGGGCGAGCAAGTGAAGTTCTCCGATACCAAACCGGGTAGTGAATGTCAGTTGATTGGGCAGGTGACAGGTACTCAGAGCAATTGGATCTCAAGTGGTGAAAGCAGCTCTATGCGTGGTGCAGCAAATGACCTACGCAATAAAGCGGCAGCAATGGGTGGCAATGTTATCTATGGCGCAACCAGCCCGAGTGAAACCTTCTTATCCAGCTTTGCACCGCTCGATAGCAAAATGGTCGGCGAAGTTTACAAGTGCCCTTGATATCTGAAGCACGCAGGTAAATGAATCGGGGATGCTATAGCATCCCTTTTATACCCGTCATCTTTCAAATTACAGATGTGTTGGCTGCACTCAATCACCCGAATCACTTACTTGAGTAAGCTCATCGGGATTCTTTCATTTGCCGCCTTCCTGTACCTTGAAATCTATAGGGTATATACCAATGGTCATCTTTCAAATTACAGATGTGTTGGCTGCACTCGTTATTATTCATCCTGCATCAATCGGAGATCCAGTGGCGTTTTGCTAGGCTGCCCCCCGATCTCTCGTGCCAGACGTGGTACCAAATAACCTGATACGCGGCTGAGTAACCCTTTCATTAACTGCCGGGCTTCATCATCATCGACCATAAAATGAGCCGCACCTTGTACTTTATCCAGCACATGGATGTAGTAGGGCAGGATACCGGCATCAAACAAGGCGTTACTTAATGTCGCCAAGACCTCATCATCATCATTGACCCCACGTAGCAACACGCTCTGGTTCAGTAGCGTCACACCCGCCCGCTTGAGCTGTGCCATACTGCCTCGTAATGAGGCGTCAATTTCATTGGCGTGGTTGATATGTGTCACCATCAGTACCTGTAATCGTGAATCACTCAGGCGCTGACATAGCTCTGCGGTAATACGTGCGGGGATAACAACCGGTAAGCGAGTATGAATCCGCAGCCGTTTGATGTGAGAGATACTTTCAATCTCATCCAATAACCAGCTCAGTTCGCTATCTTTTGCCATTAATGGATCGCCGCCCGAAAAAATGATTTCGTCCAGTTCAGGGTGTTGGCGAACATAGTCCAGCGCCTGACGCCAATTGGCTTTGTTGCCTTGGTTATCCTGATAAGGGAAATGGCGGCGGAAACAATAGCGGCAATTAACGGCGCAGCCGCCCTTGACCAGCAATAGCGCGCGGTTGCGGTATTTGTGCAATAAGCCGGGGACAACACTGCGCTGCTCATCAAGCGGATCATTGGTAAAACCGGGAGCGGCAATAAACTCTTCGCGCGCGGTGAGCACTTGAAGCAGTAAAGGATCTGATGGGTTTCCCGGTTGCATACGCGCAACGAATGCGCGGGGCACTCTTAAGGGAAATAAACGGCGCGCAGCAGTACCTTGTTGCAGGTTAGGGTGTTCATTTAACAGCAGAATTCTTAGCAATTCGTCCGGATCAGTAATTACATCGGCGAGTTGTTGCAACCAATCTTCTCTAATTGGCATGTTTCGGGTTACAATACTTGCCATTTTTTAGGCTTACTACCAGTTTCTTGAGGACCATCATGGCCAGTTATTATAGCAACGATTTTCGTCCCGGTCTTAAAATCATGTTCGAGGGCGAGCCTTATGCAGTCGAGTCCAGCGAGTTCGTAAAACCAGGCAAAGGCCAGGCTTTTGCTCGTGTTAAAATGCGCCGTCTGCTGACTGGCGGGCGCGTTGAAAAGACCTTCAAATCAACAGATTCTCTGGAAGGCGCTGACGTTAACGACCTGAACCTGACTTACCTGTACAACGACGGTGAGTTCTGGCACTTCATGAATAACGAGACTTACGAACAACTGCAAGCTGATGCGAAAGCCATTGGTGACAATGCTAAGTGGTTGATTGACCAAGCTGAATGTATCGTAACTCTGTGGAATGGTCAGCCGATTTCTGTGACCCCACCAAACTTTATTGAGCTCGAAATCGTTGACACAGACCCAGGTCTGAAAGGTGATACGGCTGGTACGGGTGGTAAGCCTGCTACGCTGAGCACCGGTGCAGTGGTTAAAGTGCCACTATTCGTACAGGTTGGCGAAGTTATCAAAGTTGATACACGCTCTGGCGAATACGTTTCTCGCGTTAAGTAAACCACAGCCACTAAGCTGTGATAAAAGTTGCGTTGAGAATGAAAGAAAACCGCTTAATCGGCGGTTTTCTGCTATCTGGGGTGAGTCATTTTTGACAGCAATTTAAGTCAGAAAAAGTGCAATGCTATTTTTTGACTATCCTTATAGGGCGTATAGGTAATTTCATACCATAAGGATTTTCTATAATGTTGAAGAAAAGCATCGCCATTATTTTCTCATTGCTAGTTATCTCTTCATTGAGCGCCTGCAATACGACTAAAGGTGTGGGTAAAGATGTTCAAAGCGCGGGTAGCGCTATTGAACGCAGTGCTGAATAGACCGCAAGTTGTATGGTTATCGGCGACAATTGTCGCCGGCTTTGCTTTTGACTGAGCATGATATTGCTGCGTATTATTGAGCGTGATAATGTATCGCTCTTATCTAACGGCTGCCTGGGACGACCCGGCACGCATCTGTTTTTTTCGGGGACGACCCCACCTAAGCGAGGGGGTTACCATGGCTTGGATTATTCTGGTTATTGCTGGTTTATTAGAAGTTATTTGGGCTATCGGCTTGAAATATTCCCATGGTTTTACGCGTCTGACACCCAGTATTGTTACGTTGGTGGCTATGGCAGCCAGTGTCTTCTTATTGGCGTACGCCATGAAAACACTCCCAGCAGGCACGGCCTATGCGGTCTGGACCGGTATTGGCGCAGTGGGAACCGCTATCCTGGGCATTATGCTACTGGGTGAATCGGCCAGTTTGGCGCGCGTATTAAGTCTGGGGCTTATTTTAGCCGGAATTATCGGGCTGAAGCTGGCGTCATAAATTATAGGGGAGGGATCTCCCCTTGTTTAACCCATATCAACTCCTCCACCGGGAAGCCATAATGCTGCGCGACTGCCACCAAACGATCGCGGGTTTGGTTATCAATTGTTGGTGTGCGGGATAAAATCCACAGATATTCCCGGTTAGGGCCAGCAATCAAAGCATGTTGATATTCATCATCTAAATCAATGACATTATAGCCGCCATAAAATGGGCCAAAGAAAGAGACTTTCAGTGAGGCTTGGTGCGGAGAACCAATAAAATAAGCTTTGCCGATACTCTCCTGCCATTGCTGTTTCTTCGCGTTATAACCCCGATTAATAACTTTTACACCGCCATCATCACGGGGTGAGTAATTAGCAGTGACATTATCTAATCCGCGCTCAAAGGAATGGTCCAGCCGGGCAATTTCATACCAGGTGCCGAGATAGCGAGGTAATTGGAAGTTATCGACGACTTTTACGTTTTTTGGCGGCGTGACACCACATGCGACAGAAAGCAACGTTGCTGCTATTACGGATAATTTTGACCACAGACGCATCGGTATTCCTTAGTATTTTTACTATTAGCTTGTAATTGAGAATAGCTATCATCTATGAAAGAGGCAAATGGATGAATCTGAGTTATTGGCGGAATAGGGTATTGGCGGGATAAGTTGTTGGCGGTACAACAAAAAACGGCCCGGCATAAGCACGGGCCGTTGATAGCGCATGGACAATTACAGTGTCAGAACACCGATGATAGCGACCACACTCAGAATGGCAGCCAGGCCATAGAACACCCATTTCCCAGCAGGAACGTGGATTTTCAAATCATGCATGGCATGGTGGATGCGGTGTAAACCACACCACAGCGGCAGAATAATCATCAGCAGCAGGAATACCCGGCCAATGAAACTCTGACAAAATGCCAGCACGCGCTCGTAGCTTAATGCTTCTCCTGGGAAGGCACCCAGTGGCAGCAAAATGGCAACCAACAGAATAACCGCCGGTGCAATAATGGCACTCCACATGCCGCCAGCACCGAACAGACCCCAGAAGATAGGTTCATCGGAGCGCTTAGGGACTTGATTCATCTTGTTCTCCTCCGGGTTAGAGTAAGGCAACGGCCAGAATAATCGCGGTAGCCACGATAGTCACAACCCACAGCGCCTTGATAACTGGCTCTGGACCCATTTTTTCGTCTTTAACGATAATATTGGCGGCCTTTGGTGCCAGTTCAAACCAGGTTTTGGTATGTAACACAGCGGCCAATAACGTAATGATATTGATCAGTAGCACCAGTGGGTTTTGCAGGAACCCAACAAAGCCTTCCCATCCTTCCGGGCCACTTTTCAGTGCGAACACTCCGTAAATCAACAGAATACTGAACCAGACTGTGGGCACGGAGGTGCCTTCACGCAACATATAAAAGCGATAAAAACCGAGCTGTTGCCACCAGTTCGGGGCCATGGTACGGACGTAAGCTTTACGTTTAGTAGTCATTACTGTTTCCCCTCCCTTATTGTGGTTTCAGCATGGCGATCATGAAGTCTTTCGCACTCTCAACCTTGCCTTGCTGGATAGCAGCCGCAGGGTCAACATGCTTAGGACAAACTTCAGAACAGTAGCCAACAAAGGTACAACTCCAGACACCATTTTTGCCGTTAAGCTGTGGCATACGCTCTTTCTTACCGTGATCACGGTTATCCAGATTGTAACGGTGAGCCAGAGTGATGGCTGCCGGGCCAATAAACTCAGGATTCAGACCAAACTGTGGACAGGCGGCATAGCACAGGCCACAGTTAATACAGCCAGAGAACTGGTGGTATTTCGCCATTTGGGCCGGAGTCTGCTTATTCGGGCCGTCTTTAGGTTTACGCTCATTGCCAATGATATAAGGTTTGATGGCCTCCAGACTCTCAATAAAGTGAGTCATATCAACCACTAAATCGCGTTCGATTGGGAAGTTACCCAGCGCCTCAATCTTCATCCCACCGGTATATTCGCGCAGGAAAGTCTTACAGGCGAGTTTTGGCACTTTGTTGACCATCATGCCGCACGAGCCACAAATGGCCATCCGGCAAGACCAGCGATAAGACAGATCTGGTGCCAGGTTATCTTTGATATACCCCAACGCATCCAGCAGAGAGGTCTGCTCATCGTATGGCACTTCAAAGGTTTCGAAGTGAGGTTCGCTATCACGTTCCGGGTTATAGCGCATGACTTCCATTTTCAGGAGTTTCATATCAGTCATTCGCCTGCTCCTTATCCTTTAAATCTTTTGCATCTTTGGCGTCTTTGGCATCTTGGGCGGTAGCTTCACCACCATAAACGCGTTTTGCCGGGGCCAGCTTGGTAATTTTTACGTCGCTGTATTCAAGGCGTGGTGCGCCGCCTGGGGTATGGAAGGCCAGCGTGTGTTTGAGGAAGTTCACATCATCACGCTCGGTGCAGCCTTCATCCAGACGTTGGTGCGCCCCGCGGGATTCTCTACGATTCAGTGCCGAGTGGGCCATACATTCGGCCACATCTAAACCATAACCCAACTCGATGGTATAGAGCAGGTCGGTATTGAAAACACTGGAGTTATCGGTGATTTTCACGCGTTTGAAGCGCTCTTTCAGCTCAGCCAGTTTATCCACGGTCTTCTGCATCAGTTCCGGTGTGCGGTAAATGCCACAACCTTCTTCCATGGATAAGCCCATTTCGTCGCGGATTTTAGACCAGTTTTCAGTCCCTTCCTGTTTCATCAGGTTGCTCAGGCGAGTTTCCACATCACGGGTTTGCGCATCCAACGCGCTGCCATTGGCCGGGGTGCTTTCCATGGCGCGCGCGGCGGCTTGTTCGCCAGCAAGACGGCCAAAGACCACCAGTTCCGCCAGAGAGTTGGAACCCAGACGGTTTGCGCCGTGCAGACCCACAGAAGAACATTCGCCAACAGCGAACAGCCCTTTGATTCGGGTTTCACACTGCTGGTTGGTTTCGATGCCGCCCATGGTGTAATGCGCGGTTGGGCGCACAGGGATTGGCTCTTTAACCGGATCAACACCGACATAAGCTTTTGCCAATTCACAGATGAATGGCAGGCGCTCAAGCAGTTTTTTCTCGCCCAAATGGCGTAAGTCCAGATAGACCACATCACCACGCGGTGTGGCGATAGTGCGGCCGGCACGCCATTCATGCCAGAAAGCTTGCGATACTTTATCGCGCGGGCCTAATTCCATGTATTTGTTCTTTGGCTCGCCAAGTGGGGTTTCTGGCCCCATGCCGTAATCCTGCAAATAACGGTAGCCGTCTTTGTTGACCAGAATACCGCCCTCGCCACGACATCCTTCGGTCATCAAGATGCCTGAACCCGGTAAACCGGTGGGGTGATATTGCACAAATTCCATGTCACGCAGTGGCACGCCGTGGTGGAAGGCCATCCCCATACCATCACCGGTAACAATACCGCCGTTGGTGTTATAACGATAAACACGACCTGCGCCGCCAGTGGCCATGACCACAGCATTGGCGCGGATTTGCACCCGAGTGCCTTCCATCATGTTCATGGCAACAACACCACGAGCCTGACCATCATCAACCAGAATATCCAGCACAAAGTGCTCATCAAAACGTTGAATTTGTGGATATTTTAACGAGGTTTGGAATAGGGTGTGTAGCATGTGGAAGCCGGTTTTATCCGCAGCAAACCAGGTTCGTTCAATTTTCATTCCGCCGAAACGACGGACGTTAACAGAACCATCTGGCTTACGGCTCCATGGGCAGCCCCAAATTTCCAACTGGGCCATTTCTTCCGGGCAGCTATGGACAAAGTGGTCCACAACATCTTGTTCACATAACCAGTCGCCACCGGCTACGGTATCGTGGAAATGGTAGTCAAAGGTATCGTGGTCCTGTGTGACGGCAGCTGATCCCCCTTCGGCAGCCACAGTGTGACTACGCATTGGGTATACTTTCGAGATCAGAGCAATCTTCAGCTGAGGGTTGGCTTCCGCTGCGGCTATTGCTGCACGTAAACCAGCTCCCCCGGCCCCGATAATGGCAAGATCGGCGTTAAAGGTTTGCACTGCGCTTCTCCATTGTTCAAGTGAAATACCCGTCATACTTCAAGCTACATGTGCGTTGGCTGCTTTCATTCACCCGAATCATTGACTGACGTCAACTCATCGGGATTCACTCAATTGCCGCCTTCCTGTAACTCGAATTATTTTGGGTATATATAATTAAAATCTATATATATTTTTTAAAATTATTATCCAGCTAGCTTATTAGTCAGCGACCAGAATGATGATATTAAGAATAGCTATTTCTTACTTTTTGTATGGAAATAATTATACCTAATGCTAAATGATAGAAATTTGATGTGATCGATTGTTTTGTTTTATTTGAACCGTCTCAATGGCATTACTAGCAAAAACGTGATCCCAAACAGGATATGCTGGGCAAAAGTCTTTTTCACAGAGGGAAATGCTGAATTCGTGGTGAGAATCGGCCAGATGAGTGACAGATTTGTCTGAGTGAGTAGATGCGAGTAGACTGCACCCCCTGTTTGATTTCGGAGTTAACCACCATGAGCGAAACGGCAAGCTGGCAGCCGAGTGCACCCATCGCCAATTTGTTGAAGCGCGCAGCAATAATGGCAGAGATCCGGCGTTTTTTTGCCGATCGTGGCGTATTGGAAGTTGAAACGCCCACCATGAGCCAAGCGACAGTGACGGACATTCATTTAGTCCCATTCCAAACCCGGTTTGTTGGCCCGGGCGCTGCCGATGGTTTGACGCTGTACATGATGACCAGTCCGGAATATCACATGAAGCGCCTGCTAGCGGCGGGTAGCGGTTCTATCTATCAATTGGGGCGCAGTTTCCGCAATGAAGAAGCTGGCCGCCATCACAATCCTGAATTCACTATGCTGGAATGGTATCGCCCGCATTATGATATGTATCGTCTGATGGATGAGGTGGATGATCTGTTACAGCAAATTCTGGATTGCGATAGCTCAGAAAGGCTTTCTTATCAGC
Source organism: Yersinia artesiana (assembly GCF_902726545.1). Classification (GTDB taxonomy): domain Bacteria; phylum Pseudomonadota; class Gammaproteobacteria; order Enterobacterales; family Enterobacteriaceae; genus Yersinia; species Yersinia artesiana. The sequence continues at coordinate 7,037 of NZ_CACVAD010000060.1, read as the reverse complement.
AGGCATTCTTGCGTCATTTGGATATAGACCCTCTGTCGGCGGATAAAGCGCAATTGCGCGAAGCCGCAGCCAAACTGGATTTAAGCAATATTGCCGATACAGAAGAAGATCGAGATACGCTGCTGCAATTGCTGTTCACCGTTGGGGTTGAGCCTCACATTGGCCGTGATAAACCGGCTTTTGTGTATCACTTCCCGGCATCGCAGGCTTCTCTTGCGGTGATCAGCACGGAAGATCACCGCGTGGCAGAACGCTTTGAGGTTTACTTTAAAGGTATTGAGCTGGCGAATGGTTTCCATGAGCTGACTGATGGCGATGAGCAACTGAAACGTTTTGAGCAAGATAATCGCAGTCGTGAAAAACGCGGTTTGCCACAACATCCCATCGACATGAATCTGATTGATGCCCTGAAACACGGTTTGCCGGATTGTTCTGGCGTGGCATTAGGGGTTGATCGTTTGGTGATGTTGGCGCTCGGGGCGGAAAAGCTGAGTGATGTGATTGCCTTCCCGGTCAATATCGCTTAATTCCCCTTCGTTCCTGGCACCGCAGCAGTGTTAAAAGAAATGCCCTGACCTTTCACAGATCAGGGCATTTTTGTTTCTGACTCACTCAGTTAACTTACAAACTACCCGGTGTACGCGTTCGATTTGACGAAACCACACGCCCACGTCCCAGTGTTTCCAAACGGGCCTGGAAAGGTGGGAACGGCAGAGTAATACCGTGCTCGCGATAACCGGCCAGAATCAGCTGGTGGATCTCATGGCGCAGTGGCATACGGTGGCCCATTTCAGCGGCATAGATACGCAGCTCAAAAATCTGAATCCCTTGCTGGAGATCGACCAAATAGACCTCCGGTGGCGGGTTATCCAATACCAAGGTACAGCGGCGCGCGGCGGTCAGTAATACTTCCGTCACTTCCTCACTGCTGGTTTCTGCTGGAGCCGGTACAGTCAGCACTACACGGGTAATGGAGTCCGACAGTGACCAGTTAATAAATTGCTCGGTAATAAAGGCCTTATTCGGCACGATGATTTCTTTGCGGTCCCAGTCAGAGATAGTCGTCGCGCGGGTATTGATTTTGGTTACGCTACCGGTGAGATCACGGATGGTCACGGTATCGCCGATACGGATCGGTTTCTCAAACAAGATGATCAAGCCGGAGACGAAGTTGGCAAAAATCTCTTGCAAACCAAAGCCTAACCCCAAACCCAGTGCGGCAACCAGCCATTGGAATTTCGCCCATTCAATCCCTAACATTGAGAAGCCAAGTAAGCTACCGAACAGGATCAACAGATACTTGGTGATAGTCGAAATGGCATAGCCCGTTCCCGGCGTGAGATCCAAATGCTGTAACAGCGCCAGTTCCAGCAGCGCAGGGAGGTTACGCACCAGTTGGGTGGTCACAATCATCACCAGAATAGCGATCAATAGTGATCCCATGGTGATCGCCTGTACCGACTCAATACCATTGATCGTCGATGACACATCCCACAGCCGAATGTTTTCCAGGAAACCGAAAGCCGAATGAATCTCAGACCACAGCACGATCACTGAAACCAACGCGATCATGGTCAGAATGGATCGCACTAGCCGCAGAGACTGGGCGCTGATCACATCCAGATCAATTACCGGCTCTTCTACATCAATGGAACCTTCGGTGCTGTTATTGTGCGGCGTATCATCCTCGCCACGGGCGCGTTGCGCCAGAATATCGGCACGTCGCTGCTTGGCACGATCAAAGGCAATACGGCGGCGCTGAATCAACATCCAGCGGCGGATAATATGGTAAACCACCAACAAGAAGAACCAGATAGCAACCGAGGTCTCCAGACGTGCCAACAGTGCCTGTGATGTAGTGAGATAACCCAGCGCAGACGCTAATGCGGCAATCAATGGTGCAGACAGCAGCAGCCCCCACAGCGCCACATTAACGATATTCTCGCCAGAACCTTTCTTATCCAGATAGAGAGGAATCCCGGCCCGCTTCAAACTGTTGGTCACCAAACTCAAGGCGATACACAGCAAAATAAAGCATAACCGGCCCAGTGTGCCGGCGAATTCGCGGTCGTTATAATTCTCGAAGGTAATCAATGCCATCATCAGCGGGATAATTAACCACACTGACATACGATAGAAGCGCATTGCCCGCCCGACTTGGGTCGGAGACCAGCGGAAATGGGTAATAAACAGGCCATGTGGGTGGGCAAATGAAGCACTTATCATAAATACCCACAGTACCGGCACGGTCGCGGTGACGGCATTCCCAATGGCAATTGCCATCGGATACGACCAGGCATTTTGCAATCCATAACCGACCGCGGCCCATAAAACCGGTAGCGGCAGTGCCACCAAAATCGACCAGAACACGGTACGTAGCGTCAGGGAGAAATGGTCTTGTGTCACTTTACCTACACGGCTGCTGGCGCGTTCAAGGAAGGCATGATAGTGGCGGCGAGAGCTGATACTGAAACCAACAAACAGTAGCGCACCAATAATTGGTAGCAATGTCTCCTGGCTGGTCATCATCATCACGAAGGCCCCACTCAACTGCGCCAGCGTATCCAGCGACAATAAGCGGGTAAGGTCATGAGCGACATTCACTGGATAGGAGAGTGATATCGGGCTGACATCCGCGACCCAAAACAGGTAACGGTGGGTGGCCTCACGCACTTCACTTAAGGCATCTACTAACTGGCTGTTAGCCACTTTCAGCTTGGTCAATTCAAGAATCTGAGTGTCATAGCCGGAGAGCAGAGAGTTCAATAATTCACGCTGCGTACGCCACTGGGCGTCCAGAATCCGCTGCTGTTCGGTGGTGAGCGGCGTACCATCATCTTGAGTTAATTTGACATTTTGCTGCTGTAACTTCTCCAGCATGTCCTCGTATTGCAGGCGCTGTACCCGTAACTGGGCCATATCGCGGTCCAATTGCTGAGATTTTGGCACATCCGGTAACCTGGCAACCTGTGCGCGTAGTGCTTCACCTAATGCGGTTGAAACCCCTAACCACTGGGCTTGCTCACGAATGGTGCTAAGTGCCTGCCGGACTTGCTGGGTCTGTGAGACGGCCTGACGCTGCTGCGAGGAAATAAGATCGATGCGCTGCGCTTGCTGATTCAGTGCTTGAGACAACTCACGGTTTATCTGTAACTGCTGAGTAATTGACGCCGGTAAATCGCCACCTTGCTCGGCCAGTAGCTCCGTTCGCTCAAGTGCTTGTTCTGCGGCCTGTTGGCGCTGATTATTCAGAGTATTACGCAATGCCTGAAGCTGGGTATCAACCCGCTCCTGACGCTTTTTGTAGAGTTCGGCCCGTAGCCGTGATAATTCCTGGCGATTATTGGCGGAAAGCTGGGAAAGCTCCAGCTCATTGACTTTCGCTTTGCGCGCCAGTGCCTCAGCTTGCAATAGCGCCAACTGAGCTTGCGCGGCTGGCGTGGTTGGGCCGCTTTGCGCCTGCAAGCGCGAGCTGATTTCTGTCAGAATTCGTCGCGCTTCTGATTGCTGTTGTGGCAGTTGATTGAGTGACTCACTGATTTCGCGGGCGCGATCTTGTTCTTGCTGTGACAGACGACTCAGCTCTAACAACTGACTGCTGATTTGCAGCACTTGCTGCTCCAGCTCGGACGTGGACATATTGTTAGGCACCGGCAGGGGTTTATCCCCTTCCTGCGCTAACTGTTGGCGTAGTTCGCGGGTCAGCTTGGGAAAGTCATCAATGGCTTTTTGATACTGCTGAGCGCGGATATCAGATTCTTTCGCATCCGCCAGCCAACTAAGAGCCCCTTGCAGTGCTTGCACAATTTCTGCCTGATTCGCCATCTCTTTATTGGCTTCAGCCTGTTTCAACTCTTGTCTGAGCTGTTCTTCATTCGGCTGAGTTGCCGCATGCAGCGGCAGAGATAACAACATGATAAACGACAGTAGCAGGCCAAAAGGCAGTAATTTGCTTAAAGGCCAGGAAATCATTGGACGCAAGTAAAGGCTCCTTAACATCAATTATGTCTCAAGCCGAAGGCTAGCACGGCGGAGTAACAGGGACGGCTTCGGCAAGGACTTCACCCATGCGGGTCACCGAACCGCTGTTTAACTGTGGCGCTAAATACACTTTGCCTTCAGCAAACAGGTTAATCACCGTAGAGCCTAATTTAAAGCGGCCCATTTCTTGCCCTTTCTCCAGTGTTATCGCACCTTCCGCCCCTGCTTGTGGGTAAGTCCAGCGGCGAATAACACCTTCCCGTGGTGGCGTAATAGTGCCAGCCCAGACGGTTTCTATGCTGCCAACGATAGTCGCACCCACTAAAATTTGGGCCATCGGGCCAAAGGCGGTATCAAAGATACAAATGACGCGCTCATTACGGGCGAACAGGTTGGGAACATTAGCTGCGGTCAATGGATTGACTGAGAATAAATCACCCGGAACATAAATCATTTCACGCAACACACCATCACACGGCATATGTACCCGATGGTAGTCGCGCGGCGCCAGATAGGTAGTAACAAACTGACCATTCTGGAACTCGGCTGCGAGCATATAGTTACCTGCCAGCAAAGCTTCCACACTGTAGTCGTGGCCTTTTGCCTGCAAGATTTGCCCATCATGAATGGTACCTAACTGACTGATAGCACCATCAGCAGGTTGAGCTAATAGATTTTCTTCGGCGACAACTGGGCGCACACCTGCGCGTAGCGGGCGCACAAAGAATTCGTTAAATGTGCGATAAGCAGAGAATTCAGGATCTTGTGCTTCTTTCATATCGACTTTGTAGTAGCGGGCAAACGCCTTGATAACCAGTTGTGTCAACCAGCCAGCCTGCTTATCCGCACCCCAGCCAGCCAAGCGGGTCAGGCCTTGTTTTGGGAGTAAATATTGTAATCTGATCTTGATACTGTCCAGCACGTAGACCTCTTGGGTTTGCTATGAGCTATAAAAGTTAGGGGGCGCATTGTATCTGTCTGCGCCACAGTTAAGTATAGAATTTGAAAACCGTTATAAAGACATCACTTTTCGTCGCTATCTGATGTCTTGCGGGGTTTTACCTGTTCCATACTTTCCAGAATCCGATGGTAATTATCAAAGCGCTCTTCGGCAATTTTGCCTTGCTCTACCGCTTCGCGCAGCGCACAACCGGGATCGTTGGTGTGACTACAATCGCGGAATTTGCAGTGGCCAAGATAATCACGGAATTCGACAAATCCTTGGGTGATTTGTTCCGGAGCCAGATGCCAGAGGCCGAATTCACGAACGCCCGGTGAATCAATGACATCACCACCATGCTGGAAATGATACAAACGAGCGGCGGTGGTGGTGTGTTGGCCCAAACCTGAGTTATCCGAAACGGTATTCACCAGAATTTCGTTATCCGTTGGTGGTAACAGCGCATTGAGCAGGCTGGATTTACCGACACCAGACTGACCGGCAAAGATGCTGATCCGCCCGGCCAGCGCCTGTTCAAAGGCTTCCATCCCTTCACGGGTCTGGCTGGACACTTCCAATACGTTGTAGCCAATACGACGGTAGATATCCATCATGCCGTCAACGAATTTGCGGCCATCGGCATCCAGTAAATCGATTTTATTCAGTACGATTAACGGCTCGACATCCAATGTTTCACAGGCCACCAGATAGCGGTCGATAATATTGAGCGAAAGTTCGGGTAAGATCGCCGAAACGATAACGATCTGATCAATATTCGCGGCGATCGGTTTCACGCCGTCATAGAGATCAGGGCGTGTCAGAACCGATGTCCGCTCATGAACGGCTTCGACAATACCTTTAACCCGCACGCCTTCCTGCGCTTGCAGGCCGGGACGCCAGACCACGCGGTCACCGGTAACCAGTGACTTGATGGTGCGACGGATATTACAACGGTGCTGAACACCATCGGCGGCTTCGACATCAGCATGCTGACCGAAGCGACTGATTACGATACCTTCTTGCGCATCGCCAAGCTGAGAGTCATCTAACTCAGGTTTTCTATCAGTGCGTAGCCGACGCTGATGGTTAGCCTGCACACGGCGTTGTTGACCTTTGGACAGTTTATTCTTACTCACTGCGCCTCACTTGAATCTGCATTTATACTCTTCATATTTGAAGCCTCAGAATGGTTAACTGCGACCCCACTTACGTTGGGTATGTCGCTGGTTGCGACCAAAAAGGCTATGATACACATTATTTTATCAATTAACCGTTTGTTCGGTAGTCTCCCCAGCTAACAGGCAGGAAATATCATGGCAGAAAATCAAAATAATCTGATCTGGATCGATCTGGAAATGACCGGTCTTGATCCTGAAAGGGATCGGATCATCGAGATCGCGACGCTGGTCACCGATGCTAATTTGAATATCCTGGCAGAAGGCCCAGTGCTGGCTGTCCATCAGTCTGATGAGCAGCTTGGGCTAATGGATGAGTGGAATGTGCGCACTCATACAGGCAGTGGTTTGGTCGAGCGGGTCAAAGCCAGCCCTTTTAGTGATCACGATGCTGAATTGCAAACTATTGAATTTCTAAAACAGTGGGTTCCGGCAGGCACTTCGCCTATTTGTGGTAACAGTGTGGGTCAAGACCGCCGTTTCCTGTTCCGCTATATGCCTGAGCTTGAAGCATACTTCCATTATCGCTATTTGGATGTGAGCACTTTGAAAGAACTGGCACGCCGCTGGAAACCTGAGATTTTGGCCGGTTTTAAAAAGCAAAATACTCATCAGGCACTGGATGATATTCGCGAGTCCGTGGCTGAGTTGGCCTACTACCGCGAACATTTTATTCAAAAATAATTAACCGGTGCTGGTAAAAACAGCATATTGTTGTTTTAATCGGCACTTAAATCAAAAAATGATTTTTTTGCTTTCAGGGGCTTGCGGCAAAACGGATTTCTCGTATAATGCGCACCCCGTACCGATGAAGAATTTGCAAGCAAGCGCAAACAGATTTAGTACCGGAAAGTATGACCCAGAGCGGGAATAGCTCAGTTGGTAGAGCACGACCTTGCCAAGGTCGGGGTCGCGAGTTCGAGTCTCGTTTCCCGCTCCAA